>NZ_QUFB01000001.1 GCF_003478335.1 Clostridium sp. AM49-4BH
TCGCCGGTTTTGCCTTATTCCATTGTATGTAAAAGGCTGTTATGTGGTGTGAACATTACAAAACGCTGGTTTTGCCTTATTCCATTGTATGTAAAAGGCTGTTATGTGGTGTGAACATTACAAAACGCTGGTTTTGCCTTATTTCATTGCATGTAAAAAGCTGTTATGTGGTGGGAAGCCAACAAGAATTGCATAAGCAATTCTTGCAAGGCAAAACGCTGGTTTTGCCTTTATTGTCGAAAACCGTCAAAGATCTTTTCTGCATCTGTCATGCTTTGACATATTTCGCAGGCCGGATTCGGTATACTTGGTTTCGGAAAGAGAGGAAGGAAACAGACATGAGAGTTTATCTTGATGTTTACTTCATCCTGAACCTGATTTTGAACCTGTTTCTAATGGGGATTACAGGACTTCTTCGAGGAAAGCGCAGTTCCATATCACGAATTGCAGTGAGTGCCTGCCTGGCGGCGGTGTTATCAACGGCAATCTATGCAGTATCTTTTTTGATACATCGGCAGATATTTTTGCTCAGTCTGTTGACAGTATATGGAATGGTCTGGTTTGGCTTTCGTGAACTTGACCGGAGAGAACGTAGAACCGATCTGTTAGTACTGTTGATCGTTGCTTTTGTGACGGGTGGTTTGTTAAATGCGCTGCATGCTATTGGAGCATTAGTGGGCAGTAGTCCAAGATATTCTATTTGGTTTATCTTGCTTGGACTGTTAGGGATCGGCATTGCTTTTTGCGTGCTGGCGCGAGAACTGCAAGGAGCGTATAAGCGGTGTCAGACAACCGTTCAGGCGGTGCTATGTCATGAAGGCAGGGAATATGTGCTTCGTGTACTGTTTGATACGGGAAATGGCTTGGTATCGCCGTATACCGGTGAGAAAGTAGCGGTGTTGTCGGCTGATTTTGCTTCGGGATTGTCGTTAGACCGCACACAGAATCCGGTGTATATCCCGTACCATTCGATCGGCGGTAGTGGCATTTTGCCGGTATACCGTATTGACAGTGTAACGTTTGCCGGTCGTACACCGATTGTACATTTGCCGGTTGCGATCAGTGATGAACTGGGCGGAGAACAGGAAATACAAATGATCTATTAACAAGATTAAAGTGTCGTATTTTGACATAATAGGAACATTGAACACAGAAAGGGGATTGTTATGCTTAAGATATCAGTGGCGAATCGATTTCAACTTCGTATCGCTTCGGAATTTGGAGGAATCTTTCGAAGTAAAAACGGTACGGATATTCATTACATAGGAGGAGCGGAAATATTACCGGCGCCATTTTCGGCAGAAGAGGAAAAAGAAATATTAGCAAAACTAGGGAGCAGTCATGACAAAGAGGCAAGAAGCAGTCTGATCGAACATAATCTCAGACTTGTTGTGTATATTGCAAAAAAGTTTGAGAATACAGGGATAGGAGTAGAGGATTTGATTTCTATCGGGACGATCGGCCTTATTAAAGCGATCAATACCTTTAATCCACTCAAAAATATTAAATTAGCAACATATGCTTCCCGTTGTATTGAGAATGAGATATTAATGTTTTTGCGGCGTAATAACAAGGTGAAGTATGAAGTGTCGATCGATGAGCCGTTGAATGTCGACTGGGATGGTAATGAGTTGCTTTTATCTGATATTTTAGGAACGGACGAAGACGTCATTTCTAAGGGTCTGGAAGATGAGGTGGATCGACGGCTGCTTAGACAGGCGTTAGGTTTATTGAGTGAACGGGAACGTTCGATCATAGAGCTTCGTTTTGGCATTGACAGAAAGGATGGAAAGGAATTTACACAAAAAGAAGTGGCAGATATGATGGGAATTTCCCAGTCCTATATTTCTAGGTTAGAAAAGAAGATAATGAAGCGGCTGAAAAAGGAAATCCTACGCATGCAGCAAGTATAAAAAATATAAATTTGTAAATCCTACTTTATAACAGAATAAGCCGTGGAGGAAGGGTTATGGGAATGTATAAAGTAGAGATTTGCGGAGTAAATACTGCAAAGCTGCCCTTACTGAGCGAAGAAGAAAAAAAGGAACTATTTGATAAGATTGGTAAGGGTGACCGAGCTGCAAGAGAAACTTTTATTAAAGGAAATCTGCGTTTGGTACTTAGCATTATACAGCGTTTTTATAATTCCGGGGAGAATATTGATGATCTGTTTCAGATTGGCTGCATCGGATTGATGAAAGCAGTGGATCATTTTGATGTTACAATGAATGTCAAATTTTCTACGTATGCTGTTCCTATGATCATCGGTGAATTGAGACGGTATTTGCGAGATAATAACAGCATCCGTGTCAGTCGGTCGATCCGTGACACTGCCTATAAAGCAATTTACACGAAGGAAATGCTAATGAAGCAGTCGGACCGTGAACCAACAATTGAGGAGCTGGCAAAGATATTGGAAATTCCGGCAGAGGACATTGTATTTGCGCTGGATGCGATCCAAAGTCCGGTTTCATTGTACGAACCGGTATATGCAGAGAGCGGAGACACCCTATACATTTTGGATCAAATCAGTGATAAAAAGAACAAAGAAGAAAAATGGGTCGAGGAGATATCTTTAAAAGCAGCGATAGACCGTTTGGCTGACAGAGAACATCAGATCATTAATATGCGTTATTTTGAAGGAAAAACGCAAATGGAAGTAGCAGAAGAGATTCAGATCTCGCAGGCACAAGTGAGCCGCCTGGAAAAGAAGGCCCTTCGGGAAATGAAGAATTATCTTGCATAAAAGATCATATATTAGAGATAAGAAATCGTCCGTGTGGAAAGGGGAAAGTGGTGCGTTTATGTGAGCTTCGTGACAAAGAAGTGATCAATGTATGTGATGGAGAACGCTTAGGAAATGTGTGTGACATAGATTTTGATGAAAAAACAGGGCAGATCTGCACACTCATTATTCCGGGACCTTGCAAGGTGTTAGGAATCTTAGGTCGAGACCATGAATACATTGTCCCCTATCAGTGTGTTTGCCGCATTGGATCGGATGTAGTGCTGGTTCAAGTGGATACGGAAAAATGCCTCAAAAAATGTAAATGGGATTGACGATTCCTTGTAACAAAAAGGGGTTTTGCCTTGCGTTTTTAAGATGTGTTCTCTATAATAACAGAAGAGAACAATTGCATATCACGACAACGGATTAACCGGTGGTATGCGGAAAGAGGTAAGAAATGAAATGTCCATTTTGTGGAGAAGATGATACCAGAGTGATTGATTCAAGACCGGCTGATGAAAATATGTCGATTCGCCGCAGAAGACAATGCGATAAATGTCAAAAACGTTTCACTACTTATGAGAAAGTGGAGGCAATTCCGTTGGTAGTGATCAAAAAAGATCAGACTAGGGAACCTTATGATCGCACCAAAATTGAAAAAGGTGTATTCCGTTCCTGCCACAAACGGCCGATTTCGGTTCCTCAGATGAACCACCTTGTGGATCAGGTTGAGGCAAAGGTATTTAGCAAGGAAGAACGAGAGATACCAAGTAGTTATATCGGAGAACTCGTTATGCGATATTTGGAAGAGCTGGATGCAGTTGCATACGTACGTTTTGCATCGATCTACCGTGAATTCAAAGATGTCGATACATTTATGGAAGAATTAAAAAAGATTTTAGACAAATAACTCAAACTTCGCACATAAATTTTAGCTATGCACCTTGAATTGTGGTATCTAACTGATTAACAAATATACAAAGAGACTGTGGCTGAAGCCTTCCTATAACCATCAAGTGGTAGGAGGTGTGAACCAATCCACAGTATCTCCAATTAGTATAGCACAAACAGACCTTGGAGAGGGGCTATAAACACTACTACTATATAATACGAGAAGGAGATGATTATCGTGGAAATACAGCATAAGGGCTGGGATTGGGATGCAGTGAAGTCTGAATCATGGAATGAAATTTCAGAAGAGTTTTTACCTGTGGCACTAAGCTGGGTTAGAAAGTATCACTCAGTATTGGATATTGGAACAGGGAAGGGAAGGCACGCCTTTTTCTTTGCAAAAAATGGTTTTAAGGCGAGTGCAATAGACTTATCGGAAAGTAGCATCACATATGTGAAAGAGCAGATAAAAGAAAAAGGTCTCGATAATATAGATGCGAGAGTGGAGGATATGACGGAGTTATCATATGAAAATCAAAGTTTTGATTGCGTCATATGTTTTCATACAATCTATCATACCAGTTATGATGGAGTTGTTAAGGCATTGAGGGAGATAAATCGAGTTTTGAAGGATAAAGGAGAGGCATTTATTTCATTTAATACAAAGGATAATCCACATTATGTTAAAGAAAAAACGGTGGATGGATATACGATGATAGCAACGGAGGGACATGAAGCCGGTATCCCGCATTGCTATGTGGATGAAAATGACTTGTTTGAATTACTTCAGGATTTTGAGATTCTGTCAATGAATAAAGAAATTAATTATGTGAGAAAAGGAAAAGAAACACATGGTGTTCATTTTTATGTTCACGTTGCGAAAAAATAGCAGATGTGTTTGAGGTACAGGATTATATGATTCTGGATGACTTATAAAAAACCGTTTGATAGATTTAGAAATCTGCTTATCATTTTGAGTCTCTTGTGTTATACTTTATTCACAGCATGAGCCTCCGGTTTGTAATTGTTTTTTGGCAACTCAATTATACCAAAACCATTGATTTCATGCTGTTTTTATGCTAGTTATTATTGAATTTTCAAAGTGCATAGGCACATTTTAATGTGCGAAGAGTTTGAGATAATAATATTTTAAGTTGACAGAACACAACATGTGTATTAAAATATCAAATGAAAGAGAGAAAGTTCTATAAGATAAAGTGAAAGGACGTTATGTTCTGTGAAACTTTTTGTGCCGCCATTCAGGGGATTGACGGCTGTATGATTCAAGTAGAGGCAGATGTGTCTGATGGACTGCCTTGTTTTTCTATGGTCGGATTCTTGGCTTCCGAGGTAAAAGAAGCGAAGGAACGAGTATCTATTGCAATCAGAAATAGTGGTTTTCGTATTCCTCCCAAGAAAATAACAATTAATCTGTCACCGGCGGATTTTCGTAAAGCGGGAACAGGGTATGATCTTGCGATCGCAGCAGCGATTTTAGGTGCGTTAGGTTACTTTCCGCAGGAATATCTGGAGGGCGGTATGCTTTTGGGCGAACTGAGTCTGGATGGAACAATCCAGCCGATCAATGGAGTTCTTCCTATGGTGTATACGGCGTTAGAGCATGGCTGCAATTATTGCATTGTACCAGCTGATAATATGAAAGAAGCTCAGATCGTGGAGGGAATCCGGGTTGTTGGAGTGCATTTGCTTTCAGAAGTCATTGATTTTTTGCAAAATGCTCCGGATATCCATGTAGACACAGAACGTGTGGAATTTATAGGCAATTTGAGAGAGGATTTGCCGGATTTTCGGGATATTTGTGGTCAGGCAGCCGTAAAACGAGCAGTAGAAGTGGCTGTGGCAGGTAGACATAATATATTGATGGTGGGGCCTCCCGGCTCCGGCAAGACGATGATTGCAAGAAGGATACCGGGAATTATGCCACCATTGTCTTTTGAGGAACAGATGGAAATTTCCAAAATTTATAGTGTGAGCGGTTTGCTGGATGAAAAACACCCGCTTGTAATGGAACGTCCCTTTCGTTCACCACACCATACGATTCCACAGACAGCACTTGTCGGGGGTGGACGATATCCGAAGCCGGGTGAGTGCAGCCTGAGCAGCGGTGGTGTTCTGTTCTTAGACGAATTACCGGAATTTCAACGACAGTCTGTGGAGGTGCTTAGACAGCCATTAGAGGAAGGGTTTGTCACGATATCAAGGTTGGAAGGATCATACCGATATCCGGCCAAATGCCAGCTTGTGGCTGCAGCTAACCCGTGCCTATGTGGATTCTATCCTGACCGGCGCAAGTGTAACTGCACCACAGCACAGATCCGTAAATATTTTGGCAGAATCAGTCGTCCGATCTTAGATCGCATCGACATATGTACGGAGACGGTTTCGCTAAATTATGATGAATTGGAGAATCGTGGAGAGGAGGAATCTTCCGCACAGATTCGGGAGCGTGTTATGGAGGCACAAAAAATTCAAACAAAACGGTACGAAGGAGAAAGCTTTCGGTACAATGGAGAACTGACGGCGCAGGGGGTAAAACGTTATTGCGTTCTTTCGGCAGACGCTGAGGCATATTTACGGGGGATTTTTGATCAAAAGTCACTGACTGCAAGAGGGTATCACAAAATATTAAAGGTAGCAAGAAGTATTGCAGATCTAGATCACAGTCAAGAGATTAAACGTCATCATCTAAGTGAAGCAGTTTGTTACCGAAGTTTTCCGCAAGACAACACAGATGTCAATGTCTAAAGAAAGGAGTAGGCTGTGGAGCAGGAATTATTTGCCTATTGGCTGTATACATTACGAGGGATTGGTGCTAAGAAAAGACATGAATTGCAACAAATTTATGGAAATGCAGAGCAAATCTATTATGGTGACAAAACAAAGCTAAAAGAATCACCTGTTTTTTCGGAGCAGGATAAAACGCTGCTTGGTAAGCCGGAGACGGTCAAAGAAATCAAACATAAAATGCAAAGAATGGAACAGCGGGGGATTCGGTTTTGTTCACAGGAAAGCGAGGCGTTTCCGAAGAAACTACGTTATATTCCGGATCCGCCGTATGCGTTGTTTTACCGCGGAATGCTGCCGGATACCGATAGACCGGCGATCGCTATTGTTGGTGGACGCAATACCGGTTATGAAAGTAGAGAGATTGCAGCCGGATTTGGCAGACAATTGGCAGAAAATGGCATTGCGGTCGTAAGCGGATTGGCGCGGGGTATTGACATCAGTGCACAAAAGGGTGCTTTAGACATTCCGGGAGGAAAGACATATGGTGTGCTTGGAACAGGTGTTGATATCTGTTATCCGCGAGAACATATCGAACAATATATGCTGATGCAGAGACGGGGAGCGGTAATTTCGGAGTATGCACCCGGCAGCAGAGGATTTCGGAGTAACTTTGCCAGACGAAATCGAATCATCAGCGGTTTATCAGATGGCGTACTTGTGATCGCAGCCAGAGAAGGGAGTGGCTCATTGATCACGGCAGAGTGTGCATTGGAACAGGGCAAAGAAGTATTTATTGTGCCGGGAAATATTTTAGATCCAAGTTATGCGGGCGGTAATCAACTTCTTAAATCTGGTGCTGCTGTTGTGACAGATATTCAAGATATTTTAGATGGTCTGGGTGCTTTCTGGGACATAAATTACAGTGCTCAGAAGAAAAAAAATGAGGTAATGCTTGAAACTGCTGAAAAAATAGTGTATGCTATTTTAGGTTTTGATGGGATACATATATCGGAAATTGTTGCACAGACAGGACTTAGTGTACCGCAAACGATGGAAGTATTAGCGTCCTTAGAACAGAAGAAGTTGGTTAATATGGTGGGCCAACATTATTATGCTTTAAAAATTTAAGAGATCAGTCGTATTTTCAAAGTATGGTAAGAAAGAAGGGAAAGGCAGGTAGTAACATGGCTAAAAATCTGGTGATCGTCGAGTCTCCTTCTAAGGCAACAACGATTAAGAAGTTTTTAGGAAGTACCTATGAAGTCGTAGCATCTAATGGACATGTTCGTGATTTACCCAAAAGTACACTTGGTATTGATATAGAGAATGATTTTGAACCCAAGTATATTACAATCCGCGGAAAGGGAGATTTGTTGGCAAAATTGCGCAAAGCTGTGAAAAAGGCTGATAAGATATATCTCGCAACTGACCCGGACCGAGAGGGAGAGGCAATTTCGTGGCATTTGTCCAAGGCACTAAAATTAGATGATAAAAATACCAGTCGTATTACCTTTAATGAGATTACCAAAAATGCAGTGAAAAAGTCGATCAAAGAGGCAAGAGACATTGATATGAACCTTGTGGATGCACAGCAGGCAAGACGCGTGTTAGATCGAATGGTGGGTTATCAGATCAGCCCGGTTCTTTGGGCAAAGGTTAAGAGAGGTCTTAGTGCCGGACGTGTTCAGTCGGTTGCATTGCGTATCATTGCTGACCGTGAAACAGAGATCAACAATTTTATTTCCAAGGAGTACTGGACTCTGTCGGGAGAGTTTCGCGCAGAAAAGGACAAAAAGCCGTTTGTCGCAGATTTTTATGGAACGACAAAAGAAAAAATGCCGATCGAAACAGAACAGCAGCTTGATGATATTATCGCTGAATTGAATCAGTCGGAATTTACGGTATCTGATATGAAGACTTCTACAAGAAGAAAGAAAAGTCCATTGCCATTTACCACAAGTACTTTGCAGCAGGAGGCGGCAAAGACGTTGAACTTTTCAACGCAGAAGACAATGCGCCTGGCGCAGGGACTTTATGAAGGTTTTGCAATCAAGGGGCGCGGGACGATCGGTTTGATCACGTATCTTCGTACAGATTCGACACGTATTTCAGATGAAGCTAAGGCGAGTGCCAAAGAATATATAGAAGAAAATTACGGTAAAGATTATGTGGCGCAGACTGCAGCTGCCCGAAAAGATAATAAAAAAATTCAGGACGCACATGAGGCAATTCGACCTACTTATGTAGATCTGTCGCCAACTATGGTCAAGGAGGCATTGTCAAGAGATCATTTTCGTTTGTATCAGTTGATCTGGAAGCGTTTTTTGGCAAGCCAGATGGCAGGGGCCAGTTTTGAAACGACTTCGATCAAGATTGATACGGATAAGTATCGTTTTACGACTGCCGTATCTAAAGTAGTATTTTCCGGTTATCTGACTATTTATCAGACGGAAGAAGATAAGATAGAAAAGAAGTCTTTATCCCGCAATTTGGAGAAAGGCACAAAACTTAAGGCTGGAAACTTTGAAAAGAGTCAACACTTTACACAGCCACCTGCACATTTTACAGAGGCGTCTCTGGTAAAGACCCTGGAGGAACTTGGTATAGGAAGACCAAGTACGTATGCTCCGACGATCTCAACGATCATTAATCGGCATTATGTTGCGAAAGAACAGAAAAATTTATATATCACAGAACTTGGAGAAGTTGTAAATTCCATTATGAAAAAATCTTTTGCGAGTATTGTTGATGTGAATTTTACAGCATATATGGAAGGTCTGTTAGATCGTGTCGAAGATGGGTCGGTTGCATGGAAAACGGTCGTACGTAACTTCTACCCGGATCTTCATGAAGCGGTGGAAAAGGCACAGAAAGAACTGGAAGAAGTTAAGATTGAAGATGAGGTAACCGACGTCATTTGTGAGGAATGCGGACGAAATATGGTGGTTAAATATGGTCCGCATGGTAAATTCTTAGCATGCCCTGGATTTCCAGAGTGCCGCAATACGAAACCATATTTGGAAAAGACAGGTATTCCATGTCCAAAATGTGGCGGGGAGATTGTGATCCGCAAGAACAAAAAGGGAAGACGTTATTATGGATGTCTCTCATATCCTGAATGCGAGTTTATGTCATGGCAGAAACCGTCTACGGAACATTGTCCGGAATGTGGCGGCCCGATGGTCGAAAAAGGTAATAAGCTTGCCTGTATGGATAAACAATGTGGATTTTCAAAGAGTATGCCGAAGAAAACAGAAGAATAAACAGCGTCAAGGAGGACACAGAAAGAGCAGATGGAACTGTAAGGATAGTTATGTCTGCTCCTTTTTTTTAATTTTCACTTGTAATTTATGCGGTTTATATTATAATTAATTATGTGTATTTCTATGTTTAAATAACGCGGACAACCTTACCACCTTGATTTACAGGGTTGGAGATGATGTCCCGGCATATTGCAGATATAGAGCAGTGGATAGAAAGGAGTTGGAGCTATGATATCATCGGGAGCATACAACTACATCAATGTGTTGGAAAAGACATGTGATGCAAGTTGGACTAGAAATTCGTTGATTTCCAACAACATAGCAAATGTGGATACCCCTAATTACAAGCGTAAAGATCTAAAGTTTGAGGAATACTTAAGCAGCGCGGTAACACTTGGGTCTTCTTTGGATGAGGATATTGCAAATGTTGACCTGGATACGCTGACTGGGACCACCTATACAGACTATGGCAATGTTGATTATCGTTTGGACGGTAATAATGTCGACATTGATACGGAAAGTGCGGAATTGGCTAAGAACCAGATCAAATATTATACAATGTTAGATTCGGTCAGTCAGGAGTTTTCGCGTCTTAAGATGGTTATGCAGAAATAATTTGTGTTTCTGAGTGCAGGCTGTAAGCATGAGAGTAAAACAGTTATACAGAAATGGAGAGAACTATGGGAAATGTTTTTTCAGCGATGAACATCAGCGCAACCGGTATGACCGCACAGCGCACTCGTTTAGATGTGATCTCGCAAAATATTGCTAATGTGAACAGTACCAGAGATGCTGATGGTAACGTGTACCGTCGCAAATCTGTTATTTTCGAGGAGAAGAGCTACCCGACATTTAGCGACACGCTCGCCGGTGCAACCGGAATGATGGGTAAGGGAGTTAAGATCTCTGAGATTTTTGAGGATACGGAGGAGCCACTTAAGATGGTGTATGATCCGACGCATCCGGATGCCGATGAAGACGGATATGTTTATTATCCGAACGTAAATACAGTGACAGAAATGACAGATATGATTGATGCCAGTCGTTCTTATGAAGCAAATGTCACTGCGTTCAATGCTTCCAAAAATATGGAATTAAAGGCATTGGAGATTGGGCAGTAATTAAGAGAAAATAACAAAGGAAAGGTATGAAATAATATGGATCTAACGGCATTATCAGGTGTTGATCTGATGACAGCGTTTCAGACGCCGCAGGTTGCTTCCAAATTGACTGACAAGTCTGACTCGATGTTAGTGGAGTCGGAGCAACAGGGAACTGCGTTTGACAGTGTGTTTCAGTCTGCACTGAATCTTATCGAAGAAACCAATGCATACAGCAATGCTGCGGAGGAAGAGGAAATTAAATATGCATTAGGAGAATCCGATAGCATACATGATCTGCAGATCGCACAACAGAAAGCGAATGTATCATTGCAATATACGGTTGCAGTGAGAGATGCAGTTGTTGATGCGTATAAAGAAATTATGAATATGCAGTTCTAATAAAACCCGATACATAAGGGAGTAGGAGAGTCTTGTTATGCAGGAAAGAATTAAACAAATCCCCACGAAATTTGTGGAATTTTGGAATAAATATACCGGAGTGCAGAAGACGATCATTATAAGTGTGATCTGTGTTGTTCTTCTCGCGATCGGACTTACAACGTATTTTGTATCCCGACCGACTTGGGTAAAATTTAATGAATTTAATAATCTAAATGATGCGAATGCAATGGCAAAGGCATTGGATGATGCAAATGTTTCGCACAAATCTTCAAAAGATGGATTGACCTTATATGTCCATGATGATGATATGACGGATGCGTTGTATACAATGAGCGATAACAATTTAGTAGATACCGGATATACATGGGACAGTGCATTTAACAATTCCATGTCGACAACAGAGAGTGAAAAGGACCAAAAGCGTATTTTGGCGTTGCAATCTGATATTCAAAAGAGTATGGTAAAGTATTCTTTTATTGATGATGCGGATGTGTTTATCGATGTTCCGGAGAGTACATACAGCATTTTGGATGAGGAAGGTAAAACATCTATTACAGCGCGCATTACCGTAAATAAAGAAAATGAAGATAAGCTTGATCAGGCGACAGCACAGGCGCTTGCATACTGGCTTGCAAATGCCGTTGGAACGGATGTTGAGAATGTTATTATCAACGATACCGATGGAACATGCTGGTATAATGGTTCGACGTCCGGTGGCCTTGGAACAGCCATAAATGGCGGTGTTGATGAATATTGCGAAAAATTACGTAATACGATGGCGTCCAACGTGACTGATCTTTTGGTGAAATTAGATTACGATGATGTGCAGGTTGGTACGCAGGGTATCGCTTTTGATATGACGAAAGCAGAAGAACTTTCGAAGGAATATAAGGTTGCAGATGGTCGAGATTATGGTTATCCGACAAAACTGTATAATTATGTACAGGAGGGAAGCAACGGTGTATCGGGCGAACCGGGAACCGGTTCCAATGATGACGATACGGATACCGTGATCAATAAAGGAAACAATTCGTCTAATTCTGTTAAGATTGAAAAATATGAGGGACTTCTGACAGATGAAACGATCAAAAACATTAAGAAAGAAATACCGACGGTACAGAAGGATCAATCCAGTCTGGCTATCGTAGCACTGCGTTACAAAGTATATAATGAGGCAGATCTGGAGAAAGATGGCAGTTTGGATAATATGACCTTTGAAGAGTATATTGCAGCCAATAATAAACGTACGGAGATCCAGCTGACTACGGAACAGATCCAATTAGTAGCGAATGCGACAGGTGTAGATACCGGTAAGATAACGGTGTTAGCATATGAAGTACCAAAATTTGTAGCAAAGACAGACACATCCCGCTCTTTGAAAGATTATTTAATGATCATCTTAGCGGTACTTATCATTGCACTTTTGATATTCGTTGTACTTCGCGGAACAGCACCGGTTAAGGTGGCAGATGAAGAGCCGGAACTTTCGGTGGAGCAATTGCTTGCCACAACCAAAGAGAACCAGTCCTTAGAGGATATAGAATTTAGTGATAAATCAGAAACGAGAAAGATGATTGAGAAATTTGTGGATGAGAATCCGGAAGCGGTGGCACAGCTGCTGCGTAATTGGCTGAATGATGATTGGAGCTAAGCGGCAGAAGAACATGAATTAGACAGTTTTCGAGAAAAGAGGGTGAAACATGGCAAGATCAGAAGAACTTAGTGGTGTACAAAAGGCGGCAGTCCTGTTGATCGCATTGGGACCGGACAAGTCTGCAAATGTTTTTAAGCACCTTAAGGAAGATGAAATTGAACAATTGACACTGGAAATATCCAATACCAGAAGTGTCTCACCGGCAATGAAAGATCAGGTGTTGGATGAGTTCTATGATGTGTGTCTGGCACAGCAGTATATTGCAGAGGGCGGTGTTGCCTATGCGAAAGATCTGCTTGAGAAAGCATTGGGAGCAGAACGTGCCAAAGATGTGATCGGAAAATTGACTGCATCTCTGCAAGTTCGACCGTTTGAATTTGTTCGAAAGACAGATGCCAGCCAATTACTTAACTTTATTCAGGATGAGCATCCACAGACAATTGCACTCATTTTATCCTATCTGTCTTCCGGACAGGCATCTGCAATTATTTCTGCATTGCCGCCGGATAAGCAGACGGATGTAGCAAAACGTATTGCGCAGATGGACCGTACATCACCGGATGTGATCAAAGAGGTCGAGAAAGTATTAGAACAAAAGTTATCTTCTTTGGTCAACCAGGATTACACCGTGGTTGGTGGTGTCGATGCTATCGTAGAGATTTTGAATACGGTTGATCGTGGAACCGAAAAACATATTATGGAGAGCATGGAGATCGAGGATCCGGAGCTTGCCGACGAGATCCGCAAGAAGATGTTTGTGTTCGAGGATATTTTGTCCTTGGACGACCGCTCTGTGCAGCGTGTACTTCGTGAAGTGGATAATAACGAATTAGCGATCGCCCTCAAAGGTTCTAATGAGGAAGTACAGAACCTTATCTTCAGCAATCTTTCCAAACGTCTTGCCAGCATGATCAAAGAAGACATGGAGTTTATGGGACCTGTGCGTATGAAAGATGTTGAGGAAGCACAACAGAAGATCGTCAATATTATTCGCAAATTGGAAGACTCTGCAGAGATTATCATTTCCAGAGGTGGAGGTGACGAGATCGTTGTCTAATGTAATAAAATCGGTCTACTTTAATGTGGATGCAAAGCAGAAGCATATCATTGATTCGGAACAACGAATGGAAGAGCTGATCCCACAGATGTATACAGCGGAGGAATCAAAACAGGATTCCTATACATTTCAACCGCTTACGGCTGAGGAGTTAGCATCGGGACAGGCACAATCGTTTCAAGATGGGATACCGGTCATCCACATGGATGATGTACGCGAGGAAGAACGCCAAAAACTATCTGATGAAGTGAACGAACAGGTAATGCAGGAAAAGAATGACATTCTTGCAAAGGCGGAGGCAGAAGCAGAGGAACTCGTACAACATGCGACACAACAAGCTGAACAGATTAAAACTATGGCACATTCTGAGGGATTTGATGCCGGTAAGCAGGAAGGACTTGCGGCTGCGGAGGAACAGTTACAGCAGATAGAAGAGGAACTGCATCAGTCGGTGGAGCAGGAGTTAGATCAGATCAGACAGCAGAGACAGCAGATGGAACCATTTTTTGCGGATCTGACAGCAAAACTTGTCGAGAAATTAACCGGACAGGTGTGTGCAGAAAATAAAGAGGTAATTTTACATCTGATCCAAAATGCAGAAGGCACGTTGGATCGGCCTAAACAGGTTGTTCTTCGGGTTTCAGGAGAAGATATGGCAGTTGTGTCAGGACATAAAGCGGAGTTAAAGGAACAGCTCCCGGAGCAGACGGAATTTGATATTTTAGAAGATGCCAGCTTGTCTGCCAATCAATGTATTATTGAGACAGAGGATAAAATGATTGACTGCAGCTTGGATGTACAGTTACAGAATCTGCAGGAAAAGCTGCATACTTTGGCGTTATAAGAGCATCGCATACAGAAAAGTTAGTTTGCCGCAGAGATAGAGGAAAAGGAGTGAGACCGGATGGATTTCATGGATTTATCGAAATATAATATATTGTTGGAACAGTCCTATGAAAAGCGTCTGGGCAAAGTGGCGAAAGTAGTCGGCCTTACGGTGGAATCGATAGGACCGAGCGCAAAATTGAATGATTTATGTCACATTATCACCAAAGATACGAATCAGGTGATCAATGCAGAAGTGGTAGGATTTCGTGATGATCGTGTATTGTTGATGCCGTATGATTCTACAGAGGGTGTTGGCGTTGGCAGTCGCGTAGAAAATACGGATGCACCGCTTCAGGTAATGGTCAGTGATGATATTTTGGGATGTGTGTTAGATGGACTGGGCAGCCCGATGGATCATCATGAGATTCAAGGTGGGGTGCCTTATTCAGTTGAAGCACAACCGCCGGATCCATTGACAAGACAGCTGATCGATGAAGTGCTGCCGCTTGGAGTGAAAGCGGTAGATGGTCTGATCACGGTAGGTAAAGGACAGAGAATCGGCATCTTTGCTGGTAGTGGCGTTGGTAAGAGTACGCTGCTCGGTATGTTTGCCCGCAATACAAAAGCGGATATTAACGTGATCGCACTGATCGGAGAGCGTGGCAGAGAGGTGAGAGAGTTTATTGAACGTGATCTTGGCCCGGAAGGAATGAAACGATCTGTGATGGTCGTCGCAACTTCCGATAAGCCGGCACTGATCCGTAAGAAAGCGGCGATGACAGCTACGGCGATCGCAGAGTATTTTCGAGATCAGGGCAAAGATGTACTCTTGATGATGGATTCCTTAACTCGTTTTTCAATGGCACAAAGAGAGATTGGCCTTGCTTCCGGCGAGCCGCCGGTTTCCCGCGGTTACCCGCCAAGTGTTTATTCGGAAATGCCCCAGCTTCTCGAGAGAGCCGGGCGTTCGGATAAAGGTTCTATTACTGGTCTGTATACGGTATTGGTCGATGGTGATGATTTTAATGAACCGATTGCAGACACCGCACGAAGCATTTTGGATGGACATATCGTACTGGATCGAAAGATCGCACATTCGAATCATTATCCGGCGATTGACATATTACAGAGCATTTCTCGTGTTATGAGCAGTATTGTGACGGATGAACACAAAAAGGCGAGTGGCCGGTTAAACAACGTATTGGCGACATATCGAGAGGCAGAAGATCTGGTCAATATCGGTGCGTATAAGCCGGGATCCAATAAAAATATTGATTATGCCCTGGAAAAGATAGATGCGGTGAATGACTATTTGATGCAGGGAGTCAATGAAAAATTCACTTTTGAGGATGAAGTAAAAATGTTATGTGACATTTTCGAGGAGGAATAGTCTAAATGGCAAAGTTTGTGTTCAAAATGCAAAATATTTTGGCTGTTAAAGAAAAGCTGGAAAGTCAGGCAAAAGCTGAGTACGGTTTAGAAATTTCCAAATTACGGGAAGAAGAGCAAAAAAAGATTTTGCTGGAACAAAAGAAACTGTATTATGAACAGCAGTTGACGGAATGTTTGCATGATACATTGGACATGCCGAGGATCAAGCAGTATGAGCAAGCTGTGGAGGATATGAAGATCTGTATTCGTGAGCAGCAGCACATCATAAAACAGCAGGAAGAGAAAGTTGCCAAAGCGAGAAAAAAACTGGATGATGCCATGAAAGAGCGTAAAACATATGAAAAGTTAAAAGAACGCGCTTTTGAAGAGTTTAAGCTGGAGCTGAATGCTGCAGAACAGAAAGAAGTAGATGAACTGGTAAGTTTTCGACATGGCAGCAAGATAGAAAGTGAGGATTAAGAAAATGGCAAAAAAAGACGATAAAAAGATTAAGGGGATTGATCAGCCGGAAAGTGCAGGAAGTAAACTGGTGACTGCGCTGATCGCATTGATCATTATCATAATCTGGCTTGTGGTTTTTGCTTTTTTGATAAAGCTGGATGTGGGAGGTATCGGCAGTAATGTGCTGTATCCGGTACTGAAGGACGTTCCGCTTGTTAATAAAATATTGCCGAGTGTTTCAGAGGAACAGCAGGCAGAGGAAGGCAACTATAAATATACAACATTAAAGTCGGCAAATGCCCGTATTGAAGAGTTGGAGGGACAACTTGCTTCCGAATCCGGAACGACCAGTGCAAATTCGGATTATATCAAAAATCTGGAGGCGAAGGTCAAACAGCTGCAGAAGTATAAAGACGATGTAGACGCATTCAATAAGCGGGTGGCGGAATTTGATGAAAAGGTAGTATTTACAGACAATGCGCCGGATGCTTCGGAATACCGCAAGTATTACGAAGAAATTTCACCGGACAATGCAGAGAAAATATATCGACAGGTTGTAAAGTCTGAGCGTTCTACAGAGAAGGCAAAAGAGTTGGCAACTTATTATTCGAATATGGAGGCGGCTTCAGCGGCGCAAACGCTGCAGGAAATGAAGGAAGATCTGGATCTGGTGTGTGATATAATTGAAAATATGCCGGAGAAAAAGGCTGCTGCGATCCTTCAGGAAATGGATAGCACATTTGCAGCACAGATTTCAAAAAAGATATCTGCCATCGATAAATAATGACAGATGTTGGTATGCCATAGTATGATGTATATGACAATGGAAGTGTGATCACGAACTTTGTCGTTTACATAAAATAATTGCAATGATCTTTCAGAGATATATTGCCAGAAAAGGAGGTGAAAATGTGACAGTACCAGGAGTTCAGTCAGCTCTTTCCGTAAAAAATGCAGGAGTGGAAATGCTTACCGAATCTGCCAAGACACAGGCTGTGAGCGGAAGTGATCAATTTGGTGCCGTGATGCAGCAGTCTATGACAAAGCAGTCTGCGGATAAATCTTCAAAGACGGTCGTCAAAGATGCCGGAGACGATGCCGGATATAAGATACCGGTTGTCAGTGACGGTCAGAATGTGAAAGTAGCACAGTCGCAAAATTTACAATTAAATGATACCGGTAATGTCAATATATCCGGTGAATTGGTAGAGGATATTGTGCAAGATGTACTGAAGCTGGATGATGATCAGATGGATGCAATATTAGCGGCGATGGGTATTACCGTGTTGCAATTATTAGATCCTCAGATTTTACAGCAATTTGTTCTTACCGCAGAAGGTGCCGGAGACATCACTGATATGTTGACCAGTGAAACGATGTTAGCAGACTATCAGATGATCCTACAGCAATTTGCACAGATGCCGGAGGGCGTGTCAGAAATCTTAGCACAGATGGAGCCGGTATCAGAAGATGATGCCGATTTACAGGGGATTTTACAGGAATTAACCGCTGTAAAGCCGGAGCAAGCGCCTGTATCAGATGGGGAAGTATTACAGAAAGCGGTTAATACGCAAGAACCAGCTATACTTGGCCAGACGTCTTCATCGGATTCGTCAAAAACAATGTCAGGCGAATCGAATGCTTCATCAACCGAGAGTTTTGTACAGACAAGTCAGCCGCAGACTGACGCGTCGGTAGAAGCTGTACCGTTTGCACAGCAGTTTGATCTGCAGGGGGCACGTGAAGTGCAGGACGCACCGATGCCAAATCAATCTGTACAGATTATTGAGCAGATTGTAAGACAGATACGAGTATCTGTAACAGATACGACATCAACCATGGAAATGCAGCTTAATCCGGAGCGTTTAGGCAAGGTATTATTAACCATTTCTGCCAAAGAAGGAATGATGACTGCTAACTTTACCGTGCAAACGGAAGAAGCGCGGTTAGCACTCGAAAGCCAAATGTATCAGTTGCGCGATACACTAGAGCAAAAGGAGATCAAAGTAGAAGCAGTATCCATTTCGGTATCTGATTTTTCCTTTGCACAAGGAGGCGGGGATGATGCAGATTCAAAAAATCTGGAACAGGGCGATGGAAAGAGTCGAAGATTTCAATTCGAAGATTCAGAAGAGGAGGCACAGGAAGCTTCTGACAAAGAAGCAGAGCGTGTAAGAAAGAGTGTCATGAGAGATCATGGCGGAAGTGTTGATTTTACTGCTTAAGGCAGTAGCTTTACAGATAGAAAGGAGGCAAAATGAGTTCGATAGCAGATGTTGTAAATGGTAAGCTAAACATTTCAGAAAGTTCTCAGGAAACAGAGCGCAAAGTTGGATCAGAGCTTGGTAAAGAAGAGTTTTTGCAATTGCTAGTGACGCAAATGAAGTATCAGGATCCATTGGAACCGACGGATAATACCGAATATGTATCACAGCTTGCACAATTTTCAGAGTTGGAGCAGATGCAAAACTTAAATTCTACGACGAGCAATACCTCTGCTTTTACATTAGTTGGCAAAGAAGTGTATATTGAGGATCAGTCCGAAGCAGGTGATGTAACGAAAGTTCAAGGCACTGTAGAATATGTGTCGATTCAGAATGGCAAGGCTTACGTTTCGGTTGATGGCACATTGTATAAATATGACAGCATTGTTAAAGTATTGGATGATAATTATGTCATTTCTAACAATATCCCATCTGTACAAAAACAGGCATTGACATATCGTCATCATGATCCGCAGGATGTAACGGTAGAGGGTATCTCACTCGGTTCACACGGTTATGAAGCCACTAGTTTTGCAGTTGCATTGGTTTCTTCATCCGGGGATACGAAGGCCGTTGATTCAAAGTATTTGTCATACAAGGATGGCAAATTAACGATCAGCAAGGATGCATTCAGTCAAAAGGATGCAGGTATCTATACGGTTGCATTTGTCTTTGATGATGCTAACAAGACAATTATTTCAGACAAGGTCACGATAGAGGTTAAGGGGATCAAGCCGGATAATTCTGATAAAACAGAGAATTCTGACAGCAACACATAGAAAGATGATGCGGGAAAGACAGTATCAGAGTGATTCACGGAGGGATTACTTAGGTAATAAGAAAGAGGTGATGTGAAGATGCAGCGTTTACATAATGGTTATGCAAAATCGATCGAGCAGATGACTGGGCGGTATTTGCAGTCTCAAAGATCGGATAACAAATCTTCTTCCACCAATGAGCAGCTTTCCTTTCAGGAGGTTTTGCACGAAGCAGCGGAGATTAAGCAGGATGCAGTACCTGATCTAAAGTTTTCCAAACATGCCGGCGAACGATTGATCGCACGGAATATCAATCTTTCAAGAGAACAGATGCAGCGTTTGGCAACAGGAACCACGAGGCACGAGAAAAAGGAATTGGAGAGTCTTTGGTGTTGGTAGATGACTTGGCATTTATTGTAAATGTCAAAAATAATACCGTGATCACTGCAATGGATGATTCCTCGGAGGGAATCTTTACCAACATTGATGGGGCAGTTATCGGGTAAAGGGAATACATACAGCCGGACCTTAAGGAGGCAGTGAAATTCTGAATGCCAGAGGAATTTCAAGACGTATTCCTAAGTTATAAGTTTAGGAGGACAATAATTATGATGAGATCACTTTATTCTGGTGTAGCAGGTTTAAAAACACACCAGACCAAGATGGATGTTATAGGTAATAACATTGCAAACGTAAATACAGTTGGATTTAAGTCGAGTTCTGTTAATTTTTCAGACACTTTTTATCAGACAATGTCAGCTGCAAGTGGTTCGAATGCAGAAACCGGGACAGCTGGTGTAAATGCCAAGCAGATTGGTCTTGGATCTACGGTGGCAGCCATTACCACTAATATAACAGAACCCGGAGGAACCTCTACGACAAACCGTGCGTTGGATGTAGCGATCAACGGTGATTCTTTTTTGATCGTAAAATCCGGTGGAGAGACGTATTTTACCAAATCCGGTGCATTGAACGTTGATGATGCAGGAACATTGTATTGCACGACCAATGGAGCAACGGTACAAGGGTGGCTTGCTGATAGTGATGGTAATGTCGTTCGTGATAGTGTCAAGGATTTAACGATCATGACTGAAGATAATATGTATGCCGCACCAACAGCCACAGAAAATATCACCTTGTCTGGTAATATTGACAAAAATGATAAAAACTTACAGCTTACTACGGCAACGCAGGGAATTAACACAAAAGAAGGATTCCGCATGACCTTTACGTTCTATGATCGTATCGGTGAGGAGTATACGGTACAGATGTATCTGCAGGATTCCGGAACACCGGGAACCTATGATTTGGTTGTGAGTGATGTATGCAATTCCGAGGGAGATTCCATATTTGTGAAGAAGACAACCACGACGACGAATGGTGTCGAAACAACGACCTATTCTGCGACAGGTGTTGTTGTACAGCTCGGTGGAGCAACCTATACGGTAAATGACAATGATATTGATAAGGTAACAGGAAAGTATACCTTATCCGGTACCGGAACAGCTTCACAGGTATTGTTTGACTCAACCAGTGGTGAGTTTGCCGGAACGAAAGAGGCTGGTCTAACCAGACCGGCAACCTCTGTTTATGCCAACAAATCTATTTTGTTTAATGTGGTTACGGTGCCGGCTAACAGCGGTATTGATGATACGTTTACACATTATAATTCACAGAATGATTTAGGTGGTGTAGAAGTTGACGTAAGTTACTTGACACAGTATTCTAAGGGAGGCGTTGGAAACACATCGTATACCAGAGGTGATGCTAATGGCAAGGGAGCAGGTAACATTGCCGGTGAGATGAGTGGCCTTTCTATTAATCAGTCCGGCAAGATCATTGGAACTTATACCAATGGTGAAAAGAGAGTACTTGGACAGATTGCGGTAACAACATTCTCAAATCCTCGGGGTTGGAAGCAGTGGGAGACAGTTTGTTTGCAGCATCTATGAACTCGGGATTGTTTGATGGAGTTGGTATGGATATTACCAGTGACGGTGGTAAATTTACGGTTGGTGCGTTGGAAATGTCTAATGTTGATCTGTCTACAGAGTTTACGCAGATGATCACGACACAGCGTGGTTTCCAAGCTAATTCCCGTATTATTACAACTTCAGATACAATGCTGGAAGAACTGGTAAATTTGAAACGTTAACAGTATGAAACATACAGGATCAGCATGATGAATACTCCGTGGTAACAGGTATTTTGCAATATGGATAAATGGTTGCATAAATGTAGACCACCTATTGCGAATATCTGTTGCCATTTTTACATTGTGGGAAGAAAGGTGAAGGTATGATTGACGTAACAAAAATGAATGGTATGAACATTACAATCAATTCTGATTTGATCGAGACAGTGGAAGATACGCCGGATACAGTGATCACATTGACTACCGGTCGGAAAATAATTGTAAAAGAGAGTAGACAGACGATAAAAAATTTAGTAAAATCATTTAAGAGAGAATGCACTTTTATGGAATGACATAGAAAGTACAACAAAATGAAATAAGGTGGTGGCTTAAGTGGATATAGCAACTTTAGTCGGATTGATTACCTGTGGGGTCATGGTATTTTTGGGAATTGTTACCGGTCCGGAGAAAATGGCAGGTTTCCGACACTTTTATGATTTGACATCCATTTTCATTACGCTTGGTGGTTCTGTTTCTTGTATGATCATCCAATCTAAGAGTTTTGGAAAGTTTATTGAGGATATCAAATCGATTCGACTGGCAATGAAAGTTCAGCAGGCACATGAGGCAGAGGTGATACGCAATATTATCAACCTTTCCAATGTTGCAAGAAAAGAAGGCTTGCTTGCTTTGGAGGAAGCGGCGAATAACATAGAGGATGATTTCTTAAAGAAAGGAATCATGCTGATCGTTGATGGTACCGATCCTGAGCTTGTCCGCAGTATTATGGAGACTGAGCTGGGAGCGATCGACGCAAGACATAATGAAAAGATCAATTTCTGGGCAAACTGGGCGGGAATGGGTCCTGCTTGGGGTATGATTGGAACACTGGTTGGTCTGGTAAACATGCTGTACAACATGGATGATATGTCTACGATAGGTCCGAATATGGCGGTTGCCCTGCTTACGACTTTGTATGGTTCGTTACTTGCTAACTGGTTATGTGTACCTATTTCCTTCAAACTTAAAATGAATAATGAGTTGGAAATTAAAATGAAGGAAGTTATGGTAGAGGGGCTTTTATCAATCCAGGCAGGAGAGAATCCTCGCGTGATCGAGGAGAAACTGAAGTCCTTCCTGGCACCATCTGTTCGTGAACAGATCAATGAGCAGGATGGAGCCGCAGAAGGTGGTGAGGCGTAAATGGCAAAGAACAAAGAAGAGACAGAAATTAAGACAGACGGATGGAAAGATACGTTCTCTGATCTGATGAATTTGTTGCTCTGCTTCTTTATTCTCTTGTATTCCATGTCTTCGATCGATGAAGCGAAGTACGCTGAACTGGTCGCTTCTCTTTCAAATAGCGTTAGTATATTTAGCGGTGGAGAAAAAGCAATTGGTCAGGGTCAGCTTATTTCCAGCGGTGCAACACAGTTGAATAATTTGGATGAATATTATTCAGATATGGGTAAACAGGCTCAGGAAACTGAGAATGCAGATGATCCAATGGCAAAGCTGGAGGCGAAACAGGCACAGGAAAAGAAAAAAAGAATGGATGAGCTGTACGGTGATGTTGTAGGGCAGACAGAAAAGAAGCAATTGGATGATGATTTGGATGTCACGATAGATGACGGATATAATTATGTTATGTTATCTCTGAATGGCAGTGTGTTGTTTGAATCGGGAAGTGCAGAGATTCAAAAAGATGCCAAAAAGATTTTGAACCGTATCGGAGATGTACTTAAAATGTATCCGAAAAATACGATCAAGATTGAAGGTCATACAGACAATGTACCGATTCACAATGCAAATTATTCCAGCAATTTATGGCTTTCCACGGCAAGGGCAACAAAAGTACTGGAATATTTCCAAAAGCGGGGATTGAATCCCAATAATTTGGAAGCGTCCGGATGGGGTGATGTTCATCCGATCGCAAGTAATAAAACAAAGACAGGGCGATCTAAGAACCGTCGTGTTGAAATTAAAATATATGGAATGTCAGAAAATTGACAATAGTATATAATGGAGGCTTATTTATCATGAAGAAAAATATTTTTAGTGTCATCATAACGGCATTGACAGTTATCAATGTTGTCCTTACAGCAATTTTGTTTTTTGTGATGGTGCCAACGTTTACAAAAACCAACAATCTTTTGACGCAGATCGCATCTGCAGTGAATTTAGATCTGAATGTAGATGGGGATTCCAAAGGTGATGAGAACTATTCTTTAAAAGATCTTGAGACCGTAACGGTTGCGTTTGACTCTCAGCAGACACTTAATTTAAAAATAGGGTCTGATGGCAAGACTCATTATGCTCTTTTAGACGGTTACAGCCTCTCTGTTTATAAAGATGCGGATGACTATAAGGATGTCAGTGATATTTTGACGAACAATCAGGCAGAGATCACTGATATTATCCGTGCAGTGATTCAAAGCCATTCTTCGGATGACATTTCAGAAGATGTGATCAAAAAAGAGGCGTTAGAGCAGATACAGCAGCATTTGGATTCTAAAGCTGTGAAGAAGGTTATGTTGACGAATTTCATGTATCAGTGATAGACAACGAGAAAAGTAATGGTTTCTTTTCTTTGAAATTTGTGCTATGATATTATAGTTGCAAAGACAATATATGTTATTGATAATTATAACAGGGATGTGAGGTGAAGAGAATGGGAGACACCCTGTCTCAGGAGGAAATTGATAATCTGCTCAGTGCATTGAGTACCGGAGAAATCAATCCGGATGAATTGGATGAGGCAGATGTAAAGAGTGTTAGAAATTACAATTTCGCCAGACCATCGAAGTTTTCCAAAGATCATTTGCGGACTTTGGAGATTATATTTGAAAATTACGGCAGACTGCTTTCGACGAATTTACCTGCATATTTGCGTAAGACAGTGCAGGTTGATGTGATGAATGCGGAAGCAAATGCGTACTCGGAGTTCTTAAATGCATTGTCCAATCCTGTGCTTCTAGGAGTAGTTGATTTTGCTCCGTTGGAAGGCAGCGTGGTAATCGAATTAGCATCTAACCTTGGCTTTGCGATTGTTGACCGTCTGTTGGGTGGTGGTGGAGAACCGCTGGAAAGGACTAGAGAGTTTACCGAGATTGAGTTGATTATTTTGGAGCGTGTTTTGGAAATATGCACCAATTTAATGATAGATCCATGGGCAAGCGTGGTGGAATTAAATCCGCGTCTTGAGAGGATTGAAACAAATTCACAATTTGCCCAGTTTATTTCGCCAACAGAAATGACGGCAATCGTCACGATGAATATTCATGTTGGTGAGGTTGAGGGCTTGATGAATGTGTGTATTCCATATTCCTGCGTTGAGACAGTGATCGACAAATTAAATACCAAATATTGGTACTCAACGATCAAGGCAAAGGATGATGGAAGCTATACGGAAATAATTGAAAGCTTGATTGACAATGCCAAGATTCCAGTAAGGGCGATGTTGGGTAGAAGCTTGATCTCCGTAAATGATTTTATGAATCTTCAGATTGGAGATATTATCAAGTTAGATACCAAGACTGACGACGAGTTGGAGGTTTATACCGGGAATATTAAAAAGTTTTATGCTTTACCTGGTGCAGCTTCGGATTCTTACGCTGTAAGAGTGACGTCAGTAATAAGGGAGGAGCAATAAAGTATGGATGGAATGTTATCTCAGGAAGAAATAGATGCATTAACCGGCGGTGGTGGTGCAGCGACTAAGACCGCTTATGCCGGAGAGACGCTAAGTGATGCTGAGAGAGATGCAGTCGGAGAGATTGCTAACATTAATATGGGAACAGCAGCAACAACATTATCAACGCTGTTAAATACCAAAGTTACCATTACAACACCGAAAGTCTCTTATGTGACTTTAGATGACCTGTCATTACAATATGATAGACCATGTGTGTTTATTCACATCTCATATATTGATGGAATAGACGGTAACAACATATTAATCTTAAAAGAGCACGACGTAAAAGTGATCACAGATTTGATGATGGGTGGGGATGGTTCGAATACAGATGGTGAATTGTCGGAGATGCATTTAAGTGCGATCAGTGAGGCGATGAACCAGATGATGGGATCAGCGGCCACGTCATTATCATCAATGCTGGAGAAGAAAGTAGATATTAGTCCACCAACTGCAAGTTTGGTTGATCTGAATGACTCCATGACAGATGATACCGAAATTTCAAATTTCTTGCAGGGAGAAATGGTTCAGGTAGCATTTGATATGGAAATTGGAGATCTGGTTGATAGTCAGATCATGCAGTTATATCCGTTTGAGTTTGCGCGCGATTTGTATCGCAAATTTATTGGTGAATCTAAATCTGAAATTGAAGAGCCGCAGCCACAGGCGAGTCAGCCGACACCTGCAGCTACACCGGAACAGACGGTCAATGTGCAGAACGTACAACCAGCAGTGCCGCCGACACCGGATATGCAGCAGATGGCAGGAGCAATGCCGGTTCAGTCGGATATGATGCAGCAACAGCCATATGCAATGCCGAATGTCAATGTACAGCCGGCACAGTTTCAGCCGTTTAATGCAGGGGTAAGTCCGCTGATGCAGCAGGAAAATATTGATTTGATCATGGACGTTCCTTTGGAAGTGACGGTTGAACTTGGACGAACAAATAAATCCATCAAAGAGATTTTAGACTTTTCTCCGGGTACGATCATTGAGCTTAATAAGTTAGCAGGGGAACCGGTTGATGTTTTGGTCAATGGTAAATTTGTTGCTAAGGGCGAAGTAGTTGTTATTGAGGAAAATTTTGGTATACGAATTGTAGAGATATCAAAATAAAGAGTAGGATACATAAAGAGCTGGAGGTGTAGGAATGTTATTGATGACGGCTAATTTTTCTGCACTGTCCAGCTTTTTTAAGTTGATCGGCCTGTTGATCTTATTGATCGTACTGTTGTTTGCCGCATCTTTTGTAAGTAAATGGTATGCCGGGGCGATGTCAGGTAAGAAATATGCAGGAAATATTAAGATTATTGAAACATATCCCATTGGTCAGGGAAAAATGATACAGATCATACAGGTTGGCAAAAAATATATTGCATTAGTGCAGACAAAAGATTCGGTTGTCTTTTTGACTGAGCTTACGCAAGAGGATCTTTTGATAAAGGAGCCGGTGCAAATGCCTAGGACAGAAGGTTTTTCTGAGATGTTTCAGGAAATACTGAAACATAAAAAAAAGCCGGATAAACAGTGATCTGTTATATGAAGATTGAAGTGTGAAATGATAGCAATATGATAGAAAGGTACCAAGGGACAATTGAGACAGAATATAAGAAAAAGATTTTTTTTAAAGCACAGAACGATGCGCGCAATTACGATATTAGTCGTTTTTTTATGTGTATGGTTTGCAGCGTCTCCTTCGTATGCGTTGGCAACGTCTGATCGCGTTGACAGTACAACAAGAAATCAAATATCCGGGAATGCGGATGACGATGATAATACGTTAGATTTGAATATTACATCCAATGCCGGCAGCGTTACGTTGGAATCTACTTTACAGATTTTGATCCTTCTTACGATCTTGTCGCTTGCACCTTCCATTTTGATCATGTTGACGTCGTTTACGCGTATTATTGTTGTCTTTCATTTTTTGAGAACAGCAATTGGAACACAGACAACGCCACCAAATCAGATATTGATCGGTCTGGCATTATTTATTACATTTGCGGTAATGAGTCCGGTGTTTAATGAAGTAAACACTAATGCGGTTCAGCCGTATATGGCTGGCAATCTGACACAGAAGAAGGCATTAGAAAAGGCTTCGGAACCTTTGAAAACATTTATGTTAAAGCAAACTAGAGAAAAGGATCTCAAATTATTTATGACGATCAATGACATTTCATCGGATGATATTGAGAGCTTTGATGATCTTTCTCTTATTACGGTCATACCGGCATTTATTATCAGTGAACTTCGAACTGCGTTTATTATTGGATTTTTATTGTATCTGCCGTTCATCGTTATTGATATGGTAGTGGCTTCGACACTGATGTCAATGGGTATGATGATGTTGCCACCGACGACAATATCCCTGCCTTTTAAGATACTATTGTTTATATTGGCAGATGGATGGAACCTATTGATCGGACAGTTAGTGCAGTCGTTCCATTAACCATCAGAGGAACGAGTAGAAAGGAGACTGTGCAATGAGTGAGAGTCTTGTGTTAGACATATCCCGTGAGACGATCTGGACAACGGTTGAATCAGCAGCTCCGCTGCTACTGATCTCGCTGATCATTGGATTGATCATTAGTATTTTTCAAACAGTTACTTCTATTCAGGAACAAACGCTGACTTTTGTGCCAAAGTTTTTAGCAATCATGCTGGTGTTGGTGCTGTGTGGCGGCTGGATCATGAATAATATGGTAGATCTATTTGAAGCATTGATGAAAAATATACCTCAATATATTAAGTGAGTGATCGGTGAAGAGGACATAAAAGAAGACGGTCAGGTTATGGATCGTTTATCTGCAAATAACATCGAACAGATAAGGAGAGACGAACATTGAATTTTACGGTTGAATACTTAGAATATATTTTATTGGTATTTATTCGGGTGGCTTCCGTTGTTTTTGTTGCTCCTTTTTTTGGTTCCAGTGAAATTCCGCGACGTGTAAAAGTTGCTATCGCGTTTTTTCTATCGTTGACGGTGATGAACCAGGTTGATTACAAGGCTGTGGAATATGCAAATATATTAGAATATTCCGGATTAGTGCTTAAAGAAGCGATTACCGGTATTATTATTGGTCTGGGATCCAGATTGTGTCTCTATATCTTTAATTTTTCCGGTAATATGTTGGATATGGAAATTGGCTTCTCGATGGTTCAGGAAATGGACCCGACAACAAATGTAAATTCAACGATCACATCAAATTTTTATATGTATATATTTATGCTTTTGTTTTTAGTATCAGACATGCATTATTTTATTATTGATGCTATGATGGATTCTTATCAGCTTGTACCAATTGGAGGTGCAAAATTTTCGGTCGATCTGTATCATATCATGGTGACATTTATCACTAATTATTTTGTCATCGGTTTTCGAATTGTGCTTCCTATTTTTTGTTGTATGCTTGTCATCAATATTGTGCTTGGCATTTTGGCAAAGATTGCACCACAGATGAATATGTTTGTCGTTGGAATGCAACTTAAAGTGTTTGTGGGGCTTGTGTTGCTATTTCTGACGATGCAGTTGTTTGCCGGAGCAGCAGACTTCCTTTTTGATGAAATGCATACATTCACAAAATATTTTGTGCAGGCGATGGCAGCGTAGACGATAATAGTTGGCGTTGCTATTTTGTTGCAAATACGGTATAGTATAAAGAGGGTGTTTTTGCATCTTTATCAGAACAAAGCGATGATATTGGAGAGGAAATGTATGGTTAGGCATGGCAGAATACGGTATGATCTGCAGCTTTTTGCCAAAGATGGCGAGGGCGGCGAGAAAACCGAAAGCGCAACTCCCAAAAAACTGGAAGATGCCCGCAAAAAAGGTCAAGTGGCGAAAAGCATGGATGCCATAACGGCTGTGTCGTTGCTGGTGTTTTTCTTTTTGTTAAAGCTATTGATGGCATTTTTGGGCAGCCAATTTAAGGATGGTTTTTCGTTGTTTTTTGGGAAGATCAGCGATGTCACTAAGGATGAGTTTAATTTGCAGATGGCATGTGCTATATTGCAGCAACTGATCCAAAAGATCACGATCATCTGCCTTCCTTTTTTGCTGAGTACATTTATTGTTGCATTTGCCGTAAACATTGTACAGGTTAAATGGAAGGTTTCTTTTGAACCGATAAAGCCTAAGTTTGACAAATTTAATCCGGTTAATGGTGTGAAGCGTCTGTTTTCAAAAGACAAGATCATGGAATTGCTTAAATCCATTGCTAAGATTTGTGTCATAATTTATGTTGTTAAAAATTACCTGGAAGACAAATGGGCATTAGTGATGAATATGTATTCCTATACGTTGACTCAGGGTTTAGAGTTGTTGGGAGATATCATCATTAATATTGGATTGCGTATCAGTGCATTATTTGTTGTCATCGCGGTAGTGGATATCGTTTATCAGAAATGGAAATTTCAGGAAGATATGAAGATGACCAAGCAGGAAGTTAAGGATGAGTATAAGCAGTCCGAGGGAGATCCCAAGGTAAAAAGCCAACAGAAATCCCGTATGCAGCAGGCATCCAGGCAGCGTATGATGCAAGAACTTCCAAATGCGGATGTTGTCATTACGAATCCGACACATCTGGCTGTGGCGATACGTTATGACAAGGAGAAACACGAGGCACCGGTTGTGGTTGCCAAAGGTGCTGATTATTTGGCGGCGAAGATCAAGGAAACGGCATCAAATTATCAGATCGAGATCGTGGAGAATAAACCATTAGCGAGAATGCTATATCATAATGTTGAGATTGGAGCTGAGATTCCGCCCGAATTATACCAGATGGTGGCGGAAGTGTTGGCGTATGTATATAATCTGAAAGGGAAAACGGGATAACGTTTCTTTCAGAAGACGATTAAAGGAGATACATGATGAAACGGACTGATTTAATGCTGGGATTATATATCCTGGTACCTATCATCTTTTTGATTATACCAATACCATTGTTTTTGCTGGATATTTTGATGATGCTAAATCTGGCAATTGCATTGTTTATATTGTTTAATGCGCTGTTTTCGACAGAGGCGTTGAATATGTCGAGTTTTCCGACATTGCTGCTGATGACAACGTTGTTTCGTATTTCGTTGAATGTAGGATCGACGAGAAATATTCTGCTGAAAGGAGAGGCAGGTAACGTAGTTCAGGCGTTCGGCGAGTTTGTCGGTGGTGGAAATCTGATTGTTGGCGGTATTGTGTTTTTAATCTTGATCATTGTACAGTTTATCGTGATCAATAAAGGTTCTGAGCGTGTGTCGGAAGTAACAGCACGTTTTACGTTGGATGCCATGCCTGGTAAACAGATGGCGATCGATGCCGATTTAAATACGGGTGCGATCACAGATGAACAGGCTAAGGAACGCCGTCAAAAGATTCAGGACGAATCTACTTTTTTCGGAGCGATGGATGGTGCTTCGAAGTATGTAAAGGGTGATGCGACAGCGGGGTTGATAATCACAGTGATCAATTTTGTCGGCGGTCTTGCTATCGGTGTTATGTCGCAGGGATTAGAAATGACAGAGGCATTGCAGAAATATTCCATACTCACGATCGGAGACGGTTTGGTCAGTCAGATACCATCATTGGTTATTTCGTTGTCAACCGGTGTGCTGGTAACAAAAGTATCAAAGGAGTCGGATCTTGGAAATGTGTTGATCACACAGTTGTTTTCGACGCCGAAGGTATTGTACATAGTCGGAGCGACGATGGCGTTACTTGGATTGACGCCGCTTCCAACATTAATCTGCTTTATTTATGCAATCTTGTTCATTGCTGCCGGTCGAGCTATCGAATCGGCGATGGAAGTACAAAATATTGAGACAGAGGTTGACGAGGAAGAAGAGACAGCAGAGGAGATCAGAAGACCGGAGAATGTAGTCTCTTTGCTGCAGGTAGATCCGATCGAATTGGAATTTGGTTACGGAATCATTCCTCTGGCGGATGTGAACCAAGGTGGTGACCTGTTGGATCGAGTTGTTATGATACGTCGTCAGGTCGCACTGGAACTGGGATGTGTTGTTCCGATGATCCGTCTGAGAGATAATATCCAACTTAATCCGAATCAGTATGTGATCAAGATCAAGGGCGTACCGATCAGTGAAGGCGAGATTTTATTTGATCACTACATGGCGATGAATCCGGGGTTTGTGGAAGAGGAAATCACGGGTATTCCAACATTCGAGCCGTCGTTCCATCTGCCGGCGATCTGGATCACGGAATCGCAGCGAGAACGTGCGGAATCTATGGGGTATACGGTAGTTGATCCGCCATCGATCATTGCAACACATCTTACAGAAGTGATCCGCAGTCATTTAGATGAGTTGCTTACGAGACAGGATGTGCAGAATTTGATCAATAACATTCAGGAAGCAAATACAACGTTGATATCTGAACTTGTACCTAAAATGCTGAGTGTTGGTGAGATACAGAAAGTATTGCAGAACCTGCTTCGTGAAGGAATTTCAATTCGCGATCTGGTGACGATCTTTGAAACACTTGCCGATAATGCGACAAGCACTAGAGATACGGATGTTTTGACGGAATATGTCCGACAAAGTCTGAAACGGGCGATCTCGAATAAATACTTCCCGCCTAATGAGATGACCAGTGTTGTTACATTGGATCCAAAAATTGAGCAGGAAATTATGGGATCTATCAAACAGACAGAACAGGGTACTTATATTAATTTAGAGCCGGACAAGACGCAGACGATCCTAAAGTCGGTTGGAGAGGAAATGGAAAAAATGGAAGAATTGGGAAAAAATCCAATTATTGTTACATCGCCGATCGTTCGGCTTTATTTTAAGAAACTGACGGAAGAGCAATTTCAGGATTTGATCGTTGTATCTTATAATGAAATTGACAGCAATGTAGAATTACAATCAATAGGGATGGTGACAGTATAGTGGTTATCAAAAAGTATATAGCACAAACAGAAGACCTTGCTACACAGATGGCGCAAAATGAACTGGGGAAGGATGTTGTTATTATGAATGTCAAAAAAACAACGCCCAAGGGCTTGTTTAAGTTGTTTCGCAAACCTCATGTAGAGCTTACGGCGGCAATTGACGATACAGCAGAGAATGCTGAAAAACCGGATTTTAGTAAACTGCAGGAGGCAATTCGAAGACGGTCAGAATATACGGCGCCGGATTCTAAAGCAGCTATGCAGGAAGCAAAACGGAAACAAATGCAGCAAAATGATCAAATTCTTCCGGATGAGCCGGACGAAAGGGTTAACGAGTCTGTGATCAATGAGCAGAAGATGATTGAACAAAAGTTGTCAAAACTGCAGAATCTTTTGGAAAAGCAGATGGGGACTGCGAAAGAGACGGAAACCAAGCAGAATGATAAAACAGATGACAAAATGGACGCTTATTTTCAGATGATCAAGAAAAAGATGCTTGAAAATGAGGTTCAGGAACAATATGTGGATCAGATCCTAAAAGAGGTAAAGAGCGGTTCCAGAAAAGAATGGACGTTAGATAATGTGTTAGCGGGGGTATATCAAAAGATCATATTAAAAATTGGTCAGCCACATTTGATCGACGTTAAAACGACAAAGACCAAATACATTTTCTTTGTAGGTCCGACGGGTGTTGGTAAGACAACGACAATTGCAAAGATTGCTTCCACATTAAAACTCACAAAAAAAACCAGGGTTGCGCTGATCACAGCAGATACGTATCGCATTGCCGCAGTAGAGCAGCTAAAAACCTATGCCAATATTTTGGGTATACCATTAGAAGTTGTTTATTCGGCAGATGAAATGGATAAAACCATTGATGAACTAAAAGAGTTTGACCTTGTATTTGTTGACACGGCAGGACGTTCACATCAAAATGCAGAACAAGTGCAGGATATTAAAAAGATCTTAGATAAAGTGCCTGAAGAAGATAAAGAGGTCTATCTGGTACTAAGTGCAACTACAAAATACAAGGATTTGAAGAAAATATCAGAAGTGTATCGTAAGATCACAGAATATTATTTGATCTTTACGAAATTAGACGAAACGGATACCGTTGGCAATATTTTTAACATCCATATGTTGACCGGTGCACAGTTATCTTATGCGACGTGGGGACAAAATGTGCCGGATGATATTGGAAAAATGGATGCACAAAAAATAACAAAACAGCTTTTAGGAGGGAATGGCTGATGGATCAAGCTGAGCGTTTACGCAACATTATAAAAAATCAAAATAGAAGACAGCATTTAGCCAAAGTCATTACCGTTACAAGTGGCAAGGGCGGCGTTGGAAAGTCTAATATATCTGTTAATCTGGCTATTACTCTCAGTAAAATGGGTAAGCGAGTAGTTATTTTAGATGCTGATTTTGGTCTTGCGAATATTGAGATCATGCTCGGAATCCGGCCGAAGTACAATCTGGCCGATATGATGTTTCATGGTAAGGGAGTTTGTGACATCATTGCGTCAGGCCCGGAAAATATTGGATTTATTTCAGGGGGATCCGGTATTCGGGAGATGACTAATTTATCGCGTGATCAGATACAAAATCTAGTTCGTTCCGTATATGAATTGGATCAGGTAGCTGATGTGATATTAATTGATACCGGTGCGGGTATTTCGGATTCTGTGATCGATCTGGTGCTCTGTAGCAGTCAGGTGCTTCTCGTTGTGACACCGGAGCCTACGTCGATCACGGATGCCTATGCTCTTTTGAAAACTTTGCAGCGACAGGAAGAGTTCGAGGGCGGCAAAATGAAGATTCATATGATCAGCAATCGAACGCAGTCAGAAGATGAGGGCAGAGAATTATATCGAAAGTTGAGTGCGGTGTCTAGTAAATTTTTGCAGATGGAGATGGAATACCTTGGAAGCGTTCCACATGATTTCAAATTGCAAAATGCCGTAATGCGGCAGGAACCGGTTACGATTGCTTACCCGAATGCACCGGCAAGCAAAGCGATCAGTCGGATTGCCAGACAAATTATCAACCAACCGGCGAACACGCCTGGAGCATTTACAGCAAAAGGTTTATCTGGTCTTTTTGCGCGTATGTTTCGGAATGGTCAGCGGTAAAAGGGGAATACGTCATGAAAAATATTTTAATTGTAGATGACTCTGCACTCATGAGAAGAGTACTCTCTGATATAATAGATGATAACAAGGAACTCAATGCAGCATATCTGGCAGAGGACGGTGTGGAGGCACTGGAAATTTTAGACTCTGGAGCAAAGGTTGATGCTATTGTTTTAGATATCAATATGCCTCGAATGGATGGCATTGCCTTTTTGAAAGTGTTGAATGAGAGACATCAACGTGAGAAGGTGTTAATCGTCAGCACATTAGCTCAGAAAGGCGGCGCGGAAACTATTCGTGCGTTGGAGCTCGGTGCTTTTGACTTTATTACAAAGCCAACAAGTCTTTCCGAAGCGAAGGGTCCTTTCTTTATCAATATGTTCATAAGGATGCTTTATGTGGCAACGGGATTATCTACGGCAGGATTGGATACCGGAGAGGAGCAGTCGGTTCCGAAACCGGAAACACAGAAAACTGTGTTTAAGAAATTGTTTCACATACAAAAAGCACCTGTCATGCAGAGAAAGCGTGGCGGCGTAGCAGGAGAGGTGAAAGCAGATCGTTCCAAGCATTCCAAAGAACCGCTGGTGCTGGGTGCAAATAAGATCGTAGCACTTGCCTGTTCCACAGGGGGACCGAAAGCATTGCAACAGGTCATTCCAAAACTGCCGTCGAATCTCGATGCGTCAGTTGTCATTGTACAGCATATGCCGGAAGGATTTACCGGATCGCTTGCAAGACGTTTGAATGAACTAAGTGAGATCACGGTCAAAGAAGCAGAGCATGGTGAACCGTTGCGGAAAGGAACTGTTTATATTGCAAAGGGCGGTTTTCAGTTTCGCGTAATGGAGAAAAATAAGCATGAGCAGTATTTGTCCGTTACGATCGAGGAGGCCAGAAATGCATTAAAACCCTGTGCAGATATTATGTATGAGTCGTTGATGAACGTCTCCTGTGATGAGATAACCTGTGTGGTTTTGACCGGAATGGGCTCTGATGGGACAGACGGTATTTTACAATTGGAACAAGTCAAGCAGATTTATGTAATTGCGCAGGATGAAGAGAGCAGTACGGTGTATGGTATGCCACGAGCGATTGCCACAGCCGGAGCTGTTGACGAAGTTGTCGAGCTGCAGCAGATTGCAGAAACAATCATTAAACACGTGGGGGTGCAATGAAATGGATGTAAGCCAGTATTTAGAAATTTTTATCGATGAAACAAAAGAACATTTGCAAACGCTTAGTGATCAGTTGATGATCTTGGAGACAGAGCCGGATAACATGGAAACGATCAATGAGATCTTCCGTGCAGCGCATTCTTTGAAAGGAATGGCTGGAACAATGGGCTACAAGAGAATGCAGCGTTTGACGCATGACATGGAAAATGTATTTCAGGAGATCAGAAGCGGTAACATGAAAGTGCAGCCGGAATTGATTGATGTACTGTTCCGTGGACTGGACGCATTGGAAGGCTATTTGGCTAATATTTTGGAATCAGCCGATGAGGGTACGGAGGATAATGAAGAAATTATCAACACCTTAAATTCCATTGCGGATAAAGCCAAAGGTGGTACCGGAGAGGTGCCGGCCCCGACACCGACAGCAGCACCGAGTGATGATAAGTCTGCTGCAAGTGATGGGAATAAAGCGAAATACGAAAACATTCGTATTAGCGATTATGAGAAAGCAACATTTGAAAAAGCAAAAGAAGAAAATCTCAACATATTAGGAATTACGGTATACTTGCAGGATAGTTGTATATTGAAAGCGGCGAGAGCTTTTTTGGTATTCAAATGTTTGGAAGAGCTTGGCGAGGTTATGAAAGCCGAGCCGAACGTACAGGATATTGAGGATGAAAAGTTCGATTATGATTTCAGTTTGGTGTACTTTACAAAAGAGTCCGCCGAGAAAGTAAAAGCAGCAATTGAAAACGTATCGGAGATCAAAGAAGCGGTTGTTGGAACGTTTAAGGTACAATTAGAAGGGGCTGAGGAAGCAGCACACGAGGAGTCGGTGCAGACCGCGGGAAAAGAATCAAAGCCAGCGACGAAAACCGAGGACAAACCAAAAGCGCAGGCTGCAGCAGCGACACAGAAGAAACCGGAAAAGAAAGCAACTTCTAAGGCAAAACCGGCGATTGGTCGTACGGTACGTGTGGATATTGAAAAACTGGATGTTTTGATGAATCTGGTGAGTGAGTTGATCATTGCGAAGAATGGATTAGTTTCCAGCAGTGCAACGAATGAACATAGAAACGATAATGGATTTAATGAGCAGATTGAATATTTAGAAAGTGTAACAACGAATCTGCATGAGTCTGTTATGAAGGTACGTATGGTGCCGATTGAAAGTGTTTTGAATCGTTTTCCACGTATGGTTCGAGATCTCAGCAAAAAGCTCGACAAAAAGATGGAACTTCATATGACGGGTGAGGAAACAGAGTTAGATCGTACCGTTATTGATGAGATCGGAGATCCATTGCAGCATTTGATCCGCAATGCAGCAGATCATGGCTTGGAATCGAATGAAGAGAGAATTGCACTTGGCAAACCGGAGGTCGGCAACATTTTCCTCGATGCATATCAGGATGGCAATAATGTTATTATTGAGGTCCGCGATGATGGTGCCGGCATAAATGTAGATGAGGTACGACAAAAAGCAGTAGATAAAGGAACGATCACAAGCGAACAGGCAGAGTTGATGTCTGACAAAGAGATCGTTGAATTATTGTTCCGTCCAAGTTTTTCAACATCTGAAAAAATTACAGATATTTCCGGTCGAGGTGTTGGTCTTGATGTCGTTAAGACAAAGATTGAAGGTCTTGGTGGTAATATTGAATGTAAGAGTGTATTGGGTGAGGGAAGTAGTTTTATTATCCGTCTGCCACTTACACTGGCGATCATTCAGGCTCTTATGGTTGAGCTTGGCACAGAAAAATATGCAATTCCGCTTGGTAATATTGAAATGATCGAAGATATTCCGCTTGAGGATATCAAACATGTTCAGACGAAAGAAGTGATCAATTTACGCGGAAATGTTATTCCGTTGATCCGTCTTGATAATCTTTTAGATGTTGAACCGGTAGAAAACGAGGAAGAGAGTCTGACGGTTGTTATTGTCCGCAAGGGCGATAAGCAGGCTGGTCTTGTCGTTGACAATTTGATCGGTCAGCAGGAGATTGTTATCAAGTCAATCGGTAATTACATTAATTGCAGCAAGATGATAGGTGGTGCAACCATTCTTGGTAATGGAGAGATTGCATTGATTCTTGAAGTAAATGCATTAGTATAGGGGGAGGTACATCATGGAAGAGATAGCAGATATTCAGAACTTAAACGTTGTGGGAGAGAGCAAGCAGTATATAGTGATCAAATTGGATGATGAATATTATGGCATAGATATCAGTTATGTGGATAATATTGTTCGAAATCAAAGGATCACACGTATACCAAAGGCGCAGAAGTATTTTAAGGGGGTGATCAACCTTCGTGGTGAGATCATTCCAGTGATGAGCTTGCGGTTGAAATTTGACCTGAAACCGGACGAATATACCAATGCGACACGTATCATTATTATTAAGTTAGAACCGCAGTCTGCTGTAGGCTTAATTGTGGATGAGGTAAAAGAGGTTTTGACTCTGAGTGAAAATGATATTGAGAAAAATACTGCGATTGATATGAACGATGCTAAAGCACAGTATTTGAGTGGTATTGGTAAAAATGGTGATAATTTAATATCTTTATTAAATATGTCTAGCGTAATTGTAGGCACAGCAGAAAAATAAACCAAGGGGCTGACAGAATCGAGGTGTGCATATGACGAACACAGAGGGCTTAGATAATATGAATTTTGATGTACTTACGGAAATTGGCAACATTGGTGCCGGCAATGCGGTCACTGCGTTGTCGCAAATGATCAATGCAAAAGTTGACATGTATGTTCCACAAGTAAAAATGTTGACATTCCAACAATTAGCTAATGTGATCGGTGGCGAAGAAACATTGGTTGCGGGAATCATGCTTTCCTTAGAGGGAGACATTGAAGGTTCTATGTTATTTATGCTTGGTTCGGAAGATGCACATCGTTTGGTGGAACAATTGCTTGGCATGAAGCCGCAAGCGGATGATACTTTTTCAGAAATGGAAATGTCAGCGTTGATGGAACTTGGTAATATTATTACCGGTGCTTACTTATCGGCGATTTCTAAAATGACAAATTTAACAATATCTCCGTCGGTTCCGTATTTATCTGTCGATATGGCGGGGGCAATTTTGAGTGTGCCCGCCATAGAGTTTGGAAAATTAGGTGATCAGGCACTTTTGATCGAGTCACGATTTCGAGACATGGATGTAGATATTAGTGGTTATTTTATTATGATTCCAACGCTGGATTCTTATGATTCTATCATGCGGGCATTAGGGATTAGTTGATAGAGATCAGCAAAGGAAGATTGCTGGAAAGGTATGGTTGCCACTATGGGAGAAATGATAAAAGTTGGAATGGCTGACTTAAATATATGTATAGCTCCGGATGCGTTGACAACGCTGGGACTGGGGTCTTGTGTTGGTGTGGCTTTGTACGATGCACAGATGCGGATTGCCGGGCTTGTACATATTATGCTTCCGGACAGCAGTAAAGTACGTCAAAATGAAAATAAGGCGAAATTTGCAGATACCGGCATTGAATTGCTGATCGAACGCATGAAAGAGAGAGGGGCTGCTGTTAATCGTCTAACAGCTAAAATTGCAGGAGGCGCGCAGATGTTTGCATTTAAGTCAGATAATGATATGCTGCGTGTTGGACAGCGGAACGTTGAAGCAGTTAAACAAAAGTTAGCACAATTAAATATTAAGATCCTGGCAGAGGATACCGGCTTGAATTACGGAAGAACAGTTGAGTTTTATCCGGCTAACGGTGATTTTGTAATTAAATCTGTTGGAAAACCGGTACAGACGATCTAGGGAAGGAGACTTTTTGGTGAAGGCAGAATTTATTCCAAAAGTGATCACATTACTGGCAGGTGCAGTAGTGTGTATTGTAGCTATTGTGAAACAGATGGATGTGACTTACAGCCTGGAAGTGCTGTTAGCGACATTGATCGTCTTTTATATTATTGGGATCATTGCACAAAAAATTATTTTGAAAGTGGAGCAGAGTAATCGCTTTATCCGAAGCAAACGTGATGAAGAATTGCGAGAGCAGGAAAAAGAGCAGCAAGAACAACAGGATGAGCAGACACAAACAGGGGAACAGACTGATTCTGACCAGGAAGAACCATAAAATATTTTATAAACGGGAATGGTGGTTAGTTGCAGGAGGGATGGAGTTACTCGATGGACGAGAAAAAAAGGATTGCCCTTTGGGAAGAATATGCCCGTACAAAGAGCAGCAAGATTCGCGAAAAACTAATTTTGGAATATGCCGGTTTGGTCAAGATTGTTGCCGGAAGACTGGGAATGTATTTGGGTTATACTGTAGAGTATGATGATTTGGTGGGATATGGTATCTTTGGTCTGATCGATGCGATCGACAAGTTTGAACTGTCCAAAGGTGTAAAATTTGAGACGTATGCCAGCCTTCGAATACGTGGTGCAATTATTGATCAGATCCGAAAGATGGATTGGATCCCGCGTACAATCCGTCAAAAACAAAAAAAGATAGAGACAGCCATGCAGGAGCTGGAGCGAGAGCTGGGAAGAACACCTAACAGTGAGGAATTGGCGGAATATTTAGAGGTTACAGTAGAAGAAGTAGAACAGATGATCTCGCAGGCTAACTTATCCAACTTGATTTCTTTGGATGAGTATTTAGAGCAGGGGAGTGATGTTTATACAGAACCTAGTGGGCGCCCGAGGTTTGACCAGCCGGAACAGGTTGTAGATCGACAGGAAACAAAGCGTATTCTTGCAGAAGCGATTGATAAACTGACGGAAAAAGAGCAGAAAGTAATTGCGCTGTATTATTTTGAAGAGCTTACGCTCAAGGAGATCAGTAATGTGTTGGAGGTTTCGGAATCCAGAGTCTCACAATTACATACTAAAGCTTTAAAAAAGATGAAAGAACGCTTGGGAGACCAAATAGATCTGTTTGGAATAGGAAACATATAGACGAGGAGTACAGATCGGATTCATCCATTTGTAGCCCTCGTTTTTCATTGCAGCAATAAAGACGATGTATTAATGGTACTTGAATCTGTTTTTGTGGTACAAGGCCAAAACACAGAACGTCGTGGGCTGAGGAAGGAGTGTGAATATGAAAAGAAATGCATATTTTCGACTAATACACAAAGCAGATGGCATTTTTTTGCAGAGTTTTGTATCACAAGAAGGTGGAAAAGAGCTTTCTGTAGACGACGTGATCTGGTATTTAGATCAGAAAAAATACGCAGAAAATGTCTCTTCGTTGGAAGTTCAGGACTTTGTGCAGCGTTCAGTTATAGGTCAGACACTTTTGAAAGTATCGGATAATTCTGAGGCGTTGCCAGAGAATGAAATGGTACGTATTACAATAGATCCGCATAGTTATCTGGCAAAGATCCGATTGTATCCGTCCTCTGATAAGGGATCACGTCTGACCGAAGAAAATGTGTTATCTCTGCTTGCACAGAATGATGTGCATCACGGCATTTTAATGCAAAACCTTACATTGCTTCTTAAGGCAGAACTATACTGTACGGATGTATTGATCGCAAAAGCTGTGCTTCCGGTGCAGGGAAAGTGCGCTAGTATCACATATCATTTTGATGTACAGAAAACGAACACTCCAACGATGAAGGAAGATGGTTCGGTAGATTTTCATAGGCTGGATATGATCGAGCGTGTTGAAAAGGGACAGCTTCTTGCAACGTTGACGCCGGAAACAGCACCGATTCCGGGAACGGACGTTCGCGGAAATGTGATACAACCTGCAAAATTAACGCCAGTTGTACTCAAGCATGGTAAAAACATACACTTATCAGAAGATCAGTTGGAAATGTATGCGGATTGTGCCGGAAATGTTACACTGGTGAATGATACCGTGTTTGTTTCCAATGTCTATGAAGTTCCGGCAGATGTCGGGACATCCACCGGAGATATTGATTATGATGGCAGCGTTGAGGTGAGGGGTAATGTGTTGACCGGTTACACGGTAAAAGCAACCGGAGATATTACGGTAAATGGTGCGGTTGAGGGAGCAACTTTAATCAGTGGTGGTAAAATTGTCATAAAGCGTGGAATGCAAGGCATGGAAAAAGGCGTTATGAGGGCCGGGGGAGATATCATTTCTAATTTTATTGAAAGTTCCAAGGTACATGCAAGTGGAAGAATTATCACCGATGCGATCATGCACAGTGATGTGGAGGCTGCAGATGAAATTATTGTCAATGGCAAGCGCGGATTGATCGTCGGCGGAAAGATCCATTCGGGGCTCAAGATCACGATGAAGACAGCAGGATCTACCATGGGGACCCAGACGGAACTGGAGATTGGAATAGATCCCACGCTTTTAGAGCGCTATCGATGTATTGAAAGGGATATGGAAAAAATTTCTGCAGAACGTGATACACTGTTGCAAAATATTGATATTCTCAAAAAACGCCTGAAATCTAACGGCAAGCTCGATGAGGATAAATTAACATTGTTAAAATCATCGGCAAAGCGTGTTCAGGAGATTGGACCACTGATTGTGCAGATGTCGGAGGAATACGATGAGCTGGAGGAAGAAATTGAATCCACACAAAATGGTGGACGTATTGTTATATCTGAAGTTGCATATCCTGGTGTGAAAATGACCATTGCAAATGTGTCCAGTTTCATCCATAATGAAACTAAACATAGCGCATTTGTTCGCGATGGAGCAGAAATACGCGTACGTGCGATCTGATCTATCCGTCAAGTTTGTTTTTGTGAACAACACACAATGAAAAGGGATACCTGTAGCTTATTGCCTGCAGCTGGAAAGGATGAGTGATCATTATGTCATTAACACTTGATTATGTTTCGATGCCACCGAAATCACAAGAAATATCACAAATACAAAATGCAGAACAGATTCGTTACGAACATGGTCAGCAGGAGATGGCGGCGCAGTTCCAACAGTCAGTTAAGAATCAGTCGGAGCAGACGATACGCAGGGCTAAGGCGGAAAATGAGCCGAATCGTTATGATGATGAAGAGCGTAAGCGTAGACAGAAGCATTCGGGCAAACAAAAGAATAATTCGTCTGACAACAAGAAAGAAACGAAAAAAGAACCGCATTTTGACATGCGCATTTGAGAAGAAAGGTAGAAAAAGTAAAATGATTTTTTTGGAAATAGTAATGATCGTGATTGGACTTGGTGCTATTATTTATAGCACAAAAATTACGGATGGTGTGGAGAGTTCAGATATTAAAAGTGTTGTTGATGGGCAGGATCAGATGGAGCAGCTCCGTCATAAAATAGAGCAGTTTAATGAAGAAATCACACGCAAACAGGAAGAGAAACTAGAGGATACATCGGAAAAAATGAATACGATCTCAAACGAAAAGATTATGGGGATCAGCGAATATTCAGATCAAGTGATTGATAAAATTGAGAAAAATCATGCAGAAGTTGTATTTTTGTATGATATGTTAAATGAGAAACAGGCAGAGATTCAAAAACTGATTCACGAAGCAGATTCCTCGAAAGTTCAGTTTCAGGATGAACTTGCAAAGTCTTATCAAAATGTGAAGGACATTGTGGATCCGGTAGAGGTAAGTGGAAAAGATGCAAAAAAGACCGGTAACGAACAGTCTGATAGTGATCTTTCAGAGGAAGATTATGATCTGCAAAAGCTGAGTGACAAAGAGAGACAGGCTTTTGACGAAGAATTTTCTATGCAGAAAGAAGAGAAAAAAGTTAATCATAATGAGGAGATACTCGCACTTCATGACAAGGGATATTCCATCTTAGAGATTTCTAAAATGTTAGAAATGGGACAGGGCGAGGTCAAATTTGTATTAGATATGTACGCATAGCATTGAGAGCGATCATGGAGGAAAAACAGATGAAACATAAAAAAACATTTTGGAGAGGTTTTGGAGCCGGTGTCCTTTTCGCGACAGTTATTTTGGGCATTTCGTGTTTGCTCAGAACATCGGATGCGCAGGTGGTAGCTCGCGCAAAGAAACTTGGTATGGTCTATGAAACCTCTGATAGCAACGCATTGGCGTTAAAATCCAAAGATCAGGAGCAGAAAGCAACGAAAGAGCCGGAACAGACGGACGCTGCTGCAACGCAAAAGCCGGTGCAGAGCATAGAGCCGGCCGCTAGTGAAGATCCATCCAAAGTGCCAACGCCGGAACCATTGGGAGATTCAGGAAATGACACGCAAACCAAGAAAGCTTCAACTAAGAAATCTATTGACAATGATAAAACTATGCAGAATGAGAAAAAGAAGATGGAGAAAGAAGTCAAAAGTTCTGCTAAAAAGTTAAAGATCGTATCGGGTGATATGTCACAGACTGTTAGCAAAAAACTAGAGCGGCTGGGAATTATTGATGATGCCGAATCGTTTGATAATTACATGAATCGTAATGGATACAGTCAAAATATCACGGTGGGATCGTTTTCTATCTCGCCGGATGACACATATCGGGATATTGCAAAGAAGATTACTAAATAAATTTGCATCAGACAGAAGATACGATGTGTTCTCATGTATTATATAAATGCTATTGGATAACAGGAAGGTAGGATCAATATGAAATTTAGACCGTGTATAGATATTCACAATGGATCGGTTAAGCAGATTGTCGGCGGGACATTGAGTGACCGCGGAAATCAGGCAGAGGATAACTTTGTGTCTGAATACGATGCTGCCTTTTACGCCAATATGTATCGTGAAGATGGACTGACAGGGGGACACATTATTTTATTAAATAAAGCGGATAGTGAATATTATGAAGCAGATCTGGCACAGGCAAAAGAAGCATTGACAGCGTTTCCGAGGGGGCTGCAGATTGGCGGTGGTGTGAACTTACAAAATGCGGAGTCCTTTTTGGATATGCAGGCAAGTCATGTGATCGTTACGTCTTTTGTGTTTCGGGATGGCAGGATCGATTGGGATCATCTGAAACAATTAGTATCCCTGGTAGGACGAGAACATTTGGTGTTGGATCTTAGCTGCCGGTTTGTTCAAGATGACTATTATATTGTGACAGACCGTTGGCAGAAGGTTACAAAACAGCATTTTTCTGTCGAAACATTAGAAATGCTGTCGGAATATTGTGATGAATTTCTAGTGCATGCTGTTGATGTTGAAGGGAAAACTTCAGGAGTTGAAAAGCAGGTGATCCAGCGAATGGGCCAATTTCAAGGGTGTCCAATGACTTATGCAGGTGGTATACACAGTCCGCAGGATTTACAGTATATTGCAAAAGCTGCGAATGAAACGGTGGATTATACTATCGGTAGCGCATTGGATCTGTTTGGAGGATCGATCGCCTATAAAAGCATTGTATCCGGTGAATTTGCGGGTGCGATGTAACAATTTTGTAACAAATTTGTAAAACGACTTGCATTTTTCAGAAAACATGATATAATTGTTACATAAATGTTAAGAAATTGTATTAATTTCGCAACAAAATTTGCTGCTTTATAAGTGGCGGAATGGGGATTATTTATGTTTAAGAAATTTGCAATGTTTGTACTGATGATTGGAATGTTGTTCAGCTTCGGGCTCGTACAACAGACAACCGTTTCTGCTGACAGTGCAGTGACTGTTTCAGAAAATACAACAGAGAATAATACAGAGACAATGAGTGTGCCGGTCGTGTCCAGTGCTCCGGTTGCAACAAAGCAGCCGGTTGTTACGAAGACACCGGCAAGAACAAAACAGGTAAAGAAAACAATCGCTAAGTCTAAGAAGACCAAAAAATCAAAAGTTAAGAAAACACGAGCTAAGTACAAGAAATCAGACTTGAGACTTATGGCAAGTATTATTAACTGTGAAGCAGGCGGTGAAAGCTATCAGGGACAGGTTGCTGTTGGTATAGTTGTAATGAACCGCGTAAGATCTAAGCAGTTTCCAAATACCATTCGTAAAGTGATCTATCAGCGTGGACAGTTTTCACCGGTACGTAATGGTATGCTTCGCAAAAAATTAGCACAGTATGATGCCGGAAAGATTCGTTCCAGACAGTGGAAATCATGTATTAAGGCGGCGAAAACAGCTTTGAACGGTCAGACGATCGTCAAGATCAAAGGTAAGACACGTAGCATGAAAGGGGTTCGTTTCTTTAGTGTTGGACTTCCAAATGCAAAATTTCGCTTGGGTGGACATCGATTCAAATAAGAAGATGGATTAGGACAGCGTATGATGCAATACACTGTCCTTTTTATTTTTAGAGGAAACTTTTCGATTCTTATAATCTAAAAAATACTCTGCGAGAATGCGATCACTGCACAGAGGAAGGTTGCATAAGCTGAAGATAAGCCGGAGGTAGATATTATTTTACTTCTTGGAAAGAATGTGATATGATAGTAGGCAATGATAATATGGCTGTGTTAGCGAATGGTTAGATAAGCAGTGGTCATATGATAATTAAGGAGGAATGGATAAAAGTGAGTAACCCAGAGGATATCAAGGATGATCATGAAAAGGAAACAGTTGTTTCCCGTAATTTTATTGAAAATATAATTGATAAGGATTTAGAAGACGGCGTCTATAGCAAAATTGTGACGCGTTTTCCACCGGAGCCAAATGGTTATCTGCATATTGGACATGCGAAATCTATTATTTTGAATTCGGGTCTGGCAAAGGAATATGGCGGAGATTTTCATCTTCGTTTTGACGACACCAATCCGATGAAAGAGAAAGCAGAATTTGTTGAGTCGATCATGGAAGATGTTCGCTGGATCTGTGGTGATCTGGATAAGGAAATGGTCTTTTTTGCATCCGACTATTTTGATCAGATGTATGAATGCGCAGTAAAGCTGATCAAAAAGGGAAAAGCATTTGTGTGTGATCTTAATGCTGAGCAGATGCGTGAATATCGTGGTACACTCAAAGAGGCCGGAAAGAATAGTCCATATCGAGATCGTTCTGTTGAAGAGAACTTGGATCTGTTTGAACGCATGCGCAATGGTGAGTTTGAGGATGGATCATGTGTACTTCGTGCCAAGATTGATATGTCCTCTCCGAACATGAATATGCGTGATCCGGTTATTTATCGTGTGGCAAGAATGCATCATCATAATGCCGGAGACAAGTGGTGTATTTATCCGATGTATGATTTCGCACATCCGATCGAAGATGCGATCGAGGGTGTGACACATTCGATCTGCACGTTGGAATTTGAAGATCATAGACCGTTGTATGACTGGGTAGTTCGTGAATTGGAGTTTGAGAACCCGCCAAAGCAGATTGAGTTTGCAAAATTATATTTGACGAATGTTGTAACCGGTAAGCGTTACATTAAGAAGTTAGTAGAAGATGGTATTGTAGATGGATGGGATGATCCACGTCTCGTGTCGATCGCTGCGCTGCGCCGCCGTGGTTTTACACCGGAATCTATCCGTAATTTTATGGAGTTGTCTGGTGTATCAAAAGCACAGAGCTCTTCTGATTATGCCATGCTTGAGTATTGTATCCGGGAGGATCTCAAGATGAAACGTCCGCGTATGATGGCGGTTCTTGATCCGGTCAAGCTTGTTATTACAAATTATCCGGAAAATGAGATTGAATATCTGGACGTTGCAAACAATCAGGAAAATGAGGAAATGGGAACCCGTAAGGTGCCATTTGGACGCGAATTATATATTGATCGTGCTGATTTTATGATCGAACCGCCGAAAAAGTATTTCCGTTTGTATCCGGGCAATGAAGTTCGATTGATGAATGCATATTTTGTAACTTGTACCGATTATATTACAGATGATGACGGGAATGTGACAGAGATTCATTGTACGTATGATCCGGAGACTAAGAGCGGAAGCGGTTTTACGGGAAGAAAGGTAAAAGGAACCATTCAATGGGTATGTGCCGAGACAGCCGAGAGGGCAGAAGTTCGTTTATACGAAAATATTGTCGATGAGGAAAAGGGCGTGTACAATGAGGATGGAACCATAAATGTTAATCCAAACTCGTTGACAATACTTGAAAATTGCTATGTGGAGCCAGCGTTAGCAGAAGCAAAACCTATGGATAGTTTTCAGTTTGTGCGTCAGGGATATTTCTGTGTAGATTCCAAAGATTCTACAGAGGATCATCTCGTTTTTAACCGCATTGTATCGTTAAAGAGTTCATATCGTCCAAAATAAGGAGGCAAAAGCGACATGGGGTTATTTTCAGGTTTGGAAAAATTTGGCTTAGGTAAGCTGGAAAAAATGGATGTTTTCGAAGAAGAAAAGAAAAGAGATGCAGTCGAACATCCGAAAAAGGATCAAAAGCCACAGATTCAAGAAGAAGATTTATTGTTTGATAAATCATTTACTTGTCCGGTATGTGATGAGGAATTTCATTCAAAAATGGTGCGTACCGGTAAGGTAAAGTTATTGTCGGCGGACAGTGATCTGCGACCAAAATATCAGATGGTTGATTCGTTAAAATATGATGCATTAGTGTGTCCACACTGTGGCTATGCTGCATTAAGCAGATTCTTTAAGTTTATGCTTCCTGCACAGGCTAAGATGATTCGTGAAAACATCACGGCTAATTTTAAGGGAATCGACACATCGGCAAGTACATATTCTTACGATGACGCAATTATGAGACATCAGCTTGCACTTGCAAATGCTGTTGTCAAAAAGGCTAAGACAAGCGAAAAAGCATATACTTGTCTGAAAATGGCATGGCTATACCGTGGCAAAGCAGAAAATCTTCCAAAAGATAGTAAAGACTATCAGACACAGATCATAGAATTAAAAAAGCAGGAGTTAGAATTGCTCAAAAATGCTTGTGAGGGATTTAAATCTGCATATAGCAAGGAAACGTTTCCAATGTGTGGCATGGATGAGATCACGATGATGTATTTGATCGCAGATCTTTGTCGTAGAATTGGACATTTTGACGAATCAAAACGGTGGATTTCCAGTGTACTTACAAGCCGCGGCGCGAATGAGCGCATTAAGAACAAGGCGAGAGATCTTAAAGATATGGTTGAAAAGGATGTGGAACGCTTGTCCAAAGTAAAACATTAAATTGTTTCATATTCGCAATGTTACATAAAAAAATGAGGACATCACGGAAAACCTGTGATGTCCTTTTTTTAGGGTATAGGAAAATGCTCGTAGCGCAGAGGGAAGCCAACAAGAATTGCTTTAGCAATTCTTGCAAAGCGCTGGCTTTGCTTTTTTATGCGTATATGTCGCAAATGATATGCAATGTTATCTGTCTGCTTGAAATAAAGCAGATTATTCTGCAATAATGGTATGATTTGTTTTTATAATACTTCTTGGTAGTGCATCTTTAGAATTTTTCCATGGTGCATTTTCGTTTCGATAATCAAATTTATCGGTAAACCACTCCAGATCATCTGTCACACGCTTCATATTATCCAAGTATAGGCGGTTGAGATCATCCAAAAAAGTATCTAATTTCCTACCGGACCATTTGGTGCAGGCTGCAGTGCGCAGATCTGCATAGTGCTTGGTACAAACACCCTTTCCCTGTTGAAAAACTGCCCGAAAATCTGAATCTTTATCATAACAGTAGAGTACAGTGTCAAGATAACGATCAAAGATTCGATGCATACGGTTACAGACATAGCAGGAATTTTCCAGCGTTTCTAAATACTCTGTCAGAGGATCGGTTTCTTTTTTTCCAAATAATCCTTTTTTAGGAGATGTTTGTGATTTTAGTAATGTTTCAATGCGATCATTTGTGCGTTTCATATGAGTATGAAGCATTAAAGCGAGCCCCAGACGATTCTGATATCCGTACATTTTTTGAATATGGTGGCTGCAAAATCCAGTTTCATTGGTTTCCATACGGACATCATCTTCCATATAGCTTGGTCCCATGACAAACTCAATGGATTCTTTTTCAAGATCTTCATATAATTTACAGACCGGGCATTCGCAGTCGGTGCGGAATGCATCTCCGACAGGAATCGTAAACAATTGTTCTTTCAAGTATTTTCCTCCATTCCTAACGCTGCGCTCTTTTACTGTGTCTGATCGTACGGCGTTATTTTCTTTTTCTTATATTTTACAGGAATTGCGGGAAAAAGAAAAGGGAAAGTAAGAAAATACAAAAAGTGAGAAAATAAGAGAATAAGAAAGAAAATAAAAGAATAATATGAAAATAGACAAAAATACAGAAACGCTCTATATTGCATATCCAAAGAAAATGAAATATATTATGCATATGGTTAGCACTCGAATATAGCGAGTGCTAGTAACAGGAAATCAAAAAGGAGGTTTTTAGAATGAAGTTAGCACCTTTAGGAGACAGAGTCGTATTAAAGCAGCTCGAAGCAGAGGAGACAACAAAATCAGGAATTGTATTACCGGGTAACGCACAGGAGAAACCACAGCAGGCGGAGATCATTGCAGTTGGACCTGGCGGAATTGTAGATGGTAAAGAGGTTGAGATGCAGGTTGCAGTTGGTGATAAAGTAATTTATTCCAAGTACGCCGGCACAGAAGTAAAATTAGACGGCGAAGAGTTTATTGTAGTTCGTCAGAATGATATTGTAGCAAAAGTAGTTGATTAAGGAGGAATCTAAAATGGCAAAAGAGATTAAATTTGGTGCAGATGCCAGAGCCGCATTGGAAGCGGGCGTAAATAAATTAGCAGATACTGTTAAAGTTACATTGGGACCAAAAGGAAGAAACGTTGTTCTAGACAAATCTTTTGGGGCTCCATTGATCACAAACGATGGTGTTACGATCGCAAAAGATATTGAGTTAGAAGATGGTTTTGAAAATATGGGAGCACAGCTTGTAAAAGAGGTTGCTACTAAGACAAATGATGTTGCCGGAGATGGTACTACAACAGCTACCGTACTTGCACAGGCAATGATCAACGAAGGAATGAAGAACTTAGCAGCAGGTGCTAATCCAATCATTCTTCGCAAAGGAATGAAGCAGGCTTGTGATTGTGCAGTAGATGCGATCGCACAGATGAGTTCTAAAGTAACCGGTAAAGATCAGATTGCAAGAGTTGCAGCAATTTCTGCAGGAGATGATTCTGTTGGAGAGATGGTTGCAGATGCAATGGAAAAGGTTTCTAACGATGGAGTTATTACAATTGAAGAGTCTAAGACCATGAAGACAGAACTTGACCTCGTAGAAGGTATGCAATTTGATCGTGGTTATGTTTCCGCATATATGGCAACAGATATGGATAAGATGGAAGCAAATCTTGATAATCCATATATTTTGATCACAGATAAGAAGATCTCCAATATTCAGGAAATCTTGCCACTTTTGGAAGAGTCTATGCAGGCTGGTGCCAAATTATTGATCATTGCAGAGGATGTAGAGGGCGAGGCATTGACAACCTTAGTTCTGAACCGTCTGCGTGGTACATTAAATGTTGTTGCAGTTAAGGCTCCTGGTTATGGTGACCGTAGAAAAGCAATGCTTGAGGATATTGCTATTTTGACAGGTGGTACTGTGATTTCCGAGGAAGTTGGATTGGAATTAAAAGATACCACATTAGCACAGTGTGGTCGTGCAAAATCTGTAAAAGTTCAGAAAGAGAATACTGTTATCGTTGATGGTGAAGGCGATAAGGCAGCGATTGAGGCAAGAGTATCTCAGATCCGTGCACAGATTGAGGAGACAACATCTGATTTTGACCGTGAGAAATTGCAGGAGAGACTTGCAAAACTTGCCGGCGGTGTTGCAGTTGTTCGTGTTGGTGCAGCTACAGAAACAGAGATGCAGGAAGCTAAGCTTCGTATGGAAGATGCTTTAGCAGCAACAAAAGCAGCTGTTGAAGAAGGTATCATTTCCGGTGGTGGATCTGCATACATTCATGCATCTAAGAAGGTTGCAGCTATGGCAGCTAACTTGGAAGGAGATGAAAAGACCGGTGCCAACATTATCTTGAAAGCACTGGAAGCTCCGCTTACAACAATTGCATACAATGCAGGTTTGGAAGGTGCTGTTATTATCAACAAAGTACGTGAATCTGACGAAGGTGTTGGTTTCAACGCATTGACAGAAGAGTATGTTGACATGGTTAAGGCTGGTATCGTAGATCCTGCTAAAGTTACAAGAAGTGCATTACAGAACGCAACAAGTGTTGCATCTACACTTCTTACAACAGAATCTGTAGTATCAACGATCAAAGAGGATGTTCCAGCAATGCCGGCAGGAGGAGCAGGCGGAATGGGTATGATGTAATCCGGATCCTTCAAAGTATATCGTTGTAGTATATAGAGCATAATTTATGTTCTGAATAGGCTGCTCTTTTGCAGATCCCAAAGGATTGCAAAAGAGCAGTTATTTTTTCAATATACAGAGAAATCAGAGGTATATTATTTTTTCAAGGGACACTCTTGAGAAAATAATGTAAATTTGTTACAATATTATTGTACCGAACGTAGAATGGAGATTGAGATATGGAACCATTATATTCAGAGACCTATTTAGAGGCCATGATGCCGAAGGAACGCAGACAGAAGCGTAACCTGATGATTGCAATATGTATCATTTTGCCTATTGTTGATCTATTGGTGTTGCATAGTGCGCTGCTTCTTTTTTTTGTTGTAGTAATTGATGCGGTAATGATCGTACTTCTGCCTAAGAAACAGACTGCGTATGAGTATGTGTTTGTAGACGGACAGATTGATTTTGATGCAATATATGGTGGTGAGCAGCGTGTCAATATACAGAAGATTGATTTAGAAAAGGTTGATATTGTGGCACCGGAACAGTCACATGCTTTAGATTCGTATCAGCAGATACCGTTAAAGGACTGCTCTTCCGGATTTGACAAGGACAGGCATTATATAGCGGTATACCGTGGAGATGATGGAAACAGTGTACGGATACGTTTCACGCCGGATGAAACACTTTTGAACAATATGAAAGCAAAAGCAAGAAGTAAAATTCAGAGTTGACAAACGTAATGGAATGGCGTATACTTTTCAAAATATTTTAAAGAATAAACATGCATAAGGAGGAAAACAAAAATGGGTACGATAATCGGTGATGGCGTAACCTTTGACGACGTATTATTAGTTCCACAGTATTCGGAGGTAATTCCGAATCAGGTATCATTGAAGACAAATTTGACCAAGAAGATTCAGTTGAACATTCCTATGATGAGTGCAGGAATGGATACGGTAACAGAGTATCGCATGGCAATTGCGATGGCAAGACAGGGTGGTATTGGAATTATTCACAAGAATATGTCTATTGAGGCACAGGCTGATGAGGTAGACAAGGTAAAACGTTCGGAGAATGGTGTTATCACAGATCCATTTTATTTATCTCCAGAGCATACATTGGAAGATGCTAACCGTTTAATGGCAAAATTTCGTATTTCCGGTGTGCCGATCACAGAGGGTAAGAAATTAGTTGGTATTATTACAAACCGCGATCTTAAGTTCGAGACAGATTATACGAAGAAGATCAGTGAAGTTATGACTTCAGAAGGTTTGATCACTGCAGAGCAGGGAATTACGTTAGAGGAAGCTAAGAAAATCCTGGGAGCTTCCCGCAAAGAAAAGCTTCCATTGGTAGATAAAGAGGGCAATCTGACAGGACTTATCACGATCAAGGATATAGAGAAGCAGATCAAATATCCGTTGGCAGCCAAAGACTCTCAGGGACGTCTTCTTTGTGGTGCTGCAGTTGGTATTACAGCAAACGTATTAGATCGTGTAGCTGCTTTGGTAGAAAAGCATGTTGACTGTATCGTGTTGGATTCTGCACATGGACATAGTGCAAACGTGCTTCGTTGTGTCAAGATGATCCGTGAAGCTTATCCGGATCTTCAGATCATTGCCGGTAATGTGGCAACGGCTGAGGGAACAGAAGCTTTGATCAAAGCCGGTGCTGACTGTGTTAAGATTGGAATAGGACCGGGATCTATTTGTACAACACGTGTTGTAGCAGGTATTGGTGTACCACAGATGACAGCGATCATGAATGCTTATGAGGCAGCTAAAAAGTATGATGTACCGATCATTGCAGATGGCGGTATCAAGTATTCCGGAGATATGACAAAGGCCTTGGCAGCCGGAGCGAGTGTCTGCATGATGGGAAGTATCTTTGCAGGATGTGATGAAAGCCCTGGAACATTCGAGCTGTTCCAAGGACGTAAATATAAAGTTTATCGTGGAATGGGATCTATTGCAGCAATGGAGAATGGTAGTAAAGACCGCTATTTCCAGACAGATGCTAAGAAGCTTGTTCCAGAAGGTGTAGAAGGACGTGTGGCATACAAAGGAACTGTGGAGGACACCGTATTCCAGTTGATCGGTGGTATCCGGTCCGGTATGGGTTACTGTGGAGCACAGGATATTCCTACATTGCAGGAAACATCTCGGTTTGTTAAGATTTCCGCTGCTTCTTTGAAAGAGAGTCATCCACATGACATTCACATTACAAAGGAAGCACCAAACTATAGCATTGAAGGAAATTAAGAAGTGAATGACCGATGAAGAAATGGACTGCAAGGCAAAAATTACAAATGAAGCGTCAGATTGCGCTGATCAGTGCTGTCACATTAGTTGTGTTGTTACTGCTTACAGGCAGTTTGACGGCCTACCAGTCGATTCGGGCAGAGCAATGGAGAAAGCAGGAAGAGAAAGAAAGACAGGCGTTGTTTGTCAAGGTTACCAAGCCGGAAATACGTCCTGCGCTTCTTACTCCTAATAAAAATTCCAGACCACAGACTAAGCTAAAAAAAGTCAATGGAATCGTTGTTCATTATACAGCGAATCCCGGTACTGATGCGATGGCAAACCGTAATTATTTCGAAAGTCGAAAGGACAAGCCGGATCAGACAAAATATAAAGTGAGCAGTCACTTTATCATTGGCTTGGATGGGACGATCGTACAGTGTATTCCGCTGGATGAGATTTCGTATGCATCAAATGATCGCAATAAAGATACGGTTTCTATTGAATGTTGTCATCCAAATAAATCTGGCAAGTTTTCTGCGGCTACACAGACCGCTTTGATCCAGTTGTGTGCCTGGTTATGCGGAAACTATGGGATGGATACGTCTGATATCATCAGGCATTATGATGTGACGGGAAAGATGTGCCCGAAATATTATGTGAAACATAAAGATGCATGGACTACCCTTAAAAAGAATATTTCTATAGAACTTTCTCGGTATTCAAAAAAGGAAACCGAGAAGTAACATATGAATGATATTGTACAAAACAGAGAATAATCACACGTTATTCTCTGTTTTTTTGTAATATTTATCAATAGATTTTTTTGAGTTATACGATATAATTATTAATAATATGGGATATAAAAATACGTATGTAAGCTGTTTGGAATGGAGGGAAAATGACCAGAACAGCGAAAATAATGGTTATAATGTTTTTTTGCCTGACCGGACTGCTTACGGTTGAGCAGAAAGCGGCATCTGCACAAAGCACATTGGAAAAGAATGTCATTTACGATCAGGACAAGATAGGAACGTATCAAAATGAATTGGAACAATCAGCAGATCCATCTGTATCGGTTGTTGGTGTGAAAGTGCGATTAAAGCAATCGCTTGGTTATGATGTCATTACCTATGCTGCAGATACTTGGAACAAAACTGCAGATGGTACGTGGAAGTATATTGGAACAGAAGTGGACGGAGAGCAGGGACAGTTTGGTTCGAAGATGCATTCTTATTCCTCAATTAATATATTGGGGTATACCTCTCCACGTTTTGGCATTATTACGGGTATGATGCGTAATTATATGTCTAAGAAATTGCCGGAAGAGTATTCGGTTGTTACACGTAAAATCGTACGAGGTACAGAAACTTCAAGGACGACGCAGTATTCTTTTCAAACACAAGAGCAGTTAGCAAAACAGAAGGATTCTCTGCTGCATGCTCTTCGAGGGAATGGAGAGGTGATTTCTGTATGCGAACATGTAGCAACAGGCACATCTTATGAATACACGATCTATCCGGCACAAACTATTGATGTTTCTCAAAAGAAAATTGCTATCAATACGGGCAGTTGCGCTGTTGAGCAGGTCGGCACGGCATTTTTTGATGGTTCTCATTATTATTTGTATAAACTGCCAAAACTGTGTGCACCGACAGGATATACGATGGATCTGGAAGGCTGGTATGACCAAAAGCAGGGAGGAACAAAATACGAAGAGGGTTCTTTGCTGCCTGTGAATAAGACACTCTATGCCAGATACACGTTGACAAAAAATAAGTATTCCGTGATATGTATTGATAAGATACGGGATAGTAAGGGCATTGAGCTTGGGAGAACAGAATGGATGCAGGAATATGCCACGACAGCAGACGGTGCGTCCAGAGGAAGTGTGCCGTTACCGGATACATATTACGAAGGTGTACGTTATATTGGTGCAACGAGACAGTCAGTCGGTACGGCACAGACAATTGTTTATCGTTTTTTTGATTATGCCGATTATGCAGTGACAGTTGTAGATGTTGTAAAATCAACGGCAGCAAAAGATGTTGTTTTAGGTTCGCATCAGATACAGTGTCCTTATCAGAAATTTATTTCCGGAGGAGAACTGGTGGGTGATAATACCGAAGAAGGAGCGTATTATTTGGGATATGTATATCGTTCGGATACCTCAGATCGTGTTTTGACAAAGGGAACGACGGTCTATCGGTATTTTAGTCCGATCACGTATGATGTGTTATTTGATGGTAATGGAGCGACAGAAGGAGAAATGGAACCGATGCAGGGATGTCGGTATGGTTTGACTTATACGTTGCCGTTGAATTCTTTCAAACGGAATATTAAAGTTCGTTTTGATCTGCAAGCAGAAGATGCTGTATTTGGAGACGATGAGATATCTATTGCATGTCCTTTTGAGGGGTGGTCAGACAAAGAAGATGGTTCTGTACTGTTTCAAAATGGAGCATCATTTTTAAATCTTTTGGATTGTTCCGGGACAAAACAATGGTATGCACATTGGGGCGAAGCTGCTTATACCGTGCAAAAGATGCCAAATCGCATGGGATATCAATTCGCAGGATGGTCTACAGATCCCAATGCGGTGCAGGGACAGTCTGCGTTTTCATTTTCTGAAGATACAACATTGTATGCAATCTGGAAAGCAGATGTTGTAGAGTATCATGTTGAATATTACAAAGAAAAACTCGATGGACTTTTTGAAAAAGCAGCTTCGTATGCTTTTCATGGTTATACCGGTAAAGAGATTTCTGTTGAGAATGTGGAGCAATTATATCCCGGATACTATATTGATGCGACATCGTCGACATTATCCGGACGTATTAAAGGAGACGGAAGTCTTGTGCTGTCCGTATATTATCGTCGTAATTCCTATTCACTGCAGTTCCATTTGGAAGGTGGAAGCCTGCCGGCAGAATACAGGGAATTGAAAGGAAAATATGAAGAGACGATCACAATTCCTAAGGAAACACCGAAGAAAGAGCGTTGCGAATTTTTAGGATGGACAGCAGATCGCGGTAGTACACAAATATACATCAAGGCAGGAGAAACGTATCATATACCAAATCATGATCAGATTTTGTATGCGGTATGGAAACCGGATAGTTATAAGGTTAAGTATATGTTGGACGATCATTCCAATGAAGTTGTTATAGAAAAAGAATATGCATATGATGAAGAATTGGATATGCCGGAATGTACCAGTGACAAGAAAGGGTATCAGTTTGTTGGCTGGAAATTTATGGATAGAGAAGATGCAGGCTGTTACCAGGCGGGAGATCGATTAGAAAGCCTTTATCGGGTTAAAGATGAGGTGATCCGAATGTATGCTGTTTGGAGACCGGTACAAGGTAATATTATATTCGATGCCAATTTTGAGGAGGAAGAAGATGCAGTAAGCGGAACGATGAATCCCATTTTTTACCAATATGAAAGTGAATGCTTGATTCCAGACAATAAATATAAGTTGGCGGGTTATACGTTCGCGGGTTGGAGTATGAAGCGTGATGGAAGTGGCAAACGTTATCATACCGGAGATGACCTTAAGAATGTATTTGATACAGAAGGAGATCATACGTTATATGGAGTGTGGAAAACAGCAACCGATACACCGTTTCGGATTCGGTTATGTAAAACAAATGTTGCAGGCGACAAAGAAATCGAAGAAGTGCTTCATCTGCAGGGAGAGACTAATTGTTCGGTCAGACAGGCTTTGTTTGACTTTTATGAAATGGATTCACTGGAGAAAGTATTTCATGGATTTAAGGTGGTTGATAGTAATGCTCTTAATACAACAATTCGACGGGATGGTTCCACAGAGGTGACCATTCATCTCCAAAGAAAAACATATCGTGTTATTGTTATGTCTGAAACTGAGAAACCATATTATGAGAAAGAGTGTATTTATGAAGAGGAGATCACTCTTCCTACGGAACTGGAAGGTGTAGGAAATGTTGCCAGATATTCCAGTGAAAACGGTATGAATTATTCTGGTGACCTCCCTTTTTCAGTGATGGATGATATGACACTAGTTCCTCAACATAGTGTATGTTATTGGTTAGATGGTCAGATTGAAGAACAATTTGTAACTCACGGCAAAGAAACAGAAGCGTTCACTCCGGAAGAAAAAGGATATTGCTTTGATGGCTGGTATACATCAAAAGAACTGGATGCGAGATTCTGTGATGCTGGAGAACGAATTTCTGTATCTGAAAATATGACGTTGTATGGAAAATGGACCACCAATAAAAAGAGTTATACGATCACATATGATTTTGGAGATTACGATGATGTTATTGCATTGGAAGAGTTGACGCCATGTTATACGTATGGCGGGACAGTTCTGCTGCCGACAGCAGTGCAATTAGATATACCGGATCGTTATGAGTTTGTCGGATGGTACGAAAAGGGAGATGAGACACATAAAATAATCCGCCGTATAATCGGTTCTATGTACGGAGACAAAACATTTTGTCTATATTTACGTGAACGGACAGTTTTGCCAACGCCAACACTTCCATCAGCTTCTGAGATTCCGTCACCAAGTGTAGAGCCGATGGATCCTTCGACAACAGACGATCCGTCATCAAGTGATACACCGTTAGACCCATCTGTATCTGCTGCACCAATGCCAAGTAATGTTCCAAACAATTCAGCATCGAATCTGCCTCAGACACCGAATAAAACAATTATTCAGAATCCTCTTCAAGGATCGGATAAGAAGTTAGGAAAGGCGCAAAATGATACCTTTACCGTACGTAAGATCACGTATCGGGTTTTATCGGTGAAGAAGAAGACAGTAACGGTTACCGGAGCAGATAAATCTATATCGGTGTTGCGTATTCCGGCTAGTGTCACAAAGAATCGTGTGAAGTACCGTGTTGTGAAAGTCTCTTCCAAAGCTTTTTATAAACACAATAATCTTCGAAAAGTGATCATTGGTAAACATGTTACAGCTATCGGAAATAAAGCATTTGCTTATAACCGAAAGCTAAAATTTGCCTCATTGGGCAGATCGGTGACGAAGATCGGTACAAAATCTTTTTATGGAAATAAAAAGTTAAAGAAACTGGTGATTTCCGGTAAAAAATTACGCACAGTTGGAACAAAAGCCTTTTCATCTGGTCAATCCGGAAAGATTATTGTTAAAGCGGTGAAAGGAAAACAGAAAAAATATTGTCGTTTATTGCGGAAAGCGGGCATGAAAAGTAAGATTCGAGTCTCGTGATCAAAGACAAAAAGTGAGATTCGGTTTTAAGGATTAAAAGTGTTGCAGATTAAAATTTAAGTTTGATAAGCCGGATTGGTCTTGATACATGGAGTAGTATAGTGAGAAAATAGGAACGAAAAAATAGTAGTAAGAAAACTGCAACGAAAAACGGAGAAAAACCATCCACACCATTGATGGTTTTTCTCCGTAATATTTCTAAAAAGAATTATGCAATTTTATTTACTGCAATTGTTAAGCGAGAGATTTTTCTGGAAGCATTCTTCTGATGATAAACACCTTTGCTTGCAGCTTTATTAATCTCAGAAATTGCAGCCGTTAAAGCTGTTGTTGCTGCAGCCTTATCGTTAGCAGCGATTGCAGCATCTACCTTTTTGATAGCAGTCTTAACTTTGGAGCGGATTGCTTTGTTACGCTCAGCATTTCTGCGCTCAACTAATATTCTCTTCTTTGCTGATTTAATGTTAGCCATTTCTTTTACACCTCCCAATCGTGAAATCTTTGTGTTTCATCAAACCGGACACGGTCGGCTTTGAGTAAACATACTCATATATAATAAAGAATATAGCAAGGAATGTCAATACATAAATTTCAAAAAAGTGGAAAAATTAAGAATAACTCAAACTTCCCATACCGGAAGTTATTGCTCAAACCACATATTGCTTATTATGTCAATGACTATATTGCATTTTGCAGCCACTAAAAAGTGGTTTCTGCCATCCGAGAACTATAGTAATTGCCTTGCCGCATTTTGTTTTTATCGTGATTTCTAAATTTTGTTGTCTCTGATGTATGATTTACATGCCTTACGGAGAACTCGAAGTCCCGGAAGCGAGGTATTCATCATTTTTGAAAGGGACTTTGCGCTCGTCGTTACTTATGTCTCGTATCTTAGAGACATTAAGTAACGTGACGTAGCGCATCGTAGCGAAAGCGTCCCGTCCAAAAATCGATGATACCTTGCTAAACCGGGACATCTCAAGCATTCCTTCAGGCATGTATTCATCAGAGACTTAACAAAATAAGAAATCACTATAAAAACATTGCGTTCTGCGGCAATTATCTTAGTTCTCGGCTGACAGAACAATTTAGTTTATCGGCTGCAAAATATTCTATTTATTGCCGACATAATGAGCCCACAGTGCTCATCTTTGGAGTTTCTTTGAAACTCCATTATGCGCAGAAATCATGCGCAAGTATTATGACATAATAAGCAATATGTGGTTGTGGGGAATTTGAGGTGTGGGAAGTTTGAGTAAGAATAATTATAGCATTGTTGTGAGGAGGAATGGGGATGGATAACAGGGCAATGGAGAAACATACGGATCTGGCGATTGAAGTTCGAGAAAGTTTTCCGGAAGATTCCGTGGAAATTGATGGGGTATGCTTGGAGAAGCATACTTTGGCAGGTGGAGAACTTTTGGTGACACGTGTCATTATTAAGGATCAGCATGGGGCAGAACAAATGGGAAACCGGTTGGAGATTATTTTACGCTGGAGTTTCAATCCTTGGAAGCACAGGAGACGATCCAAAAAGAAATATATAAAATTTTAGATTGTCTGCTGCCGGTGAAAGATCATTTATCAGTGTTAGTGACCGGTTTAGGAAATCGTTTCGCAACTCCGGATGCACTCGGCCCTTATGTTGTAGAACACATTCAAGTAAATCGTCATCTGGAAACAGACCCTGCTGTTATGTTCAGTGCAGTGATTCCAGGGGTTATGGCACAGACCGGAATTGAGAGTGGTGAAATATTAGGTGGTATTATTAACACGGTCAAACCCGATGTGCTGCTTGTCGTTGATGCTCTGGCCACCAGCAGTGTGCGTAGATTATGCCATACGATACAGATTACGGACACCGGAATTTCGCCGGGAGCAGGTATTGGAAATCATCGTTTTCCGGTAAATCAGGAGACAATGGGAATACCTGTAATCGCAATTGGTGTACCTACGGTGGTTGATGCTAATACTATTGTTATTAACACAATGGAAGAATTTCTCCAAAAAGAAGGTCTGGCTGAGCAGGATATAGATACGTTTCTAAGGGATGTTAGTAAACAGTCCATTCAAGATCTTTTTGTTACACCTAAAGATATTGAAATGCAGATCCGTGAGATCGGAAAGCTGATCGCCGGAGGGATCGATCAATTCCAGTCGGGGATGGAATAGTTTCTTATGTTGCATCATAAGCTAGGATAGAAACCCTTGGAAACTTGCATAGAAAAGAGGAAACATGGATCGGACGAGTTGGCAGACCATTAAATGCGGGATTAAACTTACCATACTTTTGTCGATTTTGCTTTGGAGCGGGATTTTGGTCGTTGGACTGCATAGACAGTATCAATTGCTTGCCAAAGCTAAGGATCAGGTGGAAAAGGATTTGGTTGGATTTGGCTTTTCCAGCAGTAAGATGGCCGAAAAACAGTCCGGTAGTTCGCTGCTTACAGGACAGACAGCGCTATTACACTATCTGCAGGATCAAAGGAATGGAGAGGATAATGCGGCAACAGTGGCAGCATGGAAACAGCAAAAAGCGGGGAAAAGCTCATTAGTTAAGATGAAAAATACGAAGACATCATCACAGAAAACATCTGCGTCCAAAGCCGGTGCCACAGGGAAAGTATTATATGTATTTAATAATAAAAGCAATGATATTACTAAGTATAACAGAGCAGTCTCACCGTCAAGGCAGACTGCCGTCAATAGTACATCAAAAGCACCAAAACGCAGGGAAGTACAAAAGAAAGAGTTGTTCACTGCTTATAAGGGAAACAAAACGTTAGAACAAAAAAAGATTTCTAAACTATACCAAAATATGGACACGAAGTATCTGTTGAAGAATTTTTATATTATTGATTCTTCGACTTCCGTAGATAAGAAGATATTTCAACCAAAAACACTATTAAAGATGTCGATGCAAATAAAGAAAAAAAAGACACCACAAATATTGATCTATCATACGCATGCGGCATCGGAACGATTTGCAAATAGCCGTGCAAATAAAGATGAAGACAGCATTGTGGGAGTGGGGGAAGAGCTGGCACAGATATTAACGCGTAAATACGGATATCATGTGATTCATGATGAAACAAAATATGATATGGTGAAAGGAAGTATTGATCGCAATAAGGCGTATAATCAGTCGGGCGATGGAGTGAAGAGATTGCTTCAAAAATACCCGGATATACAGGTGATCATTGATCTTCACCGGGATGGTGTGGGCAATAAAGTGCACAGATTAACGTCTATTAAAGGAAAACGTACCGCACAGGTCATGTTTTTTAATGGATTGTCCCGTAATCAAAAGGGAAACATCGCATATTTACATAATGATAATCTACAGGCAAATCTAGCCTTTAGTCTTCAAATGAAGATTGCCTGCATGAAAACATACCCGGGTTTTGCAAAGCCGATCTATCTGAAAAATTATCGCTACAATCTACATATGAAGCAGCGCTCTCTATTGATAGAGCTTGGTAATGAAAATAATACCGTGGAAGAAGCCAAAAATGCAATGACACCGTTAGCAGATGTGCTGCATCAGGTGCTTTCCGGAAAAAACAAATAACGGTTCCCATTTTTTGAAAGAGAAAACGGTATTTTCACTAATTTATGGGTACAAAAGGAAATGGCAGCCGCTTTTTGCAATTTTGTTTGCGGGAAACAGGGTAACTGTGCTATACTTTATGCGCAAAAGAAAATACAGAAAGCACATGTTACAAAGCTTTCCGGTAGAATGGAGATAATAATGGAGAGAACGAATCAATCACATATTAGAAATTTTTGTATCGTTGCGCATATCGATCATGGGAAAAGCACATTGGCAGACCGGATTATTGAGCGTACAGGACTTTTGACCAGCCGAGAGATGCAGGCTCAGGTGTTAGACAATATGGATCTGGAGCGGGAGCGTGGAATTACGATCAAGGCGCAGACGGTTCGCATTGTTTATAAGGCGAAAAATGGCGAGGAGTATATTTTTAACTTGATCGATACACCGGGACATGTAGATTTTAATTACGAAGTTTCACGTAGTCTTGCGGCATGCGAAGGTGCGATCTTAATCGTGGATGCAGCGCAGGGAATTGAGGCGCAGACGCTTGCTAACTGTTATTTGGCACTGGATCACGACCTGGAGATCATGCCGGTCATTAATAAAATTGATCTGCCGAGTGCAGAACCGGAGCGGGTAAAAGAAGAAATTGAAGATATTATTGGTTTGGATGCATCAGATGCACCATTGATCTCAGCAAAAATGGGAACGAATATCGATGAAGTGCTGGAGCAGATCATTTCAAAGATTCCTGCACCGAATGGTGATCCGGACGCCCCATTACAAGCTTTGATCTTTGACTCTATTTATGATGCATATAAAGGTGTTATTATTTTTTGCCGCATTTTTGATGGAACCGTTCGAAAAGGGCAGCAGATATTAATGATGGCAACAGGTGCCAAGGCAGAAGTGGTAGAAGTTGGTATTTTTGGTGCCGGTCAGTTTATACCAACAGACGAATTGTCGGCGGGAATGGTTGGATACATTACAGCCAGTCTGAAAAATGTACAGGATACAAGAGTGGGCGATACGGTTACGCTTGCCAGTGACCCTTGCAAAGAGGCGCTTCCGGGATATAAAAAGGTTCAGCCAATGGTTTATTGCGGACTTTACCCATCCGATGGAGCAAAATATCCGGATCTTCGGGATGCTCTAGAGAAACTTCAGCTTAACGATGCTGCATTGCAATTTGAAGCAGAGACTTCCGTGGCATTGGGATTTGGATTCCGCTGTGGATTTTTAGGACTGTTACATTTGGAAATTGTACAGGAACGTTTGGAACGTGAATATAATCTGGACCTTGTGACGACAGCACCGGGTGTTATCTATCACGTATATAAAACCAATGGCGAGATGATCGAAGTGACCAATCCGTCTAATCTCCCGGATCCTTCTGAGATTGAACATATGGAGGAACCGGTTGTGACAGCAGAGATCATGGTTACGACAGAATATGTTGGAGCGATCATGAATCTTTGTCAGGAACGTCGAGGTGTTTATCTTGGAATGGAATATTTGGAGGAGACTCGTGCGGTCTTAAAATATGAGCTGCCGTTAAACGAGATTATTTATGATTTCTTTGACGCACTGAAATCCCGTTCCAGAGGCTATGCATCGTTAGATTATGAAATGAAGGGATATGTTCCGTCGAACCTAGTGAAGTTAGATATTTTGATCAATCGCGAGGAAATTGATGCGCTATCCTTTATTTTGCATGCAGATACGGCATATGAACGCGGCCGTAAAATGTGCGAAAAACTCAAAAAAGAGATTCCGAGACAGTTGTTTGAAATCCCAATTCAGGCGGCGATCGGCAGCAAGATCATTGCCAGAGAGACGGTAAAGGCGATGCGTAAGGACGTATTGGCAAAATGTTATGGTGGTGATATTTCCCGTAAGAGAAAGCTGTTAGAGAAACAGAAAGAGGGAAAGAAGAGAATGCGTCAGTTTGGCAATGTAGAAATTCCGCAGCAGGCATTTATGAGTGTTTTGAAATTGGATGAAGAATAAATTCGAACCGGCATATTTTGTTGTGTGTACTGTGAGAGCATAGGAGAACATTATGACAAAGAAAAAAGTAGCGATATATCTACATATACCGTTTTGTGTACAGAAATGCTACTATTGTGATTTTTTGTCGGCACCGGCAGAGGAACGGATCAAAACGCTATATGTAGAGGCGTTGCTTCGTGAATGCGAATACTGGAAAGAGCGGATATCTGATTATGAAGTAACGAGTTTGTTTGTGGGTGGAGGAACACCGACAAGCCTTTCTGTCGGGCAATTACAGACGCTGCAAAAGGCGGTTATGAGCTTGTATCAGCCGGATAAGACTCGCCATGTTGAATTTACGGTGGAGATGAATCCGGGAACAGTGGATGCAGACAAACTTAGTGTACTAAAGGAGATGGGAGTAAACCGGGTAAGTGTGGGCTTACAGTCTGCGGATGACGCAGAATTGCAGCGGCTAGGCAGGATACATTCGTTTGCAGATTTTTTGCGGACCGTAGATCTGCTGCACAAGGCTTCCTTAACAAATTTTAATGTTGATATCATGGCTGCGCTTCCGGGGCAGAATATAGCAAGTTACCGCAGGACACTGCAGGCGGTCACGGCCGTTTCTCCGGCACATATATCAGCATATAGTTTGATCTTGGAAGAGGGGACAGCCTTTTTTGCACAGGCTAAAAAAGGTCTTTTGGACTTGCCGGATGAAGATACCGAGCGCAAAATGGACGAAATAACGGAGGAATATCTGGCTGATTGCGGTTATCACAGATATGAAATCTCGAATTATGCGAAGAACGGCCAAGAATGTGTACACAACACAACCTATTGGCGTATGGGGGATTATTTAGGTTTAGGGCTTGGAGCATCGTCTTATTTTGAAGGGGCAAGATTTCAAAATGAAACAGAGTTGTCCGTCTATCTGCAGGAATTGCCGCAAGATCATTCCGGTTTACGACATGTTGTGACGAAAAAAGAGCAAATGGAAGAGTTTGTATTTTTGGGACTTCGAATGACTTCCGGAATTTCGTTGACAGAATACAATAAGTGGTTTAGCACTGATTTTCGGAAACAATACCAAACGGTTTTGCCGATGCTTTTGGAAAATAACCTATTGGCAGAAAATGAGAATCGTGATAGAATCTATCTGACAAAGCGGGGACGGGATGTCAGCAATGCAGTGCTGGCGGAGTTTTTGCTAGAGGAAGAATAACAGTTATGACTGAACGAGAAAGGCATGGTGTAGAAATGGCAAAAGTAGGAATTTTAATGGGTAGTGATTCAGATCTTGAGATTATGAGCAAAGCTGCAAAAATGTTGGAAGATTTCGGGATTGATTATGAGATGAATGTTATCTCAGCACATCGAGAGCCGGATGTTTTTGTAGAATATGCAAAAACTGCAAAAGATAGAGGCATTGATGTTATTATTGCAGGTGCTGGTGGAGCAGCGCATCTTCCGGGAATGTGTGCAGCGATCTTCCCACTTCCGGTTATCGGCGTTCCGATTCATACAAAATCACTCGGTGGAGTAGATTCTCTGTACTCTATTGTACAGATGCCTTCTGGAATACCGGTTGCAACGGTTGCTATCAATGGAGCAGCAAATGCAGCGATTTTGGCAGCAAAGATGTTATCAATCTCAGATACTGCGTTGCAGGATAAACTGGCTGCTTATAAAGAAGGCTTAAAGGATCAGGTGGTTGCCAAAGATGAAAAATTAAATAAACTTGGTTATGCAGCTTATTTGGAGCAGATGTAAGCGATGGAACCAATTGTGGTTGGCGGCTATCTGCTGCTTATGAACATAGTCGGATTATATGTGATGTATTCTGACAAGAGGCGAGCGATCAAGCATCGTTTCCGTATACCGGAACGCATGTTATTCATTGTGAGTCTGCTTGGAGGGAGTATCGGAACATGGGCAGGAATGTATTTGTTTCGCCACAAGACAAAACATTGGTATTTTGTTGTAGGAATGCCTTTGATCTTGTTGTGTCAGTGCGCGGGGGCAGTATATTATCTGTTCCTCTAATAGGATCTTGAAGTCTCTTGTCAAAAGGATGGCAAATAAGAAATTTTGCTTGTTTATCCGGATGGCAGGAGACTTTACTTTTTAGGAGCTACGTGCTAAAATATGCTCTGAATGAGTAGCACAGACAATCGCGGCTGCAAGTGCCGAAAGGCCGCAGGTGAGGAAAGTCCGGGCTTCATAGGGCAGGATGCCGGATAACGTCCGGTGGAGGCGACTCCCAGGCAAGTGCAACAGAAAATAACCGCCTTTATAGGTAAGGGTGAAACGGCGAGGTAAGAGCTCACCGCATTTTTGGTAACAAAAATGGCAGATGTAAACCCCATCCGAAGCAAGACCGAACAGGGATGATACGGCGGCCCGTCGTGTTCCGGGTAGGTTGCTTGAACCTGTTGGCAACAGCAGGTCTAGATAGATGATTGTCAAATACAGAACTCGGCTTATCGTGCTGCTCATTATTTCAAATAAGGTCGAACGGGGAAGATGCCTGTAAGCTGCAGGATTCGTGCTGCGGACTTTGAAGCGCAGACCATAATAGACAGATAAACGGAGGATATCATGCCACTTACACCAATGATGCAGAAATATATGGAAACCAAAGAAGAATACAAAGATTGTATTCTCTTTTATCGTTTAGGGGATTTTTACGAGATGTTTTTTGAAGATGCCAAGACCTGTTCGCAAGAATTAGATCTGACATTAACCGGCAAAAGCTGTGGCTTAGAGGAACGCGCTCCTATGTGTGGTGTTCCTTTTCATTCTGCAGATATTTATATTGACAAATTGGTGGGCAAGGGCTATAAAGTGGCGATTTGTGAACAGGTGGAGGATCCGAAGTTAGCCAAAGGTTTGGTCAAACGTGAGGTGATCCGCGTGGCAACGCCAGGAACGAATTTGAATACTAATACACTGGATGAGTCGAGAAATAATTATCTGATGTGTATTGTATATACGACCAATGCGTATGGTGTTTCGTATGTAGATGTTACAACCGGAGATTATTACGTAACAGAGTTTGATACAGAAAATAAACTGTTGGATGAGATTGGTAAGACGATGCCGTCGGAGATCATCTGCAACGATAGTTTTGTGGTATCCGGTATTGATCTTGAAGATCTGCGGGGGCGACTCGGAATAACCGTGTCAGCGATCGATCACTGGTATTTTGATGAGGACGGCTGCCGCAGAGCGCTGCAGGAACATTTTGGTGTCAGTACTTTAAGTGGATTGGGATTAGATGATTATTCAATTGGAATCGTTGCCGCAGGCGCAGTTATGCAGTATCTGACGGAGACGCAGAAAATTTCTTTGGATCATATTCGAACGATCAAACCATATGCAGCCAACCAGTTTATGTTACTGGACCGTGCCACCAGAAGAAACCTCGAACTTTGTGAAACAATGCGCGAGAAAGCGAAGCGCGGATCTTTGTTTTGGGTATTGGATAAGACGAAAACGGCTATGGGTGCACGTTTGTTAAGAAATTCGATCGAACAGCCATTGGTCGATCCGGAGGAGATTGACCGTCGGTTAGACATGGTAGAAGAATTAAATGAAAATATTATCAACCGCGAAGAATTGCGGGAGTATCTGGCACCAATCTATGATCTGGAGCGTTTGATCAGTAAGATAAGTTACCGTAGTGCAAATCCAAGAGATCTTGTTGCATTTCGGCAGTCGCTTTCCATGCTTCCGTCGATTAAATATATTTTAATGACGTTTGAGCATTCACACCTAAAACAGTACGGTGAGGAGTTGGACGATCTTAAAGATATCTGTAATCTGATACAGGCGGCTATAGAGGATGAACCTCCGCTTGCTATGCGGGAGGGAGGTATCATTCGTGAGGGTTACAACGAGGAAATTGATAAGTTACGGGCAGCTAAACGAGATGGCAAGGAGTGGCTCAGTGAACTGCAAGAGACAGAAAAAGAGCGCACAGGTATCAAAAACTTGCGGATCAAATTCAATAAAGTGTTTGGATATTATTTAGAGGTAACTAATTCTTATAAGGAGCTGGTTCCGGAGGAATGGACCAGAAAGCAGACGCTTGCTAATGCCGAGCGTTACACGATGCCCAAGTTAAAAGAACTGGAAGATATGATCTTAGGCGCAGAAGATAAATTAAATAATCTGGAATATGATGTATTTAATGAGGTGAGAGAACGTATTTATGCGGAAATCGGAAGAGTGCAGTTCGCTGCTAAGATTGTTGCGGCTGTCGATATGTTTACTTCATTAGCTCTTGTTGCAGAGCAAAATCAATATGTCCGTCCGGTGATCAGCCGCTCAGGGGCAATATCTATTAAGAATGGAAGACATCCGGTGGTGGAAAAAATGATTCCAAATGACATGTTTGTGGCCAATGATACGGAACTGGACGAGAAAAAGCACCGCATTGCCATAATTACCGGCCCGAACATGGCGGGTAAATCAACTTATATGCGGCAGACAGCGCTTATTGTTTTAATGGCACAGATTGGATCTTTCGTACCGGCAAGTTCTGCAGAAATAGGTGTAGTAGACCGTATATTTACCCGTGTCGGGGCTTCGGACGATCTGGCGAGTGGTCAGAGTACCTTTATGGTAGAGATGACAGAGGTAGCCAATATACTGCGTAATGCGACGAAAGAGAGTTTGATCATTTTGGATGAAATTGGCCGCGGAACAAGCACGTTTGACGGCTTAAGCATAGCGTGGGCAGTGATCGAACATATTGCCAATACCAAACTTCTCGGTGCTAAAACATTATTTGCAACGCATTATCATGAATTGACAGAATTAGAGGGAAAACTGGCGAGTGTAGATAATTATTGCATTGCCGTTAAGGAACAGGGAGAGGATATTGTATTCTTACGTAAAATTGTAAAAGGGGGCGCAGATCGCAGTTATGGTATTCAGGTAGCAAAACTTGCGGGGGTGCCGGAGACGGTGCTTCGCCGTGCCAGGGAACTGGTGAAGCAGTTGTCGGATAATGATATTACAGCAAAGGCAAAAGAGATCGAGGTAGAGACGGAGGAGCTGCCGGAGTATCCATATGGCGTGGAACAGCAGACAGCCCATAAACATAAACGCAAAAAGAAAGAAAACATGGAACAGATTTCTTTGTTTGATGCCTCTAATACTAATATCAAAATGGATGATATTATTTTGGAGCTGCATGATCTGGATCTGTCCGAGATAACGCCGATCGATGCGATGAACATATTGTATCGTATGCAAATGAAGTTGAAGGAAAGAATGTGAGGTACTTATGCCGAAAATTCATGTATTAGATCAAAATACGATCAATCAGATCGCTGCCGGGGAAGTGATAGAACGGCCGATGGCAGTGGTAAAAGAATTGGTTGAAAATGCGATTGATGCGCAGGCAAATGCGATTACGGTCGAGGTGAAGGATGGCGGAAAAGAGTTGATCCGTATCACTGATAATGGAACCGGAATTGCCAAAGAGGATATTGTGCTTGCCTTTACGCCGCATGCGACCAGTAAGATCAAGGGAGTTGAAGATCTTTTGGGAGTTTCCAGTCTGGGATTTCGCGGTGAAGCGTTGGCCAGCGTGGCAGCAGTCTCGCAGTTAGAGATGGTGACTAAGACAAAAGAAGCATTAATGGGAAATCGATATGTGATACAGGGTGGTGAAGAGAAAACGCTAGAAGCAGTTGGCTGTCCGGAAGGGACAACGTTTTTGATCCACAATTTATTTTATAATACGCCGGCCAGACTGAAATTTTTGAAATCATCGCCGACAGAGACCAGTTATATCAGCACGGTATTAGAGCGCCTTGCTTTGTCTCATCCGGAAGTGGCGTTTCGTTTTATTGCACAGAATCAGACCAAACTCAGCACGCCGGGTAATGGCAAATTAAAAGATGTGATCTACCATATTTATGGGCGGGATATCGCATCAAATCTCTTGGAAGTGCATAGGGAAGAAGTGTTTTGTGAAGTTGAAGGATTCCTTGGCAAGCCTGTTATTTCCAGAGGAAACCGTAATTATATGAATTACTTTATCAATGGACGATTTATTCAGAGCAAAGTGATACATCGCGCGATTGAGGAGGCGTATGCACCGTATTCAATGCAGCATCGCTATCCATTTACAGCTCTGCATTTTACAATAGATCCGGCTTATATTGATGTGAATGTGCATCCGCAGAAGATGGAGATTCGTTTTACCAGAGAAAAAGAAATTTTTCAGAGCGTGTTTCATGCAGTTTCAGAGGGGCTTAAGCAAAGGGAATTTATTCCGGAGGTTTCCTTAGTTACTGAAAAAAGTAAAGTATCAAATAGCGAACGTGGCGCAGAATTTTTTGAAAAAAAACGCAGGCAGGAAGAAAAAGTGCAGGTTGGCGTAATTGCTTCCGACGAACGGGGATCCAAACAAAACGCAATAGGTGCGGATCTGGCAGAAAGAGAAAAGAAAGAAGCGGAACAGTTAGGAATCATGCATGCTCAAAAAATTGTGAGCGAACCGATATCGCAGCAATCTGTTGAAAAATCCGAGAGTGTGCCGAATCTTCAGGCGGTTCTTCGTGAGGAAGCACCGGTCTATTCTGCGGAGCAACGATCCAAAGACGCTCCACAGGTCTCTGTGACAGCAACGGAATCTGAAAAACAGACCGACGAAAAGCCACAGGCCCCTGCGGTGGAAGCGGCGGCAACGATCGAAAATGTCAAGCAGGCAAGCATGTTTGAAGAGCAGGGAGCATTAGAAGATCAAGCACTGCGGGAACTTCGCATTGTTGGACAGGTATTTCAGACCTACTGGATATTACAGTATGAAGATGCGATGTATTTAGTAGATCAGCATGCGGCGCATGAAAAAGTGTTGTACGAACGCTTTATGAAACAACTCCAAGAGAAACAGCCGATGATCCAAATGGTGCAGCCACCGATGATCTTAAGCTTGTCGATGCAGGAAGAGCAGGCATTAAAGGAGCATCAGGAATTGTTCCGTGAGCTTGGTTTTGAAATCGAATCTTTTGGTGGAAGAGAGTATGCAATCAGCGGTATACCGGCACATTTGCCATCAATAGAAGTTCAGGCATTGTTTGTAGAAGCTTTGGCGCTTTGTGGAAGGCAGCGTGGTGTCGATACCCCGGAAATCCTGCTTGACAAAATAGCATCCATGTCCTGCAAGGCGGCTGTAAAAGGAAATAACGAACTGGATTTTAGGCAGGCAGAAGAGCTGATGAGAGAGCTAATGTCTTTGGATAATCCATATCATTGTCCGCATGGCAGACCGACGATGATACGAATGACCAAAAGAGAACTCGAAAAGAAGTTTAAACGAATCGTCTGATCTTTTGATCTGACAAGTTGGAGGAAAAAGAATGACAGCGAAGGACAACACAGGCACAAAAAGACCGCTTATTATATTGACAGGACCGACCGCGGTTGGAAAAACAGCATTATCGATCGGTCTTGCCAAAGCAATACAGGGTGAGATCATATCTGCAGATTCGATGCAGGTTTATCGTGGAATGGATATTGGCACGGCGAAGATCACAAAGGAACAGATGGATGGAGTACCGCACCATTTGATCGACATTATGGATCCCTCAGACAGCTTTCATGTGATGGCATTTCAACAGAAATGCAAAGAGGCAATGGAAGATATTTATGCCAGACATAAGATTCCGATATTAGTGGGTGGTACCGGGTTTTATATTCAATCTGTATTGTATGATATATCTTTTACGGAAACAGATACGGACATAGAGTATCGTCAAAAACTGCAAAAGATTGCAGAAGAACAGGGGGGGTATGTGCTGCATGCCAGATTGGCCAAAATTGATCCGGAGGCCGCGGACGAGATTCATCCTAACAACGTGAAACGTGTGATACGTGCGCTGGAATTTAATCATCAGACGGGGGAAAAGATATCAATACATAATGAACAGGAGCGGCAAAAAAAATCGCCGTATCAGTTTCGATATTACGTACTCAGTCTGCCACGGGAAATCTTATATGACCGTATCAACCGCAGAGTTGATGTGATGCGGCGGGACGGTTTAGTGGACGAAGTGAAAGGATTATTGCAGCAAGGGATCACTCCGAATATGGTTTCGATGCAGGGACTTGGTTATAAAGAAATTATTGATGCACTGCAGGGGAGCTGTTCTTTTGAGGAAGCATTTGAACGGATCAAGCGTGAAACCAGACATTTTGCAAAGCGTCAGTTTACTTGGTTTCGGCGTGAACGGGATGTAACTTGGATTGATAAAGAAACGTATGAAAATGAAGATGCTATTTTGCAATATATGATAGAGGATCTGAAGAACGCTCATATTTTGCCGGCAGATCAGTAACAGCGTTTTAATATTCGAATTAAATATATAGGCTTAAGAAAGGAACATGCAATTACAATGGATACAATGAATTTACTGAAAAAAAGTTATATGGATGCGGGGATTTCTCCAGAGGTCTATGATTACTGTCACGGGATCAGCAGCAGAATGAAAGATCGTTTTGCGCAGATCGATCAAGTGGCAGAACTAAATCAGATCAAGGTGCTTCGAGCAATGCAGAAAAACAGAGTGAGTGCTGCCTGCTTTGAGTCATCAACAGGGTATGGTTATGATGATCTTGGCCGTGAGACCCTAGAAGCAGTTTATGCAGATGTTTTTCGGGCAGAATCTGCATTGGTACGTCCACAGCTTACTTGTGGAACACATGCGCTTACGGTGGCATTGTCGGCAATGCTTCGTCCGGGCGATGAACTTCTTTCACCGGTGGGCAGACCCTATGACACCTTGGAGGGCGTGATCGGGACCAGAGAAGTGAATCCACCGGGATCTCTCAAAGAATTTGGTATATCCTATCGACAGGTAGATCTGCTGCCGGATGGAAGCTTTGATTTTGAAAGGATCAAGGCAGCGTTACGGGATAATACAAAGTTAGTCACTATTCAGCGTTCCAAGGGATATGATCCGAGACCGACGCTTTCTGTGGAACGCATTGGCGAATTGATTGCATTTATTAAATCCATTAAACCGGATGTTATCTGTATGGTTGACAACTGCTATGGAGAATTCGTCGAAACGATAGAACCAACTGAGGTCGGTGCTGATCTCTGTGTAGGATCCCTGATCAAGAATCCTGGTGGCGGACTGGCTCCGATCGGCGGATATATTGTCGGTAAAGAAAAGTTAGTGGATCTTTGTGCGTATCGGTTGACTGCACCGGGACTTGGCAAAGAGGTCGGTGCGACGTTGGGGGTAAATCAAGCATTTTTTCAAGGATTTTTCTTGGCACCAACGGTAACGGCAGGCGCATTAAAAGGCGCGATTTTTGCAGCAAATGTATATGAAGGATTAGGTTTCCCGGTTGTCCCGGATGGCACAGAGAGCCGTCATGATATCATTCAAGCGGTTACACTTGGATCTCCGGAAGCAGTTATTGCTTTTTGCAAAGGGATACAAGCCGGCTCTCCGGTTGACAGCCATGTGGCACCGGAGCCGTATGCTATGCCCGGCTATCATAGTGATGTTATTATGGCGGCAGGTGCATTTGTGCAGGGTTCTTCGATCGAGCTTAGCGCAGATGGGCCGATCGAACCGCCGTATGCGGTCTATTTCCAGGGGGGGCTTACATGGTATCATGCTCGTTTTGGCATTACAATGTCTTTACAGTACCTTGTACAGGAAAACCTTGTGAAATTACCATAAAAGACAGATTTAGTTCTGATCCTGCATAGGATTTGGCGTCGAAAATTCACGAAAAAGTCATTTCTTTTTTGAGGTATGCTTCTATACAAAGAAAATAATTTATGCTAAGATGAAGAGTGTGCAAAGGAGAGCCTTCTGACAACAGGAGGTACTATGGGAAAAACAATACAAACCATGAAAGAATTGCCGGCTTCGGAACGACCATACGAAAAATGTGTTATGTATGGTCCACAAGTGTTGTCGGATGCGGAACTATTGGCAGTCATTATTCGAACCGGCTGTGGTGGATTGCGGTCTACGGAATTGGCACAGAAAGTGTTGCAGCATATTCCGGGTAAAAGGATTGGCGGACTATTTCAGATGTCGCAGGAACAACTGCAGGAATTGGAAGGAATCGGGAGAGTCAAAGCGGTACAGTTGCGTTGCCTGACTGAGATCACGAAACGCATGATGAGATCGTTAGACGGCGAAGAAATCCTGCTTTGTGATAATCCTGCCATAGTAGCAAGAGCATATTTATCGATGCGTTTTTTGGAGACGGAGCAGGTTCGGCTTTTGATCTTAGATGGGAAAAATGCGGTACAGGATGATTTGGAATTATCCAATGGGTCATTTAACGCATCATTAGCAGCTCCACGTGAGATCTTTTACAATGCGCTAAAGCACAAGGCGGTCAGTATTTTACTGTTACATAATCATCCGTCTGGAGATCCGACACCGAGCAAAGACGATATTATTTTGACAAAACGAATCATAGAAACGGGAAATCTGATTGGTATCCCGCTGGTTGACCATATTATCATAGGGGACAACCGCTATGTTAGTTTCCGCGAGAGCGGATATATGGACAAACCCGTTTAAGGATGGGAAGGAGAGAATTTCCATGGCACAAAAGACATATGGTATTGATTTTGGAACCGGTACCATCAAAATCTATAAAAAAGGAAATGGCATTGTAAAATTAGAACGCAATGTAGTCTCTACTGTTGGCAAAGAGAATAAGCCAATCGCCATTGGCGAAACAGCTTATGAAATGTATGAAAAAGAACCGCCAAGCATTCATGTTTCTTTTCCACTGCAGCATGGCGTGATCGCACATATGCAGGATATGATCGCCTTGTGGAATTACATGAACTATTCTTTGTCCGGTAAAAAGAAGATCAAAGGCTGTGAGTATTATCTGGCAGTTCCGGCTGATATCACGGAAGTTGAGAAACAAGCATATTCCCAGATCATTTCCCGCGGTGAAACGAAACCAAAGAAAGTTTTTTTAGTAGATAAACCGGTTGCTAATGCATTTGGACTTGGTTTGGATGTGGAGAAGCTGCGTGGGGCAATGATCATCGATGTAGGTGCTGACACAACAGAAATTTCGGTACTTTCTCTAGGTGGAATTGTAGTCAGTAAGCTTTTGCCGTCCGGTGGAAATGAATTGGATATGCTTATTCGCAGTTATGTGCGCAAGGAATACAACTTTTTGATCGGCCGTAGGACTGCAGAACAGGCCAAAAAAGAGCTGATCGCCGCGACAACACTGGATCGATCCATGAAGTTGGTAGGCAGAGATGTTGTGAAGGGACTTCCTGGTGAGATTACGCTTACGAGTGCAGCGGTTGCACCACTTGCAACTACGTTTTTTGAGACGATCATAACGCAGGCGCGTTCCATTATGGAACATACACCTCCGGAAATATCCATGGACATAAAGGAACGTGGCATTTATTTGACAGGAGGCTCCTCTGAGATTCATGGACTGGCGGCACTGCTTCAGACAAAAACCGGAGTGGCTGTCAATATCTCGGACAAGCCGCAGGAAACGGCAGTTTCCGGTTTGGGGTATTTTGCAGAGCATAGCAAACAGGCAGCAAAATATGTAACGCTTATGAAATAAGAATGCAGTTTGAGGAAGGATCAGAAAATGCGTAAAAAAACGAAAATTACCATTGACCCTAAATATATATTAGCAGTGATCGCAGTGGTCAGTATTTTGATGATTGTTGTTTCATTTCGTTTCAATGACAAAATGGCACCGGTACAGTCAGCAGTTGGCGGTGTGATCACACCGATGCAGAGGGGTATTAATACGATAGGACGTAAGATTGCTAAACAGACAAAGCATATTACCACAATGAATAAACTGTTGAAACAAAATGATGCTTTGCAAAAAAAATTAGATGAAATGTCAGCAGAAAACCGCTTGCTGCAACAGGATAAGTATGAGTTGGAAGATTTCCGTAAGCTGTACAAGTTAGACGAGCAGTATGCAAGTTATCCGAAAGTAGCTGCAAGAGTTATCAGTAGTGATCCTGATAATTGGTACAACACTTTTATTATTGATAAAGGATCGGAAGATGGACTGGCCGTTAATATGAATGTAATGGCAGGAGACGGACTGGTTGGGATCATTACAGATGTTAAAAAGTCGTATTCTACTGTTCGTTCGATCATTGATGATGACAGTAACGTATATGGTACCTTTTTAAAAACATCAGATAGCTGCATTGTAAGCGGAAATCTGCAGTTAATGAATGATGGTGTGATCGAGGTTAGTAGTATATCCGGCAATGCTAAGATCGAAGATGGTTATGAAGTTGTCACATCTCAGATCAGTGATAAATATCTTTCAGGAATCCTGATCGGATACGTGCATGATCTGAAAAAAGATGTATCCAATTTGACACAGACGGCATATCTGACGCCTGCAGCAGATTTTCGCAAATTGGATATGGTGCTGGTTATTACTAAAGTGAAAAATTCAGACGAATTAAAGGAGATGTTGAATTGAGGCGTTACATAACAATATTTGTGCTGCTTATCATAAATTTCTTGCTGCAAACAACTGTTTTTCGTTATATAGAGGTCGCACATATGGTGCCAAATCTGATCTTGGTAGTGACTGTTGCTGCAGGATTATTATATGGACGAAAGTGCGGTATATTCGCCGGAGTGATCAGCGGATTGCTTACTGATGCCTTATACGGCAGTGTGATCGGTATCGGAATATTGATCTATTCTGTTGTTGGATATTTGTGTGGTGCTGCCAGCAAATTGTACTTTGAGGAGGATCTGACTGTACCTATTGTTGCCATTGCCGGCAGCGATGTCATATACGGTGTATTATATTATGCCTGCAATTTTATGTTACGCGGCAGATTAAACATACTTTTCTATGTGAAAAGTGTGATATTGCCGGAGATGATCTATACGGTCATTTTAGGTGCGGTGCTATTCCGCATTATTCATAAGCTGGATGCCAAGATCAATCCGCCGGTAGAAGTATTGTTGAAACCAAAGAAGCCTTTTGAGGGATAGAAAGAGAGGTAGCATCATGTTAGATACCATAAAACGATATTTAAAGGTGTTTTTTTCAGTGCGCCTGCTGCCTGTTTTAGTGGTATACATATTATTGTTTGCCTTGTTGGTCAATCGAATGTTTCAGCTTCAGATTGTGAAAGGGGATGAATATGAGAAGGAATCCCAGCAACAGGCAACAAAAACACGCGAGATTAAAGCAACACGTGGAAATATCTACGATTGTAATGGAAAGTTATTGGCCTATAATGCACTATCGCATAACGTGATCTTTGAGGAAAATGATAAGACCAAAGGTCTGTCGTCTAAAGATAAAAATGCAATGATCTACCGTTTGATCCAATTAATTGAGAAAAATGATGGTACATTATCCGTAGAATTTTATATTCATAAAAACAAGAAAGGCAACTTAGAATACACATTATCCGGAAACGCTTTGCTTCGTTTCAAAAAAGAAATCTTTTCCGCCAAAAGGGTGGAAGAGCTTACACAGGAGCAGCGTGATATGTCTGCCAGGGAGTTATTTGAGTATCTTCGTTATGATGAGGGATCGAACAGCCCAAAGTTTTTGATCGATAAAAAATATGATGAAGATACTGCATTAAAAATTATGGCTGTACGATATGCAATGTTTATGAATCGCTATAAAATGTATGAAACGATCACATTGGCAAACGATGTCGATGATGTTACTGTTGCAGCGATCAAAGAAAACAGTGCTGATCTTCCCGGTGTAAATATTTCAGATGATACAACACGTGTATACAAAAATAGCAAATATTTTGCACATATATTAGGCTATACCGGAGCTGTGACAACGGAGCGACTGGAGGAATTAAAGCAGAAAGACCCAAATACAGATTATACGACATCTGATCAGATTGGTATCTCCGGTCTTGAGAGTAGTTGTGAAAATTATCTCAAGGGCAAAAAAGGCAGTGAAACTTTGTCGATCAATAGTGGAACAAGCCGTGTACTGGATGTGACGAAAAAATCAGATCCTGTTGCGGGAAATAATTTGTATCTTACGATTGATGCAAAACTTCAGAAGGAGTGTTACGATCTCTTGGAGGAGCATATTGCCGGAATTTTGTTATCAAAGATCAGCAATGGATCTGATGCAGGAAGCCGTGGTCGCAGTGCTTCTGAAATTCGGATTCCAATTTATGATGTATACAATGCATTGATCCAGAATAATGTGATCGATGTCACCAGATTCACAGAGAAAGATGCGTCTGATCTGGAAAAAGCAATATATATAAAATATAAGACAAAATCCAAACGTATTATGAGCAGATTAAAGACATATTTGGCAGCGGACAGCAAAAAAACTTACAAACAGCTTCCGGAAGACATGCAGGATTTCGTTTCATATTTTTATACTGCGTTGAAGAATGAGGGGACTGTTTTGACGGATGACATAGATACGTCAGATGATACCTATAAAAAGTACCAAAATGGGAAGATTAGTCTCAGTCAATATTTGCAGTATGCAATTTCTGCCAATTGGATTGATCTGAGTGTGCTAAAGATTGGTGATTCCTATTACAGTACGGAAGAAATATACAAAAAATTGGTCGATTATGGATTAAAACTGTTGGAAGATGATACAACATACAGTAAGATGGTATACAGTTATTTGATCTATCATTATGAAATATCAGGGCAGGACTGCTGCCTGCTGTTATTTGATCAAGGTGATATCAAATACAATGCTCAGGAATACAGTAAGGTTAAGCATGGTATTACATCGCCGTATTCTTTCTTGACCGGTAAGATCCGTAAATTGGAGATTACGCCGGGACAGCTTGGTCTGGATCCGTGTTCGGGTTCCATCGTTGTAACAGATACTAAGACTGGTGATGTAAAGGCTATGGTTTCTTATCCGAGTTACGATAATAATAAGATGGCAAATCAGGTTGATTCGGATTATTTTTATTCATATTTAACACAGAATACTTCATCTCCGCTGATGAACCGACCAACACAGCAAAAGATCGCACCGGGATCTACCTTTAAGGTCGTATCTTCTGTAGCGGGATTAGAAGAAGGAGTGATCAGTACCGGAACAATGATCCATGATAATGTTACGTTTGATAAGATCACACCGTCTCCAAAATGTTGGAGTACGGCAGGTCATGGAAGCATTAACGTATCTGGTGCGTTGGAAGTGTCTTGTAACTACTTTTTCTATACCGTAGGATATAAACTGAGTGGTCTTATACACGGGCAGGTAAATAATGCGCGCGGTTTATCGCGGCTAAAAAAATATGCGGATATGTTTGGATTGACAGATAAATCCGGTGTCGAACTTCCGGAAAGTGAGCCGAACTTCTCCAAGACAGATGCTGTGCGTTCTGCAATTGGACAGGCAACACATAGTTATGCGCCAATCCAGTTATCCCGTTATGTTACAACGGTTGCCAACAGTGGTACCTGCTATGATCTGACCTTGATCGATCAGGTAAAGGATGTCAATGGCAATGTGATACTGGATAATCATGCAAAGGTTCGTAATAAGGTGAATATTGCTAACTCGACATGGAAAGCAGTTCATAACGGAATGTATCGAGTGGTCAATGGAAGCAGAAGCTCCATTGGATCTATGTTCAGCGGAATGAAAGTAAAGATCGCCGGCAAGACAGGAACGGCTCAGCAGAGTAAATTGCATGCCAACCATGCATATTTTGTCTCTTATGCACCGTACAAGAATCCTGAAATATCTGTAACTTGCGTAATACCTAACGGTTTTACATCATCCAATGCTGCACAGACGGCAAGAGATGTTTATAAATATTACTTTAGTAAGAACAAAAAGAAAGTATCCGGTAAGATTAAAATGCCGGAATCCAATACAACGCATACGGATTAATCTATCGTATGAGGAATGGAGGAGATCTATGAGTGAATTAGTAGCAATGAAAGGCACCAAGTCAGGCATTGTTATTGTACTGAACGAGGAAGCTGCGTTTGAAGAACTTAAGCAGGCGGTCAGCGAGAAATTTAAGGAGTCAGCAGCCTTTTGGGGAGAAGCGACGAAAGCAGTATCTTTTCAAGGGAAAAAGCTGAGCGATGATGAAAAGATGCAGCTGGTAGACTGTATTCAGGAAAATTGCCATTTACTGATTCCGTGTATCATGGAAGAGGACGAGGCTTTGGAGACAGCATTTCAAAATAGCATAGAAAACAGACAGGAAGAGATTGACTACAGTACAGGACAGTTTTTCAAAGGAAATCTTCGCTCCGGACAGGTGTTGGATGTGGAAACCAGCATTATCATCATTGGAGATGTCAAAGCAGGGGCAAAAGTAGTTTCTAAGGGGAATGTGATCATTCTTGGATCCTTAAAGGGCAATGTATATGCAGGATCTTCCGGAAATACGAATGCGTTTGTTGTTGCACTGGATATGGATCCGGTGCAGATCCGTATCGCAGATACGATTGCACGTTCCCCGGATAAGCCAAGAAAGAAGAAAGAAAAAGAAACCAAGATTGCATTTTGGGAAGATGGAAATATTTATATTGAACCATTGGATAAAGATGTGATGGGGGATATTCGATTGTAATTTCGTGATTTTTCACGAAAAAAGTGGATTTCCTTATCGCTTTTTGGTACAATATAATTTGCGGGATTGTGTCAGCATACGGGCATGATCCGGAATTATAGAAGTAATAGAGTAATCAAGACAGAGTGGCGTATGCAGAAATGAGGTAAACAATGGGTGAAGTAATCGTAATTACATCCGGTAAAGGTGGTGTAGGTAAGACAACAACTACGGCAAATGTCGGAACCGGTCTTGCTATGTTGGGCAAAAAAGTAGTATTGATCGATACGGATATAGGACTTCGTAACTTAGATGTAGTTATGGGACTGGAAAACCGTATTGTGTATAATCTGGTTGATGTTGTTGAGAACAACTGCCGTATTAAGCAGGCGTTGATCAAAGACAAGCGCTATCCAAATCTTTACCTGCTGCCATCCGCACAGACTAAGGATAAAACAGCTGTTACACCAGAGCAGATGAAAAAACTTGCGGACGATCTGAAAGAAGAATTTGATTACATATTAATGGATTGCCCGGCGGGTATAGAGCAGGGATTTAAAAATGCGATTGCAGGAGCAGACCGTGCATTGGTTGTAACGACACCGGAGGTGTCTGCTGTCCGTGATGCAGATCGTATCATTGGTCTGTTAGAGGCAAATGAGATTGGATCTACTCACTTGGTAGTTAACCGTTTGCGTACCGATATGGTCAAAGAGGGAAACATGATGTCAAGCGAAGATGTTGTTGAAATCCTGGCCGTTGATCTGATCGGCGTTGTGCCGGATGATGAAAATATTGTTATTTCAACCAATCAAGGTGAGCCGCTCGTTGGTAAAGACTGTCAGGCAGGACAGGCATATATGAATATTTGTCATCGTATTTTGGGCGAGGAAGTGCCTTACTTGAATCTGGAAGCAACTAATGGATTGTTCCAAAAGTTAAAGGCAATTTTTAAGAAATAATATTACTGCGCATATAGCGTATGGAGGAGAAGATATGAGTATTTTTTCAAATTTTTTTAAGAGTTCCGGTTCGAGCAGTGATATTGCTAAGAATCGACTAAAAGTTGCCATTACTTCTGATCGCGCTGTTTGCTCTCCAGAGTTAATGGATCAGATGAAAAATGACATCATTCAGGTGATATCCAAATACTTGGATATTGATACGGATGAGTTAGATATCAAAATGGCAAAAACAGAAGTTGGGTCAGAGACAGTCAATGCATTGTTGGCTAATATTCCGATCAAAGGATCCAGAAATTTCCGCAAGTAAAGAATCTGAATAGGTTCGGCTGCGGATAAACTATTGACACAAAATTGAAACATGCTGGGTAAATGGGGATGAATTTAAGATGATAAATCGTATCAAACAATATGACTGGAAGCGTTACAATATTTCTCTTCTTGGTGTTGTACTGGTGTTATGTATGATCAGTGCATTTGCAGTTCGACTGGCAGGTGGAGAAGATGATGGAATGTCTTATATGAAGGGCCAGATCATGGGAATCTGCATGGGAATCGTGATCATTGCCATTTTGTCGGTATTGGACTATCATTTTATCTGTCAGTTTACAGCAATATTTTATGTAATAGGTGTTATACTTGTTTTGGCAACGTATACGCCGCTGGGAACTAACAATGGTACAGATGCCAAGCGCTGGATTCGTTTGGCGGGACTGACATTTCAGCCGACAGAGTTAATGAAGATTATATTTATTTTGACGCTGGCAGTTTTCTTAGTAAGGCGGTCCAGTAAAATGTCCCAGGTCAAAACATTAGTATTGACGTTAGTAATAACAGCAGTTCCAATGTTATTGATCTTAAAACAGCCTGACCTAAGTTCCAGTCTGGTCGTTGCATTTATCATGGTCGTAATGATATTTGCAGCGGGGTTGTCTTATCGCATTATAGTGCCGATCATATTGCTGTTTGTTCCAATCGGTATTGTAGGTGCTTGGTATATTCAGCAGCCACATAATGGACTGTTGATAGGGTATCAGTATAATCGAATCATGTCATGGCTGTATCCGGATACCTTTCCAAACTCGGAGAAATATAATTATCAGCAGCTGCATTCTATTCGAGCAATAGCCTCGGGCAAAATATATGGCAAGTTTTTGCAAGATGGCGGAGATGCTAAAGTCGGTAGAAACTATAGCAGCGTAGGTGTACGTGAGAGTGATTTTATTTGGTCCGTCATTGGAGAAGAGTTTGGTTTCCTGGGCTGCTGTTTGATCTTGATACTGCTTGCGATTGTGATCTTTAAGTGCTTTAGTGTGGCTGGAAAGGCACAGGATTTATTGGGGAAGATGATTGCAATGGGAGTAGCATCTATGTATATGTTTCAGGTATTTGCAAATATAAGTGTTGCAACATTTATGTTCCCAAATACCGGACTTCCATTACCGTTTCTGAGCAATGGACTGAGTTCGATGTTATCATCCATGATCGGAATAGGTTTGATCATGAATATCAGCATACAACCTGCCAAATCCAGCAAAGGTGGATTTTCTATGCGTAATATGTATGGAAGTGATGCAGAGCGGGACATTGATATGGATTTAGAGTTATAGCGGGATATATTTCCTAAAAATACTTTGATAGAATTAAAGGGGTGAACAACATATGAATATTGGGTTGGTAGCGCATGATGCAAAGAAAATATTAATGCAGAACTTTGCAATTGCTTATCGCGGAATATTGAGTAAGCATGATATATATGCAACGGGAACGACAGGTCGGTTGATCGAGGAGGTAACAAATCTGTCGGTGCATAAATATCTTGCCGGTCACTTGGGTGGTGAACAGCAATTGGCATCACAGATCGAACATAACGAGATAGATATGGTGATTTTTTTGCGGGATCCGTTATCTCCAAAGTCACATGAACCGGATGTAAATACAGTGATCCATTTGTGTGATACCTATAATATTCCGTTTGCAACGAATTTGGCAACAGCAGAACTACTTGTCAAAGCATTAGACCGTGGAGATTTGGAATGGCGCGAAGTGCTTAGAAAAGAAGGGTTGGCAGAATGAGAAATACAATACAAAAATACGGCAGATTGACCGCATTATTTTTAGCGGTTACATTGTGTGTTTCCGGATGCGGTTCATCCGGAGAGAGCAGCTTGAATTATCGCCCTCAAATGCAAACAGGTACTGTAGTGGCAAGTGGCGGTGCATACTCTTTGGATTATCTTTCACAAGATATCTGTGTGATTCCTAAAAATAAACAGTCCAAAGAGGGCAGTGATAGTGTTATGACAGCGGGAGCATCAATGATCGTAAATGATACGAAGCAAAAGATGCTATTTTCCAAAAATATTTATGATAGAATGTATCCGGCAAGCATTACTAAGATTGTTACAGCACTTGTTACTTTGAAATACGGTAATTTAGATGATACAGTCACATTTAGTCATGATGCAGCCAATATTACGGAATATGGTGCTAAGTTGTGCGGTTTTAAAGAAGGAGATAAGATCGTATTGCGCGATCTTTTGTATTCTTTTTTGGTCTTTTCGGGAAATGATGCAGGAGTAGCCATTGCAGAACATGTTGGTGGTAGTGTTGAAAAGTTTGTTGATATGATGAATGACGAAGTGAAAGATCTTGGCGCAATTGATTCGCATTTTGTCAACCCGCATGGACTGCATGACGATAAGCATTATACTACCGTATATGACCTGTATTTGGTTTTTCATGAATTATTGCAGTATGATACATTTATGGATATTATTAATCAACCAAATTATAAGGCAAAATATACTGACAAAGACGGCAAAAAACATACGAAATATTTTAAGACGACAGATCGCTATTTGATCGGAACAGCAACAGCTCCGAAAGGTGTAAAGGTTATTGGAGGTAAGACCGGAACAACGCAGAAGGCGGGTTCTTGTTTGATCTTGTATTCAAAGGACAAAGAGGGCAATGGCTATATATCTGTTGTCTTGAAAGCAGTCGGTGGCGAAAGCCTATATCTGCAAATGAATAAACTGTTAGAATATATAAAATAACACAACAGCAGCTTCGCACATCCGAAGCTGCTGTTGTGTTACATATTGCTTATTATTTCAAAGAATACTAAGCATTTTGCAGCCACAACATAGTGATTTCTGCCAGCAGAGAACTATAGTAATTGCCTTGCCCCAAATTATGACTGGGAACGGATCCTACCATAATAGCTGATCGCATATAGTCCGCCAATGCCCACTGCTGCATAGATGATACGTGACAACAAACTCATATCGCCAAATAATACACGGACCAGATCGAACTGTAAGAAGCCGATCAGTCCCCAGTTGATCGCACCGATGATCACTAACGTTAATAAAATATAATCCAATGTCTTCAATGTAGTAACCTCCTTTTTATTATGGTTATTCTAAGTATTACCAGAGAGATTCAAATTATACACTCAAACTTTGCACTCAATGTTGCTTTAATCTTTATTGGAAAAATATACATAAACGTCAAAATATGGACAAAATCTACAAAAAAGATTATAATAAAGAGTGGTTTGTAAAAATAGAGTGAGAATGTGAAGAGAGGTGACAACTCCATGGCAAATAGAAAAAAAACAGGTAATATCGTATCGATGAAACGACGCAGATCTAAAACCCTTGGAGTTATTCTCTGCTTATTTTCACTGTATCTTTTAGTTATGTTTATTATGTCCATGACAAAAGATCATCTATCTATCTATGAAGTGAATGAAACGCAGATTGCAGATGATGAAACGATCCGCGGATTGATCTTACGAGACGAAGTATTGGTGAATACGCAAAAGGCCGGATACATTAATTACTATGTGGGCGAAGGTGATCGTGTTGGTCTGCGTACAAATGTATATTCAGTAGATGGAACAGGAGACATTGCACAGAAATTGTCGGAGATGGATACTGGAAGTGTGGAGCTTAGTGCGCAGGATACTAGAGAGATACGCGACAGCATTTCTAATTTTCGTGAAGATTTTACGTTGTCTTCCTATAACAAAATATCAAATTTTCGCTATGATATTGATAATACCGTGTTGCAGCTTTCAACCGTTAATTTCGAATCTCGATTGCAGAAGCTGATCAAGGATAATACCGATCAGGCGGTTGGCTTTGAAGTGGTCAAGGCAAAGCAGACAGGTGTTGTGTCGTTTGTAACGGATGGTATGGAAAATGTTTCTTATCAGGATGTTAAGGAAGATTATTTTAAGGATACGACAGATCATTGGAAACAGCTTCGTCCTTCTTCTAAGGCGGCGAGTGGGACGAACGTATATAAGCTTGTAAAAAGTGAAAATTGGTCGATCATATTGCCACTTACAAGCAAACAGTTTCAAAAGCTTAGCGGACAGAAGCAGATTAAGATCACCATGCAAAAAGATGATCTGTCGATGAGTGTTCCGGTAACGACGTATACAAGCAACGGCGGGCAATATGCCAAATTAGATCTTAATCAATATATGATCCAATATTTGGAAAATCGTTATATTGATGTTCATATTGAATTCAATCATGCGCAAGGCTTGAAAATACCGAATTCTTCCATTATAAAAAAGGAATGCTATGTATTCCCGAAGGAGTATTTATCAAATGGACCAAACGATGATAACGGCACTTATTATTTGAAATCGGTTACCGATAATAAGCTTGTGGCAATTGATGTTTATTACATCGATGATAACGATATGGTGTATATTGACAAGGATTCCTTTGAGGCAGGCACGGTGATCCGTAAGGATAATGCTTCGTCGAAAGAAACGACGCTGTCACAGACAGAAACGTTAAACGGCGTATATAATTGTAATCAAGGGTATTGCCGCTTTCAATTGATTGACAAATTGTATGAAAATGAAGAATATACAATTGCAAAAAATAATACGGTATATGGACTGTCAACATATGACCATATTATTTTGAATCCAAAGCTGATGAAAGAAAATCAGATCATATATTAGAAAGGAATGAAAGACTATGGTACGTGAAAATTTGATCAAGGTACAGCAAAAGATTGATGAAGCTTGTGAACGCAGTGGTCGTGATCCGAAAGAGGTTACGCTGATCGCTGTGAGCAAGACAAAGCCGATCGAGATGATCGAGGAAGCGATAGATGCCGGTAAAACACAGTTTGGTGAAAATAAAGCACAGGAAATGAAAGAAAAATATGAGGCGCTTCCTAAAAATCTGGAATGGCATTTCATCGGACATTTACAGACGAATAAAGTAAAATATGTGGTTGGACGAGCCGGTTTGATCCATTCCGTGGATTCGCTCCATTTGGCTGAGGCAATCGAAAAAGAATGTGAGAAAAAGGATGTTCATGCAAATATTCTAGTAGAAGTTAATGTTGCTGGTGAGGATAGTAAATTTGGAATCAAGCCTGAAGAAACCGAGAGTTTGATCCGACAGATTGCCAAATTGCCACGTGTTCATGTGCGAGGCTTAATGACGATAGCGCCATTTGTCGAAAAACCAGAAGAAAATCGTCCGATTTTTCATAAATTACACAAATTGTTAGTTGACATTAGTGCGAAAAACATTGATAATATTGATATGAATGTTCTTTCTATGGGAATGACCAACGACTACGAGATTGCTGTTGAAGAAGGAGCAACTCATGTGCGCGTTGGTACCGGGATTTTCGGAGAAGGAATTATGCTGTTTAAGCAATCAGCGTATGATAGACATTTTATGATCACAGAGATTGTTTGAGCACAAAATATATGTATGAAGTTCTTCATACAGAAATGAGGTTATAACATGGGAATTGATTCAATTTTAAATTGGTTCAAACTTGCACCGGAAGATGAAGATTATGATGACGATTTTGCGGATGATTATGTTGAGGAAGAAGAAGTAAGACCGCGCTATCGAGAGGAGAAGCGAGCTGCTAAACAGGAAGCACCATCTTTTGATGATTATGATGAGCCGGCACCACAGCCGAAACGAACCAGTTTTCGGACATCGACCAATAAGGTCGTTCCTATTCGTACGGCACCAAACGGTTTGGAAGTATGTATTATCAAGCCAAGTAATTTCGGAGAGTCACAGCAGGTGTGCGAAGTTTTGATGGATGGACAGCCTGTCGTTGTTAATCTCGAGGGCATTGATATTATGGAAGCACAGCGTATTATGGACTTTATTTCCGGCTGTATTTTTTCAATCTCCGGAAATATGCGTCAGGTTTCCCGTTACATATTTGTGTTTTCACCTAAAAATATTGATATATCCGGCGATTATATTAAAAATATGGCTGAGGGAGATGGATTTAATATCCCGACGCTGAATAAGGAATTTTAAGAATGCCACGTTCAAAAGAAGACCAAATATTATACAAGCGTTTTCGGGATTTGGGCAATATGGCATATCAACGTGGAATTTGTGTTTATAGTGATTTCGTAACGATCACACAGCAGGAGTTAGCCTGTCAGGCATTGGCAGAATTATATCCGGATACACATGTGGAACAACTGCCATTATATGCTTATGGCGGATATGAAGAGGCTGATCGTCGGGTTCTTATGTTTATGCCACCGGAATATATGGATCGAATATCTGATACACAGTTTCCTATATCATGTATCAGGATCGCGCCGGTAAACCGGAAGTTTGGCGAAGCATTGACACATCGTGACTACTTGGGGACGGTCATGGGGATGGGATTGGAACGAGATCAGATAGGAGACATTCTTGTACGGATGGAGGGACCGGAAGGTGCTTCGGCGGCCGTTGGATATGTTTTTTGTAAATCCAATATGGAGAGCTTGATCTTGGAATTAGATCGAATCCGTCATACTACTGTGAAGACAGAATGTATCCCATTAAACCAACTCCACTGGGAACAAAAATATAAAGACATTTCGGGAAGCGTAACAACGCCGCGGTTAGATGCAGTGTTGTCAGTTGCAATTCGCACTTCGCGTACACAGGGGTTACAACTGATCCGGGATGGCAATATATATATTAACGGAAAGTGTTGTACTGAGAATGCAAAACTTCTGAGAGAAGGAGATATTATATCTGTCAGAGGATATGGAAAATACCGATTTCGTCAGACAGGTGTACGATCAAAAAAGGGAAGATATCACATCATGGTACAACAATACATTTAGGGAGGTATGAGTATGCTTACACCAATTGATATCCAGAATCGAGAAATTAAATCGAAGATGGGAGGATACGACAAAAAGGATGTAGATGACTTTTTGGAGGAAATTCGTGGCAGTTATGAGGAGTTGTACAAAGAAAATCAAAGCTTAAAAGAGAAAATCAGTTCTTTGAGTGAGGGAATCCAGTATTACAAGAAAATGGAATCCACACTCCAGAAGGCTCTGGTGCTTGCTGAGAAGACATCGACAGAAACACAGGAGGCTGCTAAGACACAGGCCGACTCTGTTATGTCTGAAGCAACTGCAAAGGCAGAAGCAATGACAAGAGAGGCTAAGGCAGAGATTGAATCACTGCGCAGAGAGGCACAGGCACAAACGGAGATTACAAAAGCAAAAGCTAATCGTGAGTTGGAAGAAACAAGAAATCATGTGCGTAAACTTGTACAGAGCTATGAAAATTATAGATTACAGTTTAAGAAACTTGCAGAGGCACAGATTGAGATGCTGGACAGCGAGAGCTTTTCTATTTTTGTTCCTGAATTAGAGGAATTGATGAATGAGGCGCCAAGTGCTGATATGGTAATGGATGATCCTGGAATCATTCCGATCAATATTGGTTCTCCGGCTCCATTTGTTGAATTGCCAGATGATAATGCTGATGCACCTAAGGTTGAGGAAGTGCCTGTTGAACCGGTATCCTTTACAGTTCCGGTTTCATCAGAGGGATCTTTTAGCGATCTTCCGTCAGACAATACAGAAAGCACAACAGGTTCGATCGCTGATGTTGCCGGAGTTAATGCAGAGCAGGAGGTAGCTAGTACCTTGAATGAGGGAATCACTCTGAATGTATCTTCAGATATTACATCGGATACAGCACCTGCAGCGGAGGATAATGGAGTTAGTTTGGATGTTTCATCGTAGATATGTCACCGGTAGGTGATATATCGTTAGACATTTCATCGGATTCACCTGCACAAACAGAGGCGGGAAGTTCAGTTTCCCTAGATTTGGGCTTAGATATTCCGACTGTAGATGCAACTGCACCATCAACGCCGGCGGCAGATCCGATGCTGATGGATATTCCTGGGATCACAACGCCTGCTGAAGAACCAGCAGTTCCAGTGGATAATGGATTGATTGGTGGCGGCGAGTCTGCATCGAATGATATTCTCGGTGGGGCAGATATGTTCGCTGATAACGATCTAATTGGCGGAACAGAGCCTGCAGCAAGTGAACCGGTAGCAAACGATTTGCTCGGTGGAGTAGATATGTTTGGTGGCAATGACTTGATCGGTGGAACAGAGCCTGCAATGAGTGAGCCGGTACCGAATGACATTCTTGGTGGTAACGATCTGATCGGTGGTAGTGAGCCGACAGCCGATAACTTGATTGGTGGTGGAACGGATATGTTTGCTACAAACGATCTGATCGGTGGCAGCGAAACGACAGCCAATGATCTGATTGGTGGAACAGAACCGGCAGCGAATGATCTTCTCGGTGGAGCAGATATGTTCAATACAAACGATCTGATCGGTGGAATGGAAACTGTTGCGGAAACACCTGCAGCGGCTGAACCGGCACCAGCAGCAGACGGAGCAAGTAATGGCATTATTGATGATCCGTTAATGGATCTTGGTGGAATGTTTGAGACACCGGGTGTTACACCGGCACCGACAGCGCAGCCTCAGGCTCCTGCAATGGATGCCAATCCATTCAGTTTTATTGATCCGGAATTATAATCACAATGATTCTTATATGAATGCGAGAGGGGGCCGAATAAGCCCTCTTTCCTTTTGTGGAATAGAGAATGCAAACATGGAGGTTCTTTACTATGACAAAACAAAAAATGACAGTACATTATGATGGCAAACCCTTGTATGATATTACTTTGGCAGACAATTATGATGGATTAGAAGATGTATTACAGAACTTTGCACTTCAGTCGCATAAAATATGTATTGTAACCGATGATACAGTGGGAGCTCATTATGCAGAAAAAGTGAAGACTATTGCCCAAAAGGCAGCTGCATATGTTTGCGTATTTTCGTTTCCGGCTGGGGAATCTTCGAAAACGTTGGATGTCATTGAAGATTTATATGAAGTATTGATCAAGGCACATTTTGATCGCAAAGACATTTTGCTTGCGCTTGGTGGTGGTGTTGTAGGTGATATGACCGGATATGCTGCGGCAACTTATTTGCGAGGGATTCGTGTTATCCAGTTGCCGACTTCTCTACTTGCTATGGTAGATAGCAGTATTGGCGGAAAAACCGGCGTTGATTTCCGTGGATATAAGAATATGGTAGGTGCATTTCATCAGCCATCGGCAGTTTATATGAATGTTTCTACATTGAAGACATTGACAAAAGAACAATATTTTTCGGGGTTTGGTGAAATTATTAAACATGGATTGATCAAGGATATGAATTATTTTGATACCATTCAAAAGAATATTATGGCATTGAATGATAGAGACTTATCCACATTAGCGGAGATTATTTACGGAAGTTGTGATATCAAGCGGCAAGTTGTCGAAAATGATCCGAAGGAACAGGGAGAGCGTGCTCTGCTGAATTTTGGTCATACCCTTGGTCATGCCATTGAAAAATTAAAGAATTTTGAACTTCTTCATGGAGAATGTGTTGCCATCGGTATGGTTGCAGCATCGTATTTATCTTATTTGAGAAATATGATTACAGAAGCACAGTATCGAACTATTTGTGAGATGATTCAGCAGATGCAGTTGCCAACAACAGTTGAAGGCTTAACAAAAGAAGATATTATTCGTGTGTCAAAGAATGATAAAAAAATGAATGCAGGGCAGATTCGTTTTATTTTGTTGGATGGCCTTGGAAATGCAGTAATGACAGATGATGTCACCGATGAAGAGCTATCTCAGGCACTTGATGCTGTGATTACGGCGTGACCAGCGAAGGAAATAACGTGAGCGTAATCAAATGAAGAAATAGTCATAAGTGTTGGCTGTGGTAATTTGCGGCATAATCATATATAAGAGTTTATGTAGGTGGTAGACGCAGTAATTACAACATAATCAACTGATTTTGTGTAGATGGAAATGAGGAACAAGAATGAAAAGACAACATGTTTTAGGAGTGATTGCCCTGTTTCTTTTGCTGGCAATTGATCAGGGAAGCAAATATCTTGCTGTGCATTTTTTGCAGGGACATCCGGATGTTATACTTATTCCCGGAGTGTTTCAATTGGAATATTTAGAAAATAGAGGCGCTGCGTTTGGAATTTTGCAAAATCAAAGAGTTTTATTATTGATCGTCACTCTTATCATATTTGGTGGGCTGTGTTATTTTTATTGCAAGATGGGCAGTGGCAGGAAATGGAGACCGCTGCAGAGTGCCATTGTTTTGATCGCAGCTGGGGCAATTGGTAATATGATCGATCGCTTTGCACGGGGATATGTTGTCGATTTTTTTTACTTTTCATTGATTCATTTTCCTGTATTTAATGTTGCAGATTGTTATGTTGTGGTCGGAGCCGTGATCGCATTACTATTATTGTTATTTTATTACAAAGAAGAAGATTTTGCGAGGTGAGCTATGTCAGGCAGGAATGAAAACATTTGCTTTCGAGTAACGGATCAAGATGTGATAGGACTTCGGCTAGATAAATATTTGTCAAAAATGCTATCGGATTATTCGCGAGCAGCACTTCAAAAAGCAATTCAAAATGGAAGAGTATTGATAAATGGTAAGGCAGTAAAAAGCAGTTATAAAGTGATGGAACATGATGAGATTTACTTTGAGCCTGAAGAACTTCGTGAACCGGACATTATAGCACAAAATATTCCGATTGATATTTTATATGAAGATCAGGATATTATTGTTGTAAATAAGCCAAAACAAATGGTGGTACATCCTGCACCGGGACATTATGAGGGGACGTTGGTTAATGCACTCTTGTACCATTGTAAAGATTCGCTCTCCGGGATCAATGGTGTGATGCGACCGGGAATTGTTCATCGTATCGATCAAGATACTACAGGAGTGCTTGTAGTCTGCAAAAATGACAAGGCACATCAATTTATTGCAGAACAATTGGCGGTCCATTCTATTACACGAACCTATCATGCCATCGTATGGAATAATCTATCAGAAGAACAAGGCACAATAACAGGTGCAATAGGACGGAATCCAATTGATCGCAAAAAAATGGCGATCAACGAAAAAAACGGAAAGCCGGCAGTTACACATTATCAGGTATTAGATCATCTAAATCGAAAATTTAATTATATAGCTTGCAATTTGGAAACAGGCCGTACTCATCAGATCCGTGTTCATATGTCCAGTATCGGACACCCGATTTTAGGAGATACCGTGTACGGACCACAGAAGAGTCCCTACGCATTAACAGGACAGACACTTCATGCAAAAACACTGGGTTTTATCCATCCAACCACTAAAAAATATGTGGAATTTGACGCTCCATTGCCGGATTATTTTCAAAAATTACTGAAAAAATTAAAAGAAGACTAAAAAATTGTAATTTATTAAATCAGGCAAGGCCTATAATTAGTGGTTTCTACATCGGTAGAATCAAAGATATTGTGGTCTACAATTGTAGTATTAAAAGTTACACAATTGTAGACTGTTTTAATTGTGCAGTTTTGCCATTGACGATTTTATTCTTAATATGTAGAATTAATTTGTTGTCGGATGAAATCGACAGGAAACGAGGTAGCGATTATGAAAGATTTACGTTTGCATGAGGGAGAATTAAATGTTATGGAGTTATTGTGGTCTAATAAGGCGCTGGCTGCAAAAGATATCTCCAAGATCATCAAAGAATATATTGGCTGGGAGAAAAATACAACTTATACAGTGATCAACGTTTGATCGAAAAAGGTGCGATCACCAGAGAAGATCCTGGCTTTATATGTCGAGCAAACGTATCTAAGAAAAAAGTGCAGGAAATCGAAACGAAAGCTTTGTTAAATAAATTGTACAATGGATCGGTCTCACAATTTATTACAGAATATTTGGTCAATCAGAAGTTAAGTTCTGATGATTTGGCTGCGTTAGAATTTGCGATCAGCAGGCGAATGACGAAATAATTTTATACATACATGATAAAAGATGTTGAAGGCTATAAAAGCTGTCAACATCTTTTTTTACTTTATAGGAAACGAGAAGTTTCCTATAAAGTAAAAAACGCTCCGCGAGGATGCGCATCTCGCGGAGAAGAAGTTAGCTGTAAACAGCACCGCTCGAGCGCGAAAGAATCGCAAGCGACTCTGTGTTCCTTAACAAGATTAGGTTGTCAAAAGACCTGAGTTTCAAATTTCTGTCATAATAAAATAGAGAAAGAAGAGCAGTATTTGCTAAAATCAATCTCTTGGATAAACCCCAGTTTACCAAAGAGATATTGTCAAAACGACATATTTCGGGTATAATATATGTATGTTTCCGAATATATTAAAGCTTTTTCACTTGATGAGACTTTTGGCAATGTTAAATGTCGTCTGTGAATGCTTTGCAAGTTATAGTTTGCTTTGTGGTTTTTAGCGAACTTAGAAAGGAATGTGTGAATTTTTATGGGTACGAAACGTACAAAAACATATCATCAACAATTAAAAGCAACGAATATCAGCAGGCTGCGTGATCTTTGCAGGAACTTCCTAGTTTTTGTAAAGATTATTTTCGGGGAATTGAACCGACAACAACAATTAAGACTCGGATTGGTTATGCTTATGATGTACGTACTTTTTTTCGCTTTTTACAGAGTGCGAATCCTTTGTTTGCGTCTAAGCCGATTTCTGATATTGAATTGTCATATTTAGACCAATTAGAGCCGGTAGATATCGAGGAATATATGGAATATTTGAAGCTGTATACATACGATGGGCAGGAATTTACAAACGATGAACGTGGTATTCATCGTAAAATGGCCTCTTTACGCAGTTTTTATCTATATTATCAAAAGCGTGGTAAGCTTCAAAATAATCCTACCGTTGTTGTAGATATGCCCAAATTACATGATCGAGAAATTATTCGATTGGATTCTTCCGAGGTAAATGAATTATTAGAATTGGTGGAACATGGTGGCGATAATTTAACCGGGATCAAGAAAACCTACTATGAAAAAAATCGATTAAGAAATATTGCCATATTTACGTTGTTTTTAGGAACAGGTATCCGTGTTTCTGAATGTGTTGGTCTGGATATTGAAGATCTGGATTTTCGAGATAATCGAATTCGTATTATTCGAAAAGGTGGTAAAGAGGAGTTTGTTTATTTTGGAGCAGAAGTTCGGGAAGCTTTGATGAATTATATTGAAGATTCCAGAAGTAAAATTATTCCGAAAGAAGGTCATGAACATGCACTCTTCTATTCCATCCAGCGACGCCGTATTAGTGTACAGGCCGTTGAGAATCTGGTGACGGAATATGCAAGTCAGGTAACAACGTTTAAGCATATTACACCGCATAAATTACGAAGTACCTATGGTACTTCGTTGTATCGCCAAACAGGCGACATTTATTTGGTTGCAGAGGTCTTGGGACATAATGATGTAAATACAACACGTAAGCATTATGCAGCGTTGGATGATGATAAGAAACGTCAAGCTGCTTCAGCGGTACAATTGCACCAAAAGAAGCAGCGGTAATCAATATCTGTTACAAAATAGCGATTATTTTACTGACATAATAAGCAATATGTGGTTTGAACAGCAAACCTTCCAGTATGGGAGGCTTAGGTTATTCAATATCAGACATTTCTGTGATAAACCATTGGCCGTCAATCTTTTCGCAGGTATAGCGGTAACGTTGTTTGATTAGTTTTTGTGTTTGATCTGCATAACGTACATATATTTTTTCGTTGGATAGTACGTACACTTTTTGATCTGTTGTCTGTTCAGAGGTTACTTCCAAAGACTTAGCATTTTCGCGAATACCGCGTTTGTAGTAGTTTTTGGCAAGTGAACTCTGTTGATGGTATGCATCTGCTGCAAGTACTGTTTTTAAAAATTTTGTATTACCGGTATTTATAGCATTTGTAAATGCGGAAACATAACGGCGGAACAAAGATTCGCACAGTTTATAATCTGTGGCATCTATAGTATCTTCTACGGTTATTGTATTTGAAACATTGTTGCTTGCCAGCAATACATTTGCGAAGGAGGCATTTGATTGATTGCAAGACGAGGTGTTAATAGTCAATGCCTGCTCTGCAAAGCTTTTTTCCGACAAAGAATTCATCACAAAATTATGCGAATAAAAATTTTGAGCATATACTTGTGCTAAAGTCTCGTTTATAGCTACAGAAGATGTTTCTGTTGCTTTGCTTTTTACTGCTAGGCCAGTACCGGTACTGCAGGTGATGACTATTCCAAATAGCAGCAACAGAAACATTGGAAGTATCAACCATTTGTAGCGTTTCTGTGGACAGCTTAGCTCTTTGATCCGTCGTTCCATCTCCCGCCCTTTGCGACTCATTGGTACAACGGAATAACAAAAAACGCCAATCATTGGTTTTGCAGCAAGTTTGATCAATAGATTACCATATTCAAAACGCTGTTTCGAGCCAATCTGCTGCAATACCGTTTCGTCACAATATAGTTCTGCATCTTTTTTAGAACAACTGCTTGCAATCCATGCCAGCGGATTGAACCAGTAGACTGTTAATAATGCCATGCGTAGAATCGACCAGATATAATCTTTATGCTGGTAATGTACGGATTCGTGAGCAATAATATGTCGAAGTTCGTTTGGTGAGACATGGCGTGGATCCTGCTCATCCAACAAAAATGACGGGATGTAAATGGCTGGATGTCTCAAGCCGTATAAGCACGGTGTTGGAATAGTATCAACAGCAAATATATCGAGATTGCCAACTCGCGAAATAAAAACACGATATTTATGCAGCTGTTTAGTCATATGTCGATTAGACAATACAAAACACAACAACAAGAGAACCGTTCCAATTCCCCATATGGTCATGGCTATTTGCTTTATTGGAAGTGCAAGTAATAGCAATGAAAGTGAGTTGTCACGACTTCTCTCCTGCTTCTGCGGCGTATTTAAGCTATGCGTTTCTTCAGAGTTTGTCAAAACATTATTATGTTCGACGGTTGTGTCTTTTGTATTGTTAGCAGTTATTTCTGTATCACCAATGCTTTTGTTGGCAGATTTTTGTAACGTGAAATTTGGTGCTTTTTGCGGTATCGCTGCAGGGTTATTCGCAGCGGTAGAAAGTTCTAGCTCAAGATGATCCAGCGATTTTTTCATGTTATCTGCAAAACCAAAAGGGGTTGGGATAATATTTACCGGGATCATAAAGCGAAATACAACAACAAGCCATAATGCATAAATAGCACGATAGCTGATTTTTCCACTGAATATTTTGCGTATTCCCAGTACAAATAATATTAACAAGGAAGATTCTAAAAACCATAACATAAAATCTACCATTTTCAGTTACTCCTTACTTTTTTTCGCTTTTGATTCTGCGTCTTTCAGAATCTGTTGTAATTCGTGAATGTCATCCAAAGACAGATCGTTTTGGCGTACAAGTGCACTCATCATTGTTCCTACACTTCCATCATAAATACGCTGTAAGAAATCTTTAGTTTCTTGAACAACAACATCTTCTTTGTTTACCTTTGGGAAAAAATATTTTGTTTTGCCCTGCTCGTTATATCCGATAAGTCCTTTTTCACTCATACGACGAACCATTGTTGCACTAGTACTTTTGCTCCAACCATTACTTTGCTTTAGCAAAGGAACTATCTGCATTAAAGGCAATGATTGTTCGGCTGTCCAAAGACAGTTCATGACATACCATTCGCTATTTGTTACTTTAATTTTATCGTTCACGCTATAACCAAACCTTTCTTTCCTATAATGAACATTACAGTTAATGGCTATTATTTTAGACTATTTAGTTTATGTTGTCAACCAAAATTATTATGTATAACAATGTATAAAGGATTCCGAAAGCGTCCCGTCCCAAAATGGATGATACTTTGCTAAAATCAGGACATCTCAGACAATCTTTCAGATATGTATTCATCAGAGAGTTAACAAAATAAGAAATCACGTGGATAGTTTGAGCGCAGTGAAAAAAAGTGGTTGACATTGTAAAACATAGCGTGTATAGTATGGTTTACAAAGTAAAATTCATGCTTGACCACAGCAAGATCATAGTTGAGAATGTAAGTAAATACTTGCACTATGACAAATTGGTTGTTGGTTTATGAGCAGAAAAGGGGGTTCGTTATGGTATTACAAAACCAAATGGTATTACAAAATCGAAAGACATTGCAAAATCAAATGGCTTTACAACAAAATAACCTATCTTTATTTCAGCAGGATAAGACACGGGAGTGGGATAAGACACGTATTCCATTGGATGCATTAAAGGGGATTGCGATTCTGGGGATTGTTTTATATCATGCCTTTCCAAATTATGTTCCGGGTGGTTTTTTGGGAGTACCGTTGTTTTTCGTACTATCAGGGTATTTGATGTTTACTTCTACCCTGCAAAAGTGGCGAAATGGTTCCTTTCATATATGCGCTTATTACCAAAATAGGATACAAAAAATTATGTTCCCATGTTTTGTAATGGTAATGTGTGTATGTGCGTATATGACAATACGTAACAGTCCACAGATGATCGGCATCCGTCAACAAGTAGCGAGTATATTTTTAGGATATAACAATTGGTGGCAGATTGCACAAAATGCATCTTATTTTGAAAAACACACAGTAAGTTCACCATTTACACATTTATGGTATTTGTCGGTCGAAATGCAGTTTTATTTGATATGGCCATTGCTTTTTTGGGGATATTGTAAGTTGAGCATTCGCAATACAAAACGAAACAAACAGAGGAGAGGGATTGCTTGTTGGCTTTTTGGGGTACTTGCATTGTTATCAGTTTATAAAATGCTTCATAAGTATATTCCGGGAGAGGATCCATCGCGTGTGTATTACGGTACGGATACTATGGCATTTAATATCTTTCTTGGAATACTGCTTGGTGTTATGCGACAGAAATATTCATTCTGTCGTGTAACATTTTCGACTTTTTGGCGACGTATTTGCGTTGTACTTTCGACGTGTACAATTTTAATTCTCTTCCACTTTGTATATGGAACAGATTCCCTTCTATATCAAGGTGGAATGTTTGTGATCAGTGTGTGGTATATGTTATTGATCAATTTTATTGAGAATCATAAAAAAGCAGTCACGAATAGTTTTTGCGCAAATTGTCTGGCGGTGGTTGGAAAATACAGCTTTTACTTGTACTTATGGCATTATCCAATTTTAGTTTTATTATAGAAATATCATTAAGTAGATTGGAGGAAACATGAAATACACAGGAAGAACATCACGAAATATAAACATAAAGGCTTTGGGGTTGCTTTTATGTATACTGGTTGCATCTTATGGAATTATAAAAGCTCCGGCTTCTGATACCAGAAAATTAGAAGCGGATCTTCGTGAAAAACAGCAACTTATAAATGAGGAGAAGGGGAAAAAAGTTGAGGGTACATCTACTCTTCCATCGCAGCCAACATCTGCGTTACATACTGCAGTTCCGGCAGATAATATGCCGGCAGATACAAGCAAAGAAGCGGTTACCAAGAGACACCTTGTTACCGTGATTGGAGATTCTGTCTTTTTAGGAGCATCTGTAGCGTTTCAACAACAGTGTGAAAATGCAGTTGTGGATGCGAAAATTTCCAGACAAGTGGTACAGGCTTTGGATGTTGCAAAGCAATTAGACAAGAAACACAAATTAGGGGATATTGTCATTATTGCATTGGGAACCAATAGCAACTTCAATTCAAAGAGCGGTCAAAAATTGATTGATTATTTAGGCAAGGATCGAACCATTTATTGGATCGATACGTATGGAAAACATTTAGACATTCAAAAAGATGTCAATAATACGATCCAACGGGTTGTTGCAGCCAATAAAAATGTACAGCGCATTTATTGGTCAAAAGAAGGAGTAAAACATCCGGATTGGTTTTATCAGGACGGTGTACATCTTAATCCGCATGGCGAGAAAAAATATGCTCGTTTCATTATGCAGATGATACAATCTTCTTTGGATTAATTGGCTTGATATACAGGAACCATAAGATGGTTTCCGGCGTAAATCAGATCGCTGTCTAAACTGTTATATTCTTGGATGGCTTCGGCATAATCCTGAACAGAGCCGAACGCATCGCAATAATATTCATTGGCAATGCTTGACAATGTATCAGAAGAATGAATCAATACAGAAACATAACTGATTTTTGATTGATCCACTGAGGCTTGTGCGCTACTCTCAGAAGAATTACATACTCGCACCAGTCCAAATACAAGCAGACAAGCCAAAGTTAATGTGATAAGGATTCTTTTTCCATTGTATGTTCTCATAGTACACCTCGTTTCTGCATCGCTACGATGCAATCTGGTAAATGTCAGCAATAAAGGTTTTGTATATACAGAACGCTTGTTCTGTATATAATATACTATACGAACAAATGTTTGTCAATAAAAAACGAACATATTTTCGGTTTTTTATTAATAGTCGAAATATGTTCGTTTTATGTTAAAAAGATAGCGGTGTCAAAAATTCTGAATTTCCATGCTTAGAACCGGATCTTAAAAGTTGAAATCCTCATAATCCTCCGGTAGAAAACGATGATATATAATATGGATCTCCTCGTCCTTAAAACAATAATAATAAGGGTCGTCGCCCTCTAGAAAGCGGATGCGATAGTCAAATTCTCCGTTTTTAATTTCCTGTATTTCAACAGGTTGATCCTGTGCATGAAATAATGCAAAGATATCTTCCATTGTACAGCCATGACGACCGACAAGATCCACGAGAGATACGATAAATTCTGCCGGCTGCATATGATCGTGTACCCATTCAGATCCAACGGCAGGAATACCAATGCAGAACCGGTCATTTTGACAGGATATATCCAAAGTGCCAAGAGAATCTTTTGCAAAATCAGCTTCTTTTTGTAATTTTTCTGTTAATTGTTCTGCAGAATCCGTTGTGCCTAATATATGCTGTAAGCTACTTAATGGATAATATAAACGGATTGCTTCTTTTCGATAGCCGAGTTTTGCCTGCTCTTCTTTCACTAAGTCAATTAAGTTGTTCGTTAATTTCGTATAATTCATTCGAAACACCATACCTTTCTGTCCATTATGTCATAAAATGCCACCGCTATTATATAGGATTCCCATTATAATGGCAATAAAAAAGCAGACCAAACAACGATTGTCTGATCTGCTCTTCTATTATTGTACATTATTATTGAACAATTACAAGATTAGAACTTGCCAGCGTCAGCAGCTCCTGTACAGAAACAGCTACAGCAACTGTCATACCAACCATAGGGTTGTTACCAGCACCGATCAGTCCCATCATCTCAACGTGAGCAGGAACGGATGAAGAACCGGCAAACTGAGCATCGCTATGCATACGTCCTAATGTATCTGTCATACCATAGGAAGCAGGACCTGCTGCCATATTATCTGGATGAAGTGTACGACCTGTACCACCACCGGAAGCAACGGAGAAATATTTCTTACCCTGCTCTAAGCATTCTTTCTTGTAAGTACCAGCTACCGGATGCTGGAAACGAGTTGGGTTGGTTGAGTTACCTGTGATAGATACGTCAACACCCTCTTTGTGCATGATAGCAACACCCTCTGGTACAGAGTTTGCACCGTAGCAGTTTACTTTAGCACGAAGACCCTCAGAATAAGATTTGCGGAATACTTCTTTTACTTCATTTGTGTATGGATCAAACTCAGTTTCAACGAATGTAAAACCATTGATACGAGAGATGATCTGAGCAGCATCTTTACCAAGACCATTTAAGATAACGCGAAGAGGCTCTTTACGTACTTTGTTTGCCTTTTCTGCGATACCGATAGCACCTTCGGCAGCTGCAAAAGACTCATGTCCGGCTAAGAATGCGAAACATTTTGTCTCTTCCTCAAGGAGCATTTTACCAAGGTTACCATGTCCTAAACCTACCTTACGAGTATCAGCAACAGAACCAGGGATACAGAAAGACTGGAGTCCCTCACCGATTGCTGCTGCAGCGTCTGCTGCGCGACGGCAGTTTTTCTTAATTGCAATTGCTGCACCTACAATGTATGCCCAGCATGCATTCTCAAAACAAATTGGCTGGATGCCCTTGATCTGGTTATATACATCAAGTCCAGCATCTTTTGTGATTTTTTCTGCTTCTTCAAGAGAAGAAATTCCATAACTGTTTAATACAGCGTTGATCTGGTCAATTCTTCTTTCATATGATTCAAATAATGCCATGTTATGTTTGCCTCCTTTATATTATTTTGCGATTTCTTCATCTGTTCTTGGATCGATGAGTTTCACTGCGTCGTCAACACGACCGTACTGTCCGGCAGCTTTCTCCCAAGCTGTATTAGGATCATCACCCTTCTTGATGAAGTCAGTCATTTTACCAAGGTTTACAAACTTATAACCAATGATCAAATCCTCTTCATCCAAAGCGATAGCGGTTACATAACCCTCAGCCATCTCTAAGTAACGAGGACCTTTCTTTAAGGTTCCGTACATTGTACCAACCTGAGAACGAAGTCCTTTACCAAGGTCTTCCAAACCAGCACCAATAGCAAGTCCATCCTCAGAGAATGCACTCTGTGAACGACCATAAACGATCTGTAAGAAGAGCTCTCTCATTGCTGTATTAATTGCATCGCATACAAGGTCAGTATTCAGTGCCTCCATAACAGTCAGACCCGGAAGGATCTCTGATGCCATAGCAGCAGAATGTGTCATACCTGAGCAGCCGATTGTCTCTACTAATGCTTCCTGAATGATACCCTCTTTAACGTTAAGAGACATCTTACAAGCACCCTGCTGTGGTGCACACCAGCCTACACCATGTGTAAAACCAGAGATATCTTTTACTTCCTTTGCCTGAACCCATTTTGCTTCCTCTGGGATTGGCGCTGCACCGTGATGCACACCCTGAGCAACTGGGCACATGTTTTCTACTTCCTGTGAATAAATCATGTTTATGCTCCTTTCGATTTGCTTTTTCTCTGCAGAAATATTTCCACAGTTCTATGACCATTTTCGCACAAATTTATCAATTAGTCTACACTTTTCGCCAATATTTCTTAAAAAATCTGACGAAAAAGATGGTTAGAAATAAATGACAACGACTATATTCGCATTATATGTCTTTCTGTACGATATTTGATTGTTTCTTAAAAATACAGCCCCTTGGAATAAAACCACGAACACTGGACAATGGGTAAACATTAGTATTGCTTCCGATCACTGTTCCCGGATTAAGAACACTGTTACATCCTACTTCTACATAATTTCCAAGAATTGCACCCATTTTTTTCAGTCCGGTATTAAGTTTTTCGCCCTGATAATTGATCGTAACTTTGGTTTTGTCTGATTTTACATTAGAAGTGATGGAGCCGGCACCCATATGCGATTTAAATCCCAAAATTGAATCACCGACATAATTATAGTGTGGAACCTGGACATTATTAAACAAAATGACATTTTTTAATTCGGTAGAATTACCAACAACGCAGTTTTCGCCGACAATTGCTTTGCCGCGGATAAATGCACATTGTCTTACTTCCGTATTTTTACCAATGATGCATGGTCCTGTGATCGATGCAGTTGGTGCGATTGTTGCGGACTTAGCGATCCAGATATTGCCATCAATGCAGTCATACTCATCTTCCGAAAGAGTTTTACCCAGTTCCAAAATAAAAGCTTCGATCTTTGGAAGCACTTCCCACGGATAATCGCAGTCTTCAAAGATATCTTTTGCTATCGTCTCCTCCATATTAAATAAATTTTTGTTTTTCATTGAATCATACATATGAAACACCTCATTTCTTATAATATACAGCTGCTTTGTCAAATTGTTGACGAAGAGCCGTTTGATTAGCAGTTTGTTTGACATATTGAACACGACGGGTAATAAAGCCGTTTAATTTGGCCATGTATTGTTCCTCTGTGATCTGTCCTTCAGCAACTTGTGTCAAGCCTAATTCCCAACTTGCAGTCAGTTCGGGATTTAGCAAAGAACGTATGGAACCATCAACAACGTCATATACCATTTCACCGAGTAATTCCGGTGTGATGATCTGTGTTTTTTTATTTAATTTCAGATATTTAATCTTGACTAGTTTACTCAAGATCTCGGCACGTGTGGCACTGGTGCCGATTCCGCTTCCCTTTATCTGTGCTCGCAGTTCCTCTTCTTCAATCAGTTGTCCTGCATTTTCCATAGCCAAAATGATCGAACCTGAGTTATAGCGCTTTGGTGGAGATGTTTCTCCTTCTTTAATAAAGAATTCTTCCACCGGAAGTGCCATTCCTTTTTTTAGATTTTGGATTGACGTGATCAGATTCTCGTCAAAAGTGACAGTTTCCATAGAATTCTCACTGTTTTTGGAAACAGATGCGTTAGTGGACATATTTTTCTTAGCAAAAGATGCAGTCGCAAGTTCCAAATAACCTTGTTTGACTAAAATCTTAAAATTTGCAAAAAATGTTTCTGTATCACGTTTTGCAGTCACCCCGATCTTTAGATATTCTGCAGGCGGATAAAAGATACAGAGAAATCGACGGACGATCACTTCGTATACTCGTTGACTTGTCACACTTAAGTTGCCGAGTGCATTTAACCCCTGTCCGGTTGGAATGATCGCATAATGGTCCGTAATCTGCTTATCGTTTACATAACGGCTTTTGGCAATCCCGGCATAGGCTTTTTGCTCCATAATCTTTGCAGCATAGGGAGCAATCAGGGAATAATTTTGTAAACCACCGATATTTTTGTATATCTCTTTGGCTACAGCAGTAGAAAGTACACGTGCATCCGTACGGGGATATGTAACAAGCTTACGTTCATATAACTCTTGTACAATTTTTAGTGTTTCATCCGGACTGATCTTAAATAATTTGGAACATGTGTTTTGTAATTCCGCTAAATTAAAGAGCAAGGGTGGATTTTTACGTTCTTTTTTGCGTTCTACTTTTTGAATGATCACCTGCAAAGGATCATAGGTTAAGGTTTTGCAAAGCTGTTCGGCATCTTCGCGGTTTTTGAACCCATTTTCCTTATAAAGTTTCGGTGATTGGTAAAACTGGCTGCCTTCAACCGCACGCCATTCACCTTCAAATTGTTTCCCTTCCAGATTACATTTCATCAAAATACGATAAAATGGTGTCTTCACAAACTCTCTAATCTCACGTTCTCTTCGAACTACCATTCCAAGAACACAAGTCATGACACGACCGACTGAAATGGCAGACCACTTACCGGTGTTAAGGTAATCCATTACGGGACGTCCATATTTCAGTGATAATACGCGCGAAAAGTTTATGCCCATCAAATAATCTTCTTTGGCTCTTAGATAGGCGGAAGCGGAAAGATTATCATATTCAGAAAGTGGTTTTGCTTCGGTAATGCCGCGCTTGATCTCCTCTTCCGTTTGGGAATCAATCCATACTCTGCGTTTGTCCTTGGTATCCGGAACATGTGCCATCTGATCTACTAAGCGGTAGATATATTCCCCTTCGCGCCCGGAATCAGTGCATACATAAATGGTAGATACATCTTCGCGATTTAAAAGACCAGCCACAATATTGAATTGTTTTTTTACATCTGGAATAAGTTCGTATAGAAATTTTTCCGGCAAAAAAGGCAGGGTTTGTAGAGTCCACTTTTTTAATGCTTTATCATAAGCATCCGGATAACTCATTGTAACCAGGTGCCCAACACACCAAGTAACAATGTAATCCTGTGACTCCATATAACCCTGTCCTGCATTGCCCGAGACGCCAAGTGTCTTAGCAAATTCCTTTGCGACACTTGGTTTCTCAGCGATAAATAATTTTTTACTCATATGCTGTTGTTACAGAAACAAAACGTTTACTGTTCCTCCCTATTTTTCGCATGAATATACTCTGCATATGTTTTTTGTCCAAATATGATCGCAACAATAACTGCTCCGGTTACGCAAACATATTTAACAATTTTTGTAACATTAATCTCAATGTTCATGGTTGATTCTCTCCAATCTTAAGCAATAAATATGTAATATATTATATTATATTATTCATTGCTTTCTGCGTTTTCCGCATCAGAAGCAGCTTCCTCTTCCGGTTCTTCTTCTGTTGGTAATAATTCATGCATTTTCGTATTAAACTCATCTTGTGTCATAATGCCCTTTTTCACAAGTTCTTTATATTTGCGGTTAGCACGCACAATAGCAACATCGGAGTAGTTGTTTTTCTTTAGATCTTCTAAAATCTGATCTTCGATGTTTGACTTAAGAGTTGCTGCATTCTGCGCTGAGTTATCAACAGCTGGTTGAGCCGGTTGTGTTTGCACCGGATTTTGCTGCTGAACAGGTTGAGCCGGTGTCGGCTGAACAGGTTGTGCCTGCACTTGTGGCTGTGCCGGTTGAACCGGAGCCTGCTGTTGAACAGGTTGAGCCTGAACCTGAGATTGAACCGGAGTCTGTGCTGTAGCCGCAACTGGTTCTTCATCATCATAATCAATAAATGGCGACTCTGGTTTTGCTATTGGCTGAGCCTGAATTTTAGGTTGAACCGGTGTAGCTGCCTGCTGTACTTTGGCAGGCTGAACCGGTGTTGCAGAAGTAGCTTGAACCTGAGGCTGAGCCTGCTGTACTGATGCTCGCTGTTGAACAGGTTGTGCCTGCACTTGTGGCTGAACCGAAGCCTGCCGTTGAACAGGTTGAGCCTGAACTTGAGGTTGAACCGAAGCCTGTGGCTGAACAGGTTGAGCCTGAACTTGAGGTTGAACCGAAGCCTGCGGCTGGACTGCCTGAGCTTGTGGCTGTACCGGTCTAGCCTGCGGTTGTGCACCAGACTGAACTGGTGTAGCTGTATGTGCGGCCTGAGAAACTGTAGCCTGTGGAGGCACTGCCTGTGGAGTTACCGGCTGTGAAGCTGGAGTTTCTGTTGCTGCAACTTCATCCTCTTCCTCATAGTACTCGTCATCCTCATAATATTCGTCCTCCGGATCCACATATTTACCAAGATGCTTGAGATCACTATCGTCTTTGTTGTGACCACAGGCACATGAGGTAATATAATATGCGTTGATACGGCGGCAAAATCCACACTGCCATCCTCCATCGTCAATTAAATCCTGCTCGTATTCTCCAAGCTCTGTATCTTCATAAATATATTTATTTTTGACAGGCTTTGGAGCTTCCGGCTCAGGCTGAGCCGGCTGTGAAACAGTAGTCTCTACTGACGCAGCATCCTCTTTAGCCTCTTCTGCAGAAGCCATCTGTGCTGCCGGAGTCTCTAATTTCTGACCGGTTTTTTCTACATATTCTTCATATAAACCAAGACGATTTAAATCGCTGTCTTTTTTGTTGTGTCCACATGCGCAAGAACCAACATAATTGGCGTTGACACGTTCACAAAATGAACACTGCCATCCTCCATCTAAAAGCAATTCTTTTTCATAATCGCTAAACTGTGGCACATTTCCTTGTTTGTCACTCATACGTACACCTCATTTCTTTCATACCTTTGTTTCCTTCTCGTTTATTCGTACAACGGATAACGGTCTGTCAAACCTTTTACGATTTCCGTTGCTTTTGCCTTATTGCCTTCCGGATCTGCAATGATCATTGCAATCGCATCAGCAACCATATCAAGATCAGCTTCGTTAAAACCTCTTGTTGTCACTGCGGCTGTTCCCAAACGGATACCACTCGTTACAAAAGGTGACTGTGGATCATTAGGAATTGTATTTTTATTACATGTGATATGTGCTGCATCCAACCATTTTTCTACGTCTTTACCTGTTAGATTTTTATCTGCAAGATCAACAAGCATCAAATGGTTATCTGTTCCACCGGAAACAATCTTAATGCCGCGGTTTTGTAACCCCTTACAAAGTGCCTGTGCATTTTTAATAATATTTTTACCGTACTCTTTGAATTCCGGCTGTAACGCTTCTTTGAAGCAGACAGCCTTTGCTGCGATCACATGCATCAAAGGACCACCCTGAATACCCGGGAATAACGCTTTGTTAAAATTGATCTCTTTCGCAAATTCTTCGCTGGAAAGAATCATTCCACCACGAGGTCCACGTAATGTTTTGTGGGTTGTCGTCGTGGTAACATGAGCATATGGAATTGGGCTCTCGTGAACACCTGCTGCTACTAAGCCGGCGATATGAGCCATATCAACCATCAAATAAGCTCCCACAGAATCTGCGATTTCGCGAAAACGCTTGAAATCAATTTTACGAGCGTATGCACTTGCACCGGCAATGATCATTTTTGGTTTGCATTTCTTAGCAATACTTTCTACTTCATCATAATCAATGAAACCATCGTCATTTACACCATAAGGTACACAATGGAAATATTTACCGGACATATTGACCGGACTTCCATGTGTCAAGTGTCCGCCGTGATCAAGATTCATGCCCATATAGGTATCTCCCGGCTGCAGCAAAGCAAAAAATACTGTCATATTTGCCTGTGCACCGGAATGCGGCTGTACATTGGCGTATGTACAATCAAATAACTTCATAGCACGATCTCTTGCAAGATCTTCAACAATATCAACGTATTCGCATCCACCATAATAGCGTTTGCCAGGGTAACCTTCCGCATATTTGTTAGTCAATGTGCTGCCCATGGCTGCCATAACCGCTTTACTTACTAAATTTTCAGAAGCGATCAATTCAATGTTATCACGCTGACGATTTGTCTCCTTGTCCATTGCTGCTGCAACTTCCGGATCAAAACGTTCTACTTCTTCAAATGAGTACATATATTATCCTCCTTTTTATATTTCATCAATTGCTTTTCCAATATCGTTACGCATATATTTATTATCAAAAGTAACCCATTCGGTTGCCTTATATGCATTTTTACGCGCTTCCTTCAATGTAGCACCTTTGGCAGTAATGCCCAATACTCTTCCACCATTGGTTACTAAACCGTCTTCCGTCAATTTTGTTCCGGCATGGAATGCATAATAACCGTCTTCCGAAGCAAAATCTTTCAGAAATGTAATCTTTTTCCCTTTTTCATAATGTTCCGGATAGCCATCAGAAGCTAATACAACACAGACAGCCGCATTATCTTCAAATTGAAGATCTACTTGGTCTAACTTTCCGTCAATACAAGCCTCCATAACATCGATAATATCGTTTTTCATGCGAGGCAGAACAACCTGTGCCTCCGGATCGCCAAATCTTGCATTGTATTCCAATACTTTTGGACCGTCCTGCGTCATCATAAGGCCAACAAAAAGTATTCCTACGAAATCTCTTCCTTCTGCTTTCATAGCATCCATTGTTGGCTGATATATTTGTTCTTCACAGAACTTCTGAATCTCCGGCGTATAAAACGGACTCGGTGAAAATGTTCCCATTCCTCCGGTGTTTAATCCTGATCTCCGTCTTTGGCACGTTTGTGATCTTGTGCACTGGTCATCGGTTTGATATGTGTACCATCACAGAAGCAAAGTACAGAAGCTTCTCTACCAACCATAAAGTCTTCTATGACGATAGTGTTGCCGGCATCTCCAAATTGTTTATCTAACATTAATGAGGTAACACCTGCCTCTGCTTCCTGCAGATTTTGACAGATCAATACACCTTTTCCAAGTGCCAGACCATCTGCTTTCAACACAACCGGAAAACTTACATTTTCTAAATAGATCAACGCTTCCTCCGGAGAATGAAATGTTTCATAATGGCAGGTTGGAATGTTGTATTTTTTCATGAGATCCTTTGAAAAACTTTTAGAGCCTTCGATGATCGCAGCATTTTTACGTGGACCAAATACGCGAAGTCCCTGCGCTTCAAATACATCGACAATGCCACCAACCAAAGGATCATCCATGCCGATGATCGTCAGATCGATCTCATTTTCTTTGGCGAATGCAGCAAGTTTATCAAATTCCATAGCAGTAATATTTACGCATTCTGCAATTTCTGCGATCCCACCATTACCAGGTGCACAGTAAATTTTATCGACACGTTTGCTCTGGGAGACACTCCAGGCAATTGCATGCTCTCTTCCGCCGCTTCCTACAATTAATACTTTCATCTTGTTTCCTCATTTCTGCATATCCTGCGATGCGTTTATTTATTCCGTGGAAATGATACTAACGGCTTACAACAGCTATACCATTCTGTACGGAAACTTTTCCTGCGCCAATCAGATCAATTGCTTCCGGAAGAATGTTCCATTCAGCTTGTTCCATCACACGTCGCTGTAGAATTTCCGGAGTATCTCCATTTTTTACTTCAACAGCTTTTTGTAAAATAATAGGACCATGATCTGCCTTTTCGTCTACAAAATGCACTGTGGCACCAGTTATCTTATTGCCACATGCCAAAACACTTTCGTGCACTTTCAATCCATAATACCCCATCCCGCAATGAGCCGGAATCAAGGATGGATGAATGTTAATGATCTTATTTGGGTAGGCTGCGATCATTTCAGATGGAACGATCACCAGATAACCTGCCAGCACAACAAGATCAATATTATATTTGTGTAGAGCATCAACCATTGCTTCGCCAAAAGCACTCCGGTTTTCGTATTCCTTTGGGGAAATACATAACGCCGGGATCCCTGCATTATTTGCACGCTCCAGTGCATAAGCATCCGCTTTATTACTGATCACAACAGCAATTTGTGTGTTGTGAATTTTACCGGAATGGACGGCATCTATGATTGCCTGCAGGTTCGTTCCACCACCGGATACACATACTGCAATTTTCTGCATACTAATCCTCGTTTCAATATGTATTATTAGGACAAAAGAGAAATTCCCTTTTCACCCTCTGCGATCTCTCCTATAATATATGCTTTTTCTCCAGCCTGCTCTGCTAAAGCTACTGTCTTGTCTGCATCAGCAGCATCTACTGCAAGAAGCATACCGATACCCATATTATAAGTGTTATACATCATCTCTTTGGAAATGTTGCCTTCTTTTGCCAACATGTCAAAGATCGGTGGGATCTCGTAACTTCCCACTTTGATATTTGCATGTGCATTTTCAGGAAGCATACGCGGAATATTCTCATAAAAACCACCGCCTGTAATATGGCTGCAGCCTTTGATCGTTACGCCACCCTCTTTGATCGTGCGCAGTGCCTTCACATAAATCACAGTAGGTGTTAATAATGTTTCACCAAGTGATTTGCCGCCAAGAGACTCGTATGTTTTATCCAAGCTTTCTTTTTTCATTTCGAACACTTTGCGAACCAAAGAATATCCATTGCTGTGAATACCGGAAGAAGCAATTCCAACCAGCACATCACCTTTTGCAATTGTTTTACCTGTGATCATATTTTTGCGGTCAACAACACCAACCGCAAAACCGGCAAGATCATACTCATCTACCGGATAAAATCCAGGCATTTCTGCAGTCTCACCACCGATCAAAGCTGCACCGGACTGTTTGCAGCCGTTTGCCACACCGGATACGATGGAAGCAATCTTTTCCGGTTCATTCTTGCCACAGGCAATATAATCAAGGAAGAATAACGGTTCACCACCTGCACAGGCGATGTCATTAACACACATTGCGACACAATCAATACCAACGGTATCATGGCGATCCATTTCAAATGCCACTTTCAATTTGGTGCCAACGCCATCTGTTCCGGATACTAAAGTAGGCTGTTCCATTGTCTTGAACGCCTCCATAGAAAACGCTCCTGAAAATCCACCGATATCAGTAAGCACTTCACTGCGCATCGTTCCGGCAATATGCTCTTTCATCAGTTCTACCGCTTTATATCCGGCTTCAATGTCTACTCCCGCATTCTTGTAATCCATGTTTTCCTCATTTCTGCGTTGCAATCGTAATAGTATTATATAAATCGGGAAATATCCCATAATGCAATTCATCGCAGGCAACGCACTACAACAAATGTATTGCATAAACATAGCAAATCTACTTTATTGTAGCACAATTCCTACTGTTTGTCATTGGAATTTTCCAAAAAATTCTCAAAAATATCACTTGTTTTTGTCAAAATAGCCCAATACGCTAACGGAATCCCTGCCGGCATAAACTGTAACTGCACCTTGTTCGGTAGTGGATAATATATGTGCAGATATGCTGTTTAGACGAGATAATAATTCCCGATGCGGATGGCCGTAACGATTATTTTTACCACAGGAAATGATCGCATATTGCGGTTGCACTTGCGCTAGAAATTCAGCACTGGTTGAATTTTTAGAACCATGATGTGCTACTTTTAGAATGTTAAATCTGGTGCCGGAACGCTTTAACTGTTCTAAGACATACTGCTCTCCGTCACCTTCCAGATCACCACATAATAGCATCTTTGTTGAATAATACGTAACTTCTAAAGTCGTAGAATATGCATTTGCAGAAGAAGCATCAAAAAAAGGTTTTGGATGCAGACAAGCAACAGATAATGCGCCTTTTTGCAGATGATCGCCGGCACATATTGTTTGAATCGGAATATCTGCCTGCTTGGCAGCAGTGATCATCTGGCGATATCCTTCTTCACTCTGCATTTCTTGCGATGGCAATGGTAAAAGAAGTTTGCGGATTTGGATATCCTGGCGGTCTGCAACATGCTTCATTAATTCCAGCTGACCGGATATATGGTCTTTGTCAGCATGAGTCATGATCATATAATCTATGCAGTGAATTCCTTGTGATTTGAGATATGGAATCAAACAATACTCTCCTATATTGTTTTTGCTGGTGCTTCCACCATCAATTAAAAATGTAGTGCCATCGGTGTGCTGCAGTAAAATTCCATCCCCCTGCCCTACATCCAGAAAAACAGCCTTAAAGTATTTTCGTGGAATGGGAAAAAGCAGAAGGATAACGGCAGCAGTCCAGATCAGCAAAGGATAAGGCTTGATAATCGTGCGTTTATTGATCCATAGTAGAGATAAGGCAAGAATAATGTAATATATCACGATGCGAGATATATGTGGTTGCCCGAGAATCAGTGAATGAATTGGCAATCGTTGGAACAGCCTGCACAAATATTCATAAAACGACAGAATGCAGTAGGTGGTGCCGAACAAAAAATGCGACACAAACGGCAGCCACAGACCTAGTATACATGCAATGCCGCCGATCAGCACCAGATAAGAAACCAGTGGCAGCACTAAGAGGTTCAGAAATATCCCGTAGACCGGAATCTCATAAAAAAAGAACAGTACGATTGGCAGTGTAGTTAGTTGAATGGCGGCACTGGCCAATAACGATTGTGCTGTTTTTTCCAGGAGAAGAGAGAGTTTACATTGGCATTTATCCAATAGCGTACTTTGCTGTTTTTCCCGTATCCAACGCCTTTTTTTGCGGAGTTTGGCGCGACGCTTTTCGGAATCACCTACTATGATCATCTGCAGAGCGGGTAAAATAGCAGCAATACCGAGCACAGCGAAATAAGATAATAAGAAACTGCAGGAATAGACAGCATAAGGATTTTGCAGTGTAATGATGCAGGCACTGATTGCCAGTGATGAAAGTAAATCGTAACTTCGATGCAGCAGATCTGCTGCGAATAGCAAGAGCATCATGATAACGGCACGACTGGTTGAAATGCTAAAACCCGTCATTAGTCCATACGATATTAAAAATGATATGGTTGCAAGAATACTGATGCGCCTCGGCAGCCGGCAGATAAGCAGCAGGCGAAAAATACCGAAACAAAAGATCGTGACATGAAGTCCGCTGATCGCTAACAGATGACCAATGCCGTTTTGCTGATATAGCTGTTTGATGTCTGAGGGAAGTTCTGTTTTTTGACCCAATAAAACAGCTTGCATTATACCGGCTTGTTTATCAGGCAGGCCGGATTCTATCGAAGTTGATAATCGATGTCTGATTTCATCCAATTTTGTAAACAATATGTTAGAATGGCCGGATACCACTTCGATCTGGTCAGCGTATAATTGATAATAGAAGTTTAGTTCCCGATAATATTGTTTTTGGTCAAATTCGCCCGGATTGGATGCCGTGGCAAAATTTTTCAGGGTGCCGAAACACTGTATCGTATTACCGGGAATAAGTGATGAAGTTTGATCTGAATAAACGATCATATTGGAAAAATCATATACTTTCTGTCCAGAAATATGGACAGATACTTTTTTGAGATATAAACGATTGGATGAATCAGTAGACTCTGCACGATAATAAATTCCCTTTATGCAAGCATTTATCTTATCATTATTTTTAGCGAGCAATGCCTCATACGGATAATTCTTCTGCCATTGTTCCTGCATGTGCGTGGCATGAAACCAGACCAACAGAAACATACAGATCGTACAGATCCAAACACAGGGTCTGCGAATATAAATCACCTCTTTAGAATCACTGGACAAGATCAAGATTTCTAGTAAATACATCTCCAAATGGCATAGAATCGTTATAGAATAATTCCTGTTTGCCGTTGATACTAAATTGCACTTTTGTAATATCCGGCAGTTCGATCAATGTATTAACGACAGAATAAATAGCCACTTCTGCTGTAATCCCGTCCGGTTTATTTAAAAACTGTTCTGAAAAATCAACATAACAGGTATGTTCTTTCAGGGTAACTTTGTTAAGGATCGTATCCTTAGGAATTGTTGCTTGTATATCCTTGGATGAAACGCCGTCAATCGTTGATGGTCCCTTTAGAAGCTGTTCAATGACTAGTTGCTCTAACGGAATTGTCGCATCATATGTGATCTCAACAGGTACTTCAACAAGCTTATCTCCTTTTCGAGATGCAAAATACATATTTACGGTTGCAGTCTGACGATATTTGGAACCGCTGTCTGTATTATCAATAAAGCTTTCGGCAGTCATATATCCGATGGAATTCATATTCGAATCGGTCAAAGGTTGCCCTGCCACGTAAAATTGCACAGCACGAACACCTTTAGACTGGCAGAGTGTTTTAACGATCGCAGCACGGCGCAAAATCTCATTAACACCGGAATAATTGCCATAGGAAGCATCTAAGTAAAGTGTCAAGTCTCCGTTGTTATCAAGAATAAAGTCATCAACAGATACATTGGCCGGAATAGCCTTTTTCATAGATACATCAGAAGGCTCTTTTTGAAGGTTGTGTAGTAATTCCTTGATAAGAGCTTCTCCTTTCTTATTTTTGGGAGAATATTTCTCATAAGTCATTTTCGTTTCAGCGGCGTTTATGCAATAAATATAGTATCCGGTATACTCCTTATGAGGGCGTGCGTGTACGAAAAGAAATGCCCAGACCAATATAGCGATCACAAGCAGAACGACCCATGGGACAAAATGATATTTATGTGTTGTAACAATGGTCTTTTCTTCCACGACCTCACCTCCAATTTTTTGTCATATGATCAGACAACATAAGTCAATGGGATACGCACCGTAAAGGTAGAACCCTCTTTTTCTTTACTGTGCAGTTTGATCGAGCCGCGGTGCAGCAACACAGTACTTCGTGTTAAGGATAAACCAAGTCCGGTTCCACCGGTATCACGGGATCTGGCCTTATCAACACGATAAAAACGATCAAAAATTTTATCTTGCACATCTTCCGGAATACCGACACCGGAATCTTCTATTTTGACATAGAAAAATTTATGATCGGCATTGAGGGTGACGCGCACCCAGCCATCGTCATAATTATACTTGATCGCATTTTCAATCAAATTATTCAATGCGATCGACAGTTTTACCTCGTCAACATCTGCCATTATCGGTCGAAAACTCTCATAGATCAATTCGATGTTACGTTCTGCAGCAATCGGTCGTAAGCGCTTTAGCAACTGTTCGATCAAATCGTTGATACTGATATTGACAATATTCATTTCTGCAGTATTTTTATCAAGTTTTACCATTGTGAGGAGATCGTTGATGATATTTGTCATACGTTCGATCTCATGCGTGATATCCACCAAAAATTCACGATATAATTCTTCCGGCATACCTTCTTGAGAAAGCAGGGAATCTGACAATACCTTCATAGATGCTAATGGTGTCTTTAATTCGTGAGACACATTAGAAGCAAAGTTTTGTTTTGCTTCATCCTGCTGCCTGATAACATCGATCATGCGGTTAAAAGATTCTGAAATTCGTTCAACCTCGGAGTAAGTATGCACATCTAACTTAGTGTCCATATCTCCTGCGGCAATGTCATCAATAGATTCTGTAACACGCTGTAATGGTCTGGTGATCAAAACTGAGTAACCAAACGCAAGAAACATGATAACGATTGCGATTGTTAATATCAAAATAATGCTGCGTCGGTTGATCACATTTGCAGTTGTACGAAAATTCTTGGTGGAAAAAGTCAAAATGATCGCACCGGTCGTCTGTTCAGTAGACGCGTTTACGATCGGCATCGTAAGCTGTACGTAGTCACCGAGATCATTTACGTAACGTTTTTCATGATCAACAAAGCAACGAACTACTTCTGAGGAGATCATCGTTTTGCCAACTTCCAGATTAAACGTATCTGTTACGACAGACAGATCCTGATTGATGATCAAAACACGCCCCTGATAGATGGTTGCAATAGATTCCGCTTCCTGTTCAACTTCAGGTGCCTCCTGTCCGGTAAGATATTCAGAACTGTTAACAAGGTTACTGAGGACGGTTCCATAAGATTGAATCTCATCCGTTCGTTGAGAGATCAGTCTTTTCTCGTAAGAATTAATTAGAATATTCGAAAAAAGATGACCGGTATCAAACCAATCACCACCAGTACGGCAAACAATTGCACCCGCATACTGCGGATCTGCACTAGTAATTCTTTTCCTCGCTCAAGCAAAATGATTCCTCCAAACGGCTGTCAGGCCACAAAATAGTAATACATACGGCTGGATATGCCTATCGTTGGAAATAATAGCCAACACCCCATTTGGTATGGATATATTTTGGTGCACTTGGGGTTGTTTCAATTTTTTCTCGAAGTCTTCGAATATGTACATCGACGGTTCTGACATCACCCGGATAATCATATCCCCAAACGGTATTGAGAAGTTCTTCACGACTATATACTTTATTAGGGTGAAGCATTAAAAGTTCCAACAGGTCGAATTCCTTTGCCGTCAGATTCACTTCTTTGTCATCAATGTAACCTCTACGGCTGTCCAGATCAATGCGAAGTGATTCAAATGAAAGTACCTTTTCAGGCTCTTTGGCTGTTTTGGAACTGCTTCGGCGAATAATAGCACGGATCCTTGCCTTTACTTCCAAAATGTTAAAAGGCTTCGTAATATAGTCATCCGCACCATACTCCAGCCCCAGGATCTTATCCATATCTTCACCTTTAGCAGTCAGCATAATGATAGGAACATCCGAAGATTCACGAATCTGCTGGCACACTTCAAAACCTGTAAGTTTTGGCAGCATCACATCTAATAATATGACATCATATTGATTGGAGGATGCAAGTGAAAGAGCTTCCTCACCATCATAAGCACAATCAACTTCCATGCCGTCCTGTTCCAAGCTAAAACGAATTCCCTTAACAATTAACTTTTCATCATCTACAACCAATACTTTCTTTGCCATATTTCCCTCACTTTCGACGTTAAACATAAACGTCTCTCTTTATTTCAAATAGTTATTTTGTTTTTGATCTTATCGAAGACACCATTTTTGATCCCGGATATATTCATAATATCCTCGATCTTTTGGAAACTGCCATGCTCCGTGCGATAGGCAACGATAGCGTTTGCCTTGGATTCCCCAATTCCAGGCAACGATAACAATTGCTCTTTCGTAGCTTTGTTGAGACTGATCTTGTCCGACGAAGTGGCAGATGCAGTCTGTGCATCGGATTCTGCGCGTGGTTGATCCTTTGCTGTCTTTGATCGGCGCGGAATCTCTATCTGCTCTCCATCCTGAACGAAACGAGCCTGATTGACGGCATTGGTGTCTGCTTTTTTGGTTAATCCTCCTGCAGATGCAATAACATCGCAGATGCGGACAGACTCACTAAAACGATATACGCCTGGGTGCTTCACGGCACCACAAATGAAAACGGCAATCTCAGACGAATCCGTATTCACAGGCTTAGATGTATCACCAGCCGGAGCGCTGCTTTCTGATACGGATGCCTGAAAATTTGATTCTTTCGTAACCGGATCTTGCCCTTTTGTATACCAAAAACCTGCGCCCAATAGTATGGCACCACAAATAATCCAAATGATCCATTTTTGTTGTTTCATAACATTACCTCCTGCGAATTAGCGGGCAGGAATGTCTGATAAATATCGAAAATACGTAAAGTATACATATTTACGGATAGAATGTATGTCTTTCGAACCTTCCTCTATTCTAACGAATCTTTTTCATAATTACAAGTATAAGAATCTACAAAAATTCTTACATATTTCTTACTATTTTTGACAGACAACGAGCGGATGCGTCTGTCAAAGGTATGGTTGTTTATTGTAGGCCATCTGCTCATTTTCCAAACAGTTCATCCCACTTAAAAAGCATGATACCGCCGATCATTACAGCAATGCCAAACAGTCTTGTCCATGCAAATCCTGCTTTTGTGGTGCCAAATAGGCCAAACAATGAGATGATATATGATACGATCAATTGTGCAGAGACAATAAACATCGTAGCCTTCGCAGGTCCCAGCTGATTGATCGCAACAATGACGGTATATGTGATAAATGCACCAATAACACCGCCAAGAAGCATATACCATGGTTTTACCTGTACAATGCCTGAGATAGAACCTTCTTTACCAGTCACAAACCAGGCTGCCACACATATGACAAAAGCAGTGAGCTGAACAAAACCTGCAGCTACCCATACACCGGCCTGTTTGGTCACTTCTGCATTAAAAACCCCTTGTATACTCATTAACATACCGGATAATAGACCTATCAACATTCCTAACATAGAAATTCTCCTTTCTTCTACCAAAGCAACGAGAGCCGGACGAAATTCTGCCCGACTCTTCGTGAGAGTTCTATATTAAGTTGTTTCCCAATTTGCGGTGCTCTATTCGGATAAAACGTCATCTAATACGTTGATCATTTTATCAATATGCTCTTTTTCGACAATAAGTGGCGGCACAAAACGTATAATATTTGTACCTGCACTGATCAGAACAACGCCTGCTTGCAAGGCTTTTGCAACTACGTCTCCAGCCGGGATCGTAAGTTCCATCCCCTGCATCAGACCAAGGCCACGCACCTCTTTGACTTTATCCGGATGTGCTTCTGCCAAGGCTTCTAACTTTTCTGTCAGATATGGTGCGATCTCATTAACATGATCCAAAATGTGCAATTTATCATATTGATGAAATACTTCGCAAATGGCAGCAGTTGCGAGCGGATTACCGCCATAAGTAGTACCGTGATCCCCCGGTACCATCGCAACGGCATATTTTTCTGTGGCAGCGAAGGCTCCAACCGGAACACCACAACCTAATGCTTTGGCTGTAGTCAAAATATCCGGTGTCACACCATAATGCTGATAGGTGTACATTTTGCCGGTACGCCCCATACCACACTGGATCTCATCAAAGATCAATGCGATATCTTTTTCATCGCAGAGTGTACGCAGGCCTTTGATAAACTCTGGTGTTGCAGGATGGATTCCTCCCTCACCCTGCAAGGTCTCTAACAGGATTGCACAGGTCTCATCGGTTACCAGTGCCTTAACGCTTTCCAGATCATTGTAAGTTGCAAAAGAAACGCCACCGATCAACGGCTCAAACGCTTCTCTGTAATGTTTGGTTCCGGTTACAGACAAAGCACCCATCGTGCGGCCATGAAAAGAATGATCCATCGCGATCACTTCACCTTTGCTCTGTGGATTTTTATTAAAAGCATACTTTCTCGCCAGCTTAATTGCACCCTCGATCGCCTCTGCTCCACTGTTTGTAAAAAATACCCTGTCCATACCAGAAACATTGCATATTAGTTCTGCTGCTTTGATCGCAGGTTTTGTGTAATAAAGATTGGAAATATGGATCAGATCATCGATCTGGTCTTTTAATGCCTGCTTAAATTCTTCGTTACTGTATCCTAGTGCTGATACAGCAATACCGGCACCCATATCCAGGTATTTCTTCCCTTGGTCGTCATACAAATACATACCTTCACCTTTGGTGAATACAACACTTCTATTGTAAGTATGAATAAAATGTTTGTCTGCTTCCTGTATTGTCATCGTTCTCATCCTCATTTCTATCAAATTAATATTATGTGCCGGCTTTCTTAAATCTCATTACTGTATCGTCCACTGTCATCACCAATGATCGCCGTACCGATACCTCGTTTTGTAAAGAACTCCAAGAGTAAGCAGTGATCTCGTCTTCCATCCAAAATATGCACTCTGCCAACGCCGGAATTTACAGCGTGAATACAGTTGTTGACCTTTGGCAGCATACCGCCGCTGATAATGCCGGCTTCTATTAATTTGTTGGCTTCGATCAGATTCAGAACAGACACCAAAGTTGTTGGATCATTGGGATTCATGCAGACACCTTCAACATCCGTCAAAAATGCCAGTTTTTCTGCTCGAATACCACCTGCGATCGCACATGCTGCATCATCAGCATTGATATTATACGTATTGCCCTCGTCATCCATTCCGATAGGTGCAATGATCGGAATATAATCATTTTCCAAAAGTGTATCGATCACTTCGGTGTTAACATGATCAATATCCCCGACAAAACCGATATCTTTTCCGTTTGGCATTTTCTTTTGAACATGAAGCATACCGCCATCTTTTCCACAAAGCCCGATCGCTTTGACACCCAAATGTTCAACCATGGATACCAGATTTTTGTTAACGCGGTTAAGAACCATCTCAGCAATTTCCATTGTGTCTTTATCCGTCACGCGAAAACCCTCTTCAAAGCGTGTTTCTTTACCGACTTTACTGATCCATTTGCTAATCTCCTTGCCCCCGCCGTGTACAATGATCGGCTGCATACCGACCAATTTTAACAAGGCGACATCTTTGATCACACTCTCTTCCAGATTGTGATCTAACATAGCACTTCCGCCGTATTTAACAACGACTTTTTTTGAGTTGAAGTCTCGAATATACGGTAGTGCTTCGATCAATGTTTCTGCCTTGACGGTAATGTTATCTAAATATCTTTGCTGCTCTTCGTTACTCATAGTTTTTTCTATCCTCGCTTTTATGTACTTTCTTTTTTACTTAATAAGATTAAAGAGTCAAAAGGTCTGAATTTCCCAGATGGGCTATTTTTCTTATTATGGGAACATTGGGACAATCTTCAGCCCGGTATTCTCCGGCAGACCAAACATTAAGTTCATATTTTGAATTGCCTGACCAGCTGCCCCCTTGACAACGTTATCAATAGCACCCATCATAATGATCCTTCCGGTTCTCTCATCAATCTTGAAGTTGACATCTACAAAATTGCTGCCTTCTACCCAACGGGTCTCTGGATAGACATCTTTGTTTAAGACGCGAACAAAATATTCATCCTCGTAATACTTATCATATACAGCTTTTACATCCTCATAGGAAAGTTTTTTACGCAAAGTCGCATAAGAGGTTGCTAAGATTCCTCGATTCATCGGCACCAGATGTGGGGTAAAGTTAATAAGAACTTCTTCTCCGGAGGCATAGGACAACTGGTCCTCGATCTCCGGTGTGTGACGGTGAGAAGCAACACCATATGGTTTAATACTCTCATTTACCTCACAGTAAAGATTCGCAACCTTAGCGCCTCTGCCGGCTCCTGAGGTACCGGATTTAGCATCAATGATCACAGTATTCATATCGATCAGGCCCTCTTTTGCCATTGGATAGATGGATAATGTGGAACAGGTTGGGAAACAACCCGGATTAGCGATCAGGCGCGCATTTTTTATATCCTCACGGTTGACTTCACATAAGCCATAAACAGCCTCTTTAATAAACTGTGGACTCTGATGTTTGATGCCATACCATTTTTCATATTTAGCAACATCTTTAATACGGAAGTCTGCACTCAGATCAATGATCTTTGTCTTTGATAATATCTCTTCATTTACCAGAGAACCGCATAATCCTTGTGGTGTTGCGGTAAAGATCACATCTGCCTGTTTCGCTAATTCATCCATATTTTCGCCCATGCATTTGGCGTCAACAAGATTCACCATATTACCAAACACACTGCTGTATTTTTCATCTACATAGGAGCGTGAACCATACCATACAATCTCTGCATCCGGATGCTGCAACAAAATTCTGACCAATTCCTGTCCGGCGTATCCGGTGGAACCAATAATGCCTACTCGAATCATAAAATCCCTCGTTTCTGCTAAAATGTATATTTATTCATAACAATGGACGTGATGTATCTACAACTTTTAGGCAAAAACGTCCATCAGCTCAATATTATACGTCATTTGCTTTTTGATTGCAATAGATATTTATACATTACGTGAATTTTAAAAAAAGATTGATCAGAATACGATTTCTACTTAATAAATCATTCAAAATAAGATCATTTCACCAGAAAATAGTATTGAATAAATATGCAGAATGATGTATATTTATAAACAGTCATAACAGTGATACAAAATTACAGTAAAAAAGGAAAAAGGATTTGCAATCAACTGTAATTGTGTTTATACTGTTATCTGTATGGCAGATCATGCCATCGCAAAAGAATAATATGCCGTAGTCACGGCGGAATGGAGGAAAAAACATGAAGGAAAAAGTGATTCTTGCCTATTCAGGCGGACTTGACACCACAGCAATCATCCCTTGGTTGAAGGAAAACTATGATTACGAAGTAATCTGTGTCTGCATTGATGTCGGACAGGAAAGCGAGTTGGATGGTTTGGAGGAGCGTGCAAAATCTTGTGGTGCATCCAAATTATATATTGAGGATGTTATCGATGAGTTTTGTGATGACTATGTCGTTCCTTGTGTTCAGGCAAATGCTATTTATGAGAACAAATATTTATTAGGTACTTCAATGGCTCGTCCATTGATCGCTAAGAGATTGGTAGAGATTGCTCGTAAAGAGGGCGCATCTGCGATCTGCCATGGTGCTACCGGTAAAGGTAACGATCAGGTTCGTTTTGAGCTTGGTATTAAGGCACTCGCCCCTGATCTTCGTATTATCGCTGCTTGGAGAGATCCAAACTGGACAATGGATTCCAGAGAGTCTGAGATCCAGTATTGCCGCGATCATGGAATTGATCTTCCATTCTCAGCAGACAACAGCTACAGCCGTGACCGTAACTTATGGCACATCAGCCACGAAGGCTTAGAATTAGAGGATCCTGCAAATGCACCTAATTATGATCATTTGCTTGTACTTGGCACTACTCCGGAGAAGGCTCCTGATGAAAGCGAAATCGTTACTATGACATTCGAGAAGGGTGTTCCAAAGTCTGTCAATGGCAAGGAAATGAAAGTATCTGACATCATCCGCACCTTAAATAAATTGGGCGGCAAGCATGGTATCGGTATCGTTGATATTGTAGAAAATCGTGTTGTCGGAATGAAGTCTCGTGGTGTATATGAGACACCGGGTGGAACAATTCTTATGGAAGCACATCAGCAGCTTGAAGAATTGATCTTAGATCGTGATACATATACAGCTAAGAAAGATATGGGCAACAAGTTTGCAGATATTGTTTACGAAGGCAAATGGTTTACGCCACTTCGTGAGGCTGAGCAGGCATTCATTGAGTCCACACAGAAATATGTAACAGGTGAAGTAAAGTTCAAACTGTACAAAGGTAATATTATCAAACAGGGAACCACTTCTCCATACTCCATTTATGATGAAGATATTGCATCTTTCACAACCGGTGAGCTTTACAACCATAAAGATGCAGAGGGATTCATCAATCTGTTCGGACTGTCTTCTAAGGTTCGTGCTATGAAGCTTGGTTCTTTCGTAGAATTAAACGACAAATAATTTGTCCTTGTTTTTAACAGTCAACAAAATATAAAACAGCTATTATCCGAATTTATGGTAATAGCTGTTTTCTTTTATTTAATAGGCAATTGCTGTTATGTAGTGTGATGCTACCAAGAATTGCTTTAGCAATTCTTGCAAAGCAAAGCGCTGGCTTTGCTTTTTTTATCATAATATTGTATTGTACAATAGACTATTTTTTTAGTTAGAAGGAAAATGCATTTTCCATTCGTGAACCAATGCACCTAATGGAAGTCCAACTACATTTGAATAATCACCATGAATTTCTTTGATATATGCTGCAAAAGCACCTTGAATTCCGTATGCACCGGCTTTATCCATTGGTTCGCCGGTTGCAATATAGTCCGTAATCTCCTGCTTTGTCATTGGATAGACAGTAACATCCGTCCGTACATGAAAGGTATGTGCTCTCTGACTGTTTGTATCAGTGCTTATGATCGTAACGCCGGTATATACGCTGTGGGTATTTCCCTGAAGTGCATTTAGCATCGCATAGGCCTCTTCTTCGGACGAAGGTTTTCCCAGAATCGTGCCATCCTGTAATGCAACGACAGTATCTGCACCAAGTATATAACAATCTGAATATTCTGGTTTTGACGCTACATCGCTTGCTTTCGAAAGATAACTCTTCCACCGCTTCTGAAGGGCTTTGATCCTGCAACGATTCATCGGCATCGCTGGTACGTACTTCAAAGGAAATGCCAATCTGTGATAAAAGTTCCTGACGTCGTGGAGAACCGGAGGCTAAAATGATTTTTTTCATTGTGTCAATCCTTTCCTTGTCTGAGTGTGAGTGCAATCTGAGCTTAACATAATGATCGGTCAATGACCGCGGAATAATTCCGGATGTCCCTCTAAATGCGCGCTGTCGTTAAAACGGTCCAAAAAGAATCCATGTAATGTTTCATCATAATGGATTGCTGTGATACTGCAGTTTTCCAATGAAGTACCAAATTGGAGCCGTCGAGCAAAACTGCCGCCAAACAATGCGCAGAGCAACACACGAATAACACCGCCATGACAGACCACAGCGACCTGTTTAGCATCTGTATGTAAAATTTCATCAAATACCGGAAGGACGCGATCAAGTAACATTGCACCATCTTCCCCACCAGGATAGATCATCTCTTCTACCGGGACAAAGAAATCACCGACATATTTGGCAGGGGAATCGATTGTTACCGGTTGTTTACTTTGTCTATTGGAGCGTTTTTGCTCAAATAAATGCTGTTGTTGTTTATAATAGTTTGCGTAAAAACTCTTTACCTGCGCATCCGGAATTCCGGTAAGATCGCCGAAATCAATTTCTGCAAGTCCGGATCGAACCTGCAGATGATCCAATAAAAATTCATTATGCGAAAAGGCAATTTCGGCAGTCTGTTTGGCACGGATCAGATCACTGCAATAGACCGCATCAATGGAATAATTCCGTAGTCTTTTGCCAAGAAGCTCAGCCTGTTTTATGCCGGCATCTGCCAAAGGTACATTTACATTACAGTCACTGCTATTTTGTCTGCCATGTCGGATCAAATAAAAGATCATTTCGCACTCTTCCTTTCTTTCCAAAGACTTGCAGCATTGCTTCCGGTAACCGGAATAATATCTTTCGTAAAAAGTGTATCGTCATAAAGTTTTGTATCTGTGTTCTTTTGGTCGTCAGCTTTTAGCTGTTCGTATTTGGCTTTACGGACTTCATAATCGGTACCGGTGGCAGCAGACACATCGATAGATGCATATAGCGCATAGCCATCAAGCCAGTTTTGTTGTACTTCGTCCCAGCTTGTAAAATTGGCTTTTAATTTTTTGGCAGCAGGTTCGATCACTGCCTGTGCCTCAGAAATCGTCAGATAACCTGCTACATAACCCCATTGTGCTAAATGGGAAATGCGGCACATATCCCAAGCGAGAAGCCCCTTCTTTCTCCAAGTTTTCCAATTGTAACGGATCATTTCATAATGAACTTTCATATCCCCGGACAATTGCTTCATGGCAGTTTTTAACTCTTTGGCTGACATCGAGCGCATTTGTGCCGCTTCCTTACGGTATGTCGAACGGGAACCTGTATGCAGTAAATCATACATTTGGTCGATCAACTGTTTGCGGTTTGAAATATTCCAGCTCTTTTGCAAGATCGCAGCGGCCGCTTTCTGATTGCCATCCGTCGGTTCGTATCCACCGAAATAATATACGTTGCCTTCGTTGATCGCGATCAAAACAGAACCCATGGCACGTCCCCACTGTCCAAGATTTGAATTTTTGTCCTCGTCGCTTACGAGAACTTTTGGTGTGGGTGATGCCTGTTTGTCTACGGTGGTCTGTTTATTACTGCTGCAGCCGATCAAAGTACTGCAAAGTATTGCCGTAATGCATACATAGGTTATCCATTTTTTCTGTTTGCTCATGCTTCTCCTCCATACCTGTAATATACAACTTCCCTATCTTTTAATAAAAGATAGAAAATATATTAGCACCGATTACGGTGATCATACCTGCAACTGCAATGGAAAGGCCGCTCATTGCACCCTCTACTTCGCCCATTTCAATTGCTTTAGCTGTTCCCATCGCATGGGATGAAGTGCCGATGGCAATTCCCTTTGCAACGGAATCCGTAATATGAAACCACTTTAAGATATATTCTGCCATAATATTTCCAAAAATACCAGTCAAAACGATCACTGCAACGGAAATTGTCACAATGCCGCCTAGTTCTTCGGAAATCCCCATGCCGATAGCGGTTGTAATGGACTTTGGAAGTAGTGTGACATATTGTTCGTGAGTCAGTCCAAACAATACACTTAGTCCTAATACAGAGGCTAGACCTGCTACGGTACCGGCTATGATTCCGGTAAATATCGCTATCGCGTTTTTCTTTAAGATCTGCAACTGTTCATACAAAGGTATGGCCAAGGCAACTGTTGCCGGAGTCAGCAAATAGTTAATATACACTGCCCCCTTTTCGTAGACAGAATACTGAATATTACACACCTTTAATAAAACAATGATCAAGGTTACTGCAATAAGCAGGGGATTGAATATTGCAAGCTTAAATTTGTGCCTGATCAATAAACCGATCTCATAGGCAAGCAGTGTAACAATGCCGCCAAAAAATAATGAATTTTGTAATAGTTGTATCATGATGACTTAATAACCTCTTTTCTATAAGAATATATATGATCAGTCTTTAGGCTGCTTTTTCTTTGTTTTGTGATGCATAATAAATTGCGTTGCATATCCGGATACGACCATGACGATCACAGTTGTGACTAGCATGATCAGGAGAACCGGCAGTAAAATCTTACGCAGATCCCCCCAAGAATCCATGAGTCCAACGCCTGCAGAAACAAACAAGATCGGCATGATCTCTACGAGAAAGAGTCCTGTTTCGCGGACATGTTCTAAACGGATAACTCCGGTGCATAGTGCAATAAACAATAACAACATTCCATAGATACTTCCCGGCACAGGAAAAGGAAGCGCTAATTTAAGCACTTCCCCCGCAAATGACACCAGAAGAATCATACAAAATTGTTTAAAATACTTCATAATTAAACATCTGCCTTTCTGATAAACTCTTCTTGCGTTCCAACGTATTTACTTCCATTGGAATAATTTTTTCATTGTTGTTTTATCACTGTCACTGTAGTAACCATACTGCAAAATTTCATAGTTATGCAGAAGTGATGAAACGGTTTTTGATTCGGAATCCCCATAATTATGCCACTTTCCATTCATATCCATATATCCATTGACATTCATTGCAGGAATATCCTGAGATACTTTTTCGATATACTGGTTATAAAGCGGCAATGTAATACCTGCTTGCTTTAACAACATATTCTCCAAATAGTTGTTGCTGATCGAGACTTCTTTGGCTTCTTCAATATCATAGTTTGCCCAAATGATAAACGGCGTTGCGTATCGTTTCTGGATCTCTTCTAAGCCCCAGTCACTCTGCTTTTTGCCGAGAAGCGTTTCATAAAATTCGGTTTCAATCGATGGATGATGATCGCCAAACATACAGATGATGGTTGGCTCATCCTGTTTTTCAAAGTATTTTACCAAATACTGAAATGCATCGTCGGATACTTTGGTTGCTGACAAAAATTCTTTTGCTTCCGGCAAATGACTGCCTTCCGGATAAACCGGATCTTTCCAATTCGTATTGGTCAGATAACCGCCGTGATTTTGAATTGTCATATCAAATACAAAGAGCGGCTGGCCTTCCTTTTTATTTTTGTAGCGCTCGATAACTTTCTTGTAACTTTCCTTGTCACTGATATAACGAACATATTCCGGATTTTTGAAGTCATCGATCGTCAAAAACTGATCAAAGCCCATACTCTTATAAGAAGCCGTACGGTTCCAGTTAGCACCGCTGCTTGGATGAATTGCTTCACAGCGATAACCAAGTTTTTTGAGATAACCAGGCAACGCAAAGGTGGACTCATGCATAAACTGTTGATACACATTACTTCCACTTGGGAAAAACTTAATTGTATTTCCTGTCATTGCCTCAAACTCAGAATTACTGGTTCCTGCACCAAAGATAGACACATAATCTCGTCCATAAATGGTGTTCTCATCCAGGCTATGAATAAAAGCAAGCGGATCACGGTTATAATTAACCTTTCCGACCAGAGAATAGTCTGCAAGGCTTTCGTTCATGATCAAAATAATATTTGGCTGCTTGTCGCCAAGACTTTGATTAGTACTAAAGTCTTTGTTATACGTGCGCTTTTTGTTGGACTGCGTTGTGTTCGTCTCTTCGCTGCTGTTTCCATCAGTTTTAGTATTCTCTTTTTCAAAATCTGATAGAATATCCTTTACCTTTGCCTGTGAATAACCGGATGGCGTCGACACACGCAGGTAATGTAAATTGATGAAAAAGTTGAGGTAGAAACCGTTGTTCTGACAAGAAACCACCTTGTTCCACACGCTATCTTTGATCCCGCAGGTCTCCAGGATCGGTGTGGAATACAACAGAACGATGCAGGCTGCAGAAGTGACAACCGGAAGAACATGTCGCAACAGTTTCTGTTTGAAAGCGCGTTTTTTCTTATCACCGCGTAGTCTTAACAACAGAAGACACCAAATGAAAAATGCTGGAATCGCAACAAATTGTGATGGTGTCATCGTCAAATGATACTTGTCAGCGACCTCGGTTGCAGTTGTTACACCCAAAATATCAGCCGGAAGGAATGGAGTTCCTCGAACATTCATTAGGAAAAAATTGACCAGACCAACCGGGAACAATATGATATCAAGTATAAGCGCAGCTCTCTCCGCATTGCCGATCACACCAAAGATCAACAATTGTATTGCTCCCAAAAAGACCCAGGTAAAGATCCAGACATTCGGATACGTTTTTTGAAAAGTTCCATTTAGCAGTTCCAACATTAGGAACAACAAAAATGGATTTAATATCAATACCGTCCTACGGGCATAACGATATACCTTACGCTCTGCCAGACACCATTTGACAAAATCTTTCAAATTACGGATTTTTAATCTCTTTTTGATCGCTTCGCCGGATTTGTCGGATCTACGGAGCAGTTTGTCGTGTCTTTTGCGCAGACGAGGTGCGTATTCTGTGACACGCTCAAAGCAGAGTACAAACAATACGACAAATTCCAAGATCATTACGATAAATGGAAGCAGCAAACGATAATAATACGTATAAGAGATTGTCAGCGACTTCTTTTGTGTACGCATATTCAGCGTAGACAATGTCAGATTCGGATCTGTTCGATTGGTCGTATTTAGTGTCGGCAACGTTGCATAAGGCGGCTGCCATTGCTGCAATTCAGTGCCAGACAACAGGTAACACCTTTCGGGATCGTTACCGTATGATCCATTTTTACGGTATACGTTGCATCCGGTTTTATGTCTTTGACCGGAATTGTTGTCTCATATACGGTTATATTTTCTCCATCTAACATTTGAATATGCAGATCAGTTCCTACTTTATCATATTCAAAAGAGCCAAAACTTAACGTAAAACCGGATAACACGACTTTACGATCAAATTGAAACTTCTGACGGATAATCTCTGTATCATCTAAAATACCGATCACACTGCTCTGTGAGTTGCCCGCTTCCGTTGTTACCTGCTGTTTTGCAAGCATAGAACCGGTAAGTACAAACTGTAATACAAAGATTGCGATGCTGATAAAGATAAAACACGCAACTCTTTTTTTGGAAAAGTGCAAGTACTTTTGCAACATACTCATGAAATTCTCACCATGCCTTTCTATAATCTGTCTGCTTACGTACAGATTACATATTTTTCATTTGCCAGAAAATTGTGTTAACAATTCTTACATAGCAAAATGTTAGTCTTGCTATGTAATCTAAACATTTATTCTTCCTGTTTATTTTCTCTATTTGTATCTTTTTTATAACTTTGTTTTGCATAAGCCCATTCTGTAGTATTTTTCTTTTGGACTGCACTGGCCGGAAGAGATTGATATAGCTGATATGCTAATTTACAAGCACCGGCAGTCAGGATCACAATGCATAATTCTACGACCAATAATGGCACAATGCCTGCGCGGTAAAACGCTGCAATAAAATCCACTAATGCATGAATTCCCATAGCGATCCACAGGTATTTGATCTTATCCGCTTTACGAACGGCATAAAAAACTAATACAGACAATGCAATCTGCAAAAACAACGCTGCGACACGCTCTAATCCTCCTAACATCAATGTATAGACGTTCATTTTGGATAAAGAGTCTACTATCGATTGATAGGAAGCAATCGCGGTATCATTTCCTGCCATTTTATCAATTAATTTATCCATTTGACCATTATTGATCAACTGACAGTAGGTATAATTTTGTAAGTGACCTAATCCTAACACGATAATGCATTCAATGCCACCGTGTCCCAAGCCATAGGATACTGCCGTCTCACGTTCAGCATGATTTTTAAGAAATATTCGGAAAGCAATGTATCGTCCCGTTTCTTCAAAAAGGGCCGCCATAATACCGCCATATAAAGCATACGCCCATGGATTTCCTGTAAGGAACGTCGATACCGGACTATTGATTCGCAGGAAAAAGGTATGTGGTATTGCCTCGAGTACATAGGCAAACACAAAAAATATACCAGCACCTATAAAGACCGGAATCAGACTTTTGCGGGTACGCAGTTTCCATACAATAATCAGCACTAATGGAACAATAAAGCTAAACGTTGCTAACTCCATCATCAAATTCATAATCGAACTATCTATCATTCTATACGTTCCTTCCTTTCTAAATCTGCAAAAAAATGTTCTGCCTATTTATGAAACATAATATATTCGCTGTCAAACATTTTAGCAAGACAAGCTGCACCAATAGCGGTGACTGCCAAGTTAGAGGCGATAGTGGTAAGTATTAATGATCCATGCACATGGAACGAGAAAATACCGACCATAGACTGGACACTGTTATAGATCGGGATCAGATAATAATAGATCTGCGATCTGGCACCCGAACCAAACATGGATGTAATACCGATCAACATCACAACGATCATTAATGGTGTTACATAGGTTTGTGCCTCTTTGATCGTTTTGGCAAATGCTGAGATCAGAGCGATCAGTGTGACAAGCACCAATGCAGTGGATAAGATAATGATCCCCAGCATGATATAGTCATTGACACCATAACTTGCACCAGATATTTTATTGGTCGATGCGGACATCAATTTTGGTACGGAAGCAATGGTTCCGATCGCACTGGATGCACCGCTTAGGAGTGCAATGATCGATAATGCAGCAATTTTACCAAGTGCAATGTGGCTTCGTTTGACCGGAGTGATCAGCAACGATGCAATCGTACCGCGTTCTTTCTCTCCTGCTATGGATTCCGGTGCAACGGAAATACATCCGCTGTACAAAAAGATCAACAATAAAAATGGCAGCATCGAAGAAAAAAGCTGTGCGGTAGAATCTTTGTCATCTGCCATATCAAAGGTATCTGCTTTGGAATCCGCACGATTCACATCAAATTTATTGGCCATGGCAGATTCCTTCTGATCGAGGTAAGTACACAACGTATCATAAGCGTTCGCGGAATCCGTCGATGCAGAATTATAATAAATAGCAATATTAGGGGCCGGTTTGCCGCTGCTTACCTCATACTCTTCTACTTGCTTTGCAAAATCTTTCGGAAAAACTATGCATAGCTCTGCCTTTTGGTCTTTGACCTTTTGACGGGCAGAATCCATGGTATCCGCATTTCCTTTATGGATCCGAAAACCGTTTTTTTTCAATTCTGCAGACCAATCGTTCGGTATATTGACTGCGGTACATTTCGGCGCAAATTTGTCCGTTGTGAACTGACTTATCATGGCATCGCCATAAACTGATACAGTACAAAGATCAAAATTCCCGGTAAAAGAATGGTCGTCATTACCATACGGTAGTCACCAAAGAAACGTGCCAATTCTTTGCGCATAACAGTTAAGATCGTAGAATTCATTATGCACGCTCCTTTCCTGAAATATTTGTCTCTTCCCGGCCGACATGATCCTGATACAGATCAAAAAAGCGATCCTCCAAACTCTTACCGGCGCATATTTCTGCTAACGTACCACATTCGATCATCGTTCCATTGATAATAATACCGACACGATCGCAGATACGCTCGATCAGGCTGAATATATGCGTGGATACGATCACCGTCTTCCCCTCTGCCTTTAGTTGCAACAGAAAATCCGTTACAACTCTCGCAGTCAAAACATCCAAACCGTTGGTTGGTTCATCAAAGATGACAATATCCGGATCATGCACCAAAGAGATGGCAAGTGATGCTTTCTGCTTCATTCCGGTAGACAGATTGGCGATCTTTACTTCCGCAAATTCATCAATGCCAAAGATCTCGAATAAGTGCTTCTTTCGCTCTTTACGAAGATTAGCCGGCACCTGATGGAGATCCGAGAAAAAATCAAACAAATAATTTGGAGTAAAAAATTCTTCCAATCGAAGTTCACTGGTCAAAAATCCAATCTTACGCCGAACCTGCTCTGCTTCTTTTTGCACGGAATAACCACCAATGACAGCATCCCCCTCATCCGGTTTGATCAACGTTGCTAACATGCGGAGCGTCGTCGTCTTACCGGCTCCGTTTGGACCGAGAAGTCCGAAGATCTCACCCTCCATTGCATCGAAAGATAAATGATTGACGGCAACTCTTTTCTTGGCACCGGTATGTTCTATTTTTTGTTGTTTCTTGGAGAGAGCAAATGTCTTACATAATCCCTCTGCGTGCAATAACACGTTATCCATATATACCTCCCGTCCCTGCAGTCGAGCGCTATTTCGCTATGCAGGTACTCAGTGTTTGCAGATGTTATCTGGCTTATTAACGCACATTATCACATTGTAACAGAAATACGCTCAAAAATCCAGTAAATCATCAAAAAAGTAACGTCGACACTGTACTTTTGTCACTCCGCACATCAGTAGTTTCCTAATGAACAAAAAAGGACAAAGCTTAATGCTTTGCCCCTGCCCGTCCCAAATGGACGGTTGTTGTTATTTAGTTACTCAAACTTCCGGTATGGAAAGTTTAAATCAATTGTTATTTGGTGGTACAATGCTGGCTCCGCATTGACTGCAAAAAGCAGTTCCTTCCGGAAGTGTCATGCCACACTGTGGACATACGCAAGCACCTTGTATCTTTAAGATCTCTGCCTGTAATGCAGCAATCTCATTTGTCAGAGTGCTGACATTGGCAATGCCGGCATTATCCACTTCTCCTTCTTTATTCATTTCATAATAATGCTTTCCAAGCTCAATGTACTGTTTATCAAGTGCATCTTGTTTAGATTTTATATCCATTTTCAGCTTTGCTATGTTTGAAACTTCTTTTGCTTTTTGTGATACGTCTCTTCCTGCGGAAGTTAATGTTTCTTTCATGTTGTCAAAAAATGCCATACGCTCCTCCATTCCACACCGAACGTCTCGTGTATACTCTCCTGCTATATTTTTATGGAGAAAAGCGGTTTCCGGCTCTTCTCCACATTTCAAAACACATCATAGCATATTTTGGAAGCTATTTCAATGAGTGTGCGCAGCTGTCCGAAGTATCAGATATTGTCGTTTTTTAGAGCTTCGATCGGATTGTCTTTTTTGATCTTATGCATAGAGTACATCATGCTGGCAAATACAACCACAAAGACACCAAGGACAACGATGGCAACACTGCCCCATGGGATCTGGAAACCGACGTCCATTGCATCTAACAGGGAATGATAGATTGCGAAGTTTAACAAAAAGGCAAGCGGTAGTCCAAAGAGAAGTCCTTTGACGCCATATAACAGGCATTCGTAATTCATCATTCGGTCAAATCCACCTAACGTCATTCCAACAGACTTTAACATGGCAAATTCTTTGCGTCGAAGCATCACATTGGTCGAGATCGTATTGAAAATATTGGCGATCACGATCAATGAGATCAAAATGATAAATCCATACGTAAAGATCTTAAGGATCAGCAGCAATGCTCTTATAGAATCGCTATTCATACGCGGACTGTACAGATTATTATTAGCTACGGATTTTGCAAAGCCGGAATCATTTATCAAATAATTACTGATTGAGGTGTAGGCTGTGTTATAATCCTTGGCTGTAAAATTAAACTCGTACTGATCCAAAAAACTTACAGAATGAAACATGGTTTCTTTGGCACTTAACGGCAATGTCATCGTAATCTGATCAGCATATTCGAACGCATTTATTCCTAAAGGTGTTTTATAATCTTGGTTGTCCACTACTTTTCCATCAGTTAACGATATACTTTTTAACGCCTGTTTTTCCGGCATCATTTTTATTGCATCATAGTCATATTCCTCGGAGCCTTTTGCGTATGGAAATTCCATGCGTTTCAGATCAATAGCCGTAAAATTTTCGGTATAATAATAACCCGAAATGTTGCGGATACAATATATTTTATCCGGTGTAAAGCCATTTTGCAGGATGTTAAACTTCTTTGCTTTCTGGGTTTGTTTTGAGCAAAGAATACTCTTATCCCAGATCAGCGGACACAGTTTTTTAGTATCCATATATTTGGACACGTTCAGATGGTGTTCTTCCAAATATTTTTGGTAAGAACTGTCATCAATAAAGGATAACTGTACCGGTAAGATCACTTTATCACCAGCATTTTTAGCATGGAACCCGGTGTTTTCATTTTGGTTATTACCGGATTTATTAAAGCGGTAATAGCTTGTATCGATCTGCTCTTTATCTAAGATCACATACGTATTCATCGCGGATTTCGAATAGGAAGCATCGTCTACAGCGCGTAGTGATTTCATTTTTTGGTAGGACTTCTCTACGCTTTGGTGATTCATATCATCGTTAGAAACAGACAAGGTAATGTCAGCGGTCATTTCCTGCAGAGACATATCTACTGATCTGGTCATATAACCATTGAACGATGCACTGCCAATAAAAAGGATGACGCTGATTGCTAAAGAAAAGACGGTCAAGCGGTATTTCCTGCGATTTCGCTTAAAGTTCTTATTTGCAAGCATTCCTTCAAAGCCAAATACTTGATAGATCCATTTTGGGCTGCGGATCTTTCGGCTTCGAATACGAATGTCGTGATTTTCGCGGAGTGCGTCTATGGCAGTAAGTTGCACTGCTTTTCTGGCAGGGATCGATGCCGAGATAAGGACCGTGATCACTGCAATGATTGCGGAAAGAAGCAGCGCAGTGGGGCTTATCGCAAGTGTCAGATTTACACCTTTGGTATTGTTCAAATATGGACCAATGATCTTGCCTACAAAATGCAGTGTGACTCCAATTCCAACAAGACCGGACAAAATGCCGATTGGAATGCCGATCACACACAGACACAATGCCTCAAAACATACGGAATGACGGATCTGTTTTTTGGTGGCTCCGATTGATTTTAGCAGTCCGAACTGCTTTGTACGTTCACTGACAGAAATCGAAAAGGCATTATAGATCAATGTGACACTGGCTAAAACAATGATAAAGATCAATGCACCTGCCATCGTGTTCAGCATAGTACGGTAATTGCCGCTTTCTGCGCTCCCCATATAACGAAGCAGATTTAAATGGATCGCATAGTCGTCATCGATCAACAATTCCCTGCTATTTTTGTCGGTGTATTTTTTTAGCAGATTTTTAATCTGTTGATCAATCTTACGAGAGTCTTTCATCGTAAAAAAGACATCATGCTGTATTGCAGACGTATCTCCCGTGGTAAATACCGAATATCCGGGAGCACCGAAGTTCTCCAGCGAAGGTCGTTCACAGATCCCTACGATCTTATATTGTTTTTTGACCGTGTTTTCAATCTTTTCAGCCCCTTTGGTATATTCAACACGCTGTGAGGCAGTCGTGCCGTTGACGGTTCTCGTTCCGACGTTTAATGTTATGGTATCACCGACGTTGTACGTAACGTTGCCATTGGTTTGAATATGCGAAGAAATGACCAGTTCTCCATTATTGGCCGGCATACGCCCTTCCGTCAGCTTTATTGAAATCAGTTTTTGCGTGTTTGCCGGAATGGATTCTACGCATACATAAGGTTTAGATTCGTTGGCACCGCCATTTAATTTGCTGTATCCGATATTGTCTAAAGAAATTCCCGATTGAATGTTTTTATCCTTAAGAATTGCTTTTGCTTCGTCCGTGGATACGGTATTAATGCGGCCTTCCCAACGTCCGTTATCGTTAATCTCTAAATTAATGAGATATTGCTGTAAACTGGTAACGATAGATGTGACACCGGTAAACATTGCCGTTGATAAAATGATACCGATGATCGTCACAAACGTGCGCAGTTTGTTTTTATATAATGTCTGAAGTGTGAAGCGATTCATTATATTCATGCCCGGTTCACCTCATCTCTTACAATTTTGCCGTCCTCGATCGCAATGATGCGGTCTGCTTGTAGTGCAATATTTTCATCATGTGTGATCATGATCAAAGTCTGGTGAAATTTTTCGTTGGATTCCCGCAGCAGGTTCATGATCTCCTGACTGTTTTTGCTGTCCAGATTACCCGTCGGCTCATCCGCCAATACAACAGCCGGTGTGTTCATCAATGCTCGACCGATGGACACGCGCTGCTGCTGGCCGCCGGATAATTGGTTTGGCAAATGTTTTTCGCGTCCGTCAAGACCAAGCAGACTGATCATTTCCTGCAGACGTTGTTCGTTGACTTTGCGTCCGTCTAATAATACCGGCAGCGTAATATTTTCGGTTACATTCAATACCGGGATCAGATTATAAAACTGATAGATCAGGCCAACCTGGCGTCTGCGGAATATTGCCAGTGCTTCTTCGTTTTGTGCAAAAACATCTTTGCCGCCCATGATCACTTTACCGGAAGTCGGAACATCAACCGCACCGAGAATGTGAAGTAACGTAGACTTTCCGGAACCGGACGGTCCGATGATCGCTACAAATTCTCCCTGTTCTACCGAAAAACTGACACCATCCAGTGCATGTACAGCATTTTCACCCTTTCCATATACTTTTTTCAGATTATCAACTCTTAAGATTTCCAAGGTAATCCCTCCATTCTCCCAAATGTATTGCTCACATATTGGGCTTTCCGTTTCTTTTTACAATACAAAGTATAGAAAATACAGGTGACTCCTTAATGACTCTATTGTGACAATTTTGTCACACAGCACCTTTATACATTCGAATTTCAAATACGGCACCGCCATCTTTCTTATGATTGTAGGCTCGGATCGTGCCATTTTGTGCAATAATGATACGTTTTGCCAAAGCAAGTCCGATGCCAACACTGTCTGTATCGGCATTTTGTCCGCGGTAAAATCGTTCAAAAATGTGCGGAAGATCCTGTTTGGTAAAGCCACTTCCGCTGTCGGTGATCTTTATCAAAAGATAGAGCGGATTGTCTTTCGTTACAATATGGATATGTCCACCTGACGGTGTATGTTCCATGCAGTTTTTCAAAATATTGCTGACAGCCTCTGTCATCCAGCTTATATCACCACGATGCTGTAAATCCGGCTGTATCTGCACTTCCAGTGTGATGTCACGAATATCCAAAGCAATCTCTAACGGCGTTACCGCTGCCTTGATCAAATCCTCGATCTGGTATGGGATTTGCTGTAACTGTACGGTTCCGGCATCTAGTTTTGCTAACCGAAGCAGTGCGTACACCATCCAGTCAATACGTCCGGTAAGTTTCATCAGATCTTGCACATACTGCAGACGTTTCTTTTCGGAAAGATGTTCTTCCTGCAATAAATTCAATAGTAAAGAGATGGAGGTCAAAGGAGTTTTCATCTGATGGGAAATATCTGCCATAGAATCTGCCAAAAATACTTTCTCTTTTTGAAGAATAGACTGTTGTTCTAACATACGCTGCACCATTTTATCAATACTCGTTGCCAATACGGCAAATTCGCCTTCACAGCAATGCTCCATGATCTGCAGTTCTTCGCCGTGTAAGATCCGATCGATCTGTTCTGCCAGAGAAGCCATTTTACGGTATTTAACAACGCTGTAGCTGATATACAGACAAAAAATGACGCCGCAAAATATCAGTAAATAGACAGCAGCGATCGTACCGCACTGCATATACATTCCGATAATTGCAGCGACAAATAGAATGGTCAACAGGATCAATTCTACTCGAAATTCCGTATTTCTTAAAAAACGCAAATCTCCTGTCCTCCTTACTCAGCACGATATCCCAGTCCTCGTACTGTTTTTATAATGATTGGATTGGCGGCATCGGTTTCGATCTTTTCCCGCAGACGTTTGATATAAACGGTCAACGTATTGTCGTTTACAAACTCTCCTGCCACATCCCAAATCTCTTCCAAAAGCTGATTCCTGGATAATACGTTGCCCTTGTGATTGGCAAAAACGAGTAACAGGCGGTATTCTAACGCCGACAAAAACAATTCCTGTCCCTCTTTGCGGACAGTACCACCGGCAGTATCTATTGTAACGTCTCCCAATTCAATAATGTTGTGTGCTTTCCCGCATCTGCGCAATACACTGCGTATGCGGGATACCAGTTCTCTCGGACGGAAAGGTTTTCCAATATAATCATCCGCACCGAGATCTAACCCGGTGACAACACTGTATTCATCTCCGGAAGCGGTTAAAAAGATAACAGGAAGATCGTATTTTGCTTTGATCTCAGCACAGGCCGAAAATCCGTTGCCCTCTGCCAGTGATACGTCCAAGAGAACCAAGGCGGTCTCTCGTTCATGCTCTTCTAAAAAAGCAATGGCATCGGTCTGACCGGCAGTATTTGAGACAAAAAAGCCTTCCAGTTTAAGAAATTCAGTCAATGTTTTTACAATAGTGGGATCATCTTCCACCAATAAAATCCGGGAATTCACACGCATCCTCATTTCTGCACAGTCCGCCTGTGCCCTGTTGTTATATGTCCAACGTTTACGAGATTGGTTCCCGCAGCCAGGCAATCTCCTCTTTATAAGGGGCTGCGCTCTTCTTTTTAGTGCCTTCACCGTCGATCACGCGCCAAGGTGTTTCAAGGATTTTCGGAATTTGAGCAAAACGTTCATCATGTACCAAGCGATGCAGCGTATCGTAACCAATCTCGCCTTCGCCAATGTTGGCGTGGCGATCCTTATGAGCACCCAGTGGATTTTTGCTGTCGTTAATATGGAATACAGCGATCTGGTCTAACCCGATAACTTCATCAAATTTTGCAAAAACACCGTCATAATCACCGACCAGGTCATATCCGGCATCATTGACATGACACGTATCAAAACATACCCGCAGACGGTCTTTTTTGTGTACACCGTCATAAATCTGCTTAATCTCTTCAAAGGTTTTGCCAAGTTCACTTCCCTTGCCGGCCATTGTTTCCAGTGCGATATAGACATCATCGTCATTATCATCTAACACCATATTTAAGCCGCAGATGATCTGTTTGATCCCGACCTCTTCACCGGCTTTTACATGGGAACCCGGATGTAAAACCAGAATATGACTTCCCATTGCAGCTGTTCTCGTGATCTCTTTGGCTAAAAATTCCGTTGCAAGCTCAAATATCTCCGGTTTCACCGTGTTGGCAAGATTAATGATATACGGTGCATGTACAATGATCTGTTCGATCCCATGCTCTTTCGCATAGGCCCATCCAGCTTCGATATTTAGTTCAGAAACATCTTTTCGTCTTGTGTTTTGCGGTGCACCGGTATATAGCATTAATACATTCGCACCATAACTTGCTGCTTCCTTTACGGAGGCTAAAAACATCTCTTTTCCAGCCATTCCCACATGGGAACCAATTTTAATTTCCTTCAATGTTCTCTCCATTTCTTACAATTGCCTACATAATGATATTAGTGATGTTTTGAAACCTTTTTTTCAATTGTTAATACATCGCCCTCTGGCTTATAAACAATCTTGACATAGGTGGACACCTGATCACATCCGGCTTTTATGGCAATTTTCTGACAGCCTGCTACGATTTCCATCAACTGATCGTAATCACCTTCGATCGTTGTCTCAAAGGGACCTACGGATGTAGAAAGTCCAAAACTTTTAATATATGCGATCACCTCATCAACAATACGGATCACTTCTTCATCTTCCGTTACATTCGGTAATACCTGAATTGCTACACTTGCATTCATGAAAAATCCTCCATTTCTGATTAAAATTCCGACCCCCATTATACCTATTTCCCCGAAAACCGTCAACAATAAGCAGGAAACCATCCCTCCGTTATTCTGTATAGTTCAAGCTTCGGATACGCGAAGTTTGAGTGCATAAATTGACATAAATTTGCCATACTTTCCATCTTATGGTATATTGGCAACATTGTATTTATTGTAAAGTGCCTGGCAGTATGTGACTGTTACAGCACACCTTTAATTGATGCAAAGGAATGAGGAAGATTATGGAATTATTTCAATTGAAGTACTTTTTGGCCGTTGCCAAATACGAACATGTAACGAAAGCTGCAGAGAGTTTACACATTGCACAACCTGCTGTTTCACAGGCGATACGGCACTTGGAAGAGGAATTTGATACACCTTTATTCGATCGTGAGAACCGTCATATTACATTAAACGCAACCGGTAAAATGCTACAGAAACGTTTGACACCGATCATGGCCGCATTAGATGCTATTCCCGATGAGATCAAAGAGGCAGCGCAGCAAAATCAGCCGGTCATCCACCTGAATCTGCGCTCTGCCTCTTCGGTTATCACTAATTGCATTATTGCTTACCGGGAAATCCACCCGGAAGTCAAATTCCGCTTATCCCAAAAACCAGATGATCCCGTTGCTGATTACTTTATTTCAGCGACCGGCTTAGATACGGAATTAAAACCTTCCCAGCGGGTGTTGTTTACGGAAGAATTTTATCTGGCAGTACCAACTTCATCGGAACTGTCCCACAAACATTCCATACGATTGCAGGACACTGCCACAGAATCATATGTCAGCTTGGAAAAAACGCGCCCGGTTCGTCAGATCTGTGACGAATTTTGTGCGGCTGCTGAGTTTAAGCCGAACATCGTCTATGAAAGCGACAGCCCGGAGACAGTGCGCAATCTGATTGCAGCCGGTCTGGGGATCGGCTTTTGGCCACAGTACTCTTGGGAATCTTCATTCTCGAAGCATGTAAAACTACTTCCGATCGAAAGCCCGGTCTGCAGACGCCAGATCATCGTTACTGTTCCGGAATCCAAACAACATAATCGCACGATCATGGAATTTCATGATTTTTTGTGTGGCTGGATCAAGGAAAACATTTTATTTCCTAAAATCACCTCGTAGTTGTTTTCGCTGTCTAATTGATATTTGATCAAATCCGCATATCATCTTTACTGCTATAGCGAAGTCTTGACATAGCGCGTGCTAAGGAAGCTTTGGACATATGATATTCCCGAATACTTTGTTCCTGTCTCAACTGCTCTTTTGCACGCTCTTTTGCTTCTTTGGCACGACGTACATCGATCTCGTCCGGATGCTCTGCGGTATCCACTAATACACTGACACGATTGTTGATCACCTGTGCAAAGCCACTGCCGACCACGCCGGTGATCCACGCTCCGTCGTCTGTCTGAATACGTAATTCTCCAACATTAACGGCAAACACCATATTTTCGTGATGCGCCTGAATACCTTTTTCGCCATCCTCCAACGGCAATATAACCTGTCTGCAATACCCCTCAAAGAAGACACGGTCACATGCTGTCACATTTAATAAAAAGGTGTTCATTGTCCACCTTCCTTTCCTACAGGCATTTTATTATGCCTGCTTTTCTTTGCTCTTTTCGATCACTTCATCAATCGTACCCACATTGAAAAATGCCTGCTCCGGATAGTCATCCATTTCACCATCAATGATCATTTTGAAACCACGGATCGTTTCTTTCAATGGTACATATTTGCCTGGAACACCGGTAAACGTCTCAGCTACATGGAACGGCTGTGACAAAAACCGCTGTATTTTTCTGGCACGATATACGGTGATCTTATCTTCTTCAGATAACTCTTCCATACCAAGAATTGCGATAATATCCTGTAATTCCGTATATTTTTGCAAAATTTCCTGAACACGTCTTGCTGTATCGTAATGCTCTTTGCCGACAATATCTTCTTCCAAAATTCGTGAATTAGACTCCAGCGGATCAACTGCCGGATAAATACCCTGCTCTACAATTTTTCTGGATAAAACAGTCGTTGCGTCCAAATGGGCAAATGTTGTCGCCGGAGCCGGATCGGTAAGGTCATCGGCCGGTACATATACTGCCTGTACAGACGTAACGGAACCGTTTTTCGTCGATGCAATACGCTCTTGCAATTCACCGACTTCATTAGCCAATGTTGGCTGATAACCAACTGCGGATGGCATACGGCCAAGCAACGCAGATACTTCTGATCCGGCCTGTACGTAACGGAAGATGTTATCGATAAATAACAACACATCCTGATGCTCTTCATCACGGAAATATTCCGCCATGGTAAGCCCTGTCTCAGCAACTCGCATACGAGCTCCTGGTGGCTCGTTCATCTGCCCGAACACTAATGCAGTTTTATTGAGAACACCGGATTCTTTCATTTCTGACCAAAGATCATTACCCTCACGGGAGCGTTCACCAACACCGGTAAAAATAGAATATCCACCATGTTCCGTGGCAACATTTTGAATCAATTCCTGAATCAATACGGTCTTACCGACACCGGCACCACCGAATAGACCGATCTTACCGCCCTTGGCATAAGGTGCCAGCAGATCAATGACTTTAATTCCGGTTTCCAACACTTCTACAGCCGGACTCTGTTCCTCAAATCCCGGTGCATCTCTGTGAATGCACCAATGCTCCTCCTCATCCAAAGCTTCGCCATTATCGATCGTTTCACCTAGTACATTAAACAGACGGCCTAACGTTTTCTCTCCAACCGGTACTTTAATTCCACTTCCGGTTGCGATAACTTCCATATCTTTATGCAGACCCTCACTGGATGCCAACATGATGCAGCGCACGGTATTATTGCCAATATGCTGAGCAACTTCCATGACACAGCGTTTTCCGTCGTTATTTACCTCCAGTGCATCCTTGATAAATGGAAGGTCACTGTCTTCAAATTCAACATCAATAACAGGACCGGATACCTGAACAATTTTTCCCTTCTTCATGCTATTCCTCATTTCTGCACACGTAATTCGTTCGCAGTGAACTTTATGTCATGTGTGCTTAAGACATAAAGTCATAGACACCTATTTGTGTTTGCGTTTTTGTGCTTTTGCGCCGCTGATGACTTCTGTGATCTCTTGTGTGATCGCCGCCTGCCGCACGCGATTATACTCGATGGAAAGCTGCGCTAATATCTGTTTCGCACTATCCGTTGCCGACTGCATTGCCATCATGCGGGAATTGTGTTCGCTCGCATAAGATTCTACCAATGCACCATAAATAAATCCATTGATGTAATTCGGAACCAAACGCTCTAAGATCGTATCCCAAGAGGGGTCTGCCTTAAGCTCTTCCTGATATACATCAATTGGCATATGAACTTCAAATTCCTCTTTCGATAACGGTAAAAGCTTACGCATTTCCGCCACTGTCGTCATCGAATTTTCCATGCAGGTGTATATGATATACACTTCGTCAAGTTCACCATGTCGATATCGTTCTAAAATATCATCAGTGATCATTCTTGCACGATGCAGGCTTGGGCTTTGTACAGTATACTTAAAGTGCTTATGCACATGAAGCCCCTCTCTTGCAAAATATTGACGACCAAGCTCTCCAAGTACGAACAAACTGTTTTGTCCACCATCTTCGAACAGGGAATGTGCCATCTTGATCACATTGTGATTATATGCACCGGCAAGTCCTTTGTCGGCGGTAACTACAATGTAACCGGTCTTTTTTTCTTCTGTCGGGATCTGACTGGTATCCTTAAAATAAATACTGTCCAGATCCGGGATATGACGCAGGATACGACGAAACGCCTGCTGCAATGAATAAAAATATGGTTCAGTGTCAGCTAGTTTCTTCTTGGCTTTCTGTAACTTGGTTGACGAAATCATATACATCGCATTGGTGATCTTCATCGTATCTTTTATGCTTTTCATGCGTTTTTGTATTTCCTTCGTATTCGCCATAATACTCCTCGTTTCTGCACACGCATTTGCGCATCAATTATTAATTCTGTTCCAAATATTTCTTGGCACCGGCTACGATGGATTCTTTCAATTCATCCGTCAGATCCTTATCGTTATCGATGCGTTTCATGATCTCCGGATAATTACTATGGAAATAATCTAACAAGCCAAGCTGTGTTTCCTTGATCTGCTCCTTTGGAATCGGAATAAACAATCTGGAAGTTGCTGCTACCAAAGTGACTACCTGTTCAGCCAAAGACATTGGATGTCCTAAAGGCTGCTTTAATAATTCCATCAGTCCATTACCATAAGCAAGTTGTTCCTTCGTTTCTTCATCCAGATCCGAACTAAACTGCGTAAACACTTCCATCTCACGGAACTGTGCCAGATCAATACGAACGGTACCGGATGCTTTTTTCATTGCTTTCGTCTGTGCCGCACCACCAACACGGGATACGCTAAGACCTACATTGACAGCAGGTCGCATTCCGGCAAAGAATAAATCGCTCTCTAAGAATATCTGACCGTCTGTGATGGAAATTACATTTGTCGGTATGTAGGCAGACACATCTCCTGCCTGCGTTTCAATGATCGGAAGTGCCGTAATGGAACCACCGCCTAACTCATCGCTTAACCGGCTGGAACGCTCCAGCAAACGGGAATGCAAATAAAATACATCACCAGGATATGCCTCACGACCCGGAGAACGCTCTAATAACAGAGATAAGGCACGATAGGCAACTGCATGTTTAGAAAGATCGTCATAAACGATCAAAACATCTTTTCCTTCATACATGAAATATTCTGCCAAAGCAGTTCCGGAATATGGTGCAATATATTCCAATGATGCTGATTCACTTGCGGTAGCCGTTACGACAATGGAATAATCCAACGCATCATTTTTTTCTAAAGTATTCACTAACTTTGCTACGGTAGATGCTTTCTGACCGATTGCAACATAGATACAAATAACATCTTTGCCTTTCTGGTTCAAAATAGCGTCCATCGCAATTGAGGTCTTACCGGTCTGTCTGTCACCAATGATCAACTCACGTTGACCGCGGCCGATCGGAAACATAGAATCAATAGACAAGATTCCGGTTTCCAGCGGAACGGAAACGGATTTACGATCCACGATTCCCGGTGCATCACATTCGATCGGGCGATAGTCATCGGCTTCAATGTCGCCCTTGCCATCAATTGGAGCACCCAGTGCATTGACAACGCGTCCTAAATAATGTTCTCCAACCGGAATACCGGCACGTTTCTTGGTACGAGTTACTTTCATTCCTTCGCGAATGCCGGTGTCTTTACCTAAGATAATGCAGCCGATCTCCGTCTGTTTAATATCCTGTACCATTCCCTTTACACCGTTTTCAAAAATCACGATCTCGCCATACATCGCATGTTCCATACCATAGATGGTTGCAATTCCGTCACCAACCCAGATTACGGTACCTACTTCATGCTCTCTGCTTTCTATTTCGTAATTTTCAATCTCGCTTCTTAAAATAGATATAATATTTTCTGAGCTGATTGTACTCACATCATCATCTCCTAGTCAATTTTTGTTTTAAGCCGTTTACACTGCCTAAAATGCTTTGATCGATCTCCAAATCACCGATCCGGATCACGAATCCACCGATCAAACTGTGATCTTCTTCCAGCGTTAGCTGTAATTGTTGACAGCCAAGCTTTTTACAAAGTCCCTGTTCGATATTTCTAAGCTGTGCTTTCGTCGGTTCTGTCATATAATAAAGTGTTCCGACCAAAATACCCTGACTTTCTCTGCGCCACATCTCATATGCCGAGAATATGTCAGGAAGAATCTCTGCTTCGTTGTAATCACAAACCTTCTTAAGAAAAGAATGCATTTCCTGAGGAAACAGTTTATCAATGATCCGATGCTTTTGAGCACGGGTCACGATCGGACTGTTCAACACTTTACGCAATTCTTCCGACTGTAAGTAAAGCTGCTTAGCGGTTTCAACAGCATCTTCTGAAATTCCAAGTTCAAACAGAACTTTTCCATAATTAATTGCCGTCTGCTTCATGAGATTCCCCTATTCCAGCAATATACTGATCGTAGATAGAGCGATCCACACTGGAGTCCGCCTGCTCTTTCAGAATCTTACCAGCCGCAGCCATGGCGACACCGGCAATCTGTTTTTGCATGGCTTCCATCGCCTGCTCGCGCTCGTTTTCTACATCCTGTTTTGCTTTTTCCAATATACGATTTGCCTGCCGCTCTGCTTTCTGAACACGTTCCTCATACTCCTTACCGGCACGTGTTCGGGATTCTTCTACTATCTGTTTGGATTCCTCTTTGGCATTTTCGAGCAGACCATCATATCGCTGTTTTAACTGCATAGCTTCGTCTTCCTTGCTCTGTGCAGTAGCAAACTGCTTGTCGATCATCTCTTTGCGTGCTGCCAATACATTTTGGATCGGTCCGATCAAAAAATGTCTCATGGCAACATACAAAACGACCAAATTTAACAAGGTAAAGATAAATCCATCAAAACGTAACATGTTGTATCGCCAGCCTTTCTGTCTGTATTAATGAAGCATCAATATGATCAGTAAGGCAATAACGAAACCATAGATAGCAGTTGCCTCGGCTAATGCACAACCAAGCACTAAGTTGACTTTGATCTTTGGTTCTGCTTCCGGCTGTCTTGCGATTGCATCCACTGCTTTGGATGTAGCTAAACCAATACCAATACCTGCTCCGATACCTGTTAAAACTGCAATACCTGCTCCAATAGCGATTAACTGTGTCATAATTTACCTCTTTTCTGCGCTGCCTGTATGTAATCAATAGCTTGCTGCGCACAGCGCCCGCCTTGCAAGCTTTCTTAATACTTAAACTCTTAATACTTAAACTCTTAATCCATCTCCACTGCTTCACCAATATATAAAGCAGTCAAAAATACAAATACAAATGCTTGGATCAGTCCGTCAAAAATATCAAAATAAACACTAAAGACGGCTGGTAAAACTGCCGGAACGACAATTTTTAACAACTCCATAACAACATAGGAACCAAGTACATTACCAAACAATCGCATACACAGCGACAACGGTCTGGTAAACACTTCCAAAAGATTGATCGGTGCTACGATCCATATTGGTTCCAAGAAACCTTTCAACCAGCCTTTGGTCCCTTTTTGGCGGATTCCTGCTACTTCTACCAGAACAATGCTCATAACGGCCATTGCAGCGGTAACACCCATATCTTTTGTAGGTGGCTTGAATCCGATCAGCCCAATCAGGTTGGCTACTGCGATATACAGCAACACGCTCAGCAAATACGGTAGATATTTTAATCCGTTTGCTCCGAGCAGTTCACCAAAAAAGCTCTCTGCCATCTGGTATCCCGATTCCAAAGCAAGCTGTACCCTGCCAGGATTATCAATGGATAAGTTTCTTGTCAGTAAAATGGAGAGGAGAATCAATAACGCCATAATGATCCATGTTACGACGACTGATTCCGGAACTTTGATGCCGCCAAAAGCGGGAATTGTGAATACTGTATTGCAGTTTAATTCTTCCATCAGCTCCTTTGTTAATGCCTCCGTAATACTCACTTCCTTTCCATGGCTTTTTGCCATGTCTCCCATTATATGCATTCCATTTCTGATGTCTAATAACTTCTGATTATTTTATCATTCGCATTTTTTATAAATACCATAAAGCCTTATTTTATAAGTCTTTAGAACCAAAAAGAACCAATCCCGGTAAAACCCGGATTGGTTCTTTTTGTCATTAACAGTGAATCAAAAGTTTAGCATAACTTCATTAATTTGCAGTTAGGGATGCCGGCTTTCCAAAAATCCTGAAGTGGAATATGTTTCACCTGACAAAGAATGCTGGAATTCATAGCACCATGTCCAACGATTAATATGTTTTTTCCCTCTTTGAGCTGCGGATATACAATTTCGCTTAAAAATTGACCGGTTCTCTCCCAAAGTTCCTGCATACTCTCTGCACCGTCTCGGGCAATATACTGCTCAGGATGCCGAAACAACATGCCGACCGGACAGTCTGGAATATCTTCACAATTCGCAGTTCCCTCATATATTCCAAAGCCCATCTCGATCAATCGGTCGTCATATAATATCGGAATATTTCGCCCCTGTAAAACAAGCTCTGCTGTCTCTCGTGCACGAATCAATGGGGAACAGTAACAAATGTCAATAGGAATATTGAGGTAATCTTCCCTTGCCTGCTTTGCCATCTGTCGTCCCTCTTCATTCAAAGGAATGTCCGTACGCCCCTGCAGTTTGTGCTGTATATTCCAATCTGTTTTGCCATGTCGCATAATATATAACATAACTTACAGTACCTCCTGCACTTCTTCGTAACGAATACGAAGCTCCGGCATTTTAGTTATCGTTGTGTAATAATTAACTGCCCAATCCTCTCCCTGTGCCGGATCGTTTTCTCCGGAAGCCGGTGGGGCAAATATTTTTAAGGAAAGCTCTGCTCCCGGCTCGATCGGAGTTTCAAAAAACGCAGACATCATATCTACCGTTTTCGTCCCTGGTGCTTTATAGAACCAACGGCCATTTAATTCCATCATTAAATTTAATTCTTCTTCAAAGGTTACTTCGCAAAATTCCGGCGTTTTCTCAAACTTGATCGGAATTGCAATACCCTCTGCATCTTCAGCGCTTCCCCAGCGTAACGTTGCAGGAAGAGTTACTTCCTCTGCTTCGTTCAAACCCGGCAGGAAAAATGGATCCTTCAAAATATCCTTATAGTCCTTTAAGATTGGCTGTGGAATACCTACAGAAGCGTTATTGGGATCCTCGATCTCCAGACCTAAACGTCCTCTGTCCCTAAATTGGTACATAGAGAATCCATCAAACCAGTCCGCATTTTCGGACTTTAACTTCTCAACAAAACGCTTGATCGATTCGCCCTGATGTAATGGTCCGGTCACATCGCCGTCAGTATTAAATTCAGATATTACCATTGGCTTGCAGATTCCGCCGTTTACTTTTGTAATTCGTTTCGAGGTCTTACGCAAACGCTCAAAAAACTCATCCACTGGTGTCATAGCATAGCTGTTGCCGCCCTTTTCACATACGTCAAACGGCCATCCGTAATGCAGTGCCAAATAGCAGTCATTCGACCAGATATCTGCAGTTGCAAAAGCTTCTTTGAACTCTTTTTCAAATTGAACAGGGGCATCTTCTACACTAATGTCGCCAACGGCACTTCCACAAAATACAACAGAAATCTGCGGTGCTTCCTCTTTGACGATCTTTGCGAAACGAACAAAGAAATCACCAACCTCCTGATAAGAAAAACGCTGGTTATGGGTAAACCAATCGCCACCACATTCGTGATTGATACGAAGACGCATTCTGCCAAAAGGTTTTAAATCCTTAGCAATCTGTCTAAGATATTGATCTTCCAAAGAACAATCAATGGTCAAAGTAAGCGCAACATCCTGTCCATGACGTCTGATGTCTCGCATCTGCTCAAATGGCTGGCCGGTTGTATCACCGTCAATACCGCCGCGATATGGGAAATAGTCATCATAAGGATAATCCCACTGAAAATGAATTTCCATGTCTTTACAAGCAACACTGATTCGCTCCGGCCATTCTTTATCTTTTGGATAATAGGTATACATGATACCAATATTACGATGTGGTCGTCCGAGCGTGTTCAGAATATAATCCTGATTGACATATTCTGCTCTCTCGCTGCCATCGCCTAGATCTAACCCACAAGTTGCTGCTGTTAAAGTAACCTTGTTTAGTTTATTCATAAATTCCTCCTTTTACTCTACCCAAAATACTCTTCCATCATTTCTAGGTGCTGCAGCAGGATTTTCGCCATCTATATAACCTACCGCACAATGACCGATGCCTTCCCACTCGCCTTCGATTCCAAGATCTTTTAAGAGCTTCTGATATTCCGGCATTTCAAACTCTTCTTTCGCTCTGTGGATCCAAATGCTGCCAAGACCCAGAGAATGTGCTGCAAGCATCAGATTGCCCATAACAAGACTACCATCATACGGAGCTGTAGGCACTTCCTTATTAGCGAGTACGATCAAAATCGCAGGTGCGCCATAAAAAGGATCGTTGCCTTCCGGTCCACCCATGATCTCATTGTTGACTGCCGACAATTTATCCCGCAGTTCTTTATCCGTCACTGCAATAGTGATCACTGCCTGTCTGCCCCTGCCATTGGCTGCATACAAACCAGCCTCTACGATCTGTTCCAGATCTGCCTTAGATGGCATTTCTGCCTTAAATTTACGAATACTGCGTCTTTCCTTCATTGCTTTGATTACTTCGTTCATGGTAATACCTCCATTTCTTCTGATTTCATGCTACGAACATTCCTCTCCTGTAATAAGTAAAATCGGCATTTTGTGCTGCCTGTAGTGTAAAACGAACCATTTCCTATACTATCAAAAATAGCAACGACAAAATTGCCGTTGCTATTTTACACCTTTTTACACGAAAAAGAAATATTTATTTTATACGTAGAATTTCACCTTTTAATTTATCGCAAAAATATGAGAGCTCAAACTTTTTTCCAAAGTTATTTTGCCACAAAAATACCCGCGATCAAACCTCTTCCCGAATCTGTTTTGCCGCAGCCACCATATTACGAAGACTGGCATCTGTCTCCGGTACACCTCTGGTTTTTAAGCCACAATCCGGATTCACCCATAATTTATCTTTGTCGATCCTGGTAAGCATCGCATGCAGCGCCTTTACGATCTCTTCAACCGATGGAACTCTTGGTGAATGGATGTCATACACACCGGGGCCAACCTCTGTCTCAAAACGATTTTCTTTGAGAGAATCCAAAATCTGCAAATCGGAACGAGACGCCTCGAAGGTGATCACATCCGCATCCATATCATCGATTGCCGAAATGATGTCTGTAAATTCACTGTAGCACATATGCGTATGAATCTGCGTTTCCGGTTTGACACCGCTATGGGTCAGACGAAATGCAGGAATTGCAAAATCAAGATATTCTGTATACCAATCCGAATGACGAAGTGGTAATTTCTCGCGTAATGCTGCCTCATCGATCTGGATCATCTGAATGCCATTTGCTTCGAGATCTAGCACTTCATCACGAATTGCCAATGCGATCTGAGAAATAGATTCTTTGATGGAAATATCCTCCCTAGGGAACGACCAATTCAAGATCGTTACCGGTCCGGTAAGCATTCCCTTCATGATCTTTTTCGTAAGAGACTGAGCATAGACAGACCACTCTACCGTGATCGGATTTTTGCGATATACATCGCCCCAAATGACCGGTGGTTTTACGCAGCGCGTTCCATAAGACTGTACCCATGCTTTTTCGGTAAACAAAAATCCACCTAACGCCTCTCCGAAATACTCTACCATGTCATTTCGTTCATATTCGCCATGCACGAGAACATCCAGTCCGATCTCTTCCTGCCATTTAACACATTCTGCGATCTTTTGCTGATTGAAAGCAATATACTGTTGCTTTGTGATCTCACCACGGCGGTACGCAGAACGATTTGCCTTGACATCCTTTGTCTGTGGAAAAGACCCGATCGTTGTTGTCGGAAATTCCAGAAGACCAAGTACCGTCTTCTGTAATTTTTGCCGTTCAACTCGCTCCGGAAGTCTTGTATAATCAGTCTCCTTTACTCCGGCAAGACGCTTTGTAACTTCCTCATTCTCGCAGTCTCTATGCTGTAAAAATAATGTTTTATTCTTCACAAAGGTACTTTCTGCTGTATGATCTGCGGACTCTGCCAAAGTGCTTAGTTCCTGCAGTTCCACTAATTTTTCCTCAGCATATGCAAAGTATGCTTTGTATTCTTCCGATAACTTCTGCTCATGCTGTAATGTATATGGCACATGGAGCAAAGAACAAGATGTGGACAGTACAATATGATCCTTTGCAACCGGTAAATCTTCCATCGTCTGCAGCGTTTTCTCATAATGGTTTTTCCAAATATTTTTACCATTAACGAGTCCTGCAAATAACAATTTATCCTGTGGGAAACCAAACTGCTTGATCAATGAAACTGTCTGCTTACCCTCGATAAAATCAAGTCCGATCCCGGCAAATGGCATTTGGATCAAATCCTCATAGATATCACGCACATCGCCAAAATAAGTCTGCAATAACACATGACACTTGTTATCTGCAGCAAGGATTTCATCATATAATTTGTGGAATAAATGAATTTCATCCTGTCCCATATCTTGTACAAGTGCAGGCTCATCAAACTGTAGCCAGTCAATGCCTTCTGTCTCGCATTTCACAATCAGATTCCGATATGCTTTACTCACGGCATCCACATAATCTGCCATTTTTTTCGTTCCGGTATATCGGCAAAGTTTTAACAGTGTATAAGCACCGATCACTGTCGGCTTTGTTGTGATCCCAAGCTCTTTTGCTTCATGATACTCTGCAAAAAGTTTGTTCCCTTTTAGCTCGATCACCATCTCATCTTCCACCTCTGGAACGATATAATGATAATTCGTGTTAAACCATTTCTTCATTGCCAATGCTTTTACATCACCGAAATCGCCCTGATAACCACGCGCCATCGCAAAGTAGGTATCTAACTCTGATAACTGAAGTTCTTTATATCGTTTCGGAACAATGCCAAATAATACGGCGGTATCTAACATATTGTCATAGAACGAAAAATCATTGCTGGAAATAAAAGAAATCCCCGCCTCTTTCTGTGTAAGCCAATGCGTTTTTCTCAATTCTTTTGCGGTTTGCAAAAGTTCTCCCGCCTCGATCTCCTTTCGGAAATACTGTTCGGAGGCAAATTTTAATTCTCGTAATGTTCCTATTCTTGGGTAACCAATGACTGCTGTCTGCATATTCTTCCTCATTTCTGCACACTTTCTCTTCCTACGGTATTCATGCCAAATGTACAAAACACAAATCCCCCTTGCAACGCTATGTGCCTATTATACGAGGAATGGTCCCTATTGAAAAATACATAAAAATGCAGGTCGACCATAGTTTGAAACTATAGGTAGCCCATTATCCTGTCAAACCAATACAAGTCGTCATTCCCGTTAAACAAAGGAATTCAAACTTCCCATACCAGAAGTTATTGCAAAACCACATATTGCTTATTATGTCAATAACTATATAACATTTTGCAGCCGTCAAAGAGCAGTTTCTGCCATAAGAGAACTATAGTAATTGCCTTGCCGCATTTTGTTTTTACAGTGATTTCTAAATTTTGTTGTCTCTGATGATTGATTTACATGCCCTTCGGAAACTCGAAGTCCCGGAAGCAAGGTATTCATCATTTTTGAAAGGGACTTTGCGCTCGTCGTTACTTATGTCTCGTATTTCAGAGACATTAAGTAACGTGACGTAGCGCATCGTAGCGAAAGCGTCCCGTCCAAAAATGGATGATACCTTGCTAAACCGGGACAGCTCAAACAAACCTTCGGGCATATATTCATCAGAGACTTAACAAAACAAGAAATCACGCAAAAACTCTGCGTTCTACGGCAATTATCTTAGTTCTCTGATGACAGAACAATTTAATATATTGGCTGCAAAATAGTTTATTTATTGCTGACATAATAAGCAATATGTGGTTGTGGAGGATTTGAGGTATGGGAAGTTTGAGTAAAGGAATTTGTGCTATGATCAGCCAATATATTTACTTAATGCATCCAGATAGGTGGTTCCCAATCGGCTTAACATTCCTTTTCTGTGCGTGATATAGCCGATCCGCATATCACTTTCATCCGCTAATGGCACGGCGATAATATCTTTGCCATTTAATTTCTTATCGATCACACCACTGCATACCGTGTAACCGTTTAATCCGATCAAAAGATTAAACAGCGTTGCCCGGTCACGCACACGAATATTTTTCTTGCGCTCCGATACGGAAAAAATTTCCTCCGAAAAATAAAACGAATTGTGCTCGCCCTGCTCAAAAGACAGATACGGATAACTTTCCAACTCTTCATTCGTAATGATCCGACGATCTGCTAAAGGATGTCTGCGACTGATAAATACGTGCGGCTTTGCCACAAAAAGTTCATGAAATTCCAACTCATTGGACTTTAATATTTTCGTGATGACTTTCTCATTAAAATCATTCAAAAAGAGAATGCCGATCTCACTTCTCATTTTTGCTACATCTTCAATAATCTCATAAGTCTGCGTTTCACGAAGGCTGAAGTCATACTCTTCCTGACCATATTTCTTGATCAGGTCGACAAATGCATTTACCGCAAATGAATAATGCTGGGTCGAAACACAAAACTGCTTTTTGCCGCTGCCTTCTCCCTTGTATTTATCCTCTAGAATTTCAGCCTGCTCAAGCACCTGTCTGGCGTAACCCAAAAAGATATCCCCCTCTTTGGAAAGGCTTATTCCCTTATTGGTCCGGTTAAAGATCACAATCTGCATCTCCCGTTCCAATTCATGGATCGCATTCGTAAGACTCGGCTGTGAAATGTATAATTTACCTGCCGCTTCCGTGATCGTCCCGGTTTCGGCAACGGTCACTACATATTTTAGTTGTTGTAAGGTCATGCTATTCCCCCTCTTCCAGCAATATTTTTTGAAATGTCTGCGCAGCTACACTTCTCGGTCCTCTGGCATCATAGATCATCGAAACGCTGCGCTTTGGGATTTTATCTTTTAGCGGAATACAAAGGATCTCCCTATGTGCGATCGCCTCTTTCGCCATTGCCTTTGGAAGAAAAGCAAGTCCAAGCTCATGCTTTACCAACGGAAGGATCTGATCCGCTGTAGCAGTTTCGATCGACGGCTCCAAAGAAAGACCGTGTTCCAAAAATAATTTCTGATAAAATTGTCTGGTTATCGTGTTTTTTTCCATACAGATCAACGGAAACTGTAATAAATCCTGCAGCGATAGCTTTTGCTCTGCAAGCACCTGAAAGGTATTTCCGGCGATCAGGATCTCCTGAAATTCACAGAGACGGGTTGCTTTTAGTGTCTTATCCGTTACTGTCGGTGTTGTGATCACTGCAAAATCAGCTTCTCCGCTTTGTACTGAATGAATTGCCTGCGGTGTAGAATGATTATATAGTTTTAATTGCACCTTAGGATACGCCATATGAAATTTTTTTAACTTTTCCAGTAGAAAAATATTTAGGGCGATCTCACTCACACTGATAGAAACGCAACCCTTTTCCAACTCGGCACTCTCAGTCAATTCCTCTTCTGCCGCTAATATCTGCATCATAGCTGCAGAAACATGCCGAAAAAGCTTTTCTCCCTCTTCGGTCAACCGTACTCCACGATTTGTCCGTATGAACAAGGTGCAGTGTATTTCCCGCTCCAGGCAATTCATCGCTCGTGTAATATTGGGCTGACTATTATGTAAAGCATGTGCCGCTTTCGTAAAATTTCGATATTTCGCTACATAATAAAATATTCTGTAGTATTCAAAATTTACATCCATAATGACCGTTCATTCCTTTCCTGTCCCCTTTATGGTATAGGCGTCAGTATATCAATGTGTTATTGCAACTATATCAATAATACTTTTTACTTATTGAAATGATTCAATTATAATCGTTTCAAAGCAAAAAAACAACATATAATGGAGATGATCTTATGGCATTAGTATTACCGAGAGAAGAGGAAGTCGAAAAGATTTTTTCAAGGATTCTTTCTTCAGATGACTGCTGTGAAAGACTTCTTGATACTTTTTACGACCATTTAGATGATGAAAACAGATATGTCGATCCGGATTCTCATCATTTTGCAGAGGTGCTTTTGAATGCATACAAAAATGGTGATGTTAGTGCGCTTTTGTTGGAGTTATGCCACCGCTCCATGTTTGATCTGCTCAAAGAAGCATATCTGATCCCAAAACGCTTTCATGGCAAAGCCGGTGAAAACCCGATTTTACTAACAGATGCAGATGGCAAACTGTTAGCGGACAAAAAGAATCTCGTATCAAAACATGAATATAAAAAATTCCAAGAAATTTACCATGCTCACGATGCAGCCCCACGCTCAAAATTATATTTGGCTGACGGCTATGATCTCGTTCGATATTACACATCCGACATGAACATCAAAGAAAAACACGAAAATAAAGAACGCGGTATTCTCCTACTGTATGCGTTACCGGATACGAAAAAGTTACATCTGTCCGAAGCGCAGGCATACGATGTCATTTGGACAACTTTTCATAAAATTCAGCAGGAGCTTACTCTGCCATTGTTTTTTACGGTCAGGAAACCGGAAGCAGATCCGGCAAAACTTTTGATGAACTCGGCGTGCTTCTCCCAATCAAGCAATTTGAATCCAAAATGCTTCGACATATTGGCGTGATCGACGGACTCGTGCTGTCCTGTCGCGAAGAAATGATCCGAACCGCCGGAGCAGACAGTTTGGATTTATAATACCGCGATGCACAAAAACTTGCCCGTGTGAGTACGGTCAACGGTTGCAGAAAGGGATGTAAGATGATTATGAAAACAGCGATTACAGGCGCAAACATCAAGAAAAATCATATGGATATTTTATGGCATGAATATGCTGACAAGACAGATCCAACACCGATCACAGAAGCTTCTCTTCCAGCCAAGGCTTCTGTTGTCGGACGCGTCGGGATTATGATGCTTTCCTGTGGAACCGGGGCATGGCGTGTTCGTAGTTCCATGAATGAACTTTCCGAGTTAATGAATATGACTTGTACGGTTGATATTGGATTAATGTCGATCAATTATACTTGTTTTGACGGGGAGCAAAGTTTTAGCCAATCGCTGTGTCTGACGAACACCAGCGTAAATACTTCACAGCTAAATCGCTTGGAAAAACTGGTGTCCGGCTTTGCCGACCAAGAGATTACGAAAAGCTGTGAAATGATCCACTCGACATTAGATGAAATTGAAAAAATACACGGATTATATTCTCCAGGTGCTTTAGCGCTTGCCGCTGCACTCGCCTGTGGATCCTTTACCTTTTTATTAGGCGGCGGAGTCATTGAAATGTTATGCGCTTTTATCGGTGCAGGTATCGGCAATTATATCCGATGCAAAATGACGAAACATCATTTGACGCTGTTTTTAGGAATCATCTCTTCTGTATCAGCAGCTTGTTTAAGCTATACCGTTCTGCTTAGATTACTGCAGTTGTTTTTTACAGTTAATGTTCAGCACGAAGCCGGATATATCTGTTCTATGTTATTTATTATCCCGGGATTCCCGTTTATCACAAGCGGTATCGACTTAGCAAAATTAGATATGCGTTCCGGAATGGAACGCCTGATGTATTCGCTGATCATTATCACTGTTGCGACCATGACAGCATGGATCTTAGCAATGGTTCTTGGATTAAAACCGATGCCATTTCTGCCACTTAAATTTGCACTGTGGCAATGGATCATATTGCGTCTGCTCGCCAGCTTTGGCGGCGTATTCGGATTCTCCATTCTCTTTAACAGCCCAATTAGGCTGGCAGCCGCGGCAGGAGTTATCGGTGCTGTATCCAACACATTTCGATTGGAACTGATCGATCTTGCATCCTTTCCACCTGCCGTTGCTGCCTTTGCCGGTGCTTTTGTTGCAGGCATCTTCGCCACTACGGTAAAAGGAGTTGCCGGATATCCAAGAATATCGATCACGGTCCCTTCTATCGTGATCATGGTACCGGGACTCTATTTATACAAAGGATTCTATAATCTCGGTACGATGAATTTATATTCTGCCGCTTCTTGGCTTGCCGCTGCACTTTTGATCATTCTTGCGTTACCGCTGGGGTTGATCTTCGCACGAATTATGACCGACAAAACATTTCGGTACTGCACCTGATCCATACGGTCATATTTTCCCATGGCAACACGATCCGTCTGACTGCGCAGAGAATTTCAAATAGTCAGAAATGCCTTGTAAGCATACCTTGCATTATAGAGAGATCTTGCGAACCGAGGTCTGTAAGACATATTTTTCTTTCACTGCTTGTAGTTCTTCCATGTGGGCTGTCTGCAAATGTGCCTGCTGTTTTGCTTCGGACTCCCATTCTTCTACCAAAAGCAAGGTGTTGGCATCCGTTGCATCATAATAATATTGATATGCTACAAAGCCATCTTCCTTTTGTATTTTCTGTAATATTCCTAAATCCGTTACCTCCTCCACAAAAGCCTCTCTTGTATTCGGTTTTGTTTGGTAGGTTACAAGTAATAAAATGTGCTGCATCGTGAACTACGCCTCCTCAGATAATCAATTTTTATTATGGGCTCAAATCTTATACTAGCCAATTAAAACTTTCTTGCCTTCAAACGCAAATCCGTAATGTCGGATCCGATCTGATCCAATACCAAGTGCGATTAGATCTGCATCGTAATTCTTATCTTCTATCTGCCGCAAAGCCATTTGTACAGTGTCCTGTAAGGTCTTTTCTGTTTCGTGATCCTGCACCTTAAACTCGATCACTATCGCAGTATCGCTCTCATTTAATGGCACAAGCATTACATCATAACGACCATACCCACTCTCACGATTGGACTTTATTTCATAGCGTTCTCTAAGTTCCACTAAAAGTCCTAACACAAATCCATGGTAAAAACGCTCCGGCTCGCTTTTTTTAGAAGGCTGCTTTCCCGTATCAAATGTACTGAATGTTGCCAATGCCACATCATTCATATAAATATTCATTTCTTTCAGACTCCCCTGCAGCAACGCTTTTACAAATCCGTTATAATTTGCATGCGATGCCTTAAACCATCCTCGAAACATCCCCGAAAACATGCTTTTTGTTTCCAAATTCGTAATACACAATCGATACCATGGCTCCAAAAGCGTTCCTCTATATTCCACATCATTTACATTCAAATAACCACTGGCGAGCATAAGACTCCAAATCGCATTTTCATCCTGATCCAACTGATCAAACACAATTTGCTCATCAAAAGTCACCAAAATCTCTTTTCCGTTGAGGAGATCTTCCATCTTTTCTTTGATATCTGCAGATGCCGCTTGAATCAAATTGCTCACCAAGCCATTAGAGCTTGTAGATGCCCAATATGGATATAGCTTTTTTTCTTTCAAATAATTCGTAATAGACCATGGATTATAGATATCATGATATTGACCAAAAGTAAAGCCATCATACCATTGTTTGACAATCTCTTTCTTATCGCCCATACCATAGTTATCTAAAGCATCAAACACTTCTTTTTCCGTAAATCCAAAGCAATCTGCATACAGATCAGATGTAGTTGTGATGACACGAAGATTATTCAGGTCTGAAAAAATGCTTTCTTTGGAAACCCTTGTCACCCCGGTCATCAGTGCACGCTCCAAATAAGGATTCGTTTTGAAAGAGGCATTAAACAGACTGCGGATGAACGCAGTGAATTGCTCCCAATAGCCATGCACATAAGCTTCCTGCATAGGAGTATCATATTCATCTAATAAAATGATAGCTTTCTTACCATAATAGTGTTCCAGCCATGCAGAAAGATTTTTCAATGCATCCTGTGCTGTCACATCGTCCATTTCCGAAGTTACCGCCATAATCTGGCGGCGTTCCCCTTCGCTAAAACCATCCCATGTTATAAGCTGTGGAAAATTTCGATAAGCCTCTACAATACAGTTCTTAATCTTTTGAATTGCATCCTTGTAATTCGTCTGTTTTACATCGGCAAAACTCAAAAAAATAACCGGATATTTTCCCTGCAGACTACGGTACTTCTCTTCTTTCCAAATAGATAATCCCTCAAAAAGGTCTCCCCGATCTGCATATTTATTAGAGAAAAAACAATTTAGCATACTCATGTTCAAGGTTTTTCCAAAGCGTCGCGGGCGGGTGAGCAGCGTAATTTCATCGACATTATCCCACCATTCTTTAATAAAATTTGTTTTATCAACAAAAAAGCAGTTATTTTCCCTTAAAAAAGCAAAATCCTGCTTTCCTATACTGATGCTCTGTGCCATATGCTCACCCACTTTCCAAATAATATAGCTAGTATAACAAATACAATGAAATTTGTCATTCCTGCAAAGCAAAGCGCCGGCTTTGCTTTTATTTCTGATATATATCACTGCTCACTGTGTAGCGATGCACCACCAAGAATTGCTTTGTAATTCTTGCAAATCAAAGCGCTGGCTTTGCTTTTATTTCTGATATATATCACTGCTCACTGTGTAGCGATGCACCACCAAGAATTGCTTTAGCAATTCTTGCAAAGCAAAGCGCCGGCTTTGCTTTTTTATGCCATCTCATTATAGTGTGCATAAATCCCATTTGCCGCCAAAAGTTCCTCGTGGGTACCCCGTTCCGCAATCCCGGTATCTGCAACCACCAAAATCTCATCCGCATTTCGAATTGTCGATAGGCGATGTGCAATGGTAATGGTTGTCCTGTTTTTGGCCAGTTCTTCCAAACTATGTTGAATCCAGCGCTCACTTTCGTTATCTAAGGCACTGGTTGCCTCATCAAGAATTAAGATCGGCGGATTCTTGAGAAATACCCGTGCAATCGAGATACGCTGCTTCTGCCCTCCCGACAAACGGGTTCCACGCTCTCCCACATAACTATCGTATCCGTCCGGCAAGGACATGATAAAATCATGAATATTCGCTTTCTTGGCTGCATCGATGATCTCTTCGATAGAGGCACCCGGCTTGCCATAGGAAATATTATCCTTTATCGACCCACAAAACAGATACACATCCTGCTGCACAAGACCAATATTGTTGCGAAGGCTTTCTAACGACAGACTGCGAATATCCTTGCCGTCGATCCGAATGCTTCCTCCAGTCACATCGTAAAATCTTGGAAGCAATGAACAGATCGTTGTCTTTCCGCTTCCGGACGGTCCTACCAACGCTATAGATTTTCCAGCGTCAATCCGAAAGGAAACATCGGACAAGACAAGTGTATCATCATCGCTGTAATGAAAAGATACATCTTTATACTCAACTGTTCCTTTCACATTTTCTAACGGCTTAGCATCCTCTGCATCGACAATGTCCGGTTCTGTTTCTACAACTGCTAAAAATCGACGAAATCCCGACAAGCCTTTCTGCATCATTTCCGTCAGCTCTACCAGTATTTGGATCGGACTGATAAAGATTCCAATGTACAGCGCATACATTGCCAGATCCGCTGTCTCCATCTGTCCCTTGGCAATCAACCATCCGCCAAACACAAGCGTAACCAGATACATAAGTCCCTGAAAAAACAAATTACCACTCATAAAGCTTCCCATGCAACGATAATTGGCGTCTTTGGAATGCAAAAAGTTCTCGTTACTGTGTCGGAACTTGTCTCGCTCTATCTCCTCATTTGCAAAAGACTGCACGACCCGAATCCCTGCTAAGGTATCTTGAAGACTGGAATTGATATCTCCAATCTTTTGTCGGTTGTCCATAAAGGTTGCCTGCATTCTGCGATTTTGGCTATAGGAAAATAGAATCATAAAAAACACAAGTACCAACAGCGGAATAGCAAGCCAGCGATTGATCACAAACAAAAACACAAACGAACCGATAATTTTTATCAATGATATAAATAAATTTTCCGGTCCATGATGTGCCATCTCTGAAATATCAAACAGATCCGATACTAATTTGCTCATCATCTGTCCGGAATTGTTCTGATCGTAATACGAAAAAGATAATTTTTCATAATGGTCAAAAAGTTGTTGGCGCATATCCCGTTCCATATTGGCACCCATCATATGCCCCTGATAACTGACATAATATTTGCACAACGCCTGAACGATATACATGATAAGCATTGCGACACCGATTGGCAGCAAAACTTGCAAAATTGCTGATGACTTTCCGGCAAAGACTGTTTTCGTCATAGTCCGCAAGATCTGTGGATATGCCAGATCGATCAGACTGATCATCGCTGCGCAGATCAGATCCAGAACGAACACTGCTTTGTATGGTGAATAATACGGTATAAATTTTTTTAATGTATGCATAACAAATTCTTACCTCCTAACAATACCGTTAGTATAACAAATGTGTTAAAATTTGTCATTCCCTGTTATAAATGTCAATCTCATTTGATACCATACTGCATTGCCGTGAGTAGAATCTGTTGATATCCCCTCATTTACAAATCCAAACCCGGAATAGTAATGAATTAACTTTTCTTTACAAGTAAGTACAACGCCCTTTCTCCCCTGCTTTCTCGCAGTATCAATGGCACAGCGAAGCAATCGTCCCGCATACCCGTTTCTTCGATATTCCGGAAGTGTATTTACGCCAAAAATCATCTGCCACGCACCATTCTCGTTGTGTAAAGATGCATTTTCATACATTTCGTCCGTTAAATTCTGCTCGTCTGTAACAAAACCATCCACAAACGCAATCAGCTTTTGCTTATCATACAACAGGAAAAAATAATCTCCGTAATGTTGGATCCGTTCTGCAAATTCTGCCTTCGTCGCTGCTTCCGCCACCGGAAAACATGCTGCTTCTACGGCTGCAATATCTTCTAAATCCTGCAAAGAGGCTGTTCTTATTTCCATAGTAAGAGTCCCTTTCCCGAAACAATCGTCACAATAAGTCCTATCAGGAATCCGATAAAAGCCCCCAACGCCAATGTACCAACAAAAAGCAATGCAATCTCCAGCATATAATTTGTATAAAAATTAGATAGCACCTCGCAAATTGCATATACTACAAAACTTCCGATCAATCCCAGCAAATTTCTTTTTGTATCACAAAATTTCACGCTAATAACTAATGCAACTATAACTCCTGCTACCATAAATAAAATACTATCTGACGAACAAAGTTCCTCTAAAATCGGTAAATATCGCATAATGATCCTCGCTATTCTTTTACTAAAATATTTTCCAAGAGTATCTTCGCTTAAGCATACTGCCCTATGATCTCCTCACGGATTCTTTCGCAGTCTTCCGGTGTCACCGGATATCCCAGATATGCGATTCCTCGGTAAATGTTATCTGTGACATGCCCATTATTTGCTAGGACGGTACAAAGCGTCTCCAGCAGTTCCTTTTTGGCTGCAAGTACACTCTCATCCGCACTATAAAACTGTGTCATGTCATAGTCGGATGTGTTTCCACAGGGCATTTTGCAAGTCGCACAATCCGGTGCGATAACATTCTTTAACTCGTGGATTTTCTGTACCAGTGACTCTTCCATTGTCGGATCATTTCGGTGTAAAAGAGCCTCCCGAACCACTACATCTGCCTGTTCGGTTTTTCCATTGTTCGACACTGCCCCCACCAATCCAATCAGAGCACTTATGATTCTGTCTCCTGTCATTTCTTTTCCTCCATATCAATTAACTGAACGATATTTCATATTTAATTTGCATGGACTTTACTGATTCATCTCAGCCACCATACTGGCAGGTTTGACCGTCATTTCCACCCAAGCAGGCATGAAACCGCTTCGTATTGCATTTTTTGCAGATCTGATATTAGACCATGCACAACAGTAAAATGGCACTTTTCCACGCTCTATAATCTCAACTGCTAAATTACTGGTTAGCGCAGATGCTATCCCCTTTCTGCGATATTCCGGTAATACATCAACTCCAATCTGCCACATATCGTCACAATCTGCCGAACAACCGGCAAGTCCGATCAATTTTCCATTATCATATGCGCCAACACCGAGAACATCCAGCTCTTTTCTCGCATCACACAAAGCATTACTCCATATAGGTAAATATAAACTGTCAAAGTCTTTCTGCGTAAGCACTTTAAGTTCATATTGGCATGATAATCTTTTCAGGGAATTGACATCCGGCAAAAAATATTCTGCCATGAAGCAGACTCTTTGTCCCTGTTCTCTCATTCTTTCATCCAACCAATGCATATTGGGTGTTTCAAAGCAATGATAAAATTCAAACTTACCCAAATATTCTTTTACCATTTCTTTGTATTCATCTTTTACAGATGCCACGATATTACTTCCGTAGGAAACCAAATTGCATGCTATTGGTTCGCTATAATATTTTCTTGCCAAAGCCCCTAACCCTGACTTTACAAATACATTTTCCTCTTTGGTAAAGTCAGAAATATCAGCATTAAGATCTATTGCCGATTGCCGCATAGCAATGGACATAATTTGTTGATTTGTCATCATATCTCCTTTTTCATTATTTCCTCCTCCAGCGCTCTCAGCAGATGTCAGCCAGCGCTAACAGCATTTTAGTCCTGCTTGCCTGCAGGCAGAATATAAAGCAAACAATCCTGTCTCTTCAAAATCCAAGTGCGCTTCGTATTCCTGCCTTGCTATTAAAGATTAAAAACGAATATCAACCATGTTGGGATCATTCTCCCGGACTACTTGATATCACCTTGCCGGTATTCCAAAGCATAACCGTTCTTTTCGCTGCTTCCAGCCGCTCTTCTTCCGAGTGAAAATCAATCGTAACAGAGTGACAGCCACATTCAAGGCACATCACATAATAGCCGCAGCCACATTCCTCTTCCAAAAGTGCTCCACCGTCGCATAACGGGCAGTCATTAATCTCTAACATATCTTCAATGTTCATAATAAACCTCATTTCTTGTTATAATTTAGGGATGCTCCCTCCACCGATTTTACCATAGTTTTGTACTATCGTACAGATTCTACTATATTTTAGTTATTATTTTTCCAACAACCAGGCAAACGCCTTAGCTGTCCTAATTTCCGATTCACGGAAATGATTCCCCGGATTCCACTCCAGAATACATGGGATGTCACATTCCTGCAACCACGCATATAGCTTTCTGATGCAATCTCCGACCGTAGACATCATTAAATTTCTAGTCTTTTCCTCTTTGTTGCCAAGGCTCAAATAGATCAAACGACTTTGTATCCTATTTTCTTGCATATATTCCAAAAAGTCTGGAAACCATACTGACGGTGAGGCTGCTGCAATTCCCACAAAACGGTCCGTCTGGCAAGATGCCCACAGAGCAAATAATCCGGCAAGCGAATACCCGCCCAAATAGTATGTCTTGCTCTTATCAGAACAATACTCCAATATTTTTTCTAAAAGATCTGATGCACCATCGCCAAATCCTTCTTCTCCAAATGCCGGTGGTGCTTTCCAAGGAGATAACTCATCGTTCCAGTTATTCACCCTCCAGGCAATCATATAAAATTCTTCTGAAGTTCTGTCTTGAATTGCATGAAACTCCTGCTCAATTCCAGATATTTCATGCTCTCCAACAAGCTGTATCAAGACCTTCTCAGCCTCCGGATTCCCATAACTCCAAATCGCCTTCCCATCTATCTCTTTTTCCTGCATTGCAAATCCATCTCCCTATAGGCAAAATCAAATCTTACCGACCAAACCCCTCATTTAATAAGTTCAGCAATTTCATGGCATCATAGCGTTCCCCACAACCAGTGCATTTCCAATCACTGTTATTCTTCTTGGCTTTTTTATGAAGAAAGTCTAATTTACCATTACATAACGGGCAAGGCTGTGGTGCCTCGTTCCATAGACTTTTCAAAAATGCAACAGCTTCCGCCCTGCTATTCATCTTGTATTTTTCCAATACATCTTTCTCCATAATTTTTGTTCCTCCCTATAAATTAAATGGCGGCAAAGCAAGAATCAACCTCTCTGACAATATCTCCATCGATCCATCCTTTTTTCACCATATCCCACAAGATACCGCTTGCCTTTTCATGTGTCATGCCCTGTTTGTACGGACGACTTTCCGTCAAGGCTTGATAAATATCCACACAAGCCATGATGCGCTCCTGCGTGTTCAACTCAGCCGCCGACCTTCCAAAAGGATATCCCGTGCCATCCACCCGTTCATGATGGAAAGCCGCCCAATCACGAATCTCTTCAAAGTCATCAATATCGGACAGGATGTAGTAAGTATACGCCGCATGATGCTTCATAGTCTTAAATTCTTCATCTGTCAATTTTCCCGGCTTTTCCAAAATTTCATTTCCAATGGCTACTTTTCCAATATCATGCAATGCCCCCGCAAGATACATTTTCTGCACAGTTTCCTCATCAAATCCCATGTGGCGTGACAGTTTTTCCGCATCTTCAGCGACACCTATAGAGTGCGTACTGGTAAATGGCGATTTGTAGTCTACGATCCGAGCAAAAAACACAGCAAGTGCTTTGATCTGCGAAAAATCAAGATCCTGTTTATCCGAGGAACCATCTTCCACAACTGGTCCTCGAAAGTTTCCCTATCAAGTGATAAAAACTGCTCCTCTGAAAATGCACGCAAAAATGCATCTCTACATTCCCGATCAAACATTGTTCCTGTTGAGTTTTGAACAAACTGCTCTGCCACCTTCCATGTACCTTCCGCAAATTTTTTAGTGCGACAGGCGATATCCAGCAAATCGCACAAATGAATAATACGCGAGAAAAGAGGAATTTCATCCCATTTTTTCCAAACGGACCACTGCCATCAGCATTTTCGTGATGGTATAAGATCACATCGGAAACATCTGTGTGAAACGGAAGTTCTGCGACATTCTTTTCACCCCAAATGCAATGTGCTCCCAACTTTGGTACCTCTTGCGTTACGGCAATTTGCGAAATATCATTATGAAGTTCTTCCTGGATATACTGCGTCAATGCGTTATCGTGCAATAATGCGCACACTGCCAAATCTTGTAGGCTTTCCTCTTGTATTCCCATCTGTTTTGCAATGCAAACACTCATATAAGCCACTCGTTTTGAGTGATTGTTCGTCACATGAACCAGTTCTGCTTCCACGCAGTCCAGTGCATAGGAACAAGCTGCCAATAATCCCAAAACATCTAAAGTCATAATCATTTTTCCTCTCTATGTACATCTTTCTGCAAATTTTTCATCATATCAGAGTTTGCAATTTGCATAAAGTTCGTCCACCCTTCGCTTATCATATTACACCAAACGCGACTATCTCTGCAATCAGAACTTCTAAATCCATGCCATCCCCTTCACATGCTGTACCCACGAAACAAGATTTGCCTCTTATTGATAAAGATTATCACGCTCTTTGCTGATGCCTTCTAGCTGCACTGCTATAATTGTTATAATAAGTAAAACTCACACGCTCTTATACAAAAGCTGTCAATAGATCGTGTCTTTTTGCTAGGTGCGAGTGACGGTGGCGTCTATGCACAGATCTTTGCTAAGAGATATCCGGACATGGTAACCGGAATGTCTATTATGACTACTCTGACCATAGATTCCGACTATATCCGCGATATCCAAAAAGATTGCAATGCCTATGATGACAGACATTGCAATCTTTGCTTCTTTTTTAGCCTGAAGAATCGTGTTGTTGCCGCTCTTTACAGCGAAGACACATCTACCAAATATGCTTTTTTAGAATTTGTGACCAAAATCTTTTTCTGCGTATTCACAATATGCATTTCCATATTCTTTCTAAACTCTTTTGGAATATCAATTTTTTTCCAGCTTTTCTTGGAAAGATTTACGAGATAGAAGGTATCATCCTCCATATCAATATCTCCAAATATGACATAATCCCCCTTAGCAGCTACAATCTGTCCTGTAGTGGAAACATCTGGTATCGTCGCCGAAGTGCCATTTACCAAATCCAAAAATTTCAGGGTTTTCGTCTTTTTATCATAACGATAATCCCACTTCATATCGATCTCACCTGTACCATTATATTTCTTCTCGATCTTCAAGGTATCAAGATTAATACAATAAGTTTCGTAATTTTCATCTTCCCCCATAAAAACCGATTCTCCGTAAGTTAAAATATGATCTTCATCCAAAAATTCGATATCGGATGTTCTTGCGTATCCATTAACCAATGCCGTGTCAATCTTTTTCTCCGTATGTGTTTTGACATCAAAAACAGACCAGTACGCATCGCCTCTATGGTTGCACAACAACTTTGTCCCGGAAGGTGACATCACAAAGTTACACAACATATGATCGTTCGATATTTTCTCTACCGTATTTTCAGATAAATTAATCTTCAGCAAATATTCTTTTTTATCTCCATCCGTTCTTGCCCCATATACTGTATCCTTATCATAGTAAAAAAACACTTCTGACATGCCGCCGGTATAATTAAAAGCGTATATTTCATTTCCGCTGATGACATACTGAAAGCCAAATTTTGTGCCATTATACTCTCCTTCAAATGTGGAAGGTGTCATCTTCTTTAATCCATCCGAAACAACCGTATATACCTGATCGATCTGTTCCTCATCGCCCACAAAATGATACTCACAGACAAAGCTTTCTTTCTCCCCTGCAACCATCGTATTTTCTTGGAAAGGAACCGTATTATCCCTAGCCTTCACATCTGCGGTTGGCAAGGCTGTTGGCGTAGTCAATACGACCTCTTTCACATTGCCGCTTCCAAAAATATTCTCAAGCCATGTCTGAAAAGCTGTAGATTTCATTGCTGCAACTGTTACTGAAGTGGAGCAAAGCAGAAAAAATCCAATCATCGCTGCAATCGAACCATATTTTCTCCAAAATGCTTTACTTGGTGATGTTTTTGAGGATTTTTCCAAAATATCCTCTATCCATTCCTCTGGTGCTGTAATATAATCTAATTTTTTCAAATCCATAATAATCCTCCAATCCTCTAGTCCTCTTTTAATATATCAGCTAGTTTCTCTTTTCCTCTCCGTAGTCTTGATTTGACTGTATTCACACTGACATTTAAAAGCTTTGCAATTTCGCTAGTGTTATATTCCTCATAATAGTACAACACCAACACTTCACGATATTTAAATGATAAGCTCCGCAATGCCTTTACAAGCTGCTCTGTGTCTGGATCATCCACTTGCAATACACTCTGTTTCTCATATTGCTTTGGGTCATATCCTATATCAACATTGCGATTCCAAAACTGCTTATGGTAATCTCTACATTCATTTCTAGCAACCTTGAAAAGCCATGCCTTGATATGTTCTTCCTCTTGAAAACTTTTCTTTGTCATATACAATTTGAGAAAAGTATTTTGAAAGCAATCCTTCGCAGCCTCTTCATTTTGCGTCCAAACAACGCACAACCGGGTTATATCATCTGCATATCGTCTTACAATCTCTTCATACGGTATTCCTGCATAAGTTTTTATCATATGACAAATACCCCCTCCTGTTCTATTTCTTCGTTTGATGGAAAATGATCATTTTCTATATAATACACGATTCTAATTGTTAAATGGGTGCAAAGATCTCTGGTAGAGGAAAGAAAAATTATTTACTCAATAAATTGTTGATTTTTAATTGATGCCAATAAAAACAAAAAGGAACAAAGAACCAAATGTTCTCTATCCCTTTATATCGTGTTATTTAATTCCACACTCCACTATTTATCAGTTTTTGAATACTCTGAATTACCATGTCATATGTTTCTGTAATAAATAACAGACCCATTGTAATTTCCTCATAATCCTTCTTATATGCCTGTTCCTCCACGATAGCCTCTAATATTTCTGTAATACATACCCCCTCTTTAGCTGCGGGACAAACATCTAATTTTGAACGCACACCCCTAACCTCTGGAATAAGCCTTTCCATTTCATCAGTGATACCTATTGTTTCTACAATCTTATAAATATCATATAAATGCCTTGAATGACCAGATATTTTCCCTTGCAAATAATAATCGCACAAAGCAAATACCTTATCCACCAGCGTTCTCTCTATTGTCTGCGTAGTAATCTCAAATGGTAATAATCCATATATCTCTGCAAGATCTAAACGATCAATTTTCTTCAAAAAACGATAAATATAATTATCTACCATTCTTCGTGTTGTTGGGAACGGCAACAATGCCACATATATTTCCACAACAAGTTCTGGTTTTAAATAATTTGTCTTCTCATATATAGAGGGATATGATGCTCTATAACAATTATAGTTTCTCCGACTCCTGGTCTTATCAATATTTGTAATTGGAAATCCCAATTCATCCATAACGGCAACAACTGCTTTTTTCAACTGTTTTTTTCTTGCTTCCCCGGGGATTCCGGATTCAGCCGTATATGATATGTCAATGTCCTCTGAAAATCTATTCAACAACTGGTAACATTTCGTTAGGGATGTTCCTCCTCATATAATCAAGTGTTTTTTATTGAAAATTCAGGGTTTCTCAACCTTTTTATCTCAGCGAATAAACCATAGCTATGAGCATTTCGATGTATCGGGTACTGAAAT
>NZ_QUFB01000010.1 GCF_003478335.1 Clostridium sp. AM49-4BH
CGATTTGCAATGTTACCACCACATAACAGCCTTTTACATACAATGAAATAAGGCAAAACCAGCGTTTTGCAATGTTCCACCACATAACAGCTTTTTACATGCAATGAAATAAGACAGTGCACCAATATGTGCACTGTCTTTTGACTCATTATCTTAAATACACGTTATTTTATTTTTTTACCTGAGACGCCGGATATGCCTGTGTACTTGATAGCACAACACCGTCATCAGACTGCACTTCTACTACAAAAGCATTTGGTACATCTCTCGGCTCCGTAACTTCTGTTTCCGGCTCCCCGGAATCTTTTTTATCTGCTTCGTCCAGTTCGAATTCATCTTGAAGCTGCAAACATTCCGAACTGATCCATTCGGATTCCACCAACGTTCCATCATAATACACTTTGCAATATGGTGTAAAACCGCTGCCAACTACCCGGTAGCCACTTTTCGTCTTTTGAACCGAAGTTAGCTTCACCGGCTCTGTGCCCATCTGAAGCTCCGTCTGTTTAAACGGATTTTCACCGTCATACGCATAATTATCACCATACAACAGATCGTAAGACAATGTAGTGAGACCTGTCAAATACAATTTGGAACGATGTTTTGTCTGTTGATGATATTTAGTGATCATCCCTTCATGAATCTGTATACGATCTAAGACTTCTGCATACAACTGGTATGCATGCAGGTTTTTCGTCTTTTTCTTAAGATTCATATTATCCCAAACGACATACTGCGTCTGGTAAAGATTGGCATTACTCAGATCGTCTTTCTGAATATCCAAGCTTGGCAAATGATCTCCATACAAAACCAATACCGTCTCTTCTTTCCGATTCGACAACTCTTTGATCAACGTATCGATCATTCTATCCACTTCATGGATCTCATTCACATAATACTCATATGCCTGCTCTTTTCCTTCTGGCGCACCAGTAACCTTGATCGTCGGGTCATCTAACGCAATACCATCGTATTTTCCGTGACTCTGCACCGTGATCGCCATCGTAAAATCCGGTCCCGATGTCGAATCCAGAGTTTTCATGATCTCCCGCGACAATACATCATCATTACTCCAGCCATTTGGACTATCCGTCAATCCATTCATATATTCCATAGAACAAAATGTGTCAAATCCAATGTTAGAAAAAACTGTATTGCGACCATAAAACGTCGCCTCATTGTTATGCACAGCATGCGTCGAATATCCCAGCTTTTTCAGGTCTGTACAGATACTTTCCGACGTCTTGCTTTTGAGCACTGTTTTATATGGGTATTCACTCACCCCAAAATCGTGCTGACGCATTCCTGTAAGTATTTCAAACTCCGTATTTACCGTACCGGCACCAACCGTCGGCACCGTAACTAAACCTGAACTATATTTTTTCTGCAAGCTATGAAACACCGGTAGCGGATCTTCTGAAAATTGCAGATTTTTCTCATAACCTACATCAAAAAATGACTCCAACTGAATAAATATAATATTCGGCCGTTTGTCTGTATTTTTTTCATCTTTCAGTGCTTTTGTAATCTTCTTCACAGACTGCTTGCTGTAATCCTCCGGCTTTTTTATTCCGGTATCCAGTATACTATTTGCAAAGCAATAAGCAAAACCGTAATTTTCATAGGCCTCTGAAATGTTTGTATAATGTGTGGAAAGTGCCTGCACCGAATTACTTGAGCGATGAAGGGCAATAATTGCCACGCCAAGTGTAAGACAACACAAAATCGAAAAGATGATCTTTCGATGTCCATGTTGCTCATTCACAGGAGCTTTTCGAAACAAACAGATAAGACCTATTAAAACAACGAATATTGCAACAATGATCATTGCGATCGTAAATAGGTTCAAATAATGAGATGATACACTGATCGCACTCTTGATCAATGTAAAATCAACCGCCGAAAACGGTGTGACTCTAAAATGCAGGATTACAAAATTAACAATACCAAAAATAATCCACACCACAGAAATTGTGGTCAAAGCAAACACCTCACGCTTAAAAAACATTGCAATAGAAAGCGTTAGCATAATGATCAACGTATTAAACGCAAAAAGCAACGGACTATTTATGGCATATTTTACAGCCGCAATCATTGATTTTCGGCTTAATGCTTCAATCAAAAATTCCAAAACAATGGGAAGCAGAATATAAAAGCTAACATAACGCTTAACTTTCATTGTAAATAACCCCTCCTGTATGACTGCCAAAAACTTTTCCCTGATGTTTTCTTTATTCTGTCATGTTTTTGTATATACGTGCTACTTTATCTACCGGTCCTTTAGCAACCAGAACACCACTATCCAAAATGATCGCTTTGTCGCACAAACGACAAACCTGCTCCAAAGAATGTGATACAAAAAGTACGGTTACACCCTTTTCGAACATACTCATGATCTTTCGCTCACTCTTTGTCCGAAACTTCTTATCGCCGACAGACAATACCTCATCCAATATCAATATATCCGGCTCTACAATTGTTGCAATTGAAAAACCTAGTCTGGATTTCATTCCGGAAGAATAGTTCTTGATCGGGACCTCAATGAACTCTCCCAATCCGGAAAAGTCGACAATCTCATCAAATTTTTCATCTAAAAACTCTTTGGAATATCCCAACACCGCTCCGTACAGATAGATATTCTCGCGTCCTGTATACTCTGAATGAAATCCGGCACCAAGCTCCAGCAGCGGAGCCAATACTCCTCGCGTCTGTACCGAACCAACCGTTGGTTTTAATACTCCGGATACAACCTTTAGCAACGTACTTTTACCGGATCCATTCAAACCAAGTACACCAAGTCGTTCTCCTTTTTTGATTTGAAAATCTACATCCCGCAAAGCCCAAAACTCATCGTATTTTAGATCGCGTCTCACAAATTTGATCAAATATTCCTTGAGATTATCTACTCTTTCCTGGCTCTGATTAAAACACATTCCTACGTTCTTTACGCTAACTGCTACATTATCTTTCACGATAACAACCATTCCTTTCCAAGTATCTGTGAACAACCGCCTTATCCCATGCCGCTCACTTCATTAAATTTTGTAATACAATGTTCTCTCAAGCATTATCTTTATACATACAAAATGAATTCATCCTGTTTCTTGTTAAAGAACAAAATACCAACGATCAACAATACTACTGAAATAACAGCAGATGTAATGCAGTAATGTGCATCTAACGGTGTTCCGTACAATACTGCCTCACGGAAGTTGGAAATGCACATATATACCGGATTGACACCAAATATCCATCCATTACCTGTATTGATGACGCGGTCCGGCTGATAGAAAATAGCAGATGCATACATGATCAACATGGTAAATACCGACCAAATATACTCGATATCACGGAAAAATACATTTAAGGTCGCTAAGATCATACTGATACCCGTTGTCATGATCAGTAAGATAAACAGCGGTACAATTGCCTGAACTACATAAATGGTAGGCTGTACATGAAGAACGGCACCCACTCCTACTAACACAACAAGTGAGATCAAAAATGTAACAAAGTTCGATATGACCGTTGATAATACATAAATATACTTTGGTACATATACTTTCTTGATCATTGCAGCATTACCGCTGACCGCTCGAAGACCGGATTTCGTGCCGGATGAAAAAAAGGAATATAACAATCGTCCGGACAGGATATATACAGGATACTGTTCATCGTTGTTACCAAAGAATGTACCAAACACCAACGTCAATACAAGCATCGTAAGCAATGGCTCGATCAGCGTCCATAAAATACCCAAATAAGAACGACGATACTTCAACTTGATATTTTTCTTTACCAACTCTGTCAGCAAATACTTATATCGCAGAAAGTTTTTCAAATACTTTTTCATAACTGACTTGCTCTCCTTCATCATGTACAACTTTTGTACCATTGTTTTATCTGTTTATTCTGTATTGCATACGAATCCAGAATATCATTGCTAATTATATCATACCCCCAAAAAAAGTCAAACAATAGTTCCGAAACATCGCTTTTGAATTTTGGACAGCTAATTGCATCTTTCTCATTTCTGCGATATAATAGTACTTGCAGAAATTTTATTCTTTGTGAATAGGATCTACTGCTAAATTTTGAAAAGCCTGTGAGGAGTGCTTAACGTGATAACAAAATTGCCATTTTCCTTAAAATATGAGACCGGCTTAGATTATCCGATCACCATGTATGATCACCTTCCTATCAGCGGGATTCTGATTACTGTAATGCTGAAAAGATCGGATTGAGCACCGGCAAGATTATTAAATACTATCTCTGTAACAACGAAACAGAGCCGCTGACGATCAACAATCATGATGATGAGATTGATGAACTCCTTCTTCATATTCAGTTGCAGGAGCAGAAGCACGCTCAGATCACAAAGGAACCGCATCCGGAAACTCAACAAGTTTCTGATGAGATCACGCAGGATCAAATTGAATCACTGTTAGCGGATAATACGGAAGAACCTGATGCTGATCCAAAGCCCATCACAGATTTTGAGCCTGCTGAGGAAACTATCGAACCGGAAATTGAATCGACTGTTGTTTCTTAGATTTTTATAACGACAGATTATTTTTTGAAACAATTAATAGGCATTCACACCATATGTGTGAATGCCTATTTTCTAATTTGCAAACCATTATTTCTTCTTTTTGAATGGACTTCGCTTCTCTTTGTGAGACTTATGACCAGTCTCCGGTTCTTCTTCCTTCTTCCCGTCCATTGCCTGATCAAAAGCTTTCAAAAGTTCTTTTTGCTCAGCGTTCATCTTTGTTGGTACCTGAACCACCAACGTTACATAATGATCGCCGCGTACCTGTTTATTCCGTGTTGTCGGAACACCTTTACCACGCAAGCGAACTCTTGTATCTGTCTGCGTTCCCGGTTTTACCGTATACATCACGTCTCCGTCGATCGTCTTGATACGCACTTCTGCACCCAATGCTGCCTGCGCAAACGTGATCGGTGCTGTGGAATAAATATCATAATCCTGACGTTGGAAGATCGGATGACGCCCAACAATAACCTGTACCAGCAAATCGCCTCTTGGACCTCCATTGATACCTGGTTCTCCCTTATCACGAATACGAATACTCTGTCCGTTATCGATTCCTGCCGGAATGCTGACAGAAATTTTCTTTCTGCGGCTAATGTAACCACTTCCGCCACAATCCGGGCAACGATCCTTAATGATCTTGCCAGTGCCATGGCAGTCCGGACATGCCTGAACATTTCGCACAACGCCAAACAATGACTGCTGTGTAAATACAACCTGACCCTTGCCGCCGCACTTGCTGCAGGTTTCCGGCTGTGTTCCCGGTTTAGCACCGGTTCCATGACACTTTGCACAGTCTTCTTTAATATTCAGTTCAATCTCTTTTTCAGTGCCAAAACATGCCTCTTCGAATGTCAAATGTACGGATACACGCACATTCTGCCCTTTCATCGGACCATTATTGGCACTACGGCTTCTTCCGCCGCCACCAAAGAAATCTCCAAAAATATCTCCAAAGATATCTCCCATGTCAAATCCGTTAAAATCGAATCCACCTGCTCCACCACCGGCACCACCATCAAATGCTGCATGACCGAATTGGTCATACTGGCGGCGTTTGTCTGCATCGCTTAGAATGGCATACGCTTCAGAAGCTTCCTTAAACTTTGCCTCCGCTTCTTTATCACCCGGATTCATATCCGGATGATATTTCTTGGCCAATTTACGATATGCCGATTTAATTTCCGAATCGGAAGCGGTTTTGCTTACGCCTAATACCTCGTAATAATCTCTCTTCTCTGCCATTTTCTAAACTCCTGCTTTTATACTTCACGGTATTCACCGTCTACCACATCATCATCTGCACCATTGTCTGCAGCACCTGCGCCCATATCCGGGCCTGCGCCTGCACCCATATCAGGACCTGCACCTGCTGCCTGTGCACCTTCATACATCTTCTGGAACACATTCTGTGCACTCTGCATCAATTTCTCATTTGCAGCCTTGAGCTCTGCAACGTCAGCCTCAGAAACATTCTCTGCATCTGTCTTCTCAACCAATGCTTTCAAAGCATCAATGTCAGCCTGAACCTGTGCTTTCTCGTCAGCACTGATCTTATCGCCAACTTCATCCAATGCTTTCTGTGTCTGGAACACAAGACTATCAGACTCATTTCTTGTATCAACAGCTTCTTTACGAGCCTTATCCTCAGCCTCAAATTGAGCTGCTTCCTGAACAGCTTTCTCAATCTCATCATCAGACATGTTAGATCCAGCTGTGATCGTAATGTGCTGCTCTTTGCCGGTACCAAGATCCTTAGCGGATACATTTACAATACCGTTGGCATCAATATCAAACGTAACTTCAATCTGTGGAACACCTCTTCTTGCCGGTGGGATACCATCCAAACGGAACTGACCGAGTGACTTATTATCCTTGGCAAACTGACGCTCACCCTGTAATACATTAATGTCTACAGCGCTCTGATTATCTGCTGCCGTTGAGAAGATCTGGCTCTTCTTTGTAGGGATTGTTGTATTTCTCTCGATCAATCTTGTAGCTACGCCGCCCATTGTCTCAATAGCCAAAGACAGTGGAGTTACATCAAGAAGAAGAATATCGCCTGCTCCGGAATCTCCGGCAAGCTTACCACCCTGAACGGATGCACCTAATGCAACACACTCATCTGGGTTCAATGACTTACTTGGATCATGTCCGGTAAGCTGTTTTACCTTATCCTGAACTGCCGGGATACGGGTAGAACCACCGACTAACAATACCTGACCAAGCTCAGAAGCCGTGATTCCGGCATCTCTAAGTGCATTCTGTACCGGTGTAGCTGTTCTCTCTACCAGATCATGTGTCAGCTCATCAAACTTAGAACGGCTTAAATTCATATCAAAATGAAGTGGGCCATTCTCGTTCATGCTGATGAACGGAAGGTTGATATTTGTTGTTGTTGCAGAGGAAAGTTCTTTCTTCGCCTTCTCTGCAGACTCTTTTAATCTCTGAAGTGCCATCTTATCATTGGATAAGTCAACACCGTTTTCTTTCTTAAATGTCTCGATCATGTACTGTGTGATCTTCTCATCAAAGTCATCACCACCAAGACGGTTATCACCGGATGTTGCTAATACTTCAATGACACCATCACCGATCTCGATAATAGATACATCAAATGTACCACCACCTAAATCGTATACCATGATCTTTTGCTCTTTCTCATTGTCCAAACCATATGCTAATGCAGCAGCTGTCGGCTCGTTGATGATACGCTTTACATCAAGACCGGCGATCTTGCCTGCATCTTTGGTTGCCTGACGCTGTGCATCGTTAAAGTATGCAGGAACTGTAATAACAGCTTCGGAAACGCTCTCACCTAAATAGCCCTCAGCATCAGCCTTTAACTTCTGCAGGATCATTGCGGAAATCTCCTGTGGAGAATATTTCTTATCATCAATTGTTACGCGATAATCTGTACCCATATGTCTCTTAATAGAAGAAATGGTCTTGTCAGCATTTGTAACTGCCTGACGTTTTGCAGGCTCACCTACCAAACGCTCACCATTTTTAGTGAAAGCAACAACAGACGGTGTTGTTCTGGCTCCCTCTGTATTGGCTACTACGACCGGTTTTCCACCTTCCATAACAGCAACACATGAATTTGTTGTTCCTAAGTCAATACCAATAATCTTACTCATAGTAATTACCTCCTAAAATGCAATGCATATTCTTGCTCATTTAACATAAAATTCAGGGATATTCCCTTAATTAACTACCTTTACCATACTATGACGAACAACGCTGTCTTTGTACATATAGCCTTTCTGCATTTCCTCGGCTACCGTGCCACTCTCCAGCGCATCATCATCAACCATCATAACTGCGTTGTGAAGATTCGGATCAAACTCTTTGCCAACTGCATCGATCGGCTTTACACCAAGAGCATCAAACGCAGTGAGCATCTGTTTATATACCAGTTCCATTCCCTGTACGAATGGACTCTCCTTGTCTTCCTCAGCAACTGCTAACAAACCTCTCTCGAAGTTGTCGATCACCGGAAGCATCTTTTCTACAACATTCTTTGCTCCCATTTCAAACATCTGAGACTTTTCTTTCTCGGAACGCTTGCGGAAATTTTCAAACTCTGCCAATTGGCGAACTCTTTTGTCTTCAAGATCTGCCAGTTTTTCTTCCAGGGCTGCTGTCTTTTTATCTTTTTTCTTATCGAAGAAAGATTTCTTTTCTCCGGCACTCTCTTGTGCCTGCTCAGCCTCCGATGTTTCCGTACTTTCCGCACTCTCTGCTGTCTCTGCAGTTTCTGTTACATCCTCTGCTTTTACAGCTTCCTCTTCCTGATGGATTGTCTCTTCTTTCTTATCTTTCATATCTGCCACTTCGTTATCACCTCTCTGCTTATTGGTCCTTAAATATGTCATCAAGCTGCGCCATAAGCGACTGCAGCGTTCCAACGACCTTATCATAATTCATACGCTTTGGTCCTACGATACCGATCTTACCATACACACCTTCATGAATGCGGTAGGTTGCGGTAACCATAGAACAGTCTTTCATGGATGCCACCTGTGTCTCATCACCGATATACACTTGAATATCATGACTTTCTTCGGAAGGCTTCGTATTCGTTGATGGAATTTCCAGCCAATGTCCGATCTCCTGCTTCTCTTCGAATGCAACCAACAGATCTTCTACATTGGACTTATCTGACAATTCCGGATATTTCAAAATGTTTGTGGCACCACTCGTATACACTTCCGGATCATCTTCACTCGTAAGCACATTACCGATCACTTCCAGCACAGAATCGATCACAGTACTGTCGCTCTTCATTTGCGCCTTGATCTGAGAGATCAGTGCTAAATTCATTTCCGTCACGTCCAAACCATTAAGTGCTGTGTTCAACACAAAATTTAACTTGGCGACGCGTTCTGGATCAAGCGGCTCATTAATGCGTATCATCTGATTCTTCACGTGATTGTTATCGAGTACGATAACTGCCAGCAAGCTGTTCTCATCAACTTCCGTCAGCTGAATGAACTTGACTTTTTTACTCTGGTAACGCGGTCCTGAAACCATTGTCGCATAGTTGGTATTAGTTGCCAAAAACTTTGCAACCTGCTTCAGCAAAAGATCCATCTTGTCTGCCTTCTCTTCCAAAGCATCTTTAAGATCCGCCACCTCGTGCGTCTTGTCTTCCAGCATGGTATCTACATAAAGTCGATATCCTTTGTCAGAAGGAATCCGTCCTGCAGAAGTATGTGGCTGTAAAATATAACCCATATCCTCCAGATCTGACATTTCATTACGAATGGTCGCTGAACTGAGGTGAAGATCCGTATCCTTGGAGATAGTTCGCGAACCAACCGGCTCTCCGGTATCTAAATAAGTTCGTATGATCGCCTGCAGTATCTTAAGCTTTCTCTCATCCAGTTCCACCGTATCACTTCCTTCCTGTTTTGTTAGCACTCTTTATAATGGAGTGCTAACATCTATAGGTAAGATAGCACTCTACATGATTATTGTCAAGTATTTTTCTGTATTTTTCGAAAAAAATTACCTACAAAGGTTTTTCTATAGAAATTCTTTGCTCATACCGATATAATAAGAGACGAGAACAATAAAAATAAGAAAGGTTGGACAAAAAAATGGATCACTCGCGCATTAATCCTTATAATACGAATAATACTTCGCAGTCCCGCAGCACAAACACGTCTTCCTCTGCTATGACCGGTAACGGAGTTCGCCGTGGCAATGTTCCGGGGAATGCTTCTGCGCCCTCTGTTCAAAAATCCGGACAGTTTGGCGTTGTAAAAGCTGCCACCAGTCTGCAGCTGGGCGATGTGATCAAGGGCGAAATATCGGATCTTACCGGTAACGAGATTACCCTTACCTTAGAAAACAATACAATGATACGCGGTCAGATTTCTGACAGTTCCTTATTATCAATCGGACAAACTGCTGCCTTTAAGCTGGATGGATTATCTCCGGCCGGTGTTATCCTATCTCCCGTAAGCGGTTATACGGAAAATGAATTAACGCTGATCAATAAGGCACTGCAGGAAGCAGGACTCCCCGCTTCAGAGCATAATCAGGCTGCCGTTAAAGCGTTGATGGATAATCTGATGCCGATCAATCGTGAAGCGATCCAGCAGTTAATGCAGCAGGCCTTCGATATGAAGAGTACCGATATGGGTACTCTCGCTCTAATGAAGCGTTTAATGATGCCTGTTACCCCGGACAGTCTCGAGCAGTTTGGCAATTACAGGCAGGGAATCCATACATTGACAGAGCAATTAAACAACTTTGCCGGAGAGCTTCCCGTATTGCTTCAGGCATTGTCCGAAAATGGTTCTGCTTCATTGGTAGCAGACTTTGCAAAGCAATGTCTTCAGATCGCCCAACCACTTTTCACGGAAACCTGGGATGGTTTGACGGTTTCATCTCTGTCTGAACAGGATAAAGAAACCCTTCTCACGCTATTATCACAAACAGAACTTCCGGAACAGATATTAAAAGCTGCCTCTGATGGCACACTGTCTGTTCAAGATGCCCTCAAGCTTGTCAAAGATGCTATAGCAGCTCAAAAGGCCGTTGCGGAGCAACAAAGTTCCGAAGAGTCGGAAAATGTGTCTGAGGATCCCAATATCCCGACTGATGCAAAGGCATCGTCCACAGAGACGGAAAACACAGGTATATCCAAACTATTTCATTCCCTACAAGATACCGTCAGCCATTCTTTATCGGATACACTTGGAAAATTCCGTGCAGGACAGTCTACATCGGTTACGGAAGAAAATACAGATAACGAGACTCTGCTTCGTTCACTGTCGGAATTGACTGAGACGGATGCCTCTGCCAGAGGACTGGTGCGTTCTGTGTTATCCGAGGATGCAAGATCTTCATTTGCAGCACTGCTTAGCAAGCTGCCGGTCAGCCCATCTTTTTTGGCACAGATCCTATCCGGCAATGCTTCTATTCAGGAAACAATGCATGTACTCAGAAATGTTATCTCTCTTTCGGATCCTTCATTACTAAAAGAAGTTTTGCGATCTGATGAATTTGCGTCATTATTTGCTAAAAGTTTGGAAAATAACTGGAGTATCACCCCCGATCATCTATCTCAAAAGGGACAGCCGGGTATGTTTTTGGAACAGATCCAGTCTCAAATGCATTCATTAGAACAGTTGATCGGTTCTTCCCTTTCCGGCTCAGACTCCAGACAATTCGAGCAAAATGCGCACGATATACAAAGTAATATACAATTTATGAAAGAACTAAACGAAACGTTCACCTATCTGCAACTGCCGATCAAACTGCCAAGTCAGACGGCAGGCAGTGAATTATATGTTTACACGCAAAAAGAAAAACGGCAGGCAAATCCGGAAAAGATGCGTGTACTGCTCCATTTGGATCTGGAACATCTTGGAAAACTGGAGATCAGACTCGATAAGGATCATCAAAACATTGCCGCCAACTTTCTCTTGACGACGAATTTAGCGTGGAGCTGCTCCGTAAAAATGCAGCACTTCTAACACAGAATTTAGCAGATATGGGATATCAAACGAATATTCAAGTAACAAAACAAGAAGAGGCACCGGTTTCGATGGATGACTTTTTGAACACCCGGATCAAAACCAATGCCACAGAAGAAATGAAACGTTTTTCCTTTGATATCAGAGCGTAGATCATTCTGCGCTCTGTTCTATTTCTTCAAAAATATAATCAAACACGGATGCCATCCCTACAAATTCGCAACCATAATTGAAAACACCATCTGCATACTCCGCCTGACGAATAATACGCACAACACAATTCAAACAACGATCGTGTTTCTCAAATTCCAATCTGGCATTAAAATAAAATCCAATTGGAAGCATACTCGATGATAAAAATCCAATGCCGTCTTTTGAAATATCAATCACCTCAATTGGTGCATTAATATTATTAACTTTGACATTATCCTGCTTAAACAGAGAAGATACTTCCAAATTCATCTTGGTCGGTATTCGTTTGCTTCTCCGTTGTTCCACTCTATTTGTACTCACGACACTCCTCATTTCTGCACACTAAGGTTTTACGGGATCTATCTGGTGTGCACAGATCACCCCTGTAACAACTCTGTCAAAATCTGATTGACCATTCCCGGATCTGCTTTCCCCTGTGTTGCTTTCATTGTCTGCCCCACTAAGAAGCCGATCGCTTTTTTCTTGCCGGCACGATAATCTTCCACAGACTGCGGATTATTTGATACGATTTCCTCAATGGTTGCTCGAAGTGCTCCATCATCTGCAACCGTGCGAAGACCATTTTCCTCAACATACTGCACCGGATCAATGTTTTCGTTGAATATGTGTTCAAACACCTCTTTGGCAACGGAACTATTGATTGCGCGCTCCTCCGTAAGTCCGATCAACTTGGCAAGATTTTCCGGAGAGAACGATAACTGCTCCGGTTCCAGATCTGCATCTTTCATCAGGCGCATCGTCTCACCCATAAGCCAGTTAGAAACTTTCTTCGGTACATGACAGATTTCTGTCGTCTTTTCGAACAGATCTGCCAAATGCTTATTGCCGGTCAAAATCTTAGCATCATACTCCGGAAGTTTATATTCGTCCATATAACGCGCCAGCTTCTCTTCCTGCAATTCCGGCTGTCTTGCACGGATCTCATCCAGCCACTCATCACTAATAATGATCGGCACAAGATCAGGCTCTGGGAAATAACGATAATCCTGAGCATCCTCCTTAGAACGCATTGCATAAGAATATTCCTTCGCATCATCCCATCTTCTGGTTTCCTGAACAACCTCTTTGCCAGCCTCGATCAAATCAATCTGACGTTCTCTTTCGGACTCGATCGCACGTGCGATTGCCTTAAAAGAATTCAGGTTTTTCATCTCCGTTCTCGTTCCAAACTCTGTTGCTCCTACTTCACGCACGGATAAATTGACATCAGCACGCATCGAACCTTCCTGAAGTTTACAATCAGATGCACCCAAATACTGAATGATCATTCGCAGCTTTTCCAAATAGGCGATCACCTCTGACGCTGAGCGCATATCCGGCTCTGATACGATCTCGATCAACGGCACACCGGAACGGTTGAAGTCAACTAAAGAGTTTTCGCCCCACTCATCGTGAACTAATTTACCGGCATCTTCCTCCATATGGATCTCATGAATACCAATTGTCTTTCTTGCACCATCTTCTGTCTCAATCTCAATACCACCATTACGACAGATGGGAAGATAAAGCTGCGATATCTGATAATTCTGTGGATTATCCGGGTAGAAATAGTTCTTACGGTCAAACTTACAATTTTGTGTGATCGTACAGTTGGTAGCAAGACCAACTGCTGCTGCATATTCTACTACTTTTTTATTTAATACCGGCAAAGAACCCGGCATTCCGGTACATACCGGACATGTATGTGAATTTGGTGCTCCGCCAAATTCTGTAGAGCAGGAACAGAAGATCTTTGTCTTGGTCGCTAACTCCACATGAACCTCTAATCCTATGACTGTCTCGTATTGTTTCATGATCTGTCCTCCATTATATTTCTTCCGATACCTTGTAGCAAAGTATCGTTCCCCGTTTCTTTTCTCACCGATTATGCCATCGGACTATGCTCATACGATCTTGTCTGCTCATATGCATATGCTGCACGAATGATCTTGTTCTCCTGGAAACAATCACCGATCAATTGCAATCCGATCGGCAGACCTTTCGAATCTTTGCCACATGGAACAGAAATTCCCGGAAGACCTGCAAGATTTACAGAAATCGTATAAATATCTCCCAAGTACATCTTTAACGGATCACTCAGACTCTTACCAAGCTCCGGTGCCGTCGTCGGTGCAGCCGGACCTAAGATCACATCATATTTAGCAAATGCTTCATCAAACGCCTTTTTGATCAACGCTTTGGTACGAAGTGCCTTCAAATAATAGGCATCATAATAGCCTGAACTAAGTACAAAAGACCCAAGCATGATACGACGTTTTACTTCTGCGCCGAATCCCTCTGAACGGGATTTCTTATACATCTGATGCAACCCCTCATAAGCATCCGTACGGTAACCATATTTCACACCATCAAAACGTGCCAGATTCGAGCTTGCCTCTGCACAGGCAATGACATAGTATGCAGGAATTGCATACTCTACTAAGCTAAGATCAAACTCTTCAACAATAGCACCTTTCTTTTCTAATTCTTTGGCTGCCTGAAGCACAGCAGCTTTCACTTCCGGATCAAGACCCTCGCCAAAGTAATCTTTCGGAATACCAATGCGCATTCCCTTCACATCATCTACCAAAGCATCTGTAAATCTCAGATCATCACGCTGTACGGAAGTGGAATCTTTCGGATCATGAGAAGCGATCGCTTCTAAGATCATTGCACAGTCTGTAACGTCCTTGGCAACCGGTCCGATCTGATCCAACGAAGATCCATATGCGATCAATCCATAACGCGATACCGTTCCGTAAGTTGCTTAATACCTGTTACGCCACAGAAGGAAGATGGCTGGCGAATAGATCCGCCGGTATCTGAACCGAGGGCAAAAGAGCACTCCTCCGCTGCAACAGCGGCACAAGAACCACCGGACGAACCTCCCGGCACATGCTTTGTATTCCAAGGATTTTTGGTCTCGCCATAAGCAGAAGTTTCTGTTGTACTTCCCATGGCAAACTCATCCATATTTGTTTTTCCAATAATGACGGCCCCTGCTTTCTGCAAGTTCAAAACTGCCTCTGCCGTATACGTCGGATAAAAATTATTTAAGATCTTCGAACTACAGGTTGTAAGTATTCCCTCTATGCACATATTATCTTTAATTGCTACCGGTACACCCGCCAAAGGGCTGTCTGCATATTCTCCGGCTTCTATCTGTTTTTGCACGTTCTCTGCCTGTGCCAAAACCTTATCCCTGTCCACAACCGTAACAAAACTATTTACTGCAGTCTCTTTGGCTGCGATCGCATCAAGTGCTTCCTGCGCTGCCTGAACTGCTGTCACTTCACCTGATTTAATTTTTCTGCCAAGCTCAGCCGCTGTCAAACTCATTAAAGACATGCTTTTTCCTCCATTTCTGTTTTATACTAATCGCCCAAAATAGTTTTCGGCACTACGAAACTGTCTCCATTGCGTTCCGGTGCATTTGCCAATGTGTTTTCTCGTCCATCGTGTTCATTCACTTCATCCTCGCGAAATACATTATGAACCGGGAATACATGTGACAACGGCTCTACACTGGATGTGTCAAGCTCACCGAGTTTGTCAATATAATCCAACATCTCTTCCATATCTTTTTTGGCATTTTCCTTCTCTTCCTCGGAAAGCTCTAATTTTGCCAAAATACCAACGTACTCTATTGTTTCATCCGAGATTACATTTGCCATCGTTTTACCTCCATTTCTGCATACATTTCTTATCCAAATAATCCAGAGAAGAAACGTACGATCGCTTCAAATATATTTGCAAAGAAATCGCCTATCTTTTGTGCAAGACCCTTTGTATCCACATTTGACAGATCGATTCCTGCATCTTTCAATTTATTATAAATCTCACCCGCCTGTTTCTTCAATGCATCCACATTAACATCCACTTTAGATACTTTTTGCATCATAGTAACAAGCTTGTCTACCTCGTCTTCCGGAACCTCAATACCCAGTTCCTTAGCAGAGGATTCAACTGCTTTTTTTATATCTTCACGCTTCGTCAACCGCTGGGATAATACTTTTTCCTTGGCGGCTGCGATCAACTGTTCTGCCTTATCACTATCACCAACCGCTTCTGCAAGATTAGCAGTAGCCACCAGCTCATTCGTTGCTGCATCCATCGTATCTTCTGAAATTTCTTTACCGGTCATAACAGAATATGCCTTCATAGCACCAACCAGTGCAGATGTTCCGGAAATCTTAAACGGTCCGGTAACTTTGACCTCTGCATCTTCCAATCCCGCGGTTACAAGCGCATTGGTATACATACCAGACGTACAATAACTGATATTATCCGTTGTTACATGTACTCCGCTGCCCTTCTCGGTCTTTACGACCATTACAGAAGACAGAGCACGCTTTCCGATCACGGAAGATGCAATATAATCACCAAGATATTCATGTTCTTCTTTGTTTGTGATCTTAATCGTTTTATAATTTTTTAAATCGGATTTTGTAATACCAAACGAATCCATGACCTTCTGCTTTTCACTTTTAGACAGATCCTCTCCAAAAGCGATATAGCGATCATAGCTTGTATCCTCTTCCTTCACTTCGGCATCCGCCATCACTGTTTTCGGTAAACTCACGATAACAAGAGCTATCATAAGCAGACCACAGATTCCTTTTAAATAATTATGTTTCATCGAAACCTCCAACCTCTCAATGCCCCATTCGTAGGGTTGTCTATATTAGATAGGGAAAACGGACAGGAACATGAATTTTTCTGTCCGTTTTCATTGTCTCACTGCATGCATCGATCGACTCTCCGCCGCCGTGTGAATATTTTCTATTTATGCTTTCCCATTTTTAATACGATCCATTGCCTTAACTGTATTTTCGGCACTGCCAAATGCAGTCAGTCGGAAATATCCTTCGCCGCTCGGACCAAATCCGGAACCAGGTGTTCCGACAATATTAAGCTCCTCTAACAGGTAGTCAAAGAACTCCCAAGAAGTCATCTTATCCGGTGTCTTCAACCAGATATATGGTGCATCTACACCGCCAAACACTTCATAACCGGCAGAGATCAATCCATCACGGATCGTCTTAGCATTGTTCATATAATATGCGATCTGTTCACCCGTCTGCTTCTTACCTGCCTCCGAATATACTGCCGCACCTGCTGCCTGAATGATATATGGAGCACCATTGAACTTCGTGCCATGACGGCGTGCCCATAAGCTGTGCAATGTAACGTCTCCACATTTTAACTCTTTTGGAATCACCGTAAATCCAAGTCTTGTTCCGGTAAATCCTGCATTTTTAGAAAAGCTTCTAATCTCAATGGCACATGCGGTAGCACCTTCGCACTCATAAATGCTGTGTGGAACATCCGGTGTTGAAATATATGCCTCATACGCTGCATCATAAATGATCACTGCGCCAACCTTCAAGGCATAGTCAACCCATTCCTGTAACTGGGATTTTGTAATCGTTGTTCCGGTTGGGTTATTCGGAAAACACAGATAAATAATATCCGGTGTCTCTGTTGGTAATTCCGGGCAGAAACCATTTTCCTTGGTGCATGGCATATAGATCACATCCGACCATTTCTCCGTCTTAGGATCATAAGTACCGGTACGGCCTGCCATTGCATTCGTATCCACATATACCGGATATACCGGATCACATACGGCAATCTTATTGTCTACTGAAAAAATATCTCCAATATTACCGGAATCGCTCTTCGCACCATCGCTGACGAAAATCTCATCGGCAGAGATCTTACAGCCGCGTGCTTTATAATCATTTTCCACGATCGTAGTACGCAAAAATTCATAGCCCAGATCCGGAGCATATCCCTTAAAGGTTTCTGCATGTGCCATCTCATCCACTGCACTATGCAGACGCTCAATGATCGCCGGTGCAAGTGGCTGTGTCACATCACCAATCCCTAACTTGATGATCTCTTTGTCCGGATTTGCCGACGAATATGCTGCAACTTTCTTTGCGATCGTCGAAAACAAATAACTTCCTGGTAATTTTAAGTAATTGTCATTAATCTTGTACATGGTTACCTCCATTCTGTCAAAATGTCTGAAAACATCCTTATCCTTATAGCCGATACCATTTTACACGAAAACAAAATGTATTTCAATACAAGAAAAAGAAAAACCGAAGCTCTTGATTGCTCAAGATCTTCGGCGCCCCTGCCAAGGATTCTTCTGACTACTGTCCCTACTGTATCCTTGTATCATCGGCGTGACAGGATTTGAACCTGCGACTTCTACGTCCCGAACGTAGCGCTCTACCAAACTGAGCCACACGCCGTAATTCGGGGACAACTACTGTCCCCGAAGAAATACTATAAAATATTTTTTCAAAAATGTCAACTGTCCATTTCAAAAAAAGCCAAAAATGTCAGTTTCAAAAAGAAGTTGTCATTATTTCTGATATGCCTCAACATGACTGGCAATGTCATCAAACAATTTTTGACGAAGTGCGATGACATACTCTTTTGCTTTGTCTAAGTCAACCATTTCCTTTACTGCCTTATCACGTGTTGTGATCTCAACCTTTGATTCCTTTAAATTTCTAGGGCTGACAACCACACGGATCGGTGCACCGATCAGATCTGCGTCAGAGAACATAGCACCTGGACGGACATCTCTGTCATCATATATTGTCTCAATGCCGGCATCCTGCAGACCGGTATACATGTCATCCGCAACCTTTTTGCATTCTTCGTCGTCGGCACGCAGACAACATACTTCTACCTCCCAAGGAGCAATGGAAATTGGCCAGATTGGACCGTATTCGTCATGATGCGCCTCACAGATAGATGCGGCCATACGTCCAACTCCAATACCATAGCAGCCCATGATCGGATTCTTTAACTCGCCGTTTTCATCTGTATAGGTCATATTCATTGCCTTAGTATACTTCGTTCCAAGCTGGAAGATATTACCTACTTCAATACCTCGTTTGATCGTAATAGCAGGCTTGCCACAGCATGGGCATACACTGCCAGCTTTTACTTTTGCAATGTCAACATATTTTGCGTCTTTCAGATCTCGATTTAAATTGAGTCCTGTATAATGATAACCCTCTTTGTTTGCTCCGGCAACCATAGACTCGATCCCCTGCAATGTCAGATCCAAATAATATTCTACTTCTTCCGAAATTGCATATGGTCCGATATAGCCGGCTACTAAGCAGGAATCTTCTGTAATCTCTGCCGGATAGATCTCTTCGCCAACCAGATTACGCAGTTTTGTCTCATTGACCTCATAATCGCCACGAACAAAGCCAACGACAAATTGGCCATTGCTTGCCTTCTGATAAACAACCGCTTTGCAGGAACTTTCTACATCACTGTGCAGGAATGCACATACATCTTCGATTGTTTTGCAGTCCGGAGTCTCGATCATTGCAAGCTCTGTCTGCTCCCCGATCTTGTCACCGGAAACACAGTTTGCTGCTGCTTCCATATTGGCACGATAATCACATTCCTCACAAAGAACGATGGAATCTTCTCCTACCGGTGTAAGAAGCATATACTCATGTGATATATTACCGCCCATCATACCGGAATCCGAAGCTACGGTAACTACTTCCGGGATACCTGCTTTCTGGAAAATGCGATTGTAGGCCTGATAACAAACATCATAATATTTTTCCAAATCTTCCTGGGATGTATGGAAAGAATATGCATCTTTCATCGTAAATTCACGCACACGGATCATTCCTGCACGAGGTCTTGCCTCATCACGGAATTTGCGCTGAAACTGGTAGATCATAAACGGATATTTTGTGTAGGACTGTGCATATTCTCTGACAAGCTGAACAGCAGCCTCCTCATGCGTCATTCCCAATACCATTCGTGCATCATTGCGGTCTGTAAAACGCAGCAACTCGCTGCCAACACTTTCGTAACGTCCGGATTCATCCCATAAATCTGCAGGAAGCACAACAGGGAATAATACTTCCTGTCCGTCAATAGCATCCATCTCCTGACGGATAATGTTCTCAATCTTGCTTGTTACACGACGCAATGTCGGGAACTCCGAATATATGCCATTGCCGACATATTTCATATAACCACCACGCACCATTAACGCATGGCTGTCAATCACACAGTCTGATGGCTTTTCCTTAAAACGTGATCCCACTAAATTTGCAACTTTCATTTTTCTACCTCATTTCTTATCTCTATTGCCTCATTTTTTGTAGCATAAACCTTGTCTTTTGTCAAGATTACCGTACATGAAACCCTCGTTCCTCCCGATCTAACGGAATCGTTTTCCGACGAAGATCCTCTACTTGAATATAGGTTCCCTGATTGATCAATTTGAGCATTTGATTCAACTGTTCTAACGTTCCCTGTGCTTCCATTTCAACCGTTCCATCCCAGTCATTTCGAACCCATCCGGTAATTCTGAGACCATTCGCAACATATTTTGCGCGGTATCGAAATCCAACTCCCTGCACTCTGCCAAAAAACACATAGTGCTCTCTGATCCTGTTTTCTTCCACGGAACGTCCCCCTTCCTTTTGTGAATATAGTCAGGGCATAAATCCATTATTTATTGTAAGGACATGATCTTTTCTGTCATACGCAGTGCGCGTACATTTTTCTCAACGTCGTGCACACGGACCATATCCCAATGATTCAACGCCGCTAACACACTCGTTACCATCGTCCCCTCTTCCCGCTCCTCAACCGGAAGATCTAACGTAAGACCGATCACCGATTTTCTGGAAGTTGCCAGAAGAAGCGGCAATTCAAAATCCAAAAAAGTATCTAAATGTGCTAACACCGCCAAATTCTGCTCGTATGTTTTGCCATAGCCAACACCGGGATCTAATATGATCTGATCTCTCGCTATGCCTGCCGCATCTGCGAGCATAAGCGATCTTTGCAGATCTTTCTTCATGTCGATCAGAAAATGCCCATATTCTGCTTTTGGACGATTATGCATAATGCAGACCGGTTTGTGGTGTTTTGCGACGATCTCCGCCATCGTACCGATCTCCCAAACAGATTTGCAGCCTTCCTGTGCGAATAGCTCATCATAACGCAGTCCCCATATATCATTTGCCATGTCTGCACCTGCAGACAGTCCTGCGTCCATAACGGGTGCCTTGTAGGTGTCCAATGATACCGGTACATCAAATCGTTCTTTAACTTTTCGTATCACTTCTGTCACACGCTCGATCTCTTCTTCCACGGTTATCTTCTGATAACCGGGTCTTGTTGATTCTCCTCCGATATCTATAATATCGGCACCCTGCGCGACCATTTCCTCCACATGCGCCAAAGCCTGATCTAAATGATTAAACTTGCCGCCATCCGAAAACGAGTCCGGTGTTACATTCAAAATTCCCATCACATATACATGATGTCCGTCAAATTGAAATTGTTTTGTTCCTATCTGCATGATTCATACCTTCCTACCACATACTTTGCGGTGAATATTCCTTACAACCGGTAAAGAATGATCCATATTACTGTCATCCTATAAAGATCGTGTCAAAAAACAACACTACATTATCATAGCATAATTTACTATCAGTCGACAATAGTGCTGATCCAAATCCCTTTGCGGATCAAACCATAGCCAATTGCGACTTTGATCAGATCTAACGACTGAACAATGGCATAGATCACAAGCACAGACAACGGCGTTGTTAAACACAACACTGCTGCTACCGGCACTGTCACGACCCATGAAAATACACTATCAAACAAAAAGGTGATCACTGTCTTTCCACCGGAACGTAAAGTGAAATATAAGGAATTTAGCAGCCCCTGTATTGGGAAAAATAATGCTGTGATCACAATAAATTTCTGACCATACCCCCGTACCTGTTCGGTCGTATCGTATACTTTTGGAAAGATCCCTGAAAAAGCGATCAAAATAACGGTGAGGCCCACACAGACAAAACAGGTAAACCACATCAAATGAAACGCATTTTCTTTCGCTTTCTCAAACTTCCCGGCTCCAAGTGTCTGACCGGATAAAATTCCCACGGCAGAGCCTAATGCAACAAACACAACATTAAGCAGGTTACAGATAACATTAGAGATGGTAAGTCCCGCAACAATCTCTAAACCTTTGGTTGAATAACACTGGGTCAATGCCGCTAATCCTCCTGCCCACAAAAACTCATTAAAAAAGATAGGCAGACCTTTTTTGATCATCAGAATTGATATTTCCTTAGGGATGCGCATCGTTCGGTAAATACCGATCAGAAAACTGTGTGTTCTACGCTCATAATGTGCCCACGCTACCACGATCACGCACTCAACGATACGTGCTAACAATGTTGCGATCGCAGCTCCTTTTACTTCAAGTCTTGGCATTCCAAATTTGCCAAAGATCAACAGGTAATTAAACACGATATCAACGATAACGGATAGTATCCCGGCAATCATTGGTTTGACGCTATATCCGGTCTCTCTTAAGCTGCTGGCGTATACCTGCGTAATACTAAAAGGCAGCAGCGTAAACAACATGATCGTCATATATTCTTTTCCCAGATGCATGGTAAGCGCTGCATCCATCTGCGCACTTTCACCATGTAGATACATACTAATCAGGGTTTCTCCACTTGTCATAAAAATAAGCGTTCCTATAATAACACATGCGAGACATATCCAGAGCTTGATACGAAAGGTATGTCGAAATCCCTCCTCATTTCTTTGTCCATAATATTGCGCACCATAGATACCCGGACCTGATATTCCTCCGAATATTGCAAGGTTAAACACAAAGATCAGCTGTCCTACAATAGAAACTGCGGTCATCGATTCTGTGCCCAGCTTTCCCACCATAACATTATCAACCAATCCCACCATATTCGTGATCCCGTTTTGGATCATCATCGGTACCGCAAGCAATAACGCTCTTTTATATATTTCTGTTCTTTTGGTTTGTTCCCTCATTCTATTCCTCCATTTCACCTGCTTCCGACATAAAACGCTGTACCGCACCCTGAATGGACAACGAGCCACAGATTATCGTATTTTCTCCAACCTGTAATGTCTGATAAAGCGCATCCGACATCGTGCGAACATCTTGTATATCTTCTAAAGATAACCTGTTCTCTCCAAACTTCTGTGCTGTCTGCCATATCGATTTTGCCAATTTACCGCTATCAAGCCCTCTGGGACCCGGTGCAGTCACGGTCAAAAAACGCTTGGCATACGGAAGCAGAATATGAATCATTTTTTGATACTCTTTATCCGCAAAAACGCCCATAATAAATTGCCATTTTTGTCCCGGATAATATGCTTCTAAGCTTTGTGCAAGCCGTTTGGCAGCATCCTCATTATGTGCTCCGTCCAATAAAATGATCGGCTTCTTGCAGATCACTTCCATTCTGCCGGGCCACCGGCTGGAATATATTCCCCGTTTCATACTCTCTTCGTTGATCTTTGCAAAGCCAATCGACTGCATGCACTGTGCGGTTTCCAGTGCAAGTGCTGCATTATCAATCTGATACAATCCCGGCGTAGATAACACATAGGACCGGTCACGATAATAAAACTGCGTCTCTTCGCAGGAATGGATCTGTACTTGTCCCACCGATTGCACCAGATGCAAATGTGCACCGGTTTCACGACATACACGCTCTAATAATGGCTGTAATTCTTTAGGCGGTGCAGATACGACCTGTGCTCCCTTCTTAATGATCCCATATTTTTCTTCAGCAATCTCCGTGACCGTTTCTCCTAAAATCGCCATATGATCTCTGCTGATCGAAGTAATCATACAAAGCAGCGGATCGGTAATAAAATTCGTGGCATCCATTCTTCCCCCAAGACCACATTCGACTAACATGACATCCACATTCCAGTCCACACCCTGCTGCATTGCCAATATCGTCTCAATCTCGAATGCTGTAGGATGATGATATCCCTCTTTGACCATCTGCTCGCAAAAAACGCGCAATTTAGTCAGCAGCTTTGCTGCTTCCTGTGCTGAGATCGTAACTGCTTGCTCTGTATATGGCTCCCATTTCTGAACACGCTCCAAATAATGCGTTGTCGGTGACACGTAACGTCCCACACGATATCCCGATGCCGCCAAAATACCAGCCAGATAATTTCCTGCAGACCCTTTTCCATTGGTTCCTGCAATATGCACAATCTGTAATTTTTTATCCGGCCTATCCATATATTCCGCCAATCTTGTGACTTCCTTCAACGAATAGTCACTTCCGAGATTTCCCTGAATATGTGCAATATAGTTACGCGCTTCCTCATAATTCATGTCCATTTCCTCCAACTGCTATACGAGATCAAAACTTCTCAAAAAAAGGATCGTTACCCCAAAATTTTCAGAGTAACGATCCGGCAAATTATGTATGTACTACATTATTTGATGATACGTACCTTTAATACACCATCAATTGCATTCAGCTTATCTTCCAATGCCTTTGAAGAAGCAGCATCAATATCGAATACACAATATGAATAATCACCACGGCTCTTATTTGTCATATGTGCGATATTAATTCCTTCTTCAGCAAATACATTGGTAAACTGTGTCAACATCGTTGGGATGTTTTTATGTGCAACTGTAATACGTCCTTCTGTATTGCAGACACCTGCATTACAATTTGGATAGTTTACAGAATTGATGATATTACCATTCTCTAAAAATTCACGAAGCTCATGTACTGCCATAACGGCACAGTTATCTTCTGACTCTGCTGTAGAGGCACCGAGATGCGGTGTTGCGATCACATTCGGCATCTTAACAACGGCTGGATTTGGGAAATCTGTTACATAACGACGCACCTTTCCAGACTCCAAAGCAGCTTTCATGTCATCATCATTTACCAAAAGATCACGTGCAAAGTTCAAGATAACAACGCCATCCTTCATCTGATCGAAAGCTTCCTTGTTGAGCATTCCTTTTGTCTCAGGAATATAAGGAACATGAATTGTAATATAATCACATACCTGATACAGCTCATCGTAAGATTTTACAACGGTAACATCTCTGGAAAGAGATAACGCATTATTAACGGATAAGAATGGATCTACACCATAGATCTCCATTCCGAAATGTCTTGCCACATTAGCAACTAACACACCGATAGCTCCAAGTCCGATAACACCAAGTTTTTTGCCTTTTAACTCTGTACCGGCAAAATTCTTCTTTGCCTTTTCCATGGATTTGGAAATATTTTCATCGTCAGCGTTGTCCTTAACCCACTGCATTCCACCTGCAATATCTCTGGCAGCCAAAAGCATACCGGATACCACCATCTCTTTTACACCGTTAGCATTTGCACCCGGTGTGTTAAATACAACGATACCCTGATCCGCACATTTATCCAATGGAATATTGTTGACACCGGCACCGGCACGTGCGATAGCACAGAGCTTATCAGAAAGCTCCATATCATGCATCGCTGCACTTCTAACAAGCACTACATCAGCCGCATTCACATCATCTGTCTTTTCATATTGTCCATCAAAACCATCTAAGCCAATCTGTGCGATCGGATTTAAGCAACTATACTGAAACATTACGCATTTTCCTCCTCGAACTTCTTCATAAATTCAACCAACTTCTCTACGCCCTCTTTTGGCATTGCATTGTAAATGCTGGCTCTCATTCCACCTACGGTACGATGACCTTTCAAGTTAACAAAACCAGCTTCTGTTGCTTCTTTGACAAACTTAGCATCCATATCTGCATCACCTGTTACAAACGGAACATTCATCAAAGAACGATCTTTTGGCACTACCGTACCCTTGAACAGTTTACTCTGATCCAAGAAGTCATACAGGATCTTTGCTTTCTCTTCGTTGTGCTTCTTCATAGCCTCTAAGCCGCCCATTTTCTTGAGCCACTTAAATACCTTACCGCAAATGTAAATACCATATGCCGGTGGTGTGTTATACAGAGACTGTGCATCTGCATGTATTTTGTACTGTAACATTGTTGGTGTACCTTCCAAAACATCTTCTGTAATAAGATCCTCGCGGATGATCACAATGACAACACCTGCCGGTCCGATATTTTTCTGTACACCGCCATAAATCACGCCATACTTTGTGACATCTACCGGTTCTGACAAAAAGCAGGAAGATACATCTGCAACTAATGTCTTACCCTTTGTGTTTGGCAGCTCTTTGTATTTCGTACCATAAATTGTGTTATTTTCACAAATGTATACATAGTCGGCATCTTCGGAGATCGGCAGATCCGAACAGTCTGGGATGTACGAGAATGTTTTATCCTCGGAGGAAGCGATCTTATTCGCTTTACCATATTTGGAAGCTTCCTGCCATGCCTTCTTTGCCCATTGTCCGGTTACAATGTAATCAGCGACCTTGTTCTTCATCAGATTCATCGGAATCATTGCAAACTGCTGTGAAGCACCTCCCTGAAGGAAGAGTACCTTGTAGTTATCCGGAATATTCATCAGATCACGCAGATCCTGTTCTGCGGTCTTGATAATATTATCATACACCTTTGAGCGATGACTCATTTCCATAACGGACATGCCGGAACCCTGATAATCCAACATCTCATCTGCTGCTTCCTGCAATACTTCCTCTGGCAATACTGCCGGTCCTGCTGAAAAATTATAAACTCTGCTCATATTTCTCCTCATTTCTGTATACGCATATTTTTATTGAATTTTTGCGGCGCATACTACGCAAAAACCAAAACGGTCCGGGAATCCCCTTTCCTTTTGTCACTTTGTAAATATATGAAACCCTGCTATGTATCATGAATATCAAAACATTCAACTCTTCCACTAAAGCCTACTCGAACTTCGTGTCAGACTATACCAGGATTAACACGCTTACTGCTGTTTTTGCAAATCTTTCTCATCAAAACAGTCTTCTAAGTTCTTACCCGGTGCAACCATCGGGAATACCTTATCATCACTCTCGATCACAACCTCGATCACAACCGGTCCTTCCGTAGAAAGTGCTTCTTTGATTGCTCCCTCAACCTCTTCCTTCTTTGTAACTCTGATTGCTTTCACCCCAAGTGCCTCAGACAGTTTGATATAATCAACTTTGTCATTCAGTACCGTCTGCGAATAACGTTTTCCATAGAATAACGTCTGCCACTGGCGAACCATTCCAAGCACCTGATTGTTAATAATAACCTCAATAATCGGAATGTTATAACGGCTTGCAGTTGCTAACTCATTCATGTTCATGCGGAAGCATCCATCTCCGGCAATGTTAATAACACGTTTATCCGGACAGCCGACCTGTGCACCCAGTGATGCACCCAATCCATATCCCATTGTTCCAAGGCCACCGGAAGTAATCAGTGTGCGTGGATGTGTATAGTGGTAATACTGCGCCGCCCACATCTGATGCTGACCGACTTCCGTACAAATGATCGTCTTATCACTGTCTGTCAACTCGTCCAACTTCTCCATAACATATGGACAAGTCAATCCCTCCTCAGAATAAGTCATTGGCAGTGCATCCTTTCTTGCCATCACCTTATCCATCCACTCTTTATGATACATCTGTTCCATGCGCTCATTCATACGCTCCAAAACAGCTTTCACATCACCAATAATGCTCATATCAACCGATACATTCTTGTTGATCTCCGCTTCATCAATGTCAATCTGAATGATCGTTGCATTCTTCGCATAGTTTGCCGTATTGCCTGTCACACGATCAGAGAAGCGGGAACCAACAACTACCAGCGCATCGCACTCTGAAACACTTAAATTGGCAGTCTTTGTTCCATGCATTCCAAGCATTCCCACATATCGGTCATCGGTACCCGGAAATGCACCTTTACCCATTAACGTATCCGTTACCGGTGCGTCTACTTTTTCCACAAATTCCTTAAGTTCTTTATCCGCACCTGAGATCACAGCGCCGCCACCAACGAATACCATCGGTTTCTTGGCATTGCGCAGTACCTTGATTGCCTCATCAATAACAGCATCGTCAATATTTTCTGTGCTGCGTTCGATCTTTTCCGGAACTTTCGGCTCATATTCAGCTTTGTCACTCGTTGCATTTTTCGCAATATCGATCAAGACCGGACCCGGTCTGCCGGATTTTGCGATCGTAAAGGCACGACGGATCGTATCAGCCAATTTATCAACTTCCTTTACCAGAAAGCTGTATTTCGTAATCGGCATTGCCACTCCGGCAATATCAATTTCCTGGAAAGAATCTTTACCCAGTAACGCCTTGCCAACGTTACATGTAATAGCAACCAATGGAACAGAATCCATATAAGCTGTCGCGATTCCGGTAACTAAATTAGTTGCTCCGGGTCCGCTTGTTGCCATACATACACCGACTTTACCTGTTGCTCTGGCATATCCATCTGCTGCATGAGATGCTCCCTGCTCATGAGATGTAAGGACATGTCTAATTTCATCCTGATGACGATATAATTCGTCATATATGTTCAGAATAGCACCACCCGGATAACCGAATACTGTGTCTACCCCTTGTTCTTTCAAACATTCTATCACAATCTGTGAACCTGTTAATTGCATGACTTTCCTCCACTCTTCTACTGAATCTGTAAAATTGCTCCCTTATCTGCTGATGTAACCATCGACGCATAGCGTGCCAAATAACCACTCTTAACCTTCGGCTCTCTTGGCTGCCATTTTGCACGACGCTCTGCCAAAACTTCATCAGAGACTTTAACATTAATCGTATTTGCCGGGATATCAATTGCAATAATATCACCTTCTTCGACTAAAGCGATCGGACCGCCAACGGCTGCCTCTGGAGAAATATGTCCAATACTTGCTCCACGCGATGCACCGGAAAATCTTCCGTCTGTGATCAATGCTACACTAGAGCCAAGTCCCATACCAGCAATTGCAGAAGTCGGATTCAACATCTCACGCATTCCAGGACCACCCTTAGGTCCCTCATAGCGGATAACTACTACGTCTCCAGCAACGATCTTGCCACCCTTGATAGCCGCAATAGCGTCTTCCTCGCATTCGAACACACGTGCCGGGCCTTCATGTACCATCATCTCCGGAACTACTGCAGAACGTTTTACCACGCCGGAATCCGGTGCGATATTACCTCGCAGTACTGCAATTCCGCCAGTCTCGCTATATGGATTGTCAATCGGACGAATAACTTCCGGATTGCGGTTGACACAATCTTTAATATTCTCCCCTACCGTCTTACAGGTAGCAGTAATAAGTTCTGTATTTAATAAGCCCTTCTTGCTCAGCTCATTCATAACAGCATAGACACCGCCTGCCTCGTTCAACTCTTCCATATAGGTATGTCCTGCCGGCGCTAAATGACACAAGTTCGGAGTCTTTGCACTGATATGATTTGCGATATCTAAGTTAAGTTCTACGCCTGCTTCATGTGCGATCGCCGGAAGATGAAGCATTGTATTTGTAGAACATCCAAGTGCCATATCTACAGTCAACGCATTCATAAATGCCTGCTCTGTCAAAATATCTCTTGGACGGATATTTTTCTCCAAAAGTTCCATGATCTTCATTCCTGCATGCTTTGCAAGCTTGATTCTCTGAGAATATACAGCCGGGATAGTACCATTACCCTGCAATCCCATACCGATCGCCTCTGTCAGACAATTCATACTGTTAGCGGTGTACATACCGGAGCAGGAACCACATGTCGGACAAGCGTTGCAAACATAATCATTTACCTGTTCCTCTGTCATCTTACCTGCCGCATGAGCACCAACTGCCTCAAACATAGAAGATAACGATGTCTTGTTGCCCTGAACATGACCGGCTAACATTGGTCCACCGCTGACAAAAATTGTTGGTATATTCAATCTTGCAGCTGCCATCAACAGCCCCGGAACATTTTTATCGCAGTTTGGCACCATGACCAATGCATCAAACTGATGCGCCAGTGCCATACACTCTGTGGAATCACAGATCAGATCTCTTGTCACAAGAGAGTATTTCATACCGGTATGTCCCATCGCAATACCATCACACACAGCGATTGCCGGAAAAACAATTGGAGTACCACCAGCCATAGCAACACCCATTTTAACGGCATCAACGATCTTATCAATATTCATATGTCCCGGTACGATCTCATTGTAAGAACTCACAATACCGATCAACGGCTTTTCCAATTCTTCTTCTGTAATTCCTAATGCATTAAACAACGATCTCTGAGGTGCTGTCTGCATTCCCTTCTTTACTGCATCACTTCTCATAATAATCACTTATTCCTTTCCAGACCTGCCATTTGAATCTGCAGGCACCAATATCTACCTTGTGTATTTATGTTCTATTAAATACGATCTGCGATCAGATCACCCATCTGTATTGTTCCGACCTGCGTCTTTCCCTCGTCCATGATATCGATCGTACGATATCCGTCTTTAAGTACCTGCTTCACGGCATTCTCGATCGCATCGGCTTCTTTTTCCAGATCAAAGGAATAACGAAGCATCATCGCTGCAGATAAAATAGTTGCGATTGGATTCGCCTTATCTTGTCCTGCAATATCCGGTGCAGATCCATGACTCGGCTCGTATAGACCTAACTTCGTTGCACCAAGGCTTGCAGAAGACAACATACCGATCGATCCGGTCACCATACTTGCCTCATCTGATAAAATATCACCAAACATATTCTCTGTAAGGATCACATCAAACTGCTTTGGATCACGCACAAGCTGCATCGCACAGTTATCTACTAACATATGAGTAAGTTCCACTTCCGGATAATCCTTTGCCACTTCCTCGACAACACTTCTCCACAAACGGGAAGAATCCAAAACATTCGCTTTATCCACGCTGCAAACCTTTTTACCACGCTTCATTGCGACATCAAATCCCCATTTGGCGATACGACGTATTTCATTTTCATCATACGTCAACGTGTCGATCGCTTTCTTAACACCATTCTCTTCAACCGTCTTACGATCTCCAAAATACAGACCGCCGGTAAGCTCACGCATTACCACAAAATCAAATCCACCCTCTGTCAGTTCCGGTTTCAACGGACATGCACCGCTAAGTTCATCAAACAACACAGCCGGACGAATATTAGCATATAATTCCAGTCCCTTACGAATCTTCAGTAATCCTGCCTCCGGTCGTTTATCCGGTGGAAGCTGATACCAATTAGACTGTCCGACGTTGCCGCCCACGGCACCTAACAACACGGAATCGCTTGCTTTCGCAGCTTCCAGTGTCTCCTCGGTCAACGGCTCTCCATAAGCATCAATGGAACATCCACCCATTAACAGCTCCTGATATGTAAACTCATGACCATATTTCTGTCCAACCTTGTCTAATACCTTTCTTGCCTCTCTGACAATTTCCGGACCGATACCATCACCAGGTATCACGGCTACCTTATAATTCATTGGAACCTCCATTCTGCGGTCTTTTCTCTGTACGCCATAAAGAACGCATTACCATCAAAATTTGCATTTTATAAAGAATCTTAAAACGCATCACATTATAGTTTATACAGAATCACTTTTTGTGTCAAGTGTTGGGTGATGCAAACTTATTTCGTTATGCTCCTCATGCAATAGTTAATCCGTCGATTTGCATAGTGCGATCAATCTGCTTGTTCCAAGGCGGTCAGCCCCAGCCTTAAGAAACGCTCTGCATCTTCTAACGATGAGATTCCTCCTGCAGCCTTGACTTTCACTGAATCTCCTACATATTTTTGCAACAGTGCCACATCTTCAAACGTAGCCCCTCCGGTCGAAAATCCGGTTGAAGTCTTAATATAATCCGCCCCTGCCTTTGTAACGATCTCACACATTTTGAGCTTTTCCTCTTTGGTCAAAAGACAAGTCTCAATGATGACTTTTAAGACTTTCCCCTCGCAGGCTGCCCGTATTTCTTTCACTTCCTGCAGTACCTCTTCAAAGCGGTCATCCTTCACACGATTGATATTGATCACCATATCAATTTCATCCGCACCATCTTCCACTGCCTCTTTCGTCTCTGCCACTTTCGCAGCTGTTGTCTGATAGCCATTTGGAAAACCGATCACCGTACAGATCTTCAAGCGGTCTTCGACATAATCACGTGCCTCTTTGACATAACAAGGTGGAATACACACACTTGCCACATGATACTGCATTCCCTCATCGCAAAGTGTCTTGATCTGCTCCCATGTAGCATCCTGTTTTAATAATGTATGATCTAAATGCTGCAATATCTTTTTCTTATCCATAATGTCCTCCCTACTCGTTATTGTTTTCCGGTAGTTCCAAAGCCGCCTCTGTCTTTGCCCTCCAAATGTTCTACTTCCTCGAATAAGATTTCCGGCTGATTTTTCATTATACGAAACTGGCAGATCCTGTCGTTTACATGAATCTGTGTATCGCGCATTGCAATGACCGGCATACGCCACATATCGTTATCTCCGCAGTAAGATCCGTCTACCACACCACAATGATTTGCCTGTATCACGCCAAAATTTTTATAGGTGCTGCTGCGCGGTACGATATGTGCCTCATATCCTTTGGGAAGTTCCATTGCCACACCAAGTGGCACCAAAGCAAACTCACCCTGTTTTAATGTAACTTCTTCAGAAGCTCGCAGATCGATCCAATCACTTTTCCCATCGATATAAGCAAGTTTATCGATCTTGTCCGTAAAATATTTAATCTTGATCTGTTCCATGTTAATCCTCTTTTCTGTTTACAGATGTCCGCGCAGACCATTTTGCCAAATTCGCAGGTTATCTGCAATTCCGTAGTTTTTAATACTGTTTGTGCCGCAATTGCAGCATTTCTACCAACTATATCATACTGAAAATATTATTTCAATCTTTCACTCCTGACTGACAAGAGGCATACAATAATCCAAAACTATGTGTGATTTTTAAAGAATCACAGAAATGAGGTTCTATGTCTCACGATCTATATGCAGCAAAAGATATGCCGGATAAAGGTTTTTTTCAGGCAAATATCACATCTCGCCGAACCTCCAGACCGATTGCCGGAGCCAAGATACAGATCCGTAATATCAATGATGCAAACGATATAATTGAAGAAACCGAAACAAACAGTGCCGGCAAAAGTGATCTGATCACTCTGCCCGCACCGCCATTGGAGTATAGCATGATGCCGGGTACTGATCGCCCATATTCTACGTATTCGATCCAAATAACTGCTCCAAATTTTGAACCGGTAGAAATCAGCGGTGCTGAAATCTTATCCGGACAGACCGCTTTACAAAATACAACTCTGATCCCAACCCCCAACACACCGGAAGCCAACAAAGAACTGTTTGTAATACCGCCTCATACGCTATACGAAAAATACCCGCCAAAAATTCCCGAAGAGGAAATCAAAACAGTAGAAGAAACCGGTGAAATTGTACTAAGCCGTGTCGTTATCCCCGCTGGTGTTCGAACAACATGCAATATGCTTATGGTTCCAAACACCTCGTACCATCGCCCCTGACCATTTATCTGTTGTCTGATCCTGCGGTATTCTTAAATTTCCGGTGCGACGATATATCTCCGGTGTCGCTATGTGATCCTCATTGAGTTTATTTGCAATCTGCACGGAAGATTGTCCCGCTCTTCTCATATTCTGTATGTTTGTTAAAACAGAAAACGTCTGATCAGGTTCTAATACTCTCTTGCCATTCCGGTAACAGATCCGATATCCATATGGAGCCTTGGCACCGATAAAATTTCCTTGTTCCCTTTGCTGACGTTTCGCCAGCCGTACCTTGTATCCGGTATCTACTGCATACCATTCATTTAATAAATTTTTCAATCCAACGATAAGCATCTGTTCCGTAAGTCTTGCACTGTCATAATGATCCGTCACGGTAATCACCCGCACATTATTTGCCGGGAAGAAGTATTCCAGATACCATCCCAATTGCAGATGTTCTCTCCCCAGTCTGGACAGATCCTTTGCAATAACTGCATCTAACAATCCCAAACGACAATCCTCTATCATCTGCTGAAATTCCGGTCTTTGAAAGTTTGTTCCACTGTACCCATAGTCCACATAAACCTTTCGTTGTTGACATTCGGTATGTTGATCCAAATATTGACCAACCAGTAACAATTGATTCTCGATTGACATTTCCTCTCTCTCCGTATTTCGAACGGAAAGCCTTGCATAAATTCCTATACGCTGACACAATATATTATTCATCTGCTCTGACACTTCCAAAATAAAGATTCTTCAATGATCGGCGGCACCGCCTTATCCGTACTGATCCATTCTTCAGGTGGCACTTTACATCTCTGTGCCAGTTTATAGTTGATCTTTCTCGTTTTTCCCTGTTGAAGGATCCCAATATATATTTGATTTTTCAAAATACGTCGAACTGCGACCGGCGACCATAGGAGCACTTTTTGTATGTCCGTATTATCGGACAGGCAAGATTGACCACTTGTTTCATTTACGTCCTTATTGTTAGTCATATTCGATAAACTATTTTGTTTTCTTCTGTCCACGAAACCGGACTTATAAGACTGCCCGCTTATCTTCTTATATACGTACGGCGATGGGATCAATAAAACATTCAAAAACGCACAAATCTTTTCCGCGGAATGCCCTGCATTTTTCCAATGAAATATCTTTTGTACAACATCTGCCGTCTGCCTATCGACAACTAATTTGTGCTTATTGATCATCGCTTTTTGATAACCGTACGGTGCAAAAGCACCTACGTAATCTCCCTGCCTGCGTCTGGCCTCCTGACTGTTTTTGACCTTTCTGGAAATATCTCTGCAATAAGCATCATTCATCAAATTGAGGATTGGAAGCAACAACGCCTTTTCACCAAACAAAGCACTAGCACTATCGTAATGGTCCGCCACCGCAATAAAACGTATCCCCCACTGCGGGAACCACTTTTTCAAATACCATCCGGTCTGTATATACTCTCGTCCGAAACGAGATAGATCCTTGACAAGAATGCAATCTACCTTTCCCTCTCTCGCAGCCTGCAGCATTCGCTGCAACGCCGGCCTTTCAAAACTGCTTCCGCTATACCCATCGTCAACCCATTCGCCTGTAAAACAAAGCTCCGGTCTTGCCGCAATATAGTCCATCAACAGTACGCGCTGATTTCTGATGCTGTTACTCTCAATGGCGGTTCCCTCATCTTCTCTGGATAGTCTTAGATAAATGGCACATCTCCAAATTTCCTGTTGTCTTTCGGCGATGCGGCTCTGCCATAATATCTCTCGTTCATGCCCATCATCTGTCCCTGTATACGGACACGATAAAGCAGAAGGATCCGTCTCTCTTCCCGATACGGACCCTCCTGCTGATATTTCGTCGTAATGTACCACTCTAACTGTTCCATGCTTCACTGATAACCTGCTTTCGCACATAGCCGATTCATTTTCTAACTAAAATAATGCCGGCTGCAGTTTCTGAACTGCCATGCTTTTTTTACAGTCTATTCATCACTTTCTGCACGCATTCCCTCTAAAAACTTTTGTACTTCCTCCCACGCCGTTGCCGATTCCGGTATTTGTGACAATCCCATCTGAAATACATGAAACATTCCGGCATAGCACTGTGCCGTTGCCCGACCACCGCATTGCTGTACCTTCTGTGCAGCGCACTCGCCATCACTTCGCAGCATTTCAATCTCACCTACCTGTATCAACATAGGCGGCAGGCCGGAAAAATCCCCAAACAACGGCGACAGATATGGATCTTTCGGATCATGATCATCTCGATAATCTCCTCGATAGATCATACTTTCTTTCGTCCCGCCAAACATCGGATCTTTGTCATAATTGTCCGTGTAGGAACCCCCGGACGCTGTCATGTCCAACCAGGGGGACATCAATACAAGCTTGGCCGGCATTGGTCTGTCATGTTCACGCAGCCACATGCAGAGTGCTACCGCAAGACCACCTCCCGCAGAATCGCCCGCTACAAAGATTTGATCTCCCGTATAACCCATATCCAAAATCATTTCATAAGATGCAATGGCATCTAGCAGCGCCGATGGATGAGTATGTTCCGGTGCCACCCGGTAATCCGTACTAAACACCTTCATTCCACCGCACATCATTGCATATTTATAAGCAAAACTTCGATAAATATTGCGCAATGGATTCACATATCCCCCACCGTGCAATTGGAGCAATGCGTATTTGCCGGGAATCGGAGGCTGCACCACCTCAATCGTGCAATTTGCAAGCTTTTTCCGTTCCCAAAGCACATCCTCCGGCTTACGCCATAACGGTTCCTTATCAACCAGATGCCGCTGCAACTCTCCCATCTTGATCTTCGGTCCGATCAAACGGTTTCCTGCCGCCAGCCGAATACATTCTTTTACTAACTTTGCCTGAAACTCTGCTCTTGCACACGCTACCTCCATATACTTTATCCCCATCCGGGAATCATAATCTTTCCACTTTAACCGTAAATTGTCACTGCTTTATCCTAACACCACCCATACGCAGATCGTTTCGCATCCTTTATATATAAAAACGCCTTCGCAGCTCACTCTTCGCCTTGCGGGAACCGGCAAGTACCGCAACACCAAACAACACAAGGGTAACTAACAGTACGATCCAAGCAAGCAGCGGATTTCCTTCTTTGGCAAAAATACCAATGCAAAGATTGATCACTGCTAACGCAATAGCATACACCTGTGTCGTCAGATAACTCGTCCAATTAGTGCGATTAATCAGCATTCCTCCACCCAAAAACAGATCCAGCACTAATATGCTGCATGACATACCATACTGTACTGACCAGCCATGAAAACCAAGCCCTGCATCTAATGAGAGCAAAAATAAAATCGTTGCAAATGTCTGAATAAACAGCTTGCGAATATGGCTTTTATTCCATGCTGTAAGATAGTGCATCGAAAAAATTCCATACGCAAAAACCACTGCTGTCACAAAAGACCAGCGATGTCCCGCATCCAAATAATAATTCAACACAAAGAGTAACACCTGTATTAAGATCAAAGCAAACGTAAAGGACCATACGATACGCTTTGCCATACGCGTTTTGTGGAATATTGCCGGATACATATTAACCAATACATTGTCAGATTCTTTGGTCAACACCCGGCCACAAAACAAACAGGTTTTTGCATTATCCGCAATCCTAAGACGACAATTTTTACATATTCGATCACTCATAATACACCCCATTACTTTCTATCGTAACTTCAATACCATCTTCAACTAATTTCCGGAAAAATCGTCGCTGTATCGATACATCACGCAGCGTTGAACTGAAATTTAACACTAATTCATCCCGATAAGAACAAAGCAGCGCTTTAATATGCTGTCCTGTTGACATAGCGATCATTCCATGAAATTTTTCTATGAAAGGCTCGTATTCTTTCTGTACCTGAAAGGCTCCAATATTCGTAAGCGTACTCGTATTCGCTCTAGCCGAAGAACGATATACAAAACGCATAGCAAGCACTTTAATAAACATTGGAACTGAGCGCAGAAAAATGTTTTTCTGATTGGACACATTATAGGAAAACAATTCTTCCAAATGTTCTTTTGTGATCTGCTCACGCAGACTCATTGTCACCAATTCCAAAATCCTGTCAAATGATTCCCCGGTCCGATCGGCTGCATATACCGCACTGACCATGACGAAAAAATTTCTCGTTGTTACAGACTCAAAATACGGTCTCAAATTCACAGGAACCGCTACCGCGATCGGACGGCTTGACGGGCTCTCCTTAAGATACTCCTTGTATATGCTGTAAATAAATACAGCCGTCATATATTCATTGATACTGACGTCCCTCTGATGACAAACCTGTTTCACTGCAGAAAGAGACATACTTCCATGGATCACACCAAGTTCTCCGGTCGGAAGATGTTCTCCCTTAACCTCTACGGCACGTGCTGTTTTATAACCCTTGTTATGACTTTTCTTATAATTTTTGACATAGCTGTCCTCCGTGCTTAAAGACGTCAGATCCGATAAACCTTTCTGTCCGCCGAAGTCCGTCTCAGGATGTGCCAATCGCAAATAACAATACGTTAATTCCCGCAAAAAATTAACGGCTCCCATACCATCTGCCAACACATGAAATACCTCCAAATTAATGCGGTTGCGATAATAACTCACTCGAAACAAATAGCCGTTATTTTCATAGGGTTCAATATAACTGCAAGGATATTTATCCTCTAATTCCACCAATGGCGGTGCCTTATAATTTGTCTCAAAATAATTCCAAAACAATCCTTTGCGCATACGTACCCGAAAGGTATCAAACACCGGAAGTACTTCATCCAGTGCCTGCTGCAATAAATCCCGTTCAACATGATCCGACAGCGTCACGCTGATCCGATACACGTTAGTCATATTCTGCGTTGCAATAGCCGGAAAAAGGTTGGCGGTATTATCAAGTCGTTCCCAGGCGGCTACTTCTCTTTTTTTGCGCCGGCTGACATTTTGCTGTTTTTCAAGCTGTTGTCTGTTTTTACGCCGTTTTTTCCGCTTCCTTTTCTCCTGCTTCCACCGCTCTTTGCCACGATTACGATCGCGTTCACTCATACTGTTACTCCTTACCTGTAAGACGCCGGGTAACGAAAGCTGTCTTCGAACTCCATCCCCCGAATATATAATCGTCCATGATGGACCACCATCGGACTCCCGCGCCAAAAACTATTATGTCAAATATAAAGATTATATAAAAAATGTTGCCTCCAGTGAAATCTATGCCACTTGGCCGGAGGAAACACTGATTGCTAATATTCTTGCCATTCAGTCCATTACGCTCAACCGCGTATATACCGAATGGTACCGCAATAAAAACTATGATTTTACGATCACATCCTCTACTGCCTATGATCAAAAATGGATCTCCGGACGCAATATTTATGCTTCCATATCACAAACTGTAGATTCCATTTTTTCCAATTATCTGGCACGGCCTAATATTACACAGCCGATCTTTACACAATACTGTGACGGACGTCAAGTATCCTGTCCTAACTGGATGCGGCAGTGGGAATCCAAAACGCTTGGTGACCGCGGCTACTCTGCCATCGAAATACTACGCTATTTCTACGGTAATTCCATGTACATCGCTTCCTCAGAGGAAATTTCCGGAGTGCCATCTTCCTGGCCGGGCTCAGATCTGACGATCGGCAGCAGCGGTCAAAAAGTACGCCAGCTGCAGCAACAGCTTAACACGATCGCCGGTGCTTACCCACTGATCCCAAAACTTGCTGTAGATGGTATTTACGGAAAAAAGACAGCGGAAGCAGTCAAAACCTTTCAACAGATCTTTAACCTTCCGGCAACAGGCGTAACTGACTATCCGACCTGGTATAAAATCAGCGAGATTTATGTTGGCGTAAGCCGTATTGCTGAACTGATGTGATCAGTCAACTCCATAAAAATGCTCACAAAGACGGATCAACGCATCCAAATCTTTTGTTCCGGCTGTCTCCATTGCCGAATGCATCGCCCACTGTGCCAGCCCAATATCCACTGATGGTATCGACACATGCGCCGTTGAGATATTTCCTAACGTGGAACCACCGGCAATATCCGAACGGTTATGGTACGATTGACAAGGCACACCCGCTCCTTTGCACAGCGTACGCAAATATCCTGACGTCATGGCATCGGATGTATACTTTTGACCACCGTGAAATTTAAGCACGATCCCACCATTAAGCAAAGGCTGATTGGTGGGGTCCGCTTTGCTTTCATAATTCGGATGGATCCCATGCGCATTATCTGCAGAGATCAAAAAACTGTTGGTGATCATTCGCCTCTTACCACCATCGGAGATTCCGATTGCTTCTGTGATCCAGGTAATCACATCCTCCAAAAAAGTAGAATCTGCTCCTTGTCTCGTCCCGCTTCCCACTTCCTCATTATGGAAAACCGCCGCCATCGCTATCTTATTGTGAACACGTGAGGAAAGCAGTCCTTGTATAACACCATAAGCGCATTGTTGATCATCCAGTCTCGGTGCCAATATCCATTCTCCGTCTCTGCCAACAAAGTGTCCCTTTTCACGGACATATAAATACAATTCCTGCCCTACGATCTGGCCTGGCTGTACTCCGGCTGCACCGGCTGCCAATTCACGGATCCCGGCACCATCTTCCTGCGCATAAACCGGAAGCATATCCTCTTGCACATTAAACGTCTTGCCGGCATTTACGTTGCGGTCCATATGAATTGCCAAACTCGGTATAACAAGCAGATCACGGTCAATCGAAACCAATCTGCTCTCTATCCCATGTTCTCCGGCAACTGCTACTCGTCCGGCAATTGAAAGTGCACGATCAAACCAACTGGAGAGTATCATTCCACCATATTTTTCTACATTTAATGTTATATAATATTTCTTCTTAATCTCCGGGTGCTCTTTGATCAAAAAAGCCGGCGAATCACTGTGGGCTGCCGCAATATGAAATCCAACCGGCTCTTGTTCCGGCATTCGCCAAGCGATCAGTGATGCATCGTTACGTATTGTATAATAAGCCTTGCCATACTCTATATTCATTGGCTTATTCTCCGGAAGATATACAAAGCCTGCCGCATCTAACTGTCGGCGCATATTGTATACAACGTGAAATGCACTTGGACTCTGCTCTATAAAGGTTAATAATTTCTCTGCATTCTCATTACTCATATGGATCACCCTGCCCTTTCCGGTATTCTTACTGCGAATCCTATACCACCAGCTAATATCTGCCTATTATTATACCCATTTTTAATAGATAACGCAATTCCCTGCATCGACATCCACCATATTATATGCATTCCGCAAAGCTAGATTTTTTCGGTTCGAAAATCTTTAAGCTTACAAATAAATTTTCTTGATTTCCGCCCCCATATACGATATACTTTTATCTGAATACAAATGTATGCCTGCGGGCGGAATGGAGGATAATATGAAATTTGGTTTTTTTGACGATCCGAATAAGGAATATGTCATCACTACACCGAAAACACCGCTTCCTTGGATCAATTATCTTGGAAGTAACAACTTCTTTTCTTTAATTTCCAATACTTGCGGTGGTTATAGTTTTTATAAGGACGCTAAACTTCTTCGTTTAACGCGTTATCGTTACAATAACATCCCGAACGATGAAGGCGGCCGTTATTATTACATTAAAGATGGTAATACAGTTTGGAACCCTGGCTGGCAGCCTGTAAAGGCAGAGTTGGACTCTTATGAATGTCGTCACGGTATGGGTTACAGCCGTTTCACTTCCGTTAAAAACGGTTTAAAGGCATCTTTGCTTGCTTTTGTACCTGTCAATGATAACTGTGAGGTTAATCAGCTTACTCTGACCAACGAAAGCAACGAGAAAAAATCATTCTCTGTATTTTCATATATTGAGTTTTGTCTCTGGAATGCCATGGATGATATGACAAACTATCAGCGTAACTTAAATATCGGTGAAGTTGAAGTCATTCATTCTACAATCTATCACAAAACAGAGTACCGTGAGCGTCGTAACCACTTTGCAGTTTATTCTGTAAACTGTCCGGTAGACGGCTTTGATACAAGCCGCGATGAATTTTTAGGTGCTTACCGTGGAGTTACGGATCCTCAGGTTGTTGCCGAGGGCAAATCTCATAACTCTGTTGCCAGCGGATGGTATCCGATCGGATCTCATCAGATTAATATTACTTTGGAGCCGGGTGAGTCTAAAAGCCTTATCTTCGTACTGGGCTACTGTGAGAATCCGGAAGACCAGAAGTTTACTGCACCAAACGTTATCAATAAGAAACCTGCTGATGAATTATTGGCAAAATATCAGACAGATGCACAGGTAGATGCCGCTCTTGCTGAATTGAAAGAGAATTGGGAAAATCTGTTATCTAAATTTACCGTAAGATCTGATGAAGAAAAACTTGATCGCATGGTAAATATCTGGAACCAGTATCAGTGTATGGTTACCTTTAACATGTCACGTTCCGCTTCTTACTACGAGTCCGGTATCGGTCGTGGTATGGGATTCCGTGATTCCTGTCAGGATCTGCTCGGTTTCGTTCATCTGATCCCTGAGCGCGCAAGAGAAAGAATCATTGATATTGCTTCTACGCAGTTTGAAGACGGAAGCGCTTATCATCAGTATCAGCCACTTACCAAAAAAGGTAATGCAGACATCGGATCCGGCTTTAACGATGATCCTTTGTGGCTGATCGCAGGTACTTCAGCATATATCCGCGAGACAGGCGATACTTCTATCTTAGAAGAAATGGTACCGTTTGATAATGATGAATCCAAGGCAGTTCCGTTAATGGAGCATTTGAAGAGATCTTTCGATTACATTGTGAATCACAAAGGACCTCATAATCTTCCACTCATCGGACGCGCCGACTGGAATGACTGCCTCAACTTAAACTGCTTCTCTGAGCATCCGGGTGAATCTTTCCAGACCTTTGGTCCTAGTGAAGGTCCGGTTGCTGAGTCCGTATTTATCGGTGGAATGTTTGTAAAATATGGTAAAGAATATGCTGATCTGTGTGCTTACACAGGTAATCAGGCTGAAGCTGACCGTGCGCTTGCTGAAGTTGAAGCAATGAACAAAGCAGTGTTAGCAGACGGCTGGGACGGCGAATGGTTTGTCCGTGCTTATGATGCACAGAGCAACAAAGTCGGTTCCAAAGAATGCGAAGAAGGTCAGATCTACATTGAGCCTCAGGGCTTCTGCGTTCTCGCCGGTATCGGTGTTGAGACAGGTGAAGCTAAGAAAGCATTGGATTCTGTAAAAGAAAAACTGGATACAAAGTACGGTATTGTATTGTTACAGCCGCCTTACACCAAATACCATGTAGAACTTGGAGAAATCTCCTCTTATCCACCTGGATATAAAGAGAATGCAGGTATCTTCTGCCACAATAACCCTTGGGTATCTTGTGCTGAGACTGTTATCGGTCGTGGTAACCGTGCTTTCGAGATCTACAAAAAGACTTGTCCTGCTTATATCGAGGATATCAGCGAGATCCATTGCACAGAGCCATATGTATACTCTCAGATGATCGCCGGTAAAGATGCGCACTTCTTCGGACAGGCTAAGAACAGCTGGCTTACAGGTACCGCTGCCTGGACATTTGTAAATGTTTCTCAGTATATCTTAGGTGTTGTTCCAACTCTCAATGGTTTGAGCGTTGATCCTTGTATTCCATCCGAGATGGGAACCTCTTTCACTATGACACGTAAGTATCGTGAAGGTGTGTATAACATCAAGGTTGAAAACCCAAATAAGGTTGAAAAAGGCGTTGCCAAGATCGTTGTAGACGGCAAAGAATATACAGGAACCACTGTTATCCCTTATGAGAAGGGCAAAACCTCATACGATGTAACTATCGTAATGGGCTGATCAATGGTCATCCTCTAATAAGATGATAGCACCAAAAAACAGACAGTGACGGAAACGTTGCTGTCTGTCATAAAAGTTCTATTATCCTTTCATGAAAAATAGCACAGATTGGTATCAACTTCCAAAAATTCAACTTGGAAGGGCACCTCATATCTGTGCTATTTTTAGATTTAAAATAATAATAATTTAACACTCTATTTTTATATTTATACGCTGATCATTACTATCGAATTCTTATTGTATACGTTGATAGGTGATAAATTCATATATCACATTTTGCTGTGGATCTTTTTGCAGAAAAGACTGCTCGCAGATTTCCCAATCCTGGCTTTCATCTAAATTCGGGAAATAAGCATCTGCCTCATATTGACGATGCACTTTTGTAATATAAGCTGTATCACAATACGGAAGCAGCAGACGATATACTTCTTCCCCACCAATTACATAGACTTCCTGACCCGGATACTGTTTCACATACTGTTTGAGTTCCTGCAGGCTATGTAATACCTGCGCACCTTCAAAACAATACGTCTCATCCGTAGAAAGAACTATATTGGTGCGATCAGGCAACGCCCGTGCACCCGGAAGTCCCTCCATTGTTTTTCTGCCTCCAACAACAATCTTTCCGATCGTATGCGCCTTAAATGCTTTTTTATCAGCCGGGATATCAACCAACAATTGTCCCTGTCTGCCAATTCCCCAATGGTCATCTACACATGCGATCAACTTCCAGTCATATCTATACTCTACATCCATGTCTATTGATCATCCTCACCATCTGCACTTTGAAACAGATAGGCATACTCTCTTGGTACATATGCTTTTACTTTGGTGCCATCATTTTCATAACTTTCTTCCAACACCTGGCCATATTTACGCAACAAATTGATCTGAGAACCATCTGTATAAGGAATTATTTTGTCGATAAGTACCTGACCGGCTTTCAACAATTCGCTCAACGCATCTAACATTTCCTCCACACCTTCTCCCGAACGTGCTGAAATGCGAACTGTTCGGTCTGCACGCAGATCTTTGAGCACCTGCTCTCCCTCTAAACGATCAATCTTATTAAATGCAGTGACGATCTGTTTATCGCCAATTTCCAGCTTACGAAGTGTTTCATACACTGTATGCATCTGCATATCCAGATCCGGATTCGAGCAATCTACGACATGCAAAATAATATCTGCGTATTTTGCCTCTTCCAATGTACTTCGAAATGCTCGGATCAAATGATGTGGTAATTTGCGAATAAACCCAACCGTATCCGTAAAAAGCATTTCTTCACCGTCTTCACGAACAAGTTTGCGGGTAGTTGGATCCAGTGTCGCAAACAACTGATCCTCCGACAAAACACCTGCTCCGGTCAAATAATTGAGTAACGTTGATTTTCCTGCGTTGGTATATCCTACGATTGCAACAACCGGTGTAGGATTCTCCTGCCTCTTCTTACGAGTCAACTCTCTGGTACGTTTCACCTGCTCCAATTCACGTTTCACAAGCGTAATACGTTCCTTGATCAGACGCCGATCCATCTCCAGTTTCTGCTCACCGGGACCTCTCGTACCAATTCCTCCACCCAGACGGGATAATTCGCTGCGTCCTCCTACCAAATGCGAAGCACGGTACCTAAGCTGTGCTAATTCTACCTGTAACTTTCCCTCGCTGGTCGATGCTCTTTTGGCAAAAATATCAAGTATCATAACCGTTCGGTCAATGACCTTGATCTCCAATGCATCCTGAAGATTGTGATATTGTGCCGGAGATAACTCATCATCACATACTACTGCATCTGCATCCAGAGAGATCGCCAGATTCTTAATCTCCTCTATTTTTCCTTTACCCACATACGTTCCGGCATGTACTTTTTCTCTATTCTGTATTACTTTAGCAACAGTCACCGCACCCGCCGTCTGTCCCAATTCTTCCAACTCATCCAGAGATTGTTCGGTATCGTCTCCATCCGCCGTCGCAACAGCGACCAAAATAATGCGTTCTTTCTGCTCTTCGGTCTCAAACATTACTATCTAACCAAACCTTTCTCTTTACCTTTGTTTTTTCTTACTATGATTTCCGATACGAGTTGCTATAAACTTTGCTTCCTTCGCCATTTCTTTATCATATGGATAGGTTTGTAAATATTCTGCCGCCAATTCTTTAGCCTGTCTCATTTTGCCCATTCGCTCCAACAGAATCACACGATTACGAAGCAGATTCTGATAAGCCATCGTCACACCAAGATCAAGTCCCTGTTCCAAATAATCTTCTGCCTGTCCATAATCCCGTAACTCAATATAACAGCCCGCAAGCTCGCTATACACTTCCGGCAGAGCGCATACTGCTCCGTTCTGTGCTTTCAAATATTTGGTGTACTTCTTAATTGCATTCTCAAAATCACCACGTATCCGCAAGACCTTACCTTGATAAAATAACGCATCGGTGCTTTTTTCTTTTTCGGCATCGCTCAATATATCCTCTGCATCTGCAAGCTTATCCAGACAAATATAAGCTCGTCCGATCTGCGTTTTGGCTTCTGCATCTGCGCCATGTATTGATACCAATTTTTCAAGCACATCTTTCGCATCGCTTTCCCTACCGGCATCGTTGTAAACATTATAGCATCCAAAATACGCCTCATAACATTTCTCATCAACTGAAATTGCTTTCAAAAAGTCTTCAGCAGCAGAATCATACTTACCCATACTCTGTTTGATCTGACCACGCAGAACAAGACCATCCGCATCCTTTACATTTTCTTTTATAAGCTGGTCTAAGGCACCAAGTGCACCTAATGAATCTCCGGAAGCCCACTGCGCCATTGCTAATGTCGCATAAATATCACCATTTAGTACCTTACTTTCTGATATCTCTAATGCTTTATCACATTGTTTCTTTGCCTTATCATATTCATGAATACCATAATAGGCAAGCGCCTCTCCATAATATAAACGCTTATTATTTTGTCTGGAAATTTTATTATCAACCTTCTGATACGCTTTTTCAAACTGCTTTATCGCCTTTTTATAGCTTCCCAGATGATTTAATGTCATTCCATAATCGATATAATACTCTGCTTTGTCTTTGTTTTCTGCAATGGCTTCTTTGAAGGAAGCTGCTGCCTTTTCATAACTACCGTTCTCTGCCAAAGCCACAGCCTGCTTATAGGCTTTCTGTGCCTTGCCACAACCGGCAAGCAAAACCATTGTTCCACATAATATCCCCATCAAAGCCCACTTCTTTACTCTCATGCCAACCTCCATTGTCTTGCTCTGATCATTATCTATTATTATCCTAATGCCTGCTCCTCATCACGAAACAGCATCTTTTCATATTCCTCTGCAGGCATCGGTTTTGCATAATAATACCCCTGCACATATTCACAGCCGATATTCTTCAAGAAACGCACCTGGCTTTCCTTTTCAACGCCTTCCGCAATAACCGGCATCTCAAGCACCTTTGCCATATTTACTACAGAAGCCAGTATATTCTCACCTCTGCCCGGTATCTCAGTATCCGACATAAATTTCATGTCAATCTTTAAAACATCTACTGCAATATCTTTCAAAACATTTAATGACGAATAGCCACTGCCAAAATCATCCATCAATATTGTAAATCCACGTTTCTGTAAATCTTTCATCGCCTCGCGGATCATATATGGATTGGATGTATAAGCACTCTCCGTCAATTCCAGTTGAAATAATTCCGGCGGAATATTATAAGTTGCAACCAGATCACTGATCACTTCCACTAATTTCGGATTGTATACACTGACACGTGATACATTTACAGAAATCGGCATCGGATCATACCCTTTGTCCAGCCAGCTACGCAACAATTTACACGCATGCTCCCACACATAAAAATCCAGTTTCATAATAAATCCGTTCCGCTCAAAGATTGGAATAAACTCTCCCGGAGAGATCATCTTTTGATCGGACGCCTTCCAGCGTACTAATACCTCAGCTCCGGCAAATTTGCCCTCCTGTATATCATATTTTGGCTGCAAAAACAGAACAAACTTCTCTTCCTGCAATGCAGACCGAGTCATATTTACAATACGCTGTTCCTGAATAAGATCCTGACTCATTTCATCCTGATAAAAGGCATAGTTCTGAATATAACTTCCTTTGCAGATCTTTGTTGCAAGCTTAGCATTATCATACATATCATTGACTTCCATCTTTAGATCTTTGATCAAATAAAACCCAAACACCGGAATCATTTCAAATTCCGGAATGATCTCACGGATCTCCTTGCGGAAACGATATGATAACTCTGACAGCTCACTCTCCTTTTCATACGACATGCAGATTGCAAATACATCTGCGCGCATACGCCCATAGGTCACATGATTCTTAGATGCAACAAATTGTCGTATCTTATCAGCCACCTCACAAAGAAATTCATCACCCTGGTGAATGCCAAAAAAGGAATTGACCAAATTAAATTTGGCAATGTCGAGCCTTATCATTGCATACTGCTCCTCAGGAAACGCATCTAACATTTCTCTCGTTGCTTTTTGGAAATAATCTCGTCCATACAATCCGGTCAACGAATCAAAAGCCTCAACATGCTGTAACTTACGCAAAATCTGTGCACGACTTCTCTCGATCGCATTGTGCAGTCGAAAATGAATGATTCGCTCATTGTACGGCTTGCGGATGAAATCCCAGGCACCAAGCTCCAAACTATGTGTCTCACATTCTATATTATCATCTCCGGTAGAAACAATGACCGGAATATTCTGCAGTATCGCATCACTGCAATATTCTTCCAAAAAGGAAAACCCATTCATATCCGGCATCACCAGATCTAAAACAATAGCTGCATATTTATGTGGCTGTGCTTTCAGCATTTGAAGTGCCTGCTTACCGTCCGAAGCTGTCTCCACTTCATACTCTGCCTCCAATATCTTGACAAGAAGCTTCCGATTTACTTCCTCGTCGTCTACCACCAATACATAATCATTCATTTTGTGCTACCTCCGCATCTCTATAGGCCCCATATATGCCTTTAACCTTTATTTTAACATATTTTCATCTGCCTGTCTCTTCATTTTTCATAAAAATGAGATTTTTTTCCACAACAGACGTTTGTCATTTTTTTCATAATATGCTAAAATAATATATAATCATGAACAACGGAAGGGGAAGAATATGGCTGGAGCATACAAATCAAACGAATCCTTAGAAAACTATTTGGAGACAATCTTAGTGTTAAGCCGAAAATTACCTGTTGTCCGCTCGGTTGATATTGCCAACGAACTCAACTTTAAGAAGCCGAGTGTCAGCGTTGCAATGAAAAATCTTCGTGAGAAACAGTATATCACTGTCACTGACTCCGGTTTTATTTATTTGACCGATAGCGGCAAACAGATTGCTGAAATGATTTATGAGCGGCACGAATTTTTGATGAAATTTTTAGTTTCTTTGGGCGTGTCGGAAAGTGTTGCATCCGAAGATGCATGTCGTATTGAACATGTGATCAGTAAAGAAAGTTTTGCTGCACTAAAGACTCACATTACACAGCAACACTAGTACATAATATATAAAAGAGTATTTTCTTATACCCTAAAAAGAAGCCATACAGGAAATAACCTGTATGGCTTCTTGTGTATACGGGAATAAATTACGCCTTATACTTTTTGATCATATCCATAAGATCTTTCTTGGACTGTAATCCGGTCAGCTTTTCCTGAACTTCTCCATCCCGAAAGAGGATCAAAAACGGGATTGCGACAACTTTATACGATTGCGCAAGTCCCATATTCGCATCGACATCCACCTTACAAACTTTAACATCCGGGCATTCTTCATCAATCTCCGCTAGGATCGGAGCGATCATCTGGCAGGGTCCACACCACTGCGCCCAAAAATCCACCAAAACTAAGCCCTTCTGCTTAATAACTTCCTCTTCAAATGTATCTATTGTTGCATGTATCATTTCTAAACCTCCATTCCTTATCGATGTACTCTCGGTATCTTCGGCTTAAGCATAACCGAAAATTTGTGTTTGGTCAAGGGAACCCATATTGTGTTTCCTGCATAAACTACAGTATCCCACTTTATGAGAATTTTACTCACAAAGATTTGGAGAAATTTATGATCCGGGAAGAGAGGATTATTTATGTATGAAATTTGCGAGCTGATCCGATACGGCGACGATGAACGCCAGTTAGCACTAGAACAATTATTTGCAAAAGCGGGTGTCAAAACATGTAGTCAGGCAGTATCTGCTTCAAAAAGCACCACAAGCAGATCGTATCTGCATTCTTGTGGACAGTCTTCTTCCCTGCAGACAATACTGCTTCCTGTGCCATGTGACGAAAAAACGCTGCAACAGGCATATGAGGAGGCACCTGCAGGTTCTCTGATTTTAGGTGGTAATCTTCCTGCTGCATTTGTAAAATGCTGTCAGGAACGCGGTCTGCATATCTATGACTATATGAAATCCTCTGCCGTAGCAATATGGAATGCTGTTGCAACCGCTGAAGGTGCCATCTGCGAAGCAATCCGCCACTCTCCCTATAACTTGTATCAGCACACCTGTCTTGTCATGGGTTACGGACGCTGCGGAAAGGTGTTGGCAGATCGTCTGACAAACCTCGGTGCCACAGTGATCATCTCTGCCAGATCTTCTGAAAAAACAGCCTGTGCAGAAGTCTCACACTGTCTTAATCTAACCGAGTCAACAGATCTTTCAACCTGCCAATGGTTATTTAACACTGTGCCTGCTCCCATTGTCGGCAAAAGTCTTATCGACCGACTTCCTGACACTGCCGTGATCATAGATCTTGCCAGTGCACCGGGCGGCTGCGATCTCACATATTGCGCTCAAAAAGGATTGGATGCCGCATTATATCCCGGTCTGCCGGCAAAATACGCCCCAAAAAGTTCTGCTGAGATTATTTTTCAGCATTTAAATGATATATTTGTAATCGGATAGAAAGGAAATAGACATGAACGAAACAATTTCCATCGGATTTGCTATTACCGGCTCATTTTGCACCTTTGCAAAAACATTAACATTATTAAGCGAACTTGTAAAACAAGGCTATGAAGTGCAGCCTATCTTTTCCAATCATACGAGCCATTTAGACAACCGTTTTACTGCAGCTGAAACCTTTTGTAAAAAAGTAGAACGCATTACCGGAAATACCGGAATATATACAATTCAAGACGCAGAACCAATCGGGCCAAAAGCCCCTTTTGATGCACTGGTCATCGCCCCATGTACCGGCAACACAATGGCAAAATTAGTGAATGGTATCACAGATACTCCGGTACTGATGGCAGCAAAAGCACATCTTCGCAATGAAAAACCGCTGGTCATCTCCATTTCCAGCAACGATAATATGGGAATGAATTTCAGGAATCTTGGAATGCTGTACAATGCTAAAAACGTATATTTTGTTCCATTTGGACAGGATGATCATCATAAAAAGCCTTGCTCCTTAGTAGCTCATGTATCCCTTATCCCCGAAACGATCGAAGCGGCTTTGCATGGCAGACAATTACAGCCTGTACTCCGATCCCCATTTTGAGTGCTATTTATAAAATTCATGGCATCCATGTCTCTTCACTTTAGTCAGACACCGATCAAACCAAGAAGCATTACCACTGTCAGCTAAAGCTCTCTCCATAAAGTACAATGCGCCCTGCGAGGTATCCTGTCCCTGCAGGGCCCTTCTTACTGCTTTTTTTGTTCCGCTTGACACATGTACCGAATAATAACTGCCATTGCTGACCGGCGAAAATTGATATCTGCTTCCACTATGTGCAAAGACTACTTCCTTGATCGTGGATGGAAACTGTTTTCCTAACACACGATTCAAAATGACATTCGCAACAAGTGCTCTCCCCTCTAGATCCTCTCCTCCAGCCTCTGCCTCAACAATACGCTGTAAAATACGTTCAGACTCTGTACCGATCACTCTTCCGCATTTTTCTTCAATGGCAAGACGTCGGTTTTTTTCGTCTCTTTTTTGTTTCTGTTTGGCGCGACGGATCCGTGCTCTTCTAGCACGCTTCCTCTGCTCCTGTTTTCGTTTCTGTCGTTCTTTACGCATCCTCTCCTGCTCTAATTTCTGCTGTCTGATACGCTGCTTTTGCTTTTCTTCCTGTTTTTTTTGCTGCCACTGATCATGTACTCGTGCAATTGTTTCAGACACATATGCTCCCTCTGCCTGTCCGCCTCTCACATAACTGCTTAGCCCGGCAAGCTCCATGTCTTCTTCTATTCGATACTGAGCGGTTTGATGTCTGGCATCGACAATATGACCTTGCGGAAGTATCGATTCCATTGCCAACATCGTCGTCAGCATCCCGATCTGTGCCACCTTCCATCTCATGTCTTTTTTCATGCAAATCCTCCAAACAAATCATTGAATAACAACTCAAACTTCCCACACCTCAAATCCACCGCACCCACATATTGCTTATTATGTCAACGACTATATGGGAAGATTGAGAAATAATTAATAATGTTACAAAACTATTACAGAGTATATGAAATAAATGGAATTTTATACCTGATACCATTCAACATATCTGGCATTTCCTGTCGAAATATGCTACATTATAGCTAATCCGTACAAAGATATAAAACGTTTTATATTGAATATAGCTAAGCATAGAAAGGAGCGTGTGATCTGTATGAAAAAAGGAGTATTTGCTGCTGTAAAAAAGGACGGAAGCGTATACTATCGCGCCTCTATTACATTTCGATGCAAACATATCAGTCTGGGCAGCTTTACCTCAGAATCTGAGGCACACGGTGCGTACCAATCTGCCGATAAGCTGTTATCTGCAACAGTACCGATCACACCAGAAGATTATCAGGAAACACAATTTCCTTTGCTCCCTTTTTCAAAATGGATCAGCTTATTGAATTTTAAGAATAATGGGATCTATATTAAAACACCGATCTATTTGCGAAAAAAATATTTTCAATATTATTTGAGTTCTGAAGAAACGCTGCTCTTTGATGTTGATGACCTGTTTTTTTATTCCAACCATGCGATCATGAAACGCGGCGGTCATCTGTTCGTTGCTGAATATGGTATGCAGACCAATATCCGTTCTCGTTATGGCATCCGTGCCTATGCAAGAAAAGATATCGATTTTACATTTGTAAATGGCAATGAAAATGACTATCGATATTCTAACCTCAATGTATTAAATCCATATCACGGAGTAACGATCGTTCATGATAATGGGCATACGGAATATATAGCCAAACTGCATCTGAATGGCAATTATCTGATCGGACGTTTTCCATCCCTGATCGAAGCTGCAATCGCTTATAATAAAGCGGTCGATTTTGCCTGTATGCACGGTTGTACTAAACAGTTCCCACAAAACTATATCGATTCCCTCTCTTCCAAAGAGTATCTGGCATATTACAAAAAAATAACGCTGCCAGATCGTCTGCTTTCCTACAGATTTTCCTGACAGCGTCTAATTAAGATCTCTTTTTGTGGTAACGTCTAAGTACAAACCATTCCAGTTTTCTTTTTAAAACGATCTGTATTTCCTCATGCTTTGCGATCGGATGCACTAAGACGGCATATACGCCGGCACGTTTTGCTCCCCAGATGTCTGTAAATATCTGATCTCCTACAAACATGGTATTGGAAGCAGTGGTACCCATATGCTCCATCCCCTGCACATATCCTTTGGCAGAAGGCTTATCTGCTTTATATACATACTTCGCACCTAACGTATCTGCTAAAGGTTTCACTCGCGGCTCTTTGTTATTTGAAATAATGCAAACCTCAAATCCAATCTTACGAAGCTTTTCAAAGAGCGCAATTGCTTCGATCGTCACCGGCTGATCATGTTCCACCAGTGTATTATCGACATCGAATAAAATACCACGAAATCCCTTTTGATAATAGCTCTCATAGGGAATCTCATAAGATGAACGGTATTCTTCATCCGGATATAAATTCTGAAACATCGCTAATCGGCCTATTTAAGGGCCACTCCTTTCTAAAGCTGTCTTGTAAGGTTGATCATTTCGATCGCACCAAGCGCACAGTCATATCCTTTGTTACCCGCTTTAGTACCGGCACGCTCAATCGCCTGCTCAATATTATCTGTCGTTACAACACCAAACATAACCGGAATCTGCGCCTCTAAGCTGACTGCTGCAATTCCTTTCGATACTTCAGCACAAACATAATCATAATGACTGGTTGCGCCACGTATAACTGCACCAAGACAGATTACTGCATCATATTTGCCGGACAATGCCATTTTCTTTGCAACTAACGGAATTTCAAATGCTCCAGGTACCCACGCAAGAGTAATATCATCGTCATTGACACCATGTCGAACCAAGCCATCCCTTGCACCACTGATCAATTTTGACACGATAAATTCATTGAAACGAGCTCCTACAATACCAATTTTTAATCCTTCTGCTACTACTTTTCCTTCTACTGTTTTCATGCTTATACCTTACCTTTCTTCCATTATTTATTTAAGATGCAGCAAATGCCCCATCTTTTCTTTCTTTGTCTGTAAATAGAACCGATCGTATTCTCCCGGTTCCATTTCAATCGGAACACGTTCTACGATCTCTAACTGATAACCTGCCAAACCATATACTTTAGCCGGGTTATTCGTGAGAAGACGCAGCTCATGGATTCCCAGATCCACCAAAATCTGTGTTCCTATCGTATAATCCCTGGCGTCCTCCGGGAAGCCCAGTTCCAAATTGGCCTCGACCGTATCTCTTCCATGATCCTGCAATTCATAGGCACGGATCTTATTAATAAGACCAATACCTCGTCCCTCCTGACGCATATATAGCAAAACGCCTCGTCCCTCTTTGGCGATCATCTTCATCGCTGCGTCATATTGCTGGCCGCAATCACAACGTGCAGATCCCAGTGCATCACCGGTCAGGCACTCCGAATGCACTCGACATAACACCGGTTTCCCATCAGTAATATCTCCCTTTACCAACGCAACATGATGCTCACCATTCAATTTATTGACATATCCATATATCGTAAAATCACCATATCGGGTCGGCATTTTTGCCTTTGCCACACACTCTACCAATACTTCATGTTCCTTACGGTACTGCACCAGATCTGCAATTCGACCAAACTTCAATGAATGTTTCTTTGCAAATTCGACCAGATCCGGCGTACGTGCCATCGTGCCATCCTCTTTCATAATCTCGCAACACAGACCAACCGGCTGCAATCCTGCAATACGCATCAGATCAACGGTTGCCTCCGTATGCCCGTTACGCTCTAAAACGCCGCCTTTTTTGGCTTGCAGCGGGAACATATGTCCCGGCATACGAAAATCGCCCGGTTTTGCATCCGGATCTACCGTTTTCATCGCCGTAATAGAACGTTCATAGGCAGAAATGCCCGTTGTCGTATCTTTATGGTCAATAGACACCGTAAATGCCGTACAATGATTATCCGTATTGACCTCACACATCTGTCGCAGGCCAAGTTTCTTCGTGTAACTCTCATCCATTGGCATACAGATCAAGCCTTTAGCATAGCTTGCCATAAAATTCACATTTTCTAAGGTGGCATGCTCTGCTGCGCAGATCACATCCCCCTCGTTCTCGCGATCTTCATCATCGATCATAACGACGATCTTACCATCGCGCAGATCTTCCAAAATCTCATCAATCGTATTAAACTGAAACTCACTCATTGTTTGCACCTAACCTTTCTGTCAATTATATCACGCAAATCCATGTTCTGCCAAAAATGCCAGATCCACACTTTGACATGACGTTTCTGCCGGCTTCTCAAATGTCAGAAAACGTTCCACGTATTTGCCTACAATATCATTTTCCAAATTAACCGGATCTCCCACTTTTTTTGAAAGTAATGTTGTCTCCTCTCCGGTATGTGGTATTAACGAGACCGAAAAACTACTATCTGTCACTTTCGCAACCGTCAAACTGATCCCATCAATAGCAATAGACCCCTTCTCGACAATATAACGCAACAGCTGTGGCGGTGTTTCCACTTCGACCCACACAGCATTGTCTTCTCGTTGCATTGATACGATCTCTCCGGTCCCATCAATATGACCGGACACAATGTGTCCGCCAAATCTGCCATCGGCCGCCATTGCGCGTTCCAGATTGACCGCAGCACCTTTTCCCAACACCCCGAGAGAACTTCTGCGCAAAGTTTCTGCCATAACATCTGCTGTAAAACTACGTTCCTGCATTCCTGTCACAGTCAAACAGATCCCGTTAACTGCAATGCTGTCTCCGATCTTAGTCCCCTCCAATACTTTGGAGGCTTGGATCGACAACACCGCAGATGCACTTCCTTTACGAATTGCTGCGATCTGACCGATTTCTTCTACTATTCCGGTGAACATATTTTCCGTTCCCCCTTGTCTTTCTCATATTCAATCAAGATATCTTCGCCAAGTTCTGTCACATGACTACGCTTAAATTGCCAAGCCTGTGCCGGGGACTGCACGCCTTCACCGCGTACCGGTGTGTATCTGCCACTGCCCCCAAAGATTTTAGGCGCCATATAAACAAGTACATGATCCACAATGCCCGCCTGCAAAGCACCGGCATGTAAGGTACTTCCACCCTCGATCAACAGACCGTCTATTCCCCGTTCACCAAGCTCCTTGCATAATGCGTTCAGATCTATTCCTTCCATGTTCTCTCCATCAGCCTGTGGCACAACGATCAATTCTGCCCCTTTCTCTCGAAGTTTTGTCGCCTTTTCGCTTTCCATACACTCAGAAAGTGTTGCGATCCAAACCGGTGCTTCATCGATCGTCTGAAGAAGATTACAATCAAGGTGTGTTCTCAAATAGCTGTCGCATACGATGCGTACCGGATTCCTGCCACCCGGCATACGGCAGGTAAGCTTGGGATCATCCTGCAGCACAGTCTGTACACCAACCATAATACCGGAAAGAGCATTTCTAACCTTTGCCACATGTGCCCTCGCCATTTCTCCGGTAACCCATTTACTTTCTCCACTATCACAGGCGATTTTCCCATCCATTGTCATGGCATACTTCATGACGACATATGGTGTCTTACTCGTAATATAGTGAAAAAATACAGGGTTTAAGGCATCACATTCCTCTTTTAGCACGTGAGTCTCTACCTCTATACCTGCTTCTCTGAGTATCCGAATCCCCTTGCCTGCCACTAATGCATTCGGATCATCTGAACCGACATAGACCTTACGGATACCATGTTCAATGATCGCCTGTGTACACGGCGGCTGCTTTCCCTGATGACAGCAAGGTTCCAACGTCACATACATTTCTGCACCAATAGCTTCTGCAGGATCCTTAAGCTTAGAAAAAGCACTTCGCTCCGCATGCAGATCGCCATACCGTGCATGATACCCTTCCGCAATGATATGGTCATCCTTCACGATAACAGCGCCCACCAGCGGATTGGGATTCACTCTCCCAAGTCCACGTTTAGCTAACTCGATCGCACGACGCATATATTCCTGTCTCATAGTCGTCCCTCATTTCCTTTCATCCTATAATAAAAAAGTCCCAGTATATGTTACCAGGACTTTTATAACGCATCAATGATATCTCATGTCTTCTCTCATCCAGACTATACTGTCGGCTTTGGATTCTCACCAAATCATGCTTGCGCCTTAGCGCAGGCTCGCGGGCTTACTGCTGTCACAGAATACCGCCGGTAGGGAATTGCACCCCGCCCCGAAAACAAATTCATTATAGTAGTTCTTTCTATTCTTGTCAACCTAGGATTCTCTATCTTCCATCTTCTGTCTGCTATATACACAGCCACAAAAATTCTGTCGATACAGATCATATTCTTTACTCAGACGGATCGACTCTAAATAACCGCCCTTTTTCTTAAAATCAGACAGCAGATAACGGACACCATATTCCTCCTGCAGACGCAGACCGATCTCATTCAGCTTCTGTGCATTCTTATGCGGACTGACCGATAACGTCGTCGTGAAATAATCATATCCTCCCTGTGCGGCTGCAATTGCCGCCTCTCGCTGTCTTAATTCATAACAGCGAAAGCAGCGCTCTCCGCCCTCCGGTATATCTTCCATCCCTTTCGCCATCTCAAAAAAACGCTCCGGATCGTATACCCCCTCTTCAAAACAGATCGGATAACGTACCGGCAGCTCGCGTATCAGACGCATTTGCTCCTGCACGCGTTTTTGATATTCTTCTTTCGGTGAAATGTTCGGATTATAATAGTACAGCGTAATGCGGAAATAAGATGCCAGATATGACAGCACGTAGCTGCTGCACGGTGCGCAGCAACTATGCAATAGCAGTGTCGGAACCTCTCCTTTTGCCGTAATCTCCGCTAAAATCTGATCCAATTCACGTTGATAATTTATTTTATTCATTACACTTTACCGCTCCCGTCATCTCTTCAAAAAGCCTTTAATGAACATTGTCTTTTGAACTGCCTCTTTCGTCCAACCCATTCCATCCAATGTACTCTGCGGAACGATATCAAAAAAGAGATTGATCACAAAATATAGCACAATGAACGCTACAACAAATCCAACCACTGCTCCGCCAAATTTATCCAGGGTTCCGACAACCGGAAGTTTATCTACAAGCCGAAGCACCTGCACCAAATAACGACAAATAATAGACAACACAATAAATGCCACTACAAAAACAATCTCTCTGCCTAATCCGACATAGGATGCCAACACTGCAGCGATCACGTAGGAGCCGATCACAGCCACGATCTGTCCCAGTTTCACAACAAGCCCGGTTGCTAAACCGCTAAGTACTGCAACGAGCAAAATGATGGCAGTCAATATGTCCAGCCCTGATAATAAACTATGTAATATCAATATTTTTTCCGACATAGAACTCCTCCTATCATTGCCTGTCTACATAATTATAACAGTACATCTGACATGTCGTACAATCCTGCAGCTTTTCCTTTCAGATATTTTGCAGCCGTAATGGAACCTTTCGCAAATACGGCACGTGAATATGCCGTATGCTTAAATGTGATCACTTCATCTGTCCCCGCAAAGATCACCTCATGCTCTCCAACGATCGTTCCACCACGAACAGCTGAGATTCCAAGCTCTTTCTTGTCACGCTTCTGGCGAACCTGAGAACGGTCATATATATACTCGTAGCGATCGTCCATCGCCTCATTAATAGAATCTGCTAACGCCAACGCCGTTCCGGACGGTGCATCTAACTTCTGATTATGGTGTTTCTCAACGATCTCCACATCAAATCCATCTCCCGCCAGCTTAACGGCAGCTTCCTTTAATAACTTCATTAACAGATTGATGCCCAAAGACATATTGGCAGATTTTAATACTGCAACCTTTTCACTTGCTTTTTTCAAATAATCCATCTGCTCCTCAGATAATCCGGTCGAACATTCGATGATCGGGATCTGCTTGTCCACCGCATAATCCATACGACTCTCAAAATCAGTAGCAGATGTAAAGTCAATGATCGCATCGGCTTCTACATCACAGTCTGCCAATTTAGTATACACAGGATAACCATTGTCTCTATTGTCAACAATATCAATTCCTGCAACGATCGTACATTCATCATCCTGTTTGACCATATCTGTGATCATCTGTCCCATTCTTCCGTTGCATCCTAACATAATAATTTTTGTCATAATAGTCCTCCATTTCTTTCTCAAACTGCAAACTTTATTTTACATCAAGCCCTGCCTTCCGCATTGCCTCACGTAACGTCTCTTGATGCTCCTCTTCCATTTCCGTGAGCGGCATGCGAAGCGGTCCCGCCTGATACCCTAACATATTCATCGCTGCCTTTACAGGAATCGGGTTTACCTCACAAAACAGTGCATGGATCAAAGGAATATACTTTAACTGAAGTCTTCTGGCGCCATCCGTATCCCCTTCTAACATTTTGATCACCATATCATGTGTATCTCTTGGAGCTACATGAGACAATACAGAGATAACCCCCTTGCCGCCTAAAGCAACAATGGGAACTATCTGATCATCATTTCCGGAATACAGATCGATCTCTCCGTCACAACGCGCCATAATGTCGGCAATCTGTGACAGATCTCCGGATGCTTCTTTGACACCCACAATATTAGAAACCTCCTGCACCAGATCAGCGATTGTCTGTGGAGCAATATTAACACCGGTACGACCTTTAATATTATACATAAGTATCGGTAGATCTACCGCCGCAGCGATCTGTTTATAATGTGCCTTTATTCCGTTTTGAGTCGCCTTATTGTAATATGGTGATACAACCAGCAAACCGTCTGCACCGGCACGTTCTGCCGCAACGGATAATTTGACCGCCGATTTTGTACAATTAGATCCCGTACCCGCAATAACCGGAATACGCCCCGCTGTCATCTGCACACAGGCACGTATCGTTTCTATATGCTCATCATAAGTCATCGTTGCCGTTTCTCCAGTTGTTCCACACACAATAACCGCATCCGTACCGCCTGCGATCTGATCGTTGATAATATGCTCCATCTCAGGATAATTAATACTTCCATCCGGATTCATCGGCGTAATAAGTGCCACTCCGGCACCGGTAAATATCGACATATAGACTCCCCATTTCTTTGTATTTTCTTGGTATATTATATGAACCGATATAAATTATGTGCTTCCTTACATCTCCAGATCCTTTTCAAGATCTATCTTGGATACAATATCAACATACGGCTCTAACTCCGGCGGAAGACATCTTCCTGTCATTACCAACTTGCAATAATCATCGCGCAAAGTAATTAAAGAGATAATATCCTCAATAGAAATAATCTCTAAGTCCACCAGACCAAGCACTTCATCTAGCACTAATACGTCACATTCTCCGGTATCGATCACCTTCTTTGCAAAATTAAATCCATTCAGAATGTTTTGTCTCTCTTCTTTCTTTTGAGAATCTAACAAACAATCATAAGATTCATTCTCTCTTTCAAACCGAAACAATTTAATATCCGGCTCCAGGCGGTTCAAAAAGCTGAATTCTTCTGCATCTTTTCCCTTTAAAAATTGAATGATGATCACAGATTGACCAAGCCCCGCTGCACGGATACATTGTCCCACTGCTGCAGAGGTCTTACCCTTGCCGCTTCCATAATATACCTGTACTATTCTTTGACTCATCTGACTCCTCCTGCTTCCCGCCATCCTTTCTATCTGCTCCCTCAAACAGCTGCCATACCCTATTGGCCGCAAAAATGGCTAGAGCAACAAAATAATCTACCTGTCAACTCTAGCCATTCTATCATAATTCACATAAAAAATCTACTTTTTCTAATTTTCCTCCGCGATATACTCTAACTTGCTTACAGATACTTCATACGCCACTCGTTTCTCATACTGGTCTTCTGCAATCTTTTTCTGATATTCACGGCTCTGGATCCTGCCCCATATCTGTATATGAGAACCTACTTCAAATTTATCGGCAAAACGTGCATTTCTTCCCCAGCAGATACACGGAATATAATCCGACTTGCCGTACGGACGATTCACCGCTAACAACACATCGGCAATCTCACGCCCCAACGGTGTCTTACGATACACCGGATGCTTGCACACATATCCGTCCAAAAAAATATGATTCGGATTTTGCTCATCCTCATCTTCCTGCGAAGCAAGCACTGCCTCCCTGGCAAATACGGATAACACCAAACGATTTCGATTTTCTTCATGTCTGTTGTAAGAACGGAATTGACCGGACACCTGCAAAACGCATCCACGATAATCAGACGTAACATCGATCAATCTTTCTGACACCATAACCGGAATTACATCATACGAATTGCTAAGTCTGCATACTGCGATATTGACGATGTAGAAATGTTCTCCATAGACTTCATGACTGAATGTAAACTCACTGACTACTTCACCTGCAATTGTCACCTGGTTGTTTGTGAATACTTTATCCAACATATTTCATATCCTCCTTTTTCCTGCACCCTATTGAAAAGGACGCCGCTTGGGGTTCCCGCCCCATTGGTATTTTTAGTTTCATAAATATATACGTTGATATTTGCTATTATATAACTGCTTCTTTCTTAGGTTAAACCTTTTTGTAAAACATTATTCGACATTTCTGATTATTTTTGGCACATTTGTCAATTGTATAATCTTATTTTTATAGTATACTAGTTAATTGTGGGTTTGTCCAATAAAAAGAGCAAAGCCAGCGTGACATCGCCGAGATTTGCCAAAGTAATTCTTGGTGGCGTGTCACCACGTTATGAGCAGTTTCCCATAAAAACAATTTGCTTCGGAGCAGCAAACAAAAACAATCAATCAGCTCCGAAATGGAGGTAAATGTATACTATGAAACGAGAAGATATTAGAAACATTGCGATCATTGCCCATGTCGATCATGGAAAAACAACCTTAGTCGATGAATTGCTAAAACAAAGCGGTGTTTTTCGCGACAATCAGGCAGTTGCAGAACGCGTCATGGATTCCGGCGACATTGAGCGTGAGCGCGGAATCACTATTTTATCTAAGAATACAGCAATCACTTACAAAGATACAAAGATCAATATTATCGATACACCGGGCCATGCTGACTTTGGTGGCGAGGTAGAACGTGTCCTCAAAATGGTAAACGGTGTTGTTCTTGTCGTAGACGCCTTTGAAGGTGCTATGCCACAGACAAAATTTGTTCTCAAAAAAGCATTAGAGCTGGAACTTCCGGTTATTGTCTGCATCAACAAGATCGATCGTCCGGAAGCAAGACCGGATGAAGTAGTAGATGAAGTATTAGAACTTTTTATTGATCTGGATGCTAACGAAGAACAATTAGATTGCCCATTCATCTTCGCTTCCGCTCGTGAGGGTATTGCATCTTACAAATCCGACGAACCCGGCAAAGACATGGAGCCACTGTTTGAAACGATCTTAAACTACATTCCGGCACCGGAAGGAGATCCTGACGCAGGTACACAGGTACTTATCAGCACCATTGACTACAACGAATATGTCGGTCGTATCGGTATCGGTAAAGTGGATAACGGTTCTGTCAAAGTCGGACAAGATGTTGTGATCGTTAATGCACATGACAAAGATAAATTGAACAAAGTGCGTATTACTAAACTCTATGAATTTGATGGGCTGAAGAAAGTAGAGGTTACGGAAGCAACAATCGGTTCTATCGTAGCGATCTCAGGCGTAACTGATATCCATATTGGCGATACGATCTGTTCTCCTGAGCATCCGGAACCAATTCCTTTCCAGAAGATCTCGGAACCTACAATCGCTATGCATTTCATGGTAAATGACAGTCCTTTGGCCGGTCAGGAAGGAAAATTTGTCACATCTCGTCATCTGCGCGACCGTCTTTTCAGCGAGTTGAACTCTGATGTCAGCCTTCGTGTAGAAGAAACTGACAATATGGACAGTTTCAAAGTATCCGGACGTGGCGAACTGCATTTGTCCGTTTTGATCGAAAATATGCGTCGTGAGGGATATGAATTTGCTGTCAGCAAAGCAGAAGTATTATATAAAACCGATGAACGCGGAAAAAAATTAGAACCAATGGAGCGTGCCTTCGTTGATGTCCCAGAGGAATTTGCCGGCAGTGTCATCGAAAAATTAAGCACTCGTAAAGGTGAATTACAGGGTATGGGATCAATCGGTGGTGGATTCACTCGTCTTGAATTTGTTATCCCATCTCGTGGACTGATCGGTTATCGTGGTGAATTTATGACCGATACAAAAGGAAACGGTATTCTCAACACCGTATTTGAAGACTACGGTCCGTACAAAGGTGATATCGCTTATCGCAAGCAAGGATCTCTCATCGCCTTTGAATCCGGTGAAACCGTTGCTTATGGATTATTCAACGCACAGGATCGTGGTACTCTGTTCGTTGGCCCGGGTGAAAAAGTATATGCCGGAATGGTCATTGGGCAAAATGGTAAAACAGAGGATATTGAGTTAAATGTATGCAAAACAAAACATCTGACAAATACCCGTTCTTCCAGCGCAGACGATGCCTTAAAGCTTACGCCGCCTAAGGTACTCAGTTTGGAAGAGGCACTGGAATTTATCGATACCGATGAGTTATTAGAGATTACACCGGAGAATTTACGTATCCGCAAAAAGATTCTCGATCCGACTCTTCGTTTCCGTGCTAAGAAAAATGCCACGAACGGTTGATCATAGGTAGCAGATCTATGCTATGACAAAATATGAATAATTGCAAAAACGCTTCGGCAGGCAGATTGCTTACCGAAGCGTTTTTATATTTCACACATCAAAAATCATCATGATAACAATTTCTGACAGATCATTCTTCTTGTGAAGGTGTCTCCGTCGGTATTGGCTCCTCGCTCGGTTTTTCCGACGTCGTATTTTGCGGCCTTTCGGTCGGCTTTGTTGTTGGCGATGGGGAAGAGCTCGCCGTACTGCCTCCTCGTTCCTTCGTGATATGAATCTTTATCGTTGCATATTTTGTGATTTTACAAGTATCCGACAGATCCAACTGCACGCGAACCTGATGCTCTCCGGCTTTCAAACCGCCACAATCTACATATGCATTGATGGCAGTATCCGGAATCTCATTCAAAATGGAGTCTCTTCCCGAAATCGTGAGGCTTAAAATGTCTCCGGGTGCTCCGGCTGTCGCAACATATCCGCTTGCCAAATTTCGAAATGCCACATCTGTCTCTTTAATACGCAAAGTTCGTTCCACTAATTTTTCTATCGTCACCTTCACGGAGATCGTCTCATACTCTTCTGATACAGTAACTCCCTCTGGCAATAAGGCTGGCACACTGACCGTCTTTTCCAAACCACCGGACTGGTCATTCAATCCGCTAATATCCATCGGTATCACAATCTCAGAAAGCGACTCCATTTTCTTCTCACTGCCGGCAATTTGGATCTCTTGTGGCAGACATTCTGTTTCTACATACTCATATCCCGCTGCCGGCGTTCCTGTCACACTGACTCTTACCGGAATTGTTTTGTTTTCCAAAACCTTTGCCCGCACTTTGATCTTATTCTGACTAAAGTGCAGAGTGTTAGACTTGACTACTTCATCGTTGGAATCATAAGCAACCGGTTCCAATCGGCTCATAAAGTCTTCACTGACTCCCTCCACATTCAAAAACACCTTGATCGAGGAAATACGTTTCACAACAGATTTTCCTCCTGTCACTTGAATCATATTTGGTTTTGCCGTGCATTTTCCAATAGAGTAACCTTCTGACGGTTCTCCTTGGGTGACAACCGTTACCTTAACCTGCTTGGTTGCCATATCCTCCAATGCAACTTTCAACACCTGAGTACATTCCAAAGTAACGTCCGATGACACTTTTTTACGAAGTGATGGCACGATATTTACCGCATTTACCGAAGACAGATTCGAAAGATCTGCTGTTGCACGAATATCTGTAGAATCTAAACGATCGATCACGCTTCGTTTGCCACCGACCTTGACATTGGCAATACTGCCGGATGTAATTTCAAACACCTTATTAACAGACTGCAATGCACTTTCATTGATCGTCTCGACCGGCACTTGAAACACTTTCGTCTTATAAGGATCATCAATATTGATAATGATCAGCCATACAAACAGAGCACCGATCAATGACAGCACTTTGATCCCAATATTATGCAGCACAACATCTTTCATCAATTGTTTTAATTCTTTCATGTGCGATCCCCTCCTTTTCTACGCCAAAAGTATTTCTTTGGCTTCTCCTCAGAAGGTTTCCCCTGAAAATCATTCAATTTACGTCGTAAAAGATCCCCGTCAATATTACGTAATAATTTACCACCAACTGCTACGGAAATCATACCGGTTTCTTCAGATACAATCACGGTAAGACTATCGCTCACCTCGCTAATGCCAACTGCAGCACGATGCCTCGTTCCAAGATCTTTAGATAACCCCATATTGTCTGACAATGGCAGATAACAGGTTGCCGCAACAATACGATCTCCTCTTACGATCACAGCACCATCATGCAGCGGCGTATTATGCTCAAAAATATTGATCAAAAGCTGACTGCTGATCGCAGAATCGATAATAATACCGGTTCTTTCATATTCAGATAAGATAATATCCTTTTCCATAATGATCAGTGCACCGGTCTTTGCTTTGGCAAGCTCAGAAGTTGCACGCACGATCTCGTTCACGGTACGATCTGTAAAGCGTATATTTCTATCTTTGTTCTCATCAAACGGCAAGATAGAACTGACAATCTTTTTTTGTCCCAACTCTTCCAGCGCCTTGCGCAGTTCCGGCTGAAAAACGATCAGCAACGCTGTAATACCAAGACCGATCGTCTTATCAAACACCCACAATATAACACTCATATCTAAAATATAGGCAACAATATAAGCACTAAACAGCACAAAAACACCCTTTACCAGTGTCCATGCTCTTGTACGCTTTACCCAAAATGTCACATGATACAACGCAAAAGCGATAATTATAATCTCCAGGATATCCACAACACCAATCTTCGGGAGCGATAATCCATATACATATCCTTTTAATGACGCAATAATTTGATTCATGAATCCTCCTTATTCTCCCTGTTACCGCCATCCGGCACTGCTTCGTTATCTTCCATCTCTGCTGCTAACAACTCGTTGCGGTCAGTAAACAAATGTGCATTAAAGCGTTTTATACGCTTACTCTTTGTTGCAATACTGTTCTTGGGTACTGCGCGGACATAATAATAATATTCCTCATCTTCAAACTGTAAATTCTCAACGCCGGCATAATTTAATGACAAACGGAAAAATTGTATCAGCCACACTAAGCCGAGGGATATGACCGCACCTGCAAAAAATGGGATCATATGCAGTTTCATGAGCTGTAAATAGTTAGCAAACAAACATAAAATGATATCACTGACAATCCCGATGATGATCGCCGCTTCAAAACTGAAATCAACGCGCAGGCTGCGAATCATATACACTACCAACATGACCACCACGAAGACTGCTATTGCGGCAAACAACTCTTCGTCCTCCACCAACTGATCGATCAGCACCTGAAACAGATCGAAGGAATCTGTCGTTGCAGAAGATGCAACCGTAATCAAATTGCGAAACAAATAGTAAAGCAACACTCCGATCACACCTGGCAGCACTCCGGCCGGACCAAAAAGCAATCCCAACAGCACCGGTGCTCCTGCAGAGAGTCCTACAGAATATGCTAACGGCACAGCGATCAGCACATATCCATGTTTGGGAATGAACTGAATATATAACAGATACAATATCAAAAATATAACACCAATACAAAATGCCAGCATTTTGGACACATACATGACCTGTAACACAATAAACAATGCCACCAAGAAGATCATTGCCTCTAATGGAAAGATCACGCTGATCACTCCCATGATCACATTCACATAACCATGTGAAAGTATTGGACGATATCCCAACACACGGTTGATCGCAAAAAACAATCCAAATCCAACCATAAACCGCATGACCACCTGAAAAAAGGATGAATAACGCTGATACATTTTCTGTATATGTTCACGCAATATCAATAACTGAGTCATACAGCGTCTCCCTCCTTAATTTCTTTGGTCTCTTTATTATCTTTGCTGTCCCGATAAAACTTCTGCAGCTTATCTATTTCCATCATATATTTGCGCAAACGCTTGCGATTGTTTGTATATTTGGTCATATAAAACAACACACAAAACAAGGTAATGATCAATAATAATCCTACATATATACATCCGGCCAGCCACACCATGCTCTGCATATCCATCTGCACTACATTTGTAAACAGATAATCAACATAATACATGGCAACCAGTCCCATGATCAATAAATAGGAAATGCTATAGCCCAGCAGCACCTTTAATGTATTGGAACGGATATAATCGGAACGAAAATATCCACTTTCGTCTAGTTCATCTTTATAAAACCGCTTTTCGTCTAACGCAAGCTGCGTCATTAAGCGTACTTTTTTCTCATTAACCATACCAGTCAACCCTTCTTTGAACAGCAATTCCTAATGTTAATCCACAATTTTAAATTATATAATATTCGTCTAAATTATACAAGCCCTATCACTATTGTTACCAGCTGCAAATGACCCTATCAAAAACGGAGCGGAGAACTTTCTCCGCTCATGGTTTGTTATAATTTGGTGTAAATTTTGCTTTCTGAGTTTTTAATATGATGTCCGATGATCTCCGATACATCTGAAATCGTCATAAATGCCGAATAATCATCTTTTTCTATGATCTTACGGATCAACGGAAGCTCCATCCGGGTAATGACACAATATAGGACTGTCTTCTCCCCGGATAAAAGCCCTTCACCGGACAAAAAAGTAACTGTCCGGCCTAACGTCTTATAAATATCCTCTGCGATCACGCGTCCCTGATCCGTAATGATCATTACCGCTTTGCCCTGATCCAATCCTGTATTAATATAATCCACGATCCTAGATGTAATAAAATAGGTCAGAAGACTATATAACGCACGATCCAATCCGAACAATATACCGGCGATCAAATAAATGATAATGTTACAGACCAGAACAATTTGACCTACGGAAAGTGATGTCTTTTTGGCGACCATGATCGCAACTGTCTCTGTGCCATCCAAACATCCTCCGTTTCGAATAATAAGTCCAACTCCGGCACCAAGAATCAATCCTCCAAACACTGTCGCCAATAATGCATCATAGGTGGCATCATAGTGCCAACGGTTAAAAATTTCTAAAAAGAGAGAGAATACACCCATTGCCACAATGGTCCTCGGAAGAAAGCTTTTTTCCAACTGCTTCGCTCCCACCAATACAAACGGTAAATTTAAGCATACCGTCAATATACTTAACGAGATCGGAGTTATCGAACTAATGATAATACTGGTTCCCACAATCCCGCCGTCCAAAATGTTCGCTGGAACTAAAAACTCTTCCAAAGCAAATGCTGCCACTATTGCGCCTAATATGATGTTGATGTATCGGACAAGTATTTGTTTCATGTATACCTCCATGCTTGCATTCTTTATGTGCCTTTGTTGAATCTATTACGCTTCTTTATGTTCGTCCTTTGTCTGCGTTCTCTTAATGTCATCAGATCCGCTATTCTCCCACTTCCATGAAAAAACGCCTACCGCGATCAATGCCACAACGACTAAAACAATACCTATTGTCTCTAACATATGCAAAAACCTCCTATTTATTCTTTTTTTCTACCATAAAAAAACCGTGCCCCCTTTGGCTGAGCGGTCTCATTTACCTGTGCAATCTTATGCACATACATATTGTATAATTTGGAAATACATGACGAACGCAGGTAAAGATCTGCGTGTCAAAAAAAGAATATTGCGGGGATTTTCTGCCCGTCCTTCCGATGAATAAAAGACACGATCTGTTGATGAACATCCCGGATCAATGTCGCCTTTAGAATATATTGATTATGCATAATGCTAACGCATCTTGCATAACAATCTGTCAAACAATAGCAAATACGCTCAAACTTTGATAAACTAACCGTCTTCTGCTCCCGAATAAGATTCAGTTTCTGCATCGTATTTGCCGATCCATCCTCAATCCGACAATCTTCCTTGGCAAAAGAAGTTTGTATCATATGTAAATAATGCTCTGCTTTTGCATTCTGAAAAGAGTCAACCTGCACAGTCTGTCTAGAGCAATATGTCTGCTGTCTCTGCATAGAAAACACACCGCATTCACCATACGCAGAAAATGCGCTGGTCAATGCGATGCATAATATGAACAAATAGCATATGATCTTTTTGGAATAAGCTATTCTTTGCATATTAATCCTCCATGCTGTGCAGTTACCTAATCTCTTGTAACTGCTATTATAGCATATTCCACTAAACTGACGCAACTAATTACACCTGAAAATTCTGAATATGGTTTGCCAACGCATCTGCCATTGTTCGCAGACTTTCCGTCGACTGTTCGATATTCTTAAAGTCTGCTGTCATAGCACCCAATGCTGTATTGGTCTTTTCGGTGTCGCTTACATTATGAGTGGCAATATCTGACATTGCCTTAAATACCTGCATGATCTCTTTTCTCGCACACTCTAATTCTTTCATACGGCTCTCTATGCTGCGGATACTGCTTACCGAATGCTCGATTTCATTCATCACGGTCGCCACACTGCCTTCCGTTCCTTCAATAAAATCGTTTTGCTGGGTAATAATTTCCTGCGCATTTGTCATTGTCTCAACAACAAGTTCTGAATCGTTTAACAAAGTCTCAACTATCTCTTCAATATTGCCGCTGGCACTATTCGTCTGCTCTGCCAGCTTCTGAATCTCAGACGCCACAACGGCAAACCCTTTACCGGCATCGCCTGCCCTTGCCGCTTCAATGCTTGCATTCAAAGCTAACAGATTTGTTTCTTCTGCAATTTCTGAAATAAAGCGAGAAGCCTCACGAATTTTTTGTGCGGATGCATTTGTCTGTTTTGTCTGCTGTGCGATCGTCTCTACAGCCTGATGCACCTCATCGCTGATCACACGAAGCTGATGTACAATTTCCGTTGCATGATCACTTGCCTTTTTCATGCTGTCTGCACCATTTCCAAGATCTTCTGCCTCCTGTCCGGTCTCTAACAGCAGATTTCCCATATTATTTACGTTGAAGGACGCTTTTTTGATATCTTCTGCCTGTCGATCTGCCCCCTCCGTTATACCATCCATTGTCTCTTTGACATTTTCAATGCTGTGAAAAGTCTGATGTGCCGTCTGTTCTAATGAATCAGATGAATCACGCAGAGAATCCGTGCTTCCCTTAATGCCACTTATAATGCCAAGCAATTCCTGCTGAAGCTTGCGGATTGCCCGCGACAGATCTCCAATCTCATCTTTGCGTCGAGCCAGTTTATCTGATATCGTCAATTGCAGATTTCCGGCAGATACCTGCTGAACTGATGCGATACCTACTTTAAGTGCCTTTGTGATCGAGCTTGCACAAATACTGACAACGATCACGCACACGATCGTAACAAACACTACAATCGCTATAATCGTGCTAATAATCTTTATAACACTGCGAAATGTCTCCTGTTTGGGACTTCCTGCGAACACCATTCCAATTGGTGTACTTTTATCATCCGGCTGATATACCGGAGTAAAATATCCATAATACATAGTCCCTTCAATAGAAACATTCTCACTAAAATATTCGTGCCCTGCACCTAGAACTTCTTTTTGGATCTTTTCTCCTGCCTCACTCTGTAAAATACGATTGCCATCTTTGTCCTTGGCAGAAGTCATAATGCGCTTGTTTCCATAAAAGAAGGTAACTTCCATGCCGGATTCTTCTTTGATCGTATCTACCAGATTGTCGGACTGGGAAATGTTGTAACTGCCTTTCCATACATCACCATTCTTCGTTTCCAGATAAGATCCGGTATTTTGATCATATGCTGCCTGTGTCGCTGTTGCTGTTCCTCGCAGAGAATTTTCTACCTGTTGGATGATCGCACCCTTCATGATCGTTGCTGCCACCAAAATAACAATTGCCCCGAGTAAAACAAGTGGGAGCAGTGAGCAAACCAACACTTTCTTACGAATCGTAAAATTCATAGCCACCCTCCTATTTCACGATCACTACATTTTTGTAGTACCAGTTAATGTTTCCGGTAATCGTTGCATCGTCTAATGTACTGTTTGCTGCCCCAATCTTCTTCCCGGTATTTGTTTCTAATACACCATCGAATACGTTGTTTTCACCACTAAGGATCGCTGTGGTCGCTTCATCAACTTTTTCCTGCGTTCCTTCCTTTGCAAACGATGCCAGGTCGGTGATCTGAATCAGCCCCTCTGCCATGCCACCATAATAATTTTCACCGGTCCACGTTCCATCCATAATACTTTGTACTGCCGACGTATAATAAGCACTCCAGTTCCAGATCACACTTGTCAGGCAGGAATCCGGAGTTTCTTTACTCATATCCGAGTTATAACCGATACCATACACACCCTTTTCCTGCGCTAATGTCTGAGGATATGCCGTATCACAATGCTGTGCCATAACATCGCAGCCCATCGACAACAATTTTTCTGATGCCGCCTTTTCCTTCGCTGCATCATACCAGCTATTGGTTATTTTTACATAAATCTTTGCCGATTTATTAACCGATGCCACTCCAATGGCAAAAGCATCAATACCACCCGTTACCTCTGAATTTGAAGAATCCTGTGCTGCAACATATCCAATCTTGCCGGACTTTGTGTTCATCCCTGCCACGATTCCGCTCAAATACCGTGCCTGATAGATTCTGCCAAAATAATTAGTAAAATTCTTGCCATTACTCTTATAACCGGTTCCATGAGAAAAATAAACTTCAGGATACTTTTCTGCCATCTTTTCTGTGGTATCCATGTAGCCCCAACTCGTTGTGAATATAATATTGCAGCCATCCGAAATACAGGCTTCGATTGCTTCCTGCGTTGCAACAGCATCGCTATCATCCACGATCTTACGCTCTATCTGATCTTCCTTGAGTCCGAGATTAGACTGCATACCCTTGACACCTAGATCATGCGTATATGAATAACCGCTTCCCTCTGACGGATCCGATATATATAATACGCCGACTTTAATGTTATCTTTGCTGATGCCACCACTTCCTGTTTCGCTCTCAGTCTGACTGCCTCCGTCATTTGTCGCCACATCGTCCGGTGTGCCGTTAGCTGCCCCACAGCCGGTCATACACAACAGACTGATTACCAACACAGCTGCCAAGGTGCGCCTTTTCTTCATTATTTTGTTGTTCATTCTCCCACCCTTTCTACACAGCAGACAGCACGCTTCCAAAGTTTCAAAAAGCACACTGTCCCACTATGTTTGATTATGCTTTTTCTTGTATCGTTGCCTCCATATTCTGTGGTAAAACCAAATTCAATATGATAGAAACCAAAAATACAACTGCCACGCAGTTCTGCCCAAATACATTTTGTACCATTTCAGGAAAGATTGCGAACAGTTCAGGAACCTGTGTAAAACCAATACCAACGCTGAGTGATAATGCAGCGATCGTAATATTTCTCTGCGTATAGCCACATTTTCCGATCATCTGCAGACCACTGACAACGATCGTTCCAAACATCATGATCGTGCATCCACCTAATACCGCATCCGGTAATGTTGCCAATAATGCTCCAAAGATCGGGAAGATTCCCGCTAAGATCATGATAGCCGCACCTGTTGCGATTGCAAATCGATTCACTACTTTCGTCATTGCGATCAAGCCCACATTTTGGCTAAATGAAGTAATTGGCATACAGCCAAATACTGCTGATAATGCACTGATAAAACCATCACAGGCAATTGACCCGGCAGTTTCCTCCGGTGTGACATCACGATTTAAACCGGAAGATGCCATCGCAGATGTATCTCCGATCGTCTCTGTCGCCGACACCAAAAAGATCAATACAATGGATACAATGGCGCCAGCATGAAATTCCGGCTTAAATGGCATAAGATGTGGCAATGCAATGATCGAACTTCCCTTTAGTCCGGAAAAATCCACCATTCCCATTACAATGGCCAAAATATAACCAACTACTAAACCGAACAAAACAGAAAGCTGTTTGAAGTAAGATTTAGCAAAAATATTAAACAAAATGCAGGCAAGCAGCGTAACACCGCCTAACACCCAGTTCTCCCAAGCACCAAAGTTTTTACTTCCACTGCCACCTCCAAAGGAATTAGCCCCGACAGATAACAATGAAAAACCAATGGATGTAACAACACTTGCTGCTACGATCGGTGCAACAATCTTGATCCAGTACTTGGCAAATAATCCCAAAACGCCCTCTACGATACCACCGATCAACACGGCACCAACAATCGCCGGATAACCATATTTTGCTCCTATAACACATGCAATGGACACAAACGTAAAGCTGATACCCATAACAATTGGTAATCCGGAACCAATCTTCCATACCGGGAACAACTGAATCAATGTACCAATACCGGCAATGATCATTGCACTTTGGATCAACATTGCCGTCTGAGTCGAGGACAATCCACTTGCTCCTGCAACAATGATGATCGGTGCAATATTAGCAACGAACATAGCTAATATATGCTGCAACCCAAACGGAATTGCCTTAAGAAGTGGTACTTTTCCGTCTAATGTATAAATATTTTGTACAGATGTTTCATTTGTTTTCATGTTCTTTATCCTTCCTGTTTCTCATTTCGTCTTTCTGCATATAGAAAAACGTCCTTTTCATTTCTTTGCAATCCACCCGATCTTATATCTATAGTTCTAACAGATCAGCTTACTGCTCACGAAATACAATTTCTTTCGTATCTGCATTCATGCTGTCCACAATTGCGAGAGACTCTAACTGATATCCAAGATTGCGGATCAGTTTGCCACCCATTTGAAAACCCTTTTCAATAGCAATTCCAATACCCTCTACAGAAGCTCCGGCCTCCGTAATAATTGAAATCAACCCCTGCAGTGCACAACCATTGGCAAGAAAGTCATCAATGATCAACACCTTGTCCTCCGGAGATAAAAACTTTTTGGAAACTATGACCTGATTTTTACACTTATGTGTAAAAGATTCCACCTCAGCAACATACATATCTCCTTCAATATTGATACTCTTAGATTTCTTAGCAAATACAACCGGAACGTTAAAATACTTTGCTACCACACATGCAATTCCTATACCGGAAGCCTCTATCGTAACAATTTTATTAATCTCCTTACCGGCAAAACGTTTTTTAAACTCTTCTCCCATTTGCTCAAATAATGAAATATCCATCTGATGGTTCAAAAAACTATCCACCTTCAACACGTTACCTTCTTTTACTATACCATCCCTTAGGATACGTTCTTCTAAAAAGTTCATCTTGTCCTCCTTGTATGGCACATTATGCCGTATATACAAATATTATACTGAATATATTTTGCAGATTCAAGAACAATTTGAGGCGTTACCGTTGTAATTTGAAATTCTCAGAATTCCATGGTACAATGAGCCTTGACATGCATAATACAGGAATATTATGACCACCTGTGATCATGCAAAACATTTTTTGAGAAAGGTATGGTATTAAAATGGCAGAAAATTATGTATTAAGCTGTTGTTCTACAGCAGACTTAACAGACGAACAGTTTGAGGCCAGATCTATTCATTATATCTGTTTTCATTTTGAATTGGGCGGCAAAAGTTATATGGATGATCTCGGCAAATCAATTCCTTTTGATGAATTTTATAAACGTATGGAGCAAGGCGAAGACACTAAAACATCTCAGATCAATGCAGAAGAATTTGAGCAGTATTTTGAACCTTTTCTGCAGGAAGGCAAAGATATTCTACATATCTGCCTCTCTTCCGGCATTTCCGGCGTCATGAATTCCGCCTGTATTGCCAGAGATATTCTCGCCGAAAAATATCCAGACCGCAAAATCTATATTGTTGATTCACTGGCTGCCTCCGCTGGATATGGACTATTGATGGATCGTCTGGCAGATCTGCGCGATGATGGAATGACTATTGATGAACTGCGTGACTGGGCAGAGGCCAATAAGCTTCATTTACGTCATTGGTTCTTCTCTTCCGATCTGACTTTCTTTATAAAAGGCGGTCGTGTATCAAAATCCGCCGGTACCATCGGAAATTTGCTGAACATCTGCCCATTGCTGGATGTAAACAGCGAGGGCAAGCTGATTCCGCGCTTTAAGATTCGTGGAAAACGTAAGGTGATCCGTGAAATTGTCGCTAAAATGGAAGAAGATGCCGAAAATGGCTTAGACTACAATGGGAAATGTTTTATATCCCAATCTGCCTGCTATGAAGATGCCAAAGCAGTTGCCAATCTGATAGAGGCACGCTTCCCAAACTTAAACGGCAAAGTAGTGATCAACAATATCGGCACGACCATAGGAAGTCATACCGGTCCGGGTACAGTAGCACTCTTCTTCTGGGGCAGTGAACGCACACTGTAAGTCTCTTTGCCTTATCATAATACACAAAACGCCTGCCAGGAACTCGTCCGCAGGCGTTTTTATTATTTAGTAACTGAAACTTCCCACACCTCATTATCTCATGCAACCACATATTGCTTATTATGTCAGCAATAAATATAGTATTTTGCAGCCGATAAGCTAACTTATTCTGTCGGCAGAGAACTAAGATAATTGCCGCAGAACGCAGAGTTTTTAGGTGATTTCTTATTTTGTTACGTCTCTGATGAATACATGCCCGAAGGATTGTCTGAGATGTCCCGGTTTAGCAAGGTATCATCCATTTTTGGACGGGACGCTTTCGCTACGATGCGCTACGTCACGTTACTTAATGTCTCTGAAATACGAGACATA
>NZ_QUFB01000100.1 GCF_003478335.1 Clostridium sp. AM49-4BH
TATAATGACTATATTGAGATTTATTTTACAAATTATGTGATTCCTAAAAGATTTTCAGTTGTTTGATAATGTGGTTTGTGTAATTCGGTTTATTTCCTGTAACCAACGCTTCACAATAAACATTGAGGAAATATTTTATTTTTAATAATAAAATGTGGAATGTATGTGTTTTCCGATGTTTTGCAAACATCTAAAATAGAAAATTATGCGCAAGGAGAATGAACAGATGGTAAAAACTCGCACAGTAGAAATGCAAACGCAGCTTGTAGGGTATGAGTTTAAGAAAAAAGGTTTACCCACTGATAAAAATATAGCAGTAGAAAATAGTAAAGTTTCCAATGATTATTTCTGGAAAACAAATGAATATACGGATAAAGATGTGTTTGGAAGGACGCTGGATCTGACGGCACTTATCAATAAGCCTGATGGATATTTAAAGGGAAGTTTATCGGATACGCAAGATGTGGACTATTACAAATTCAACATTACAGAGTACCGGGCATTAAGTTTCGCGAAGGATACCTATAATAAGGATATTACTATCACTTTAGATCATATACCGGAAGGCTGTAATTATGAGATGGTTTTGTATGATGAGGAAGGCAATCAGGTCGGCATTGGGAAAGATAATGGAAATGGTGGTCTTAGTATTACCATACCGAACTGGAATACAGACAACAGAGGTTATACCGTAAAGGTACAGGCAAAGAACGGTTCAATGGTAAACCCAGATGCCGAATATCATCTTTCTTTTCAGACAACGCAAGCGGATAAAAGTCATGGAGCTTATCAGGAAATGGCAGAGGTTCAGAAGTATGCAGGGACAGTCAGGAAGCAGATGCAGGAAGGCTTAACCGATACTGAGGAAATGCGTGCAATTAAGGAAATCCGGCAGAAGTATAAAGCCTGTTATACGGAGCAGATGGAGAAATTGCATAAGGAACAGGCAGAAGAAATCATGCAGGGTGAGGCAGTGCCGGATGATGAGCAGATTCATAATTTACTGGAAAAAAAAGCGGCAGGAGGAGAACTGACGGAACAGGAAAATGCACTTTTAAATATCTTTTGTACTGCAGCAGAGCTGGATAGTGCGAATGCAAGTGCAAAAATGAATACCACAGTAAAAGACAGGATATTTGCAGATTTGCAAGAAGCGGGAATTGATATTTCAGATTCCATGTTTTCCATAAAAATTGGGGCGGATGGTCAGGTAAGTGTCGATGGCATTAATGATAATGCAATGAAACAGAAGATAGAGGATGTTTTGTCAAAGTATTCGGATGATCTGATGGATATTTATTTTTCTATGGATTCGGAAATACAGGCATTGTCCGATAAAGAAAAGTATCTGTTACAAGCTGCGGTGGATGTGGAAAAATTTTTATATAAGGCAACTGGCGGCAGCGTATCGCTTGGAGACCTTTCGGTGGAAAATGCAATGATACATGGTCTGCCAAAAACACTGGATGACCTGTTAAACAATCCGGGCGAAAATCTGACCTATCAGGATTATGCAAGCGATATCCGGGAAATTTTAGCATATAAACGGACACAGCACAAAGATATTATGTCTGAGTTGAATGTACAGTTTATCATGTCAGAGAGTACAATTCAGATAAAAGATCGAGTGTCAAAATAAATATTTTTTGGAGGAAACGAGATGACAAACAAAAAAATTTGGGCAGCAACATTATTTTCAACTCTGCTATTAACAATGACAATTTCAAGTCCTGTTAAGGCAGCAGAGTTGCAAACATCAACAACGGTAGACAGAAGTCAGATTACATTACCATTGAGTGAAGAGACAGAAGAAAATTTATTTTCATTAGAGTCAGTTTCTGATATTCAAATGTCTGAACTTGTTGACCCGGATGAAGTAATTAGTGTGTCAGATGGAGATGACACAATTCAGGCAAGGAAAGGAACTGCGACAAAATATGGATGGAGTTATGGAACAACACCATATACGTTTACACAGAAGTGGTCAACAGATACAGAAGTATATTCAACATATCCATATTATAATGATGGGTTACTTTATCCAGCCGCAACAGAACTATTGGATGCACCTAGCAATTCACAGTATAGTTCTGCGGTAAGAGAAGGATATGTCAATGATACATGGGCAACAGAACAATCAATAGTAGGTGCACATGTATATTACCATAAAGTAAGCAGTAATAAAGCATTAAATTCTGTAACTGTTTTACTTGATAAAAATGTTGCATTTCAGATTTATGACGCAGAATTAAATCCAGTACTGGATACAACGTCAGACGCATATGAAGATTTGCTTCTCTTTTACAGAACAGCAGTAAAATATGATAATTACGACAAAACAGTTTATACATGCAAACTAACTGCGGGAAATTATTATATTATGTTTTGGGATAATAAGGGCAATGAAGGCAATCATCATTATGCTATGTTTACGGGAAATCCTTTGCCAATTCAGCAGACATACAGTGCAGGTGGTGTATTTAATGGAAGTGTAAAATGGGATGGTTCTTCAAGTTCGCAAACATATCAAGCTTCTGGTGTAACTATATCTGTAAGTAATGGAACAGAAGATTTGTTTGCTTTATACAGAGTCACTTTCCAAGATATGGGTTCATCATACTTTAACACATATATTAAATCTGCTGATATGATGTATCAGTCACCTAATTCTTATTCGTACAAGACAATTGCGAATATGGCTAATCTAAACCAGAAGATGATTGATTATTATCCAGATGAAGGTTCTATGATGGGAACCTATAACACAAAAGTAAAGGTAAATTGGATGAATGGTTTGTCCTATGTAAATGCAAGTTATTCTACAAACGCAATGTTGTATATTGATTATTTAGCACCGTTAGGAGAAGTAAGTGTATCTTTTTGATGGAAGATAATCAGAAAAGAAAATATGGCAATGAATGATTTGTGTGTCATATAGTGAAAATATTTATCCGATATCAACGGTTACAATAACATTAAAGGTAGCGTATAACTGCTAGAAAAAATGTGTGTATAAAATAATAATATTTGAAGTATATGTTAAATCCTCTTGATCTGAAATATAGGTCAAG
>NZ_QUFB01000101.1 GCF_003478335.1 Clostridium sp. AM49-4BH
TAGTCCATAAGTCTCTGCAGCAATGGCTAAAGCACCAAATGTGTTAAATACTGCCTGCCAGCCATATTGTGCTGAAAATCCTACACCGATTCCACCAAGAATTCCTATATATGCATAGATTGACGAAGGAAGCAGAAAATATAATACTGTAAAACATATAACACCTGCAATATTTCCGACAATCCTTTTACGGACTCTGTAGTGCATATCTTCCATAAACGGCAAAATCGCGGACATGGCCGCAATACCAGCCCACATTGCACGTGGCATATTACAAAGTTCTGCAATGCAAAGGACAATCGGTACGCATAAAATCTGACATATCTGCCATTTTGTTCTGGAAGAAGTGATATCAAATTCTTGTATCAGATCTTTCAGATTTCTTTTATAGGTTCTGTTTTTATGATTTCGATAAAATACAAAGCAGGTAAGTGCTGCACCTAAAGCCATTCCGACTAATCGCATCTGATAGCTTTTTCCCGTAACATCATAACCATATAGCAGTAGATACCCAAGAACCAATGTAGATTGATTAAACATGAATGGATTATGGCATCCGAACAGAATCAACACAGCCAGTGCCGCAATATTTAACAGCATTCCCAATACCGGTGAAAACTGATTTGCTAAATGCGGACATACCGTCATAATTACAAAGAACAAAGCCAAAAGCATCGTAGATTGTCCGGTGTGAATCCCCAGATCCGCATTCCGAAATACCATAAGGCATAATAAAACTACTACACCCACAATACTATTCTCATTTCCAAATAAGATACTGAAAATAGTAACAAATAAAAAACAAAATGCCATTGTAACGGCTATCTTTACCAAATATACCAGTATATGATATGATTTTTCTTTCACTGTTTCACTCTTTTTCAACAGATTTTTAGAACCTGCCTGATTTAACTGCAATTCCTGATAAAATGTCATGTAATTCCTCCTCTATCTGTTTTTCTTAAACTTATATGGCCTCATCTTTCTGTATTGGAAGCTCTACAACAAATCTGCATCCACCATATTCACGGTTTTCTGCTTTGATTGTTCCTCCGGCACTATCTACAATCCGTTTTACAAGTGCAAGACCTAGGCCATTTCCTTCTGCTTTATGAGATCCATCTACCTGATAGAACTTGTCAAATATTCTGGATTTTACATCATCCTCTATTCCCGGTCCTTCATCTTCCAGAATGAACTTAACAGAATCCTGTTCTTGTTTCAGAAACATCGTAATTGTCCCCTTTGAAGGGCTGAACTTAATCGCATTATCCAAAAGATTTATCCAGATATGCATAAAAAGTCCTTCATTCCCAGTATATTTAACCTCCTCCAATTCTACCTGAAAACCAATTTCTTTTTCTGTCCATTTTGTTTCCAATGAAAGAAATGCCTGGCGGATCTGTTCATCCAGACGATATTCTGTTTTTTTCATTGGTATATTCTGATTCTCTAACTTGGATAACAGCAAAATATTACCAACCAATCCGGAAAGTCTTTGGGTGTTAAATAAGATTTTTTCTACATATTCCTCTTGATCCGGAGACAGTTCTTCTCCCTGAAGCAGCATTGTATATCCTTCAATGGCATTAATCGGGGTCTTAAACTCATGAGAAACATCAGATACAAAATCCATCTGCAGCACCTCTGTTGCACGAAGTTCTTTTGTCATAACGTTAAAACTTTGATAAGATTCTCCAACTTCTGCTATACGGCTGTTCGTTTCCAAATGCTGTTCAAAATCTCCCTGAGAAACTTCCTTCATTGCTTTACTAAGTCTGGTAATTGGTTCCAGTAACTTTGCATTAATAAAGGAAGTGATCAGCCCTGCAATCAATGTATAGAAAATCAAAAGCCAGCCAAGCACAGGTATGCTGCCCGGCAGATTAAAAAAATGATTCAAAAAAGCAAATAATAAAGCAGATATGACTGTTGAAAATACAAGTGCCAGCCAGATTGCACCAGTCAGACAGGATCGGATCCGCAATCCTTTTTCTTTCTTTTGTTCCATTATTTTTTCACCACCTTGTATCCAATTCCACGCATTGTTACGATTTCAAAATCAGGGTTATCTTTAAAACGCTCTCTGATTCTTCCTATATGTACCTCTATCGTATGTGGGTCTGCCTCCGTCTCGTATCCCCATACTTCATCCATCAACTGTTGTTTTGTAAATGTTCTGCCTGGCGAAGCTGCAAGCTTATATAAAAGCAGGAATTCTTTTTTAGGCAAAACAAGACTTTCCTTATCAGTTGTAACCGTCATTGCATCATAATCAAACTCTGTTGAACCGATCACAATTTTGTGTTCATTCAGTATCTGTGCACGGCGAAGCAGTGCTCCGACTCTTAAAACCATTTCATTCACATTTACCGGTTTTACCATATAATCGTCACTTCCCGAAAGAAATCCCTGGCGCATATCATCAAAGGAACCTTTCGCAGTGATCATAAGTACCGGTATCTGATATCCTGCTGAACGGAGTTCCGACACCAGTTCATAACCATCCATAACCGGCATCATAATATCGGAAATGATCAGATCAATATACTCTTTATCCAATATCTCTAATGCCAGTGCTCCATCCGATGTGCATTTGACCTGATAGCCATTCTTCTCCAGCACTTTTCGGAACAGCTGGCTTAATTCTTTATCATCTTCTACAATTAATATTTGAAACATAATCTTCTTCCTCCTTTATCAGAACAGATATCTTGCCCATCCAAGCAGATGCTGTACCAAAAGTACGTTTCTCTGACGCTTCTTTGTCAATTCAATTGGCTCTACATGATACGGATCACGATAGGTTCCATCTTCCAATACCTGTCGGGACACTCTTTCATATTCCATCATGCCTTCTTCCAACTGTTTATTAATATCTTTACTGCGAATTACAAGCATCAGTTCCGTATCCAGATA
>NZ_QUFB01000102.1 GCF_003478335.1 Clostridium sp. AM49-4BH
GATCAAACTCTCATGTTTAAGTTCCTGCCTTAGTTTTCACTTTGGCTTCCGTTTTTACCGTTGACTTTCGTCTTGGTCTCGCGCGATCTTCATAAAGCATGTTTTATGATGATCAGAATTGAAAATCTTTATTTTAGGATGTGTTTTCATCCCATCCTTTATTTAGAATTTTCAGGGTTGTTTTACTATTCAGTTATCAAGCTTCTATTATGTATTGCCGCTCTCGGTTGCTGTCCGCTCCGTGATGCGCCAACGAATGATATATTATCATTTTGATTCCAACTTGTCAACAACTTTTTTTAATTTTTTTCGACTTTTTTTGACCAGGCAACAAAAAAAGCCTCCAAAGCCCAGTATTTATGGGGTTTGGAGGCAATCCTGTCTTTTTACAGTTCAAAGAACTTTAATTGTTGATCCATACTCTTAGACAAATTGCTTAAGTTGCCTGCAGAATCCGCCTGTGTTGCAATCGTATCATTCAGCACCTGCATAGATGCTGTCGTTTCCTGTGTCGATGCCGCATTCTCTTCGGAAACCGCTGACAGGTTTGATATAACATCCATCATCTCCTGACGAACACCTGCACACTCTTTCGTCTTTTGGCGCATATTCTGCGTCTCATTTCTCGTCTCTGTGACACCATCGCTGACATTCATAAACTGCTGCTTAGTTTCTTCCAGTTTCTCTGCCTCTTCTCCCACAATGTTCTGCATTTCTTCCATAATACTAACTGCTTGTGTAGATTCCTGCAAAAGTTCCGCTGTGATTTCCTCAATCTCTTTGGCAGATTCACCCGACTGCTCTGCCAATGTCTGAATCTGATTAGCCACTACTGCAAAACCTTTGCCCTGCTCGCCGGCCCTTGCCGCTTCAATAGATGCATTCAAAGACAACAGATTAGTTTCATCCGCAATGGAAGTGATGATCTGAATTGCCTTTTGGATGCGAACTGCCGCATCGTTTGTGATATGTATCTGTCGATTCATTCTGCTCGCCGCATCTACCGTATCAACGTTTGACTCTGATAATTCCGTAATAATCTTTTCAGCACGCTCACGGCTTTGATCCATCTTATCAGAAGTCACCGCAAGCTGCTTCACATTTTCTGTCATTTCATCGATCAATTCGCCTAATGTATTCATCCGAAGCGTAGCAGTCTCAATCTCCTCTGCCTGTGCAACAGCACCACTTGCAATGTCATCGACGGCATTGCCGATCTCCGAAGCATTTTCGCTCGTCTGCGCTGACATATCACCCAGCTGCACTCCCGCTGTCAATACATCATTAGATGCAGATTGTATCTTTTCTATAATATTACGAAGTTCATTCTGTAAAAGCTGAGGCTCTTCGCCATGCTGCCAAGCTCGTCCTTACGCTTCAGTAAACGTTTGCTCATTTGAACATTCAAATTACCGCATGCCAGCTGTCCCAGCGCACCATTGGCGTCATTCAGACCATTTCGAATAGCTAACACACGAATAATTATCACTATAAATGCAAGAATTCCGATCACTATTGCCACACCAACCAAAGTACCAGTCTTGACAGCAATGAAAGAATTAACATCTGAAGCCGGAGCGCCGGCAAACAACATGCCGATCGTACTTCCTCCCTGATCCTTTAACGGCATGTAATATACATAATACGCCTCATCATTAATGACCATATCATAAGAAGTAAAGGTTTTGCCCTGTAATACTACCCGGTCATATACCTCCTGCGCTGCATCTGTCCCCAAAACAAATTGTCCGGTCTTAGCATCTTTCAATGTAGTCGCACGTCTGGTCTTGTCATAGAATATCGTGACATCCAGATCGGTTCCCTTCACCATATTTTCCAACATCTGCTCCGTGATCTGCTGCTCGCCCTTGTAGAGCTTCTCCCCATCTAATGTTAGCGGACTGTCATTCAGCGCATCTAACATTCCCTGCACTCCCACCGTCGATGCCTGCAATGTTAATTCCACCTCATCTTGAATGCCTGATCGAATACTTCCAATCCCTATAATGGTCAGAATACATGCCAATATGCATAGTGGAATTATTGCTATCGCAGTGATCCTTACTGTTAATGAATGAATATGATGCTTTGATTGCTTTTTCATAATGAACACCCTCCCTAGTATTATTCCCGTTCATCTTCAGCGGTATTAAATTAATTAGAGTTATTATATCACAAATTCACAACACAAGGGAGCTTGCTCACTTGCGCAGAATTTGTGAACGACAAAATCGTAAAGCGCAATGCGCGACAGATGCGAAGCATCTGGATTTTAGAGTCATTATACCACATTTTCCTATACAATAAAAGAGCTCTGTATCTCTTATTTCGACACAAAGCTCGATGGGAGTTATTTTTTATATTGTTGGATCTTAGTTTTTTTGCTATTTATTTCATTTTTTTCGTTTTGTTGCACCGATCAACTCCTGACGTATTTCCTCATTAGGAATAAATGCGACCTGTTTTGTCTGATCATATCCTAAATATCCCAAATGTATCAAATAGGTGCATACGTCATCCTTGTTTTGAAAATGAACCGTATCATTTTGAAAAGACGTAATTTCAACAGTCACAACTGCACCAGAAAGCATTTCTATAATAGCAGTTCTTAAACCATCAAAATCCATATTAAGCAATGGCACAATCACTTCTCGGTCTATGACGGGACTTTTTCTCTACCCCGGAAGCCTATTCCCAGCCTTTAGGATAGACTTCTCTGCCTATGACAGGACTTTTTCTCTACCCCCGAAGCTTATAACAAACCTTTAGGGTAGACTTCTCGGTCTATGGCGGGACTTTTTCTCTATCCCCGAAGCCTATTCTCAACTTTCAGGGTAGACTTCTCGGCCTATGCGGGACTTT
>NZ_QUFB01000103.1 GCF_003478335.1 Clostridium sp. AM49-4BH
CATCTATTAAACGACGCATTGTTTCTATATTTTTATTATAAATAACCATATAACCGAACTAAAAGTAAAAAACATTTTCTTGCCCAAAACAGAAAAGTGGACGATTATTCTTTAACTGTGTAAAAAAACAATCATCCACTAAAAACTTTGTCTATTCTTATTGTCTTAATTTGAATACCGAACCATACCGCTAAGTGTTGTAGCCTGAGCTGTAAGTTCTTCACTCGTCGCTGATGTTTCCTGTGCCGCAGCCGAATTATTCTGAACAACTTCAGCAATTCTTTCTGCGGTTGCCTCTACCTGTTCCATACTGTCTGCCTGTTCAATGGAAATTTCTTTTATCTTTTTCGCACTGTCCGCAATCGCCTGTATGCCATCCACAACTTCTCTCAATGAAGTTGAGGCTTTCTCTGCATACATATTTCCATCTCCAACCTCATGAATAGCCGCTTCAATAAGTGCTTTTGAATCCACCGCTGATTTTGCACTCTGTTCTGCAAGGTTTCTGATCTGATCCGCAACAACAGCAAAACCTTTTCCGGCTTCTCCGGCTCTTGCTGCTTCAATCGAAGCATTTAATGAAAGAAGATTTGTCTGGCTTGCAATATCTTCAATCTGTGTGATAATTGCTCCTATCTTCTCAGAGGTTTCATTTATGCGTGACATAGCCTGCACTAATACTTCCATATCTCCACGACTGCCTTCTGCAATCTCCGCATACTTATAGGCTTCATCGTAAGCTGTTCCCAATTCTTCTGCTGTTGTTTTTATTCCGCTTGTAAGTTCATTGATAGTTGCCTGCATTTCCTCAACCGATGCCGCCTGATCCGTTGCGCCTTCTGCTAAAGACTGTGCCGCTTCTGCAAGATTTGTGGAACCTGTAAGAACCTGCCCCGATGCATCATCTACCCCTCTTACAGTTGTATCAATCTCCTCATTCATTTTTCTTATGCCTGTCAGCAAATCGGTAAATGCTCCTGTATATACTTCCTCACACTCTGTATCAATCGCAAAATTACCTTCTGACATTTCATTTAACATTCTGCCAGAATCTTTAATGATAACTCTGATTCTGTCTGACATTGCAGATACACCAGACACAAGTTCCTTAATTTCATCCTCAGACTCAACCGTTGGAAGTGGAGAATCTATGTCACCCTCTGCAAATGTAATAAATCTGTCCTTTAATTCATTTAATGGTTTTTCAATGCTCTTTGATATTGCAACGGAAAGACTGTTTGAATAAATCGTTGATACTGCAATTACAATTATTATAATTGTCAATGCAGCTATCATAACCGTTCTCAACTGTGCACGTTTAGCGTTTCCAAGTGAAATATTCAAACTCATTAATTTCTGTAATGCATCATCCAAAGCCTGATATTTTGGTGCTGCTTCATCGGTCATCATCTGTTGAGCCTGTAACGATTTAGCAGTATCAGTCGTTGCACCTACCTCAATTACTTTTGCATCCACTTCTTTATACTCTGCCCATGCTTTATCAATAGCGTCCATGCAGGCAGTTCCTTCTTTTGTTATCATTGTTGGACGTATTTTTTCCAAATATTCCTCAAACGATTTAACAGCCTGTTCATGCTGTTCTTTCATACTTTCAATGAGACTATCTGAATCATAACCTACAATACCTCTTGAGGCAGCCCTTACTTCCGCTGATTCATTCATTGCCATAGCAATGTCTCCCTGTGGATACGCATAATTATCCAGTATCGTTCCATAGTTGTTTATCGTATAAAGCATAATCACTACAACCAGTGCTGATAATATTCCAAAAATGAGAATAATCTGTCTGAAAGATTTTTTCAGTCGTGCACCAATCTTCATTTTGTTAAGTTTCTTAAACATTTGTCTTGTCTCCTTCCTAATGGATAAAATGGTTCTTTGTTGTCCCATCAATATGTATATATACAAGTCAATATATGACCGTACATCAAGGTGGTTTCAATATAAAAGGCACATTTCAATTATGCACTAACGCATAACCAAAATGTGCCATATACAATCAGATCATGCCAAAAGAAAACAGACTTATCCTGTCTGTCTGTCTGTCTGTCTGTCTGTCTGTCTGTCTGTCTGTCTGTCTGTCTGTCTGTCTGTCTGTCGAGATTATATGTATCAGCCTGCATATATGCAACCCCTTTCTGTGTTTTTTTCGTATAAAATTTATTACTTGCAAAATTTTATACATAACCACAGTCCATCTATCTTACTCAAAGGATAACTTATTCCTCGATAAATTACTCGCCATTTCTTGCATTTTTTTATATTTTCGCCATTTTTTGCCTGCTATTAAAACAAAACAGATAAAAAGGACGCAGGATTTTACTCCCACGCCCCCTAAACTTATCTGGCTTTATCTTCCCTGACTTTTATCAAATACAGAATTCTAATAAATTATTTGTACTATTTCAATTTATCCTCAACAGCTTTAACAATATTATCCAAATAGTCAAATCTATTTGCAATTATATCCTGCTCTACAAACTTTATTTTATAATGTTTTTGCAATTCAAAGAAAAGTACAATTAAATCCCTCGGCATTAATCCATTTCTAGGATCAAGAAGGCTAATCGTTTCATCTATATGTATACCAGTACTTTCCAATGCAAATTGTTTTATCCACAACTTTATATCTTCTCTCATGCAGTTTTATCCACCTCCCTAGAACTGCTCAAACATTGAATATTTTTTTAATCTTGCTTCAATTTTATTAAACCATCTTTCATCTTTTAAATCATCAGCATTAAAAAAATTTTTACTTTTGGGCAAAGCATTCATTTGTACATATACATATTTCAATTCACTTGAATACAAAGAATT
>NZ_QUFB01000104.1 GCF_003478335.1 Clostridium sp. AM49-4BH
ACGTAGCGCATCGTAGCGAAAGCGTCCCGTCCAAAAATGGATGATACCTTGCTAAACCGGGACATCTCAGACAATCCTTCAGGCATGTATTCATCAGAGACTTAACAAAATAAGAAATCACTTGAAAACTCTGCGTTCTGCAGCAATTGCTTTAGTATTTTTGATGGCAGGATAATTTACCTTGTTGGCTGCAAAATAGCTATTAGCTTTGTGACATAATAAGCAATATGTGGTTTGGACAATAACTTTTGCTATGGGAAGTTATAGTAAGTTATTGTAATTTGACAAATGAAATAAACTTGCGGTATAATAGTTCTATATTGAACTGTTCAAAAGTATACTAATTAATGGGTGAAAAAGTTATGATTGATGATGGTTTAGAATCGCTGCTGACCGGGCAGCAGTTTAGAAGGTTTCAGGAGCGGGTTTATGCGCCTGTGACAGAAACCTATGGACTTTCTTTGTTGGATATCCGTGTATTGCTCTATTTGTCAGAGCATCGTAAGTATAATACGGCTAAGGATATCGTGCAGAGACATCATTGGACGAAGAGTCATGTTTCTAAGTCGATCGAAGAGCTGATCGAAAAGGGATTGATTCTCCGTGTGCCGGACGACACTGACCGACGCAAAGTACGTTTGCTGGTATGTGAGAAAGCAGATCCGGTTCTTACAAAGGTACGGGCACTGCATCTTACCATGTACCAGGTATTGTTTCGCGGCGTGGAAGAGGAGGAACTGGCAGTTGTTAAGCGTGTAGCGGAGAAAATCTCCGGTAATATCGTGCAGGGATTAGACATCGCTGTTATGAATAAGGTATCACAGTAAATTAAATACAGCCTGTTATGACAGGCATGACAACAGGAAAGGAGACAGAAACTATGAGTCAGGAATATGATAAGATGATGCGTCAGTTTGCAGATAAGTATCGTCACGTGTGTGTGGCAAACAATTCAATCGATGCAAAGCTTTTTGAGCAGTATGGTGTGAAGAGAGGGCTTCGAGATAAAAACGGCAAAGGCGTATTATCTGGTATTACAAATATTTCGTTGATCAAAGCAACCGAAGAGACAGAGGATGGACATATTATTCCATGTGATGGGCAGTTGTACTATCGTGGCTATAATATATATGATCTGACAGCAGGATTTCGCGAGGACAAGCGATATGGATTTGAGGAGATCGCATTTCTGCTGTTATTTGGAGAACTTCCTAATAAGCAGGAGCTGCAGGAATTTCAGCAGGTATTGGTGAAAAATCGTCGTCTGCCTACCAACTTTGTGCGTGACGTTATTATGAAAGCTCCGAGTCAGGATATCATGAATTCTTTGACTAAGAGTGTGTTAACGTTGTCTTCCTATGATGATAATGTAACAGATAATAGTATTGATAATGTTATGCGCCAGTGTTTGATGCTGATCAGCGTATTTCCTATGTTAGCGGTATATGGTTATCATGCATATAATCATTATGAATGTGATGAAAGTTTTTATATCCACAGACCGGATGATAATCTTTCAGCAGCAGAGAATATTTTGCGTATGCTTCGTCCGAATAAAGAATATACTGAGACGGAGGCAAGAGTGTTAGATATGGCACTGGTACTTCATATGGAGCACGGTGGCGGTAACAACTCGACCTTTACGACACGTGTAGTTACTTCGGCAGGTTCCGATACGTATTCTGTTATTGCAGCGGCGTTATCTTCTCTCAAGGGACCGAAGCATGGTGGTGCCAATATCAAAGTGGTGCAGATGATGCAGGATCTTAAAGAGCATGTAGATGATGTGACAGATGAAGAACAGGTGCGTGCTTATTTGCGCAAATTGGTGCGCAAGGAGGCCTTTGACCGCCGTGGACTTATTTATGGTATGGGTCATGCGGTGTATTCTATATCAGATCCACGTGCTCGTGCTTTTAAACAGTTCGTCGAGCTTTTGGCAGAAGAAAAAAATCATAAGCAGGAATTTGAATTATATTCCATGATCGAGCGCATCGCACCGGAAGTAATTGGTGAAGAGTGTGCAATCTATAAAGGCGTTAGTGCCAATGTGGATTTCTACAGCGGATTTGTTTACAGCATGCTTGGTATTCCACAAGAGCTGTTCACACCAATCTTTGCAATGGCACGTATTGTGGGATGGAGTGCACATCGTATGGAGGAATTGATCAATGTGGATAAGATCATTCGTCCGGCTTACAAGAGTATCATGGTGCCTAAGGTATATGAAAGTCTGAAAGATCGTTCCACGCTTAAGATCGATAGTCGTCAGGCGAAAGAACTTCGCATCCCAATGAAGGGAGATAGCTGCTGATCAGGAACGAGGCAGTGCAAACGTATAAGATCAAGATCATAGATTCACCGGATTTCGGAAAAAAACCGCTTTAGCAGTTTTTTCCCGGCTCCGGTGTTTTTATTTTTGAATCCCCTCAAACTCCCCACCCCCCTTAACTCCTCACAACCACATATTGCTTATTATGTCGATGGGTTAATTATATTTTGCAGCCGCTATATAGTGAGTCCTGCCATCAAGAAACTATAGCAATTGCTTTGCCGCAATTAGTTTTCAGGTGATTTCTAGATTTTGTTGTCTCTGATGATTGATTTACATGCCTTTCGGAAACTCGAAGTCCCGGAAGCAAGGTATTCATCATTTTTGAAAGGGACTTTGCGCTCGTCGTTACTTATGTCTCGTATTTCAGAGACATTAAGTAACGTAACGTAGCGCAT
>NZ_QUFB01000105.1 GCF_003478335.1 Clostridium sp. AM49-4BH
TACATGCCCTTCGGAAACTCGAAGTCCCGGAAGCAAGGTATTCATCATTTTTGAAAGGGACTTTGCGCTCGTCGTTACTTATGTCTCGTATTTCAGAGACATTAAGTAACGTAACGTAGCGCATCGTAGCGAAAGCGTCCCGTCCAAAAATGGATGATACCTTGCTAAAACGGGACATCTCAGACATCCCTTCGGGCATGCAATCATCAGAGACTTAACAAAATAAGAAATCACGTAAAAACTCTGCGTTCTGCGGCAATTGTCTTAGTTTCTTGATGGCAGAATAATTTACATTATTGGCTGCAAAAATAGCTATTATTTTACTTACATAATAAGTGATATGTGACAACATGGTAATTATTGATGTGCGAAGTTTGAGTAAATAAATTAAAATACTATAATTACACTAATTTCATGGATTTTATTTGAAATATGGTGTATGCTAGAACAGATGCGAATGAAAAGCATAATGGCTGCGTGTGTTATAGAACACATCAAAGAGCCAAGAGATATCAGTACATAGGAGGTTTGAGAATGATGAAAAAATGGATAAAAATGGGGTTGATGGCGGTGCTTGCGAGCTCGCTTTGCGTCAGCATGACAGCTTGTAAGAGCGACAAAAAGGCGAACAATTCTGCCGTTCAAAAGGAAAAAGCTGTGAAAAACAACACAGACGCAGACAAGCAGAAGACATATACGCTGCTTTTGGGAGAGCAGTATGAGCTGGAGAAAAAAGAAAAAGCGGAATATGTGATCGCAGATACTTCAGTAGCCTCTGTGTCACCGGAGGGGATTGTCCACGCTTGCAAAGCAGGAAAAACGACGCTTACTGTGACTAAGGATGGCAAAAAGAGCAGCAGTGCATTAAAGATCAAAAAGCGTGGCATGGTGTATCCGACATTTACGATGATGAAAGGTGAGAAGTTACCGATCCTTTTTAGTAATAAAGAAAGCGGTGTCAGCTGGACAAGCGCAGATGAAACGATCGCCACCGTTGATGCAGATGGTGTTGTTACCGGTAAAAAGGTTGGCACGACAACGATCTATGGAAAGGGCGCAGAGCACACATATCGTTGTGATCTGACAGTCAACAAAAAGATTAAAAATATTGTGTATCTGACCTTTGATGACGGACCAAATCGTTATACGACACCGAAGGTTTTAGACATTCTAAAGGAAAATAATGTCAAGGCAACCTTTTTTGAGTTGAAACCGGCGAAAAAAGATTTTGATCTGACGAAACGCGTGATCGACGAGGGACATACTCTTGCTATGCATGGTTATCAGCATAAATATAACATCGTTTACAAGTCCAAGAAAGTGTACAAGCAAAATTTGGATAAGCTTCGCAATCTTTTCTTTAAGAAATACGGTGTTTGGTGTACGTTAAGCCGTTTTCCGGGAGGAAGTTCTAATACGGTTAGCCGATACAATCCGGGAATTATGACGAGAATCACCAAAGATATTGCCGGCTGGGGTTATCATTATTTTGATTGGAATGTTGCTTCCTGCGACTCGGACACAGCTAAAAATGCAAATGATGTGTATCGCAACGTGACTACAGGACTGGTAAAAGGTCGGGGAAATGTTGTGTTAATGCATGATTTTTATAAGAATGATAAGATGCTTGGAGCATTAGATAAGATCATCAAATATGGTAAAAAGCATGGTTATACATTCCTGCCGCTGACGGCAAGTACGACGGAAGTGCATCATAAAGTGAACAATTAATATAGAAATGACGATGCTTTTTAGTCAGCATGTGGAAGAAGTGGGGCGGCACAAAGATAGTGTTCAATGAGCGATACGCTCCCCACGCAGCGTCAAATGACAATGCGACAACCGGTTTTTTGGTATCAACGCAATAAATCGGCAGTTCCTTGTTATGTATCAAACTGTTTGACATGACAGATTTATCTGCAGGCATTTTTTTCTGGCTGTACACGATTGCCAGACTTGCGATCAGAATAACAGAAAGTGTAAAAAATCCGGTCTCGATAAAGGATCGGATTTTTTGTTGTTCTTGTCGGAAATATTCTTCATCCAATTTCATAATCATCTAACATCCTTTCCTACTACAATATAGTTACTCAAACTTCGCACATCAAAAATTATCATGTTGTCACATATTGCTTATTATGTCAGTAAGACAATAACTAATTTGCAGCCAATAACGTAAATTATTCTGCCATCAAGAAACTAAGACAATTGCCGTAGAGCGCAGTGTTTTTACGTAATTTCTTATTTTGTTAGGTCTCTGATGAATACATGCCTGAAGGAGTGTCTGAGATGTCCCGGTTTAGCAAGGTATCATCCATTTTTGGACGGGACGCTTTCGCTACGATGCGCTACGTCACGTTACTTAATGTCTCTGAAATACGAGACATAAGTAACGACGAGCGCAAAGTCCCTTTCAAAAATGATGAATACCTTGCTTCCGGGACTTCGAGTTTCCG
>NZ_QUFB01000106.1 GCF_003478335.1 Clostridium sp. AM49-4BH
TGTTATCAGTGGAAGTATAAGTTATATTGATCAACAAAATGTATACTATTATACACCAAAAAGGACTGGTACTTACGGTTTTAGTTTTGGTATTAACAATGCCGAAAATAGTTATAGAATATCTTTGCTTGATTCTAAGAATGAAGTTATTTTCGATACATATAGTTCTAATGAGTGCAAAGAGGTGGAATTAAAAAAGAATCAAAAGTATAGATTGCATGTAAACTATTCACGGGGATTTGAAAAATATAAAATTTCAATAAAGCAAATTTAGCTTACATAGCCATTACGCTAACACCGTAGTGGCTTATTTTTTTTGTGAGGAGGTGAACACATTGCGAAAACGATCTATCCGTGTCGGTGTCCGGTTCAATCAGTCAGAGCACGAGAGGTTTCAAAAACTGGTGGAGGATTCTGGACTATCGCAGGAGGAATATTTACGCCAGTTAGTGCGTGGTGTTGTACCGAGGGATGCCCCGCCACCGGACTACTACAAAATGATGCGGCAGCTATACCACATTGGAAATTTGCTGAATCAGATTGCGAAAAAAGCTCATGTGTTAAATGTCATGGATGTCAAACGCTATGACGAAGCTGTGGCAGAGTTTGAGCAGGCAGTGAAAATAATTACTGAAGCAGTCATTTTGCCAAAGGAAAAGTGAGGTGTCCGATGGCAACAACAAAGATATGGGATGTGAAAGGGTGGCTGGGGAAAGTGGTTATCTATATTGAAAACCCTGCGAAAACAGAGAATCCAGCTTTTTATCAGAAAGCTGATATGACAGAAACACAGGCACAGGGACTGACGGATGTCATTGAGTATGCGGTCGATTCTAATAAAACCGAAATGCAATATTATGTGTCAGCGCTTAACTGTTCCACACTGACTGCAAGAAATGAAATGATGGCGGTCAAAAAACGTTATGGGAAAGAGGACGGGATCGTTGTTTTTCATGGATACCAGTCTTTTGCAGAAGGAGAAGTGACACCGGATATGGCCCATGAAATCGGTGTGCGGTTGGCGGAGGAACTTTGGGGCGAACGGTTTCAGGTGTTGATGCTACGCATCTTGATAAGGCAAACCATATTCACAACCATTTTGTCTTAAACTCGTTTTCCTTTCTGGATGGCAGGCGATATAAGGGTTTTACGCACAGAGCTGCAGTCGTGCAGTAGTTGGCAACACTCTGATGAGATATTGAAATGTTGTGGATGTCCTTAAGTGCCTGAGAAGTTTTACGGAGAGACAGTCCAAGATTGACACGATATGTCAGACAGAGCGACATGACATGTGAGTCAAATTTAGTAAACCGTAATGATGATGCATTTTGGAGAAGGAAAGACAGATCCATCTTAAAGAAATCTATCGCAAATTCACGGTAGATGTAATGGAGTTTATATCTGATTTTTCCATGTTCCTCATCAAGATGATTTTTCTCTATTTTTTTGAGATTATAGAGATAGTAAGAGCATTTAGGGTTTACACATTTATGGATGATGAAATGCTTTCTGCTTTTGATGGAAACAAGACTGTGACAGCAATGAGGGCAGTTTAACCGATGATTTTTTGAAAAACGGTTATCTTTAGTGGGCGAAAAACGGGACTGACAGACTTTGCATAAGACTTGAGATTTCTTTTTCCCGTCATTCCACATCAGATAATCTACAGGAGCATCGCAAGCCGGGCAGCGGCAGGAGGAAGGGATATCGCAGGCAACCCGTCGGAATACCGGGCGAAGCGTTTTGTGGTAGCGTTTCTGATAGTATGGGATAAGATCTTTCCAGTTCCATTCCTGTTGAAAAGAAATGATGCGTGGAAGCTGGTCGATCTTATATTTCTGGTATTTTGGGGAATGTGAGTCGTCAAAGGACCACTGTTTGAGAGGTATGTATTGCAGATAAAGTTTAATAATTGACCAATAATTTTACGTTGGTAATTGATGTATTGAAGTAAATAAAGTATAATGTCCATGAGCAATGAAATCCTTTCGTGTTTTGTTTTTGTGGAGATTACATTATACATCAAAAAGGGGGACATTGTTCTTTTTATTGCAAAACCCCATAAAATCAAGGTTTAGAACAATAAAACTAGGTAATGGCTTGACAATACCCAATAGAGAGAGAGGATACAAAAATGGTAACAGTAGAAACGTATATTAAACATAGGAATTGTTTTATTAAAATTGAACCTGATACTGACATAGAATTTATTACTGATGTTTGTTATTTAGAAGGAGCAATTGTAATAAAATATTATACTCAAGAGATTATGGGATTAAAACAATATGATTTGATTAATCATTTGTGGTGATGTTTGTTATTTAGAAGGAGCAATTGTAATAAAATATTATACTCAAGAGATTATGGGATTAAAACAATATGATTTGATTAATCATTTGTGGTCATACTTCATAGATGCAATAGATGAATTAAT
>NZ_QUFB01000107.1 GCF_003478335.1 Clostridium sp. AM49-4BH
AAGAAAGTGTTGAAGGTTGTAGAACGTGTCATGAGAAAAGAAGCTGTATATGGGATAGATGGATTTCCACCTGCGTGTTTAGGAATATGGCATCAGCCGAAACGTCCGATTAGCCGGAAAGAAAAAAATAAGAGATAGTTAGTGAATCTATTTATTAGATTCCTAATACAATAGGAAATTCAAGATTTTAAATGATGTCAAAGGAGAAACGAATGAAAAAAATAAGATTATTAAGTTTGGCTATGGTATGCAGTATGCTGTTTTGCACACCTGTAATGGCGGCAGAAATAACAACGACTGAAGATGCTGTAATTGAGAATAACCCAGAAGTAGTTACTGAGTCTTTGGAGTCAGTTAAGTTAGAAGAAATGTCTCCTATAAGTTTATCCGAGGAACAATATGATGTCTTGTCTGATGATGAAATCCAAACATATGGAACAACTCCAGATGATTATGAAGAAAATGATTCACCTACTACAGCATTTTCATATAGCAAGGTTGAAACATTAACGACTCAAGTAACCAGCAATAATGATTTATATCGTTTAGGAATGAAAGCGGCAGGGCTTCATTCAGAAACAGATGAAGATTGGTTTTACACTTCATTAACTGCGGGTGAAACATATTTTGTAGATTTACGAAATGTTGGACGCAGAGATTGGTATATAGAATTATATTATTTGGGTGAAGATTTAGATTCCTCATATTTTTATTCAACAAATCCTGAATATAATAGTGTTTATAAAGGAGCTGCTGAAAAATACTTTTATTTTACTGCAAAAGATACCGGTAAATTTTACATAAGGATTTGTAGTGGAAATGATTGGGTAGATTCCATGTATTATTTCTTCTATGTTGGTCCTGCTATACAAACTTTTGATATTGTAGATATGCCAACATATGGAGGGGTAAATCTTTTTGGAACTGCGTATCAAACTTATACATGTGATTTGAGAAATGCGTTTCCATCTACAACAGCAATAATAAATATTAATTTATCTGATTCCTTCTCAAAAGGAACATGTTCACACCTGAGTAAATATATGAGTGCAGGAGGAAGAACATATTACAATACACCAGGTGACAATGCAATTAAGAGCATAACCAATGCTTCAATAGGTCAATTATGGACATTTGGAGCAAAATGTTCACAAAATACGCATAGTGGAGTGCATTGGTCGGGAAGAATTAATGGAAAGTTTAAGTGTATTATGGAGCCATATCCGGGTAATGAATTAGATTTATAAAAAGTATTTCATGTAGGAGTCAGAGCATATTACTGACTCCTATGCAGAAAGGAGAACAATTTTATGAGTATAACGAAAGTTGGAAGTTCCTATAATTTCATTTATAACACAAAGACAGGTAAATTATCTACAAAAGATGGCAGCAAAAATGAATTTGTTGATTTTTGCAATGGAGATGTAAAGGGAGAAGATACAGAGACACTGAATCATTTTGATGAGCATACAAGATATCAGTTTACAAGAATGCTGTTTGCATATGGAACCGGAATGACCGGACAGAATCCTTTTGCCAATGATGAGAAAGTCGAGATTACAGCGGATATAGACAGTGCAACCCATACTTCCTTTTATGTGAATGGGCAGAAAGCGTTTACGGCAATTACGGGTATGTCATATCTCCCATCCGAGATTCAAACCTTTGGAACCGTACAGCAGCCATTTAAAACCAGAGGGTACAAACCATATGATCCCAGTACAAACAGTATCACGATTGGGGTTGGAAGCAGATTTAATCTTGGAAATGGATACAGCATGACGGTACAGGAAGATTTTGTCTGGGGCGAGGGCTATGGAAACGGAAGCAAGGCAGATGATGAAAGATGCAATATGATGATAGGTGGTCTGAACTCCCTGATACATTTTGCGGATCAGCAGTATTTTTCAAGTATGACAGATACATACACCGATTATATTTTAGATTTTCTTGCGTCACAGGGAGTGGATACAAGCAGAGAATTTGTGATAAACGGGACACATTGCGAACTGGTAAATGGGAAAATACGTGAAGTTGGTAACGATTATGTGGTGCCTAGTTCCATTCAGCAGAAAGCAGTGAAAAGATATGAAGAAAGTATGTCACAGCTTTTGAATAGCGGAACTTGGTATAGATGGTCATAAAAGTAATAGATCACTTGGACCGTTATGGAGAGTGAATAGATTCCGAATGACAGAGGAATGAAAATAATTGGAGGTTGAGATGATGCAATCAATATCAAGTTATATTAATCCCAATACAAGAGCACTTACATCTAATCTAAGATGAACCTTAAAAAAGTGATTTGTAGCAAGCAAATCACTTTTTTTGTCATTTTCTGCAAAAAAAGGTCACTTTCTGCAATAGATATTGTTTTGTAAACAGATAAAGTTATACTTAATCTGGCAGGAGGCATAAC
>NZ_QUFB01000108.1 GCF_003478335.1 Clostridium sp. AM49-4BH
TCTGTCGGCAGAAGCCGCTATATTGTGGCTGCAAAACACTTAGCATGCTTTGACATAATAAGCAATATGTGGTTCTTGCAGTAGCTTCCGGTATGGGAAGTTTTAGTTATTAACACAAAAACGCCAATCCACTCATTCCAGTGAATTGACGTTTTACATAATTGAAGTTTATTTCTTTATGAAATTGCTGTATTCTTATGTGTGTTTCTGTTCTTTGCCGCCAGTCGAAATGCCTTCTCCATTGCAGGAGTAAGTTCCGGTGAATCATCATCATATACTATTTCTCTTTTGGCTGCTTCTTGTATCTGCTTAATCTGTTCCGCAGTTGGTTTTTGATCTCTAGTTAAAGTAGCTGTCTTGATCATAATAAATACTCCTTTCTGTTTTAGTTGCTATTCTCGCTGATATCAACCGAATATTCTCCTTTCGTTCGGTATACACAACAAAAATCACATCATTAACCATACCAATTGTATTATACCTATCTTCTTCCTTACTATGCTCCATATCGTAAATCTCAATTCTTTGAAGATCATTAAATACTAACATGGCAGTTTCAAAGTCAATACCGTGTTTGGCAAAATTGATTTTATTTTTTTCATCATCCCATTCAAAATTCATATATTCTCCCCCCTTATCATTATTTTATAGCAAAACCATCTTCTTTACAACTATAAACTTAAAATGCCATTTTAATCTATTTACTATTTATGTATTTGCTGCAGCCGCCTGTCATATAGTAATACTAATCACTAACAAGCTCCTAAAGAGCTTTCGGAAATGAGGATCCTTATGAGAAAGAACCGTTGGGCGTTTTACATAAGACTGAGCCGCGAGGACGGTGACCGCGCAGAAAGTTTAAGTGTCGTGCACCAAAAATTGAAGCTTTCCGAGTATGCTAAGACGCACCCGGAACTGACACCGTATAGCTGGTATATTGACGACGGTTACACTGGGACCAACTACGACCGCCCGGCATTTCTGCGTCTGCTGCAAGACATTGAAGCCGGTCATATATGCGGTGTTTTGGTGAAAGATCTGTCGCGATTGGGAAGAAATAATGTTAAAACAAGTCATTATGTCCATGAATATTTTCCGGGGCATAAAGTGCGTTTTATTGCTATCGATGATGCTGTAGATAAAGATTTTTTTGACATTGATACGAGTAAAGATATGATGATCGATCTCAAAAATATGTTTAATGGATTTTATCCACGGGACATCAGCGCAAAGGTACGCTCGACATTTCGCGCTAAGCAGTGCGCCGGACAATTTATTGGTGCGTTTGCCGCGTATGGCTACCGCAAGTCCCCATCCAATCATAACAAATTGCTGATCGATGAACCGGCCGCTGCGATCGTCCGCCGAATCTTCTGCGAATACCTGTCCGGCATAGGTGCATCACAAATTGCGAAACGATTAAATGAGGAGCAGATTCCCTGTCCCTCTCTTTACAAACAAATGCACGAAATGGCCTATCACAATGCCAACGTATGCCCCGGAAATGGCTGGACATACAGTAGCGTGCGCAACATTCTCCGCAACCCGGTCTACACCGGGAATATGGTACAAAACCGTTCTTTTCGTCAAGTCTGCAGTAAAAAGGCACTCCCCCTGCCTCCGGAACAATGGATCACGGTAGAGGCAACGCACCCGGCAATCGTGTCTTCGGAACTGTTCGACCGGGTGAACACTCTGCTGTCACACGCTCCAAGACAACCACAGAAACGATACGTACATCTTTTTGCCGGGTTGCTTCACTGTGCAGACTGTGGTGGGAGCATGGTCCGTATATGCCGCAACGGTACCGTTCGTTTTCGATGCGGTACCTATAACCGGCTTGGTCTGCGGGGATGTACTTCACATTCGGTATGTGAAACTGCTCTTACTAATGCTGTACGAAACGACCTTGAAGCACATGGCATTCCTCTGCCCGCTGAAAGCTCGCTAAACCGTGCCCTCGTGTGTTCTGTGATCCGTCAGATCACAATTCATGAAGATGGTTCCGCAGATATCTCTTATTTAAATTAAATTTCTTATTCATTACTCAAACATCGCACAGCAATAATTACCATGTTGTCACATATTGCTTATTATGTAAGTAAAATAATAGCTATTTTGCAGCCAATAATGTAAATTATTCTGCCATCAAGAAACTAAGACAATTGCCGCAGAACGCAGAGTTTTTACGTGATTTCTTATTTTGTTAAGTCTCTGATGAATACATGCCTGAAGGAGTGTTTGAGATGTCCCGGTTTAGCAAGGTATCATCCATTTTTGGACGGGACGCTTTCGCTACGATGCGCTACGTCACGTTACTTAATGTCTCTGAAATACGAGACATAAGTAACGACGA
>NZ_QUFB01000109.1 GCF_003478335.1 Clostridium sp. AM49-4BH
TAAAATTTTTAAGCTTTGCTTTGATTTTCATTACGCATAAATGCAAAATAAATAATATTAAAAAAACAAAACAGTTGTCGTATCCCATCTTTGTTCCCATTAAAGCCACACAAAGGCAATTAAAAGCCAAAACAAAAAGTGAATACATATTAGATTTAAAATTTAGTCTCCAAAACATATACGCAACTAAACTAGATAAAATGAATGATATTTCATTAACAGCATAGAAGAAACCTTTCCATCCAATTTCTCCTTCATATGCTGAAATTCCAATTCCCATTAGTCCAGGCACTAATATTAACACTGGATACGCTATGCTCCAAAAATCCATTAGATTAAATATATCTAATTTATATTTCTTTTCCTTTTGAAGAGTTTGAATTAAAGAAACAAGTATAATGGGTGTAAAAAGTTTAATTACACCTTGCAGTGAATCTTTAATATAATTACTGCTAACAATACTTTGAATTAACAAAAATACCATAAACGGAAAAAGAACATTTATAAATGTTCTTTTCGACACAGTCATAAGTAAAGTTAACATGTAAAAAAATAAAACGAGTCGATATATCTGTCCAATTGGCAGTTCATCATGAAATGCTCCACTAACAGAGTCAACAAAAGGCATAATATATAACAATACCATTAAAAAAGAATATTTATTAATTTTTGTGCCCGCAAGTAAATTTTTTTTTATTTTAACCTTAAATACCATTATATATCTCCTAGCATCTCTCTGTATAAAGATGCAACATTACGTGCCATAACAGAATCAAAAAATTCTGTTGCGCATTTTTGTTTGCCACAAATCGCTTTTTCCCTTATTTCATCTCTATTATTATAACAATATATAATTTGTGCTGCCAATACATCAGGATCAGAGCAATCTATTAAATATCCTGTCTTATTATCAATAATTTCTTTAATTCCACCAACAGAATTTGCCAATACACAGCAACCTGCATTCATCGCCTCCAAAATAGATATTCCAAACGATTCATATTTAGAAGGATGTATATACAAACTATATCTATTCAATGTACTTCTTACATCTTTATCATATCCCTTTAGTTGAACATCTATTTTTTTTTCCATGATATACTTCTCCAAGACTCTTCTTTCATATCCCTCTCCAAATATATCACAATGTATTTTTACATTCATTTTTTTATCATTAATAATAGATAGTGCTCTTAAAATGGTCATCTGATTCTTTATCGGTAACAAATTACCCACATTACACATTTGCAATACTTCAGATTCATAATCTGGCAGAGAATCATATTGGTATGGTTCGATTGCATTGTGTATTATTTTTATCTTATCTTCTTTTACACCACGATTACAGAGAATGTTTTTCATTGATTCTGATACCGCAATGCATTTGTTACAAGAGTGATTAATTAAAAAGGTTTCAAGAAGAGAATACATCGCCACTATAAATTTTCCCTTTTTCATTTGGTCAACCTTGACATCACCATGAATAACCGCTAATTTTTTTGTATATCTGTTTGAAGCTATTGCCACACTCACTAATAATCCATTATTACTGTTAATATGTAATAGATTTATTTTATTCTTCTTAACATATAGCTTTAATTTAATTATGTCTTGAATTAGATGTATACCCAATTCAAGACATATTTTATTGTTACTGTCTAATTGAGAATTCAACCAACTATTTTTACGAACCGCATAATAAACTTCATAATTCATTCTCCTTAAAGCTTTTCCCAAACTTATTGTATAATTCTCTATTCCACCAGCCATTTTCCCTACACTTACAATCAACACTTTCATTCGTTACCTCTTTTTTACCCGATAATCATATAGTTATATACAATACCAAATAGTTGTCAGCAGTCTATATATTGCCTTATTGTATCTATAACTTGATTTCTACACGAACTATAATTTGAAAAATGTTTTGTTGTTGCATCAACTATAAGTTGTTCCATATTATTATCCTCATCTGAATACATCAAAACATAATTTAATTTTGAGAAAGCATCAACTATAAGTTGTTCCATATTATTATCCTCATCTGAATACATCAAAACATAATTTAATTTTGAGAAAGACTGTGCAATTTGCGTTTGATGATCATCAATATGTTCACCATATTTTGATAATCTTGGAACAACGATTATTTTCCTTCTATATTTTAAACCAGTCATTATAGTTCCAACCCCACTATGAGATACCAATATATCACAGTTTTTTATGTATTCTTCATAATGAGAAAGACTGTGCAATTTGCGTTTGATGATCATCAATATGTTCACCATATTTTGATAATCTTGGAACAACGATTATTTTCCTTCTATATTTTAAACCAGTCATTATA
>NZ_QUFB01000011.1 GCF_003478335.1 Clostridium sp. AM49-4BH
TCATCCATTTTTGGACGGGACGCTTTCGCTACGATGCGCTACGTCACGTTACTTAATGTCTCTGAAATACGAGACATAAGTAACGACGAGCGCAAAGTCCCTTTCAAAAATGATGAATACCTTGCTTCCGGGACTTCGAGTTTCCGTAAGGCATGTAAATCATAAATCAGAGACAACAAAATCTAGAAATCACTGTGAAAACTAATTGCGGCAAGGCAATTGCTATAGTTTCTTCATGGCAGAACCCACAATATGGTGGCTGCAAAATATAATTAAACTATCGACATAATAAGCAATAAGTGACCAGATGGCAGCTTCGGATGTGCGAAGTTTGAATTACTGTTCTAATTGTCTTCCCAAAAAACCTGCTGCCACGCGAGCTAATTTGTGCTCCGTATCTCCCAAAGACACCTCTTTGCTGCGTGTAAATATTACAACGGCCCCTATCGCATCTCCTTCTGATATGATTGGACAGATCACTTCCCATGCAAAGTTCTCAGGCTCATCACACACTTTTCGATACTCTTTGCCTGCTCCGGAGGCGACCACACTCTCTCTTCTGTCGATCATACGCTCCAAATCCCTGCTGACTGCTTTATCTAACAGCAATTTTTTCGTGCCTGATGATGCAGCTATGATATGCTCCCGGTCCGTCACCGCAACTTGATGTCCCGTTGTCTGCGCTAATGCATCTGCATACTGCTGTGCTAATATTCCCATATCCTCCATCATGGAATATTTCTTTAATATCACTTCGCCTTCTCTGTCTGTATAAATTTCTAACGGGTCTCCTTCACGGATACGCAAAGTACGACGAATTTCCTTCGGTATTACGACTCGTCCCAGATCGTCAATTTTTCTGATTATTCCTGTTGCTTTCACCAATGTTTCCTCCAATTCCATATTTTAGCAATAACAAATTGTCATTTTTGCTGCATATTCACTTTGGAGTTAGTATGTGGAAATCCGGAAAAATTATACAACCGAGATCTCACCTGCTGATTACTGTACTTTTTTATCAAGTGGATACATATTGGTGCTTAAATATTTCATTCCGTTATCTGCCAAAATAACAACAATATTTTTGCCGGCATTTTCCGGTCTTTGGGCAACAATAGTTGCTGCGTGCAGTGCTGCACCGGCAGACTGTCCCAAAAACACACCATCCGTCTGTGCAATTTCGCGGCCAAGAGCATACGCATCTTCGCCTTTGACATCAATATATTCATCGTAATCAAATCCGACAATAAATGGTGCCTTTGCAGCATCCGGGAAACCCGGATCGCCAAATGGCGCAATGCCGTCAATGGTCTGCGGATCTTCGGAACCACCAGGTCTTGAGGTCGGATCTGCCTGTACGGCAACAATTTTAACATCCGGATTTTTTTCACGGAAATATTTAGTAAGTCCGGTAATTGTTCCTGCAGTTCCACTGGTTGCTACTAAAATATCTACTTTGCCATCTGTATCTTCCCAGATCTCCGGTCCGGTTGTCGCATAATGAACTCCCGGATTGGCCTCATTGGCCAACTGGTTAATGAAATAATGATGCGTTGGCTGAGCATCGCAATATTTCTGGATCGCTTCCTGATAAAATCCTGTTGTGAATGTTCCGTTCGCAAAGGCTTCCGGCACGCCCGGCACATCAAACATGCTCTTTAAGTCAGCGCCATATGCACGCAGCATCTTTTGGCGTTCTTCGGACTGGCCCGGCTCCAAAAATACCGTCAGCTTGTAACCACGGCTTGCAGAAAATGCAGCCAACCCAATTCCGGTATTTCCAGAGGTGTTTTCTACGATCGTATCTCCCGGGTGAAGAATACCATCTTCCTCTGCCTTTTTGATCATGTTAAGAGCGGCGCGGTCCTTGATGGAACCCGATGGATTAAAATACTCCAATTTTCCCAGCAAATGTGCTTTGATATCGTGTTTTTCCTCAAACTTTTCAAACTCAAATAACGGTGTGCGTCCTACTAATTCTTCAATATTTTTTACAATCTTTGCCATAACTATTCTCGTTCCTTTCTTTTTTGCAATTTACGATACATACAGATCTTGATAAGGATCTTCTAGGTATCCCGGTAAATATGTCTTATCTTCTATGTACTGCGCCAACGCCAACAACGATGCCGCGCAGCCGCCACTTCCGTGATACAGTCCCACATACGCCTCTGATCGGTCCGGTTCATGCCGGTTCCAAGACGTATACCAATTGCGCACTTTGTGCTGATAGGTCGATTCACCAATGATCGCCTCAGCCGCCTCATAGGCCGCATCCAGATATACCGAATTACCTGTCAGCTTATGTACATGCAGAAAATGTTCTAACATTCCCGCTGCACCACAGCAATAGCAATTCGTTCTCCAATAACCGTCCGAATGTTTCGTTGGCGCACCGGCTGCCAACAGACCATTAGTCAACTTAATGACAAAATCTTTATACGATTCGTCTCCGGTAATCCGATACAGTTTGTAAAACAATCTTGAGGTGCCGATCGGTCCCTGACATACTCCCAGATAATACAGGTCTGTCAGATACGTATCGTTATACTTAACCAAAGCTGCCTCGCCATCTTCGGAGTAGTCTGCAATATTTTGAATATACTGTGCCGCTTTCTTTGCAATGTCTAAATATTCTTCCTGATGCGTCTGCTCATATACGCTTGCCAAAATATAACCACAGCCTGCAGCACCATATTCAAATCCCGGGAAATAGCCACCCGCTTTGCCAATTGTCGGAAAAGTCTCTGTATCCATTACGTACCAGCGGTATCCACCCTGCGGCGCATCTTCCTTGCGGTCTGCAATATATTTCGCTGCTTTTGCCGCGGCATCCAGATATTTATCACCGCCGAACGTATTATAAACGTCGAGCAGAAATAGGATCAAACCACCTTCGCCTAATATGCCGTAAAACCCATACCAAGTAAGTGCTCCCTGCTCGTCTTTTGCTGCCTCGATCGCATCATCGGCAACTGTCAGCGCAAACTGCTTATAACGTTCCTCTCCTGTAATTTTATAGAGTTCCTTTGCAACATAGGCACCTCCCGCCGGACCATTCAAATAACCGATGTAGGCCCCCTGCAAAAATGGTACTTCCGTCGCAAAATCCTCTTTGCCACGATATTTACGGATCACATAACGGATACCTGCCTCCGCCTTGCGTAAGTATTTCTCTTGCTCTGTCGCGACATAATATTTCAAATATAATAATGCAATTCCTGCTGCGCCCGCATACAGACTCGCATCATCTAAAAGTAAGGCATCCTTTTCCACTTGTTTGCCCGGCATGACATCCCAGCTCTCCACATCACCATCTACATGGCCATATTGTTCGATCCAATTGACCGATTCTGCTGCCGTCTGGAGAAGTCTCTGCCGATCTAACGGTGCAAATGCCTTGATCCAGTTTCTTTTACTCATAAGCGCTGCTCCTTTCTCCTACTATCTCTATAGGAATTATCTATATTCGAATCATACTACTCTTTTCGATCTTTGTATAATCTCCAAAAAATATAACGTGTTATAGTTTTTTTCTATAACACGTTATATTTACGCAACATTATTATATTTATGCGATACTGTTATACTTACGCGGTACTCGTTATACTTACGCAGCATTATTATATTTATGCGATACTGTTATACTTACGCAGCATTATTATATTTACGCAGTACTGTTATGCTTATGCGGCATTATTACACTTATGCGGTACTTGTTATACTTACTCGCCTTTATTATATTTACGCCAATACCTTATCCTTGTATTTGCTTAACTCTTCAAGGAATTTATTACCCATTTCACTCATAACTGACGCTTTGCGCGCGATATAGCCAATGGTCATTTTCTCGTCTGTCTCCAATTTAACTGCACAAAACGCAGAACCGTTCAGTTCCTCACAAATAATACCGGAACATAATGTATAACCATTGATTCCAACCATCAGATTAAGCATGGTCGCTCTATCATTAGCACGCACCAACTGCTTATAAGCATAGGTGCTCAGTACTTCTTCCGCATAATAAAACGAATTACTTTCTCCTTGTGCAAAGGCAAGACACGGATAATCATTCAGCCCTTCCATAGTGACGCTTGACTTGCCCGCAAGCGGATTGTTTTTACTCATGTAGGCATAAATCCCACATTCAAACAATGGTGTAAATACCAGCCCGGACTCCCGAAAAATCTTCTGCAACACTGCCTGATTATAAGCATTCAAATAGAGCACACCTATTTCACTGATCTGATTTTTGACGTTTTCAATGACTTCATGCGTCTTCGTCTCATGGATCTCAAACTCATACTCTTCCATGCCATACTGATCGATCACTGATACAAACGCATTCACCGCAAACGTGTAATGCTGCATAGAGACATGAAAAGTACGCTTGATATTTTTGTGCGATATATATTTAGCATCCAAAATGTCATATTGCTCGATCACTGACTTTGCATAGCCCAAAAACTCACGTCCCTTGACGGTAAGAGATATGCCGCTCTTTGTTCGTGAGAAAATTTCGAATCCAACTTCCTGTTCTAACGACTTCAAAGATGCAGTCAGGCTCGGCTGCGAAATGAACAGTTTTTTGGCAGCTTCATTGATCGAGCTGTCTTTGGACAATTCCACAATATACTTTAATTGATTCAAGGTCATCGTTCTAGTTTCCTTTATTATTATGTCCCATTTTCAGGATAATTCTCTCCTATTTATGTCCCATTTTCAGGACAATTTGCTCCTATACGGAAAGATCAAATTTCTGTCCAACAGACCGGGTGGCCTCTTCTTTCACCGTATTCCAGTCAACCTTCTGTAATTTATCTAATAGCTCCTCGTAGGATGATGCCTGTACTTTTGTCTTTTTCTTCACGGTCTCTTTCTGATCGGCAGCTTTTTCCTTTTTGGCGGCTTTCTTCTTCTCTTCTGCTTTGGCATCCTTTGCATCTTCTATGCGCTCTTTCTGCTTTGCTGTAGACTTCTCCAGTTCCGCAAAGTATGACACTGTACCATCATCATGAAAAGCAATGCCTACTTTCACAATATCGTCATAAGATGCGCCGTTCTGACCATCTTCTGTCTCTTTGTTGGCAAGCTGTTCTTTAAGCTGCTTGAATTTCTCAAGTGCATCATTGATCATGTCGAGCCTTTCCTGCTTGTAGCTCTCATCGTTTGCCATCTTTTCCAGTTCATCGCCGGTAAACAACGCCGAAAAATCTTTAGTTCCTGCAGACATGATCGACTGTGCTTCCTCATCACTGCTAAAATCTGCCACAAAAAAATCCATATTGGTATATTTATCTTTCAGCTCGTCTAACAACGCTTTCGCTTTAGTCGAAAGATTATCATATGTATTCGTCTTATCTGCCGCTGTACTGCTGCTTTTTTTTGCAGGGGCTGCATTATTCTCTGCCTTTGCTGCTTTCTTATTCTGCATTGTCTTTGCCACATCATAATACTGTGCTGCTGCACCACTATTTGTCACTACCTGATTCATACATTACCTCCATTTACTGTATGTCACTCTGAGTCATCTGCGCCAACGTCTCACATCTTGCACGGCATCACAATGTCCAATCGCATTATGTAATATTTCGGCTATTTAATATATCGGATAAGATTTGCTATTTCCTTACGCAATTTTCATTTGTTCCTGCGCAATGATCTTTCCATTCTGCCACAACATGATACGATCCTAAAATTAAACGATATAATCATTGTGCGTGCTTCGCAACCTATGGTATGATGAAGTTGCTGTTTTGACATATATGTTTTTATAAACATGAGTTGGTATACGCAGCAGATAAACTATTCTAAAGAAATGGAGAAGAAATATGAAATTAGCAATTTTAATCCTTTACTTTGCAGTCCTGATCGGTATCGGGCTGTATTGCAGGAAACACACTACTGATGTCAATGGTTTTGTATTAGGTGGTCGCTCAGTTGGTCCCTGGCTGACTGCTTTTGCCTATGGAACCTCATATTTTTCTGCCGTTGTCTTTGTCGGCTATGCCGGACAATTTGGTTGGAAATATGGTATTGCAGCGACTTGGGCCGGTATTGGAAATGCGCTGATCGGCTCGCTGTTAGCATGGGTTGTCCTAGGTCGACGCACACGAATAATGACACAGCACTTAGACTCGGCAACAATGCCACAGTTTTTTGGAGAACGTTTTAACAGCCGCGCCCTAAAGGTCGCTGCTTCCGTCATTATTTTTATCTTCCTGATCCCTTATACAGCATCTCTTTATAATGGATTATCACGTTTGTTTGGTATGGCTTTTGATATTGACTATTCCGTATGTATCATCATTATGGCTGTACTTACCGCAATTTATGTTATTGCAGGCGGATATATGGCAACGGCGATCAATGATTTCATTCAGGGTATCATAATGTTGGTCGGCATTGTTGCGGTCATCGCTGCGGTATTGATGAGCAAGGGCGGATTTATGGCTTCCTTGAATGGTCTGGCTCAGATAAGCGATCCGGAAGTTTCCAAAGCACCCGGCATTTTCGCCTCTTTCTTTGGTCCTGATCCACTTGGTCTTTTGTTTGTGGTTATTTTGACATCGCTCGGTACCTGGGGGCTGCCACAGATGGTACAAAAATTTTATGCCATCAAAGATGAGTCCTCGATCAAGACAGGCACTATTATTTCAACAATCTTTGCCATGATCGTCGCCGGTGGAAGTTATTTTCTCGGTGGATTTGGCCGTCTGTTCTCGGATCAGATCGACGTGGAGGCAAATGGCTTTGACTCTATTATCCCAACCATGTTATCCGGGCTGCCATCCGTGCTGATCGCCTTAGTCGTGATCTTAGTGTTGTCTGCTTCGATGTCAACATTATCTTCGCTCGTTATTGCGTCCAGCTCTACGTTGACGATTGATTTTATCAAAGATAATTTTGTGAAAAACATGAGTGAAAAGAAACAGGTATTACTGATCCGCGTTTTGATCGTGGTATTTATCGCAATATCTTCAGTCTTAGCTTTGATCCAGTATAAGAGCTCCGTAACATTCATTGCGCAGTTGATGGGCGTGTCTTGGGGTGCTCTTGCCGGTTCTTTCTTAGCACCATTTATGTACTCTCTGTACGTAAAATGGGTCACCAAAGCGTCCTGTTTTGTCTGCTTTATTTTTAGCTCCGTATTGATGATCGCTAATATTTTCTGCAGAGAATCTTTCCCTGTAATTATGCAGTCACCGATCAACTGTGGTGCTATCGCGATGTTGGCCGGACTTGTGATCGTGCCGGTTGTCAGTCTGTTTACTCCGAAACCGGATAAAGCAATGGTAGACAGTACGTTTGCTTGTTATGACAAGGAGAATACAGTATCCCAAAAAACTGCGTTAGGTAAATAATGGCAGTGGGATATTAATGGATGAATAATAAAGTTGACGGCTACGGGAAATGCTATACTGGCAACCAGATACTTATTGATTTACCATAAAATTAATGGTTATGGGAAATGCTATACTGGCAACTAGATACTTATTGATTTACCATGAAATTAATGGTTATGGAAAATGCTCTCAATAGCAGTTATTATATGACAGAAAGAAGGATTGTTATGATTATTGATTTTCATACACATATATTTCCAGAAAAAATCGCCAGTCGGGCTATTGCAAGTCTGGAACAAAAAGCAAAGATGCGTGCGCACGTAAGTGGTGTTGAGGCGTCACTCCGTGCATCCATGGATAAAAGCGGTGTTGATCTGTCTATTATTCTTCCTGTGGTTACGAATCCGCATCAATTCGAAACGGTGAATCGTGTCGCAGTGGAAACCAACGAACACACCAAGGAAACCGGACTGTTATCGTTCGGCGGCATTCATCCGGATAATGACAATTACCGGGAAATCATTCAATTTCTTGCAGGCCATGGCTGTAAGGGGATCAAGATCCATCCGGTGTATCAAGGTGTGGCGATTGATGATATCCGATTTTTGCGCATCATTGACTGTGCGGAAGAATACGGTTTGGTCACCATTACACATGCCGGATACGACATTGGTTTTCCGGGAGAAGAACAATCCCTTCCTGTACACATATGCAATATGCTAGACGAAATCAAACCGTCCCGCATGGTTCTGGCACATATGGGCGGCTGGGGATGTTGGGATCAGGTTATGGATCGCATCATTGGACGAGATGTATATTTAGATACTGCTTTTTCAACAACTTCAGCACCCCGCGAGGGCGCGCCATTGTCCATGGATCTGTTCACGGTAATGATCCAAAAACATGGTGCTGACCGCATTGTCATGGGCAGCGATAGTCCTTGGAGCGATCAGCTAGACTCTATCAATGCTATAAAAAATTGCAATATTCCAGAAGAAAGCATAGCAAAAATTCTTGGAGATAATGCAAAGAAATTATTGCAGTTATAGTTGCTAGCTGCATTTTATAAAAATATTGTGAAAATATAAGTAATAGGGCATATCAACTGTGATATGCCCTTGCTTTTATGCGTGTTTGTATTTGGTAGTTTTCTAAACATTATAACGACGTATGCTATTTGTTTATGCTTAGTTTCCTAAGCATTGTTACAGCGTATGCTGGTTATTTTATGCTTGATTTTCCTGCGCTACCAGGCGATCTGCACCATACATTTTACGTAGTTTTGGTTTTTCAATCTTCCCGGTTGCATTTCGCGGGATCTCACTAAAGATAATTTCCTTTGGTCGCTTATATCGCGGCAATTCCATACAGAATTCTTCGATTTCCTCCTCTGTGCAGCTCATACCATCCTTTACTTCAATGATCGCTGCAGTCTTCTCCCCTAATCGACGATCCGGAAGACCGATCACCGCTACATCCTTGATCTTATCGTGTCTGCGCATGAAATCCTCAATCTGTACCGGATAAATATTCTCACCGCCACTAACGATAACATCTTTTTTACGGTCAACTAAGAAATAAAAACCATCCTCATCCTGCATTGCCATGTCTCCGGTATACAACCAGCCATCTTTTAAGGTTTCTGCAGTTGCTTTCTCATTGTGATAATAACAGGTCATGACACCCGGACCCTTTACACATAGTTCTCCGACTTCTCCCTGCTTCACTTCTACGCCCTGCTCATCAACAATTTTGCACTGCCATCGATATCCCGGCACACCGATTGCACCGACTTTATGTATATTTTCAACACCAAGATGCACACAACCCGGTCCTGTCGACTCGGACAAACCGTAATTGGTATCATATGCATGATTCGGAAAATATTCTTTCCAACGTTTGATCAAGGAAGGTGGCACCGGCTGAGCACCAATATGCATCAAGCGCCACTGCGATAACTCATAATCTTCCAGCTTCAGATCTCCACGATCCAGCGCATCCAAGATATCCTGAGCCCATGGTACTAACAGCCAGACAATCGTACACTTTTCGCTAGAAACGGCAGATAAGATCGTATCCGGCTTCGTTCCTTTTAATAGCACCGCCTTGCTGCCTGCAACCAAACTTCCCATCCAATGGAACTTGGCTCCGGTATGATATAATGGCGGAATACACAAAAATACGTCATCTCTGCCTGTACTATGATGTTTTTGTTCCATTTCAGCGGCCTGCGTCAAGCTCTGATGTTTGTGTAAGATCGCCTTTGGAAAACCTGTTGTTCCCGAAGAAAAGTAGATTGCTCCATAATCATCTTCTGTCAGCGGGATATCAGGTGTTTTACTGGAACAATCCGCAACAAGTTCATGATAACTCTCTGCAAAGTCCGGACAGCCGTCCCCAACATAGATCAATAGTCTTCCTTTACTCAGCTTTTCTGCATTTGCCTCGATCCGTCCGATAAACGCAGGCCCGAATACGATTATATCCACTTCGGCAAGCTCTGCACAATATAAGATCTCCTCTGCATCATAGCGAAAGTTAAACGGCACTGCTATTGCTCCTGATTTGAGCACTCCAAAATAAATAGGCAGCCATTCCAAGCAATTATACATCAGAATTGCTACTTTATCGCCCTTTTTTATTCCTCGACTAAGCAGCAGGTTTGCAAAACGGTTTGCCTTTTCGTTAAATACCCCCCAAGTAATTTCACGTCGATACGGTTCGAAACGAGATGGCTGGATCAATTCATACTCTTTCCAACTCGTTCTCCTTGTATCTTTTTCATCCGGATTCAATTCCACCAACGCAACTTCATTCGGATATAGTTTTGCATTTCTTTCCAAAAAATCTGTAACAGGCATCCTTTTTTCCTATCCTTTCTCCGTACTTTTTAAATATAGCATTCTCCTATCACTGAAAGAAAAAACCGGCACTATCACGTGCCGGTTTAGATTCCGTGGTAGTCGCCCGCAGCCATCCACTGCATCGGGTGACTTCTCTGCTATATTGTGTTAAATTTTCGAATATCCATAACTGTTTACGATAGCATCCAGTTTACGTTTCTCTTTGCAGTATGGGCATTCACTTGGCAGATAATTCTTGTAACTGCCAACATCATCTACATGGTAGATTGAATGAACCGGAATACCTTCAACCTCATCTACAGCTGTAAAGATCGCCGATACCCCCTGCACATTACCGCCATAATATCGAATTGCCTGTATGCTCTGCTCAACTGTCTGTCCGGTAGTCGCACTTGCTAACAGTAGTACGACATGCTTGTTGGTAAGCATAGCTTCAACATTATCGCGAAATATGATCTGTCCACTCGTATTGATCTCGGGAGTAACAATATTCACACATTCATGTGTATTCATGGACATGATCCCTGCGTCTGTAAGCTCTTCTGCCAAATATGCTCCTATAACTTCACAGCCATCCATGCACACGATGGTATCTACCGCTTTCGTATGTTTATATTCCCGCACAAATTCTTTCGCTACCAGCTGCGCTTCCGTGTGGCGACACTTTATCGGTGTGATATCAAGGTAATAGTTGATGTGTGAGTGATTGGTTGCAAAGTGACCAGGATATGCCTTCAACTCAATCTTTCGATTTGCTTTTGCCGGTATTTTAACCTGTCTGTCCAACATGCTCATAGTCCTAACCTCCTTTATGTAGTTAATATTCATATGAGTATTGCCAGACGAAATATCCTTTTTCCTCTGGCAATACCTTACGTTCTAATTATATGATTATTCCGGTAACTCTACCGTAACTTTCTCCAAGTGCCATAACTCTGTTGCATACTCTTCAATCGTACGGTCGGAAGAGAATTTACCACTCTTAGCTGTATTGAGAAGCGCAGACTTAGCCCATGCATCTTCATTTCTGTAAGCTGCCTCTACACGCTGCTGTGCCTCCGCATAGGAACGGAAATCCTTCAAAATAAAGTACATATCCGGACGTCCGCCGTTGCCATCGAGCAAAGAATTGTAAATATCACGGAACTCTTCCGGATTACCCGGTGCATACGTACCATCAACTAACTGTGTCAGCACGGCACGGATGTCTGAATCCATGTTGTAGATTTCTCTTGGATTGTACTCATTGTTGTGCTCATATGCAATAACCTCGTCTGAGGACAGACCAAAGATAAATGCATTTTCCTCTCCAACTTCCTCGACAATCTCTACGTTCGCTCCATCCATAGTTCCCAGTGTCAATGCACCATTTAACATAAACTTCATATTACCGGTACCTGATGCCTCTTTACTGGCAGTGGAAATCTGCTCAGATACATCTGCAGCTGCGAAAATGATCTCTGCATTCGATACACGATAATTTTCGATAAATACCACTTTGATCTTATCATGAATACTCTTATCATTATTTACCACATCCGCAACACTATTGATCAATTTAATGATCTGTTTTGCGACATGATAACCTGCAGACGCCTTAGCACCAAAGATAAATGTACGTGGGTAGAAATCCTTATCCGGATTTTTCTTTAACTCATTGTACAGATACATTACATGCAAAATATTTAATAACTGTCTCTTATACTCATGCAGTCTCTTAACCTGTACATCAAAAATCGAACGTGGATTAACCTCAACTCCATTATGTTTCTTGATATACTCTGCAAGACGTACCTTATTCTGATACTTAATGTTCATGAATTCCTTACGGCTTAATTCATCCTCTGCATATACGGCAAGATTATTAATATGAGACAGATCTGTGATCCACTCATCACCGATCTTCTTCGTAACCCAATCAGCCAGCAACGGATTTCCATGAAGAAGGAAACGACGCTGTGTAATTCCATTGGTCTTATTGTTAAATTTCTCAGGCATCATAAGATAGAAGTCTTTTAATTCCTGATTTTTTAAGATTTCTGTATGTAATCTGGCAACACCATTAACAGAGAAACTTCCTACAATTGCCAAGTGTGCCATCTTAACCTGTCCATCATAAATGATAGCCATGCGTTCTACTTTACCGTAGTCTCCCGGATATGCAGACTGGATTTCTAAAATAAAACGACGGTTGATCTCTTCAACGATCTGATAAATTCTAGGGAGAAGACGTGAGAACAGCTCTAACGGCCATTTTTCAAGTGCTTCTGACATAATTGTATGGTTTGTATATGCGCAGGTCTTCTTAGTGATTGCCCATGCCTCATCCCATTCCAAACTATACTGGTCCATCAATATGCGCATCAACTCTGCTACCGCAACAGTCGGATGTGTGTCGTTCAATTGGAAACATACTTTTTCATGAATCTTACGAATGTCATCATGGTTTTCCATATATTTTGCAACTGCAAGCTGTACACTTGCGGATACAAAGAAATACTGCTGCTTTAAGCGAAGCTCTTTACCTGCCATATGATTGTCATTTGGATAAAGCACCTCACAAATCGTACGTGCAAGATTCTCCTGCTCAACAGCTTTCTGATAATCTCCTTTGTCAAAAGAACTCAAGTTGAATGTATCAATTGCCTCTGCATCCCATATGCGCAGCGTATTAACCACATTATTCTGATAACCAACGATTGGCATATCATATGGTACGGCACGAACACTCTGATAATTTTCCTGAACAAACTTGTCCTTACCATTCTCATCTTTGCGGATCGCTACATATCCACCAAACTTAACTTCTACCGCATATTCCGGACGTTTGATCTCAAATGGGTTGCCATCTTTCAACCAATCATCCGGCTTCTCAACCTGATAGCCATTCTCAATCGCCTGCTTGAACATTCCATATTTGTAACGAATTCCACAACCGTATGCAGAATATCCTAATGTTGATAATGAATCTAAGAAACAAGCGGCTAAACGTCCCAAACCACCATTACCAAGTGCTGCATCCGGTTCCTGATCCTCGATAACATCCAAATCTAATCCCAGCTCTTCTACAGCTTCCTTAATTTCTTTATTTCCCTTCAGATTAATGATCATATTGCCAAGAGCACGTCCCATCAAAAATTCCATAGACAAATAGTATACAGTCTTGACATCCTTCTCTTCGTATGTCTTGTGCGTTGCCATCCACTGGTCAACAATAAAATCTTTTACCGCATATGAAACTGCCTGAAACAACTGTTGCTGGTCAGCTTCCTTGATTGTCTTACGAAATAAAACCTTTACGTAATCCTCAATTTCTTTTTTGAATTCTTCTTTGTTGATTTCCTTCATTCTCCTAGGCCCTCCTAAAATTGCCGACGCCAAAAGAACTCCCGTCCTCCCGACACATCATGCTCCGCACGCTTATTATATACTATTGTAGTGCAAAAATCAAATTGAATATATATTCTGACCCCCGCATAAAATATCAATAACAACGAGTAGGAGCAATTGTTTATGCGACACTTCTATCGTATGATGACTGTGATCATTTTAACCTGTATTATGCTTTGCGGATGTTCTAAGGAGAACCCTCCCGACAAGATTGCAGATGCAGACTTCACGGTAATAACGGGTTCCGACATTCCAGAAGAGCTGCAAAGCCTTATCAACGAGCGCAAAAAGAATCCGTTTTCACTTACTTTCACCGATCAATCTTACCTTTATGTTGTCAGAGGCTATGGCAAGCAGTCTTGTGGCGGCTATAAGATCACGGTAAATGATTTTTGCAAGCGAGAGGATGGACTGTATTTTGATACCGAATTATTCGGTCCCAAAAGCGACAATCCTGATGAGCGCAGTTCCTATCCTTATATTGTTATCAAAACAGAATATGTCGACCTGCCGGTCAGTTTTTCAAAATAGTTAACATCGTCAACAGATGTCGTATGTTATATCTGCAAACGAAATGAGATCTCCGGGATTACATGTTGTTCTGACATGTGGCATAAGTTGCTCTCCGTTTAAGAAGGTTCCGTTTGCAGAGTCACAGTCTTCAATCTGTATTTGATCGTCATCAATATACAAGACTGCATGTTCTCTGCTAATATAATCTATCGGAATGCAAACATCCTCTGTCTGTAGACGTCCTATGTGCACCTCCGATTTTAACAGCGATATAACAGCAGGCACACATATACTCTGCAGGGTCTGTTGTGGTAAAGCCCGCTTTCCGTGAAGGGATAGCTGCAATTTACTATCAGCTTTCGGCTGCAAGGTTCGAGACACATCTTTTGGCTGTTTCGTCTGTTCCTGCGATACGCTCTGCTGTCGTATTATATGCTCTGCCAATTCTGCCATGGTGCATCTCCGTTCACAAACCATATCATACAAGCCATAAAAAGAGGCTGTGGCAGTTCTGTTTGAGTGCAATATCCGTTTCATTAAAAATTCCATGACGGCTCGCACTCCCTCTGCGATCTCCACATCATGATCCGGATGGTAACAGAGCCATATTCTGCTGTTGTCCCGACTTAAAAATACCATTTGTTCATTTAATACAAACTGTTCTGCCGATAAAAAATACTGCTCTGCCCCCTGTACTGTCTGCAGCAATGAAAGCAGGATCTTCAACGCCTTGTCCACAGATAAGCCGGCTTCTGCATACACCGATTCCAGCGTTTGCATTTTATTTACTTCATAGTAGACATGCAGCCTTTCATCAATGTACTGCTGGCTTATGGGCAGAACACCCCGAATCTGGTTGTACTGCATCATCTTGAATCCGATATCTCCTGACCATCGCAGTGCAGTTTCTTCGTCTGCTGCAATGGTAACATACTTTCCGGTACCCTGTTCAATCTCTATCATCAGATTCTCCTTTCCGGCGAAATCGTACTATGTCCGATGGCTGCTGTTCATCCCATTCCAAACAATACACGGAATTTTGGCTATCAGCAAAAAAGATTGCTGTAAGATCATTCTGCCATACAGATTCCAACTTTGCCTGCCCTCGCCACACCGTCCTTTTGTGGGAAATTGCTGTTTCCGTCACATTCCCCATCCAGAGATTTTGCTGCAAAGTGCGCTTCCACTCCTCGTTAGTTGGCAATTCCTCTCCAGTATCACTGTATTGTATCAATCCGTTCTGTATATTTGCCTGCAGAACACACTGATCATGCACCCAAAATAATGCGTATAATAATACAAATACGACACCTAATACTATCGGGATGACAAATGCTGCTTCAACTGTATAACTTCCTTTCCACCTCATTGCAACACCTCTGCAAACAACACCACTCCTACCCCTACCAGCAAATAGGGTGCCAATGGGATCTCTAGATCTTTATCAACCCGGCAAACCATATACAAAATGCAGGCTGTAATAAAAACCATACTAAATGTCACCAACAGAACAAGCATATTCTGCCGCATCCCAAGTGCCAACTGTATCATGCCGATCATAATCGCATCACCTGTGCCAATTTTGTCTCTGCTTGCAATGCATAGCAGTTCAAGGAACGTACATAATACTGCTGCTCCCACAATTCGAATCGGCGTAAGGCATCCCATAACGCCCAATGCCACAGCGATATACAGTGTCGTGATCGCCACGACAATGGCAGGTATCCTTCGATAACGCAGATCATATACGCTGCATACGCCTAATGTCATTAACAAACTACTGTTTACAAATACCATCTACTCCCTCCCACATTTACTGCACGCGGGCAAATCCCCCACCTGCGATTTCTTTAATTTACGGATAGAACGACGCAGTCCCGCACAATCTTTCTCCTTATGATATCTATCACCATACGGCGTAATATACCATTGCATCTGTGCTGTTAGCTGCTGCCCATCCGCACACAATTCACATGCTTTGTACTTGCCGCCCGAACGATTACGTTCCTTTTCCACTAGTTTTCCTGTTACCTGACGGATCCCAAGCTTTAGATATGTACAATCCAATCTAAGATGGTACACTGTCCCATTTCGGGCAAGATAGACGCAGCTATCCGCTGCTCGGTCTGTACTGATCATAGAATGTCCACTATAATTGTGAAGCGGCATTCTTTGATACAGCGTTATTTGAAACCACTCACCGATCATCGGCACACTTTTTCGCCATATACACTCACAAGTTCCGCTGTCCCCCGATATTTTCCAGTTTACCAGCCATTTATCGCCCCTATCCGTTTGAAGTATTGGTGTTCTAATGCCCAAACTTTCATATCGCTCTGCCACCGTTACCAATTGTTCCTGAATCTGCCTCTGCTCCTGCAAAATCTGAAACAGATACAAAAAGCTGCAAAACACTAAGAAAAAAATAGGAACAATAAATGTTGCTTCAACCGTCAATGCCCCACGGCACATGGTCAATCTGCTGTAATAATCCATGTTAGGATCTTGTTTGTTCTGATGCACCCAAATTACCACCTGCCTTTCCCAACAGATTTGCAAAAAGTCGAGCAGGACATCCTCTGACATTAGGTTATGCAAAAGAGAGTCTGACCTATGATAAAGATTTTAATTCTTAGATTGTAAGCGCAGAAATGCCAGAGAACATCCTGCTCGACTTTTTGCTGTAACAAACAGCACTTCTATTAATATTGATACATCACCTCTAACTGTCGCTGTTCCTGCACAACGCCCAATTGGGACATACTCCAGAACAAAGACTGCCGATATACCACTTTCACTTTTGCCAGATCAATACATTGATCTATACAAAAAGTCTGGTTGTATCGCTCGCGAAGATCCGTCTCGATCAATGATATTGCTCGTTCCCGCATACTTTTCTCCACAGTCAAAGCCATAAGCATCCCTAAATACTGCATATATGACATCGCCTTTCCCGTTATGACACCACCGCCTTTCTTGTATATTTCTGCTTTTTTTCGCAAAAAGCTCTTTGAAACCATACATATTTCCGAATAACGCATTTGAAAAGATGCGTGCTGTTTGAATAATGGCACCTTATAACCACATAATAATGCAGTTATATCAATCAAGCTCTCCTCGACTGCCAAGATCAATAAAATAGTCTGGTTGATTGCTTGTATGACCGGCGGAAGACCTGTTGCTCCCGCAATTACAGTCGCAGTGGCAAGACTTTCTGCTTTCAACTGCTCATCCGTATTCACGTACGCATAATTAATCATTGTACGTAAAAGTAACATGCGATTTACAATGCCAAGCATACAGTCCTTTTCGTTTTCTTTCCCTTCGATCAGATATTCTAACCCGCATCTGGTCGACCGATTGCGATCCGTTGTATAGCAAGAAAACACACAAAAAGCATAACGCATAAGTAATAGTTTTTGTCCTGTTGGTGTTAAATTGCCCTGCAGATCAAAACTTTCTTTTGTACTCAAAAGTTCTTTTAACAGACCCGCCGCTTGTCCGATACTCTTGGCTTGCTGATCCTCTCCCGACAATTTCTCCGTGTCACATACCAACTGCAAGATGCCGTCTCTCATCAACTCGCAAAAACTTTCCAACGGATTACCATTTGCATGATCCTGCGTTGCCATACCGCCATCCCCATCCATGACATTCCCAGAGGATCCCGCCTTTCTAACCGATCGCTTATTTGCTTCCGCAAACTGTCCATCTTCCCCATCAAACCTCCTATTTCCCCCGGCAAACTGACTGTCTGCCTTATCAGACTGTTTCTTTCTTTTAGGCGATGTTTTTTCCGGATCATCCATCTCCCCTTTCTCATACTTTTCGGTCTGCTCCAGTGATTTTGACCACGCCGTGGTACCCTCTCGAAAAAGATCACGCAAACTATCTACTCCCACCTTTGAGTTTGTGGAATCGCCCTTTGTAAATAACCGATCCAAAACATCTTCTACCGTTTCACTTGCTAAAAACAACTTAATCTGACGATACAACTCCTCGCGGTCTGCCACACTCTTTATGTCCGCAATTGTGCAGGAAATGTCATGGATACGATATAAGTCAATATTTGCGGAAGACGCTGCCTTATCCTGCTGTCCCAAAGCTGTCTGCAACTGCCTTTCGATATTTCGCGACAATTCATCCTGATTCTTCTGACTATATCCTCCATAACCAAACAACCCATAATCTTCATACAATTCTCGATTGTATTCTCCAAACACTGCATGTAAAGCTCCTTTGGCCGAAAGTCTGGCATAACTTTCCCCTGTCAAAAAACGTACGTTCTCAATTGTGACTAGAACTAATGACAAGATCATCCCAAACAGCAGCGTCATAAATACGGTAATTGCACCTTTCACAAAACACATCCCTCCTCTCACTTCCGGTTCCCTGCAAAATACATCCACCTCCACCCTTTCCGGATTTCTTCAGAAAACTTCCTCTAGTTCCACACCTCAAACTTATGCTCTACTTCTTTTTGATCGATATTCCTGTATTGATCTTACTCGCACCGGAATTAATCTGTTGAAATGCGTTTGTCACAATCGCCGTAATCTGCTCTCTGAAAATAACAACCAGCATGATCAACACAACCAAAATCAATATGATCTCTACAACTCCGATTCCCGATTCGTCTTTCCAAAATTGTTTCCATCTGTTCTTCATATTCTTTCCTTTCTGCTACATGGAGCGGAATGCTGCATATAAAATCATCACAAACACAATCAGCAGCATTAACATCATGGGAAACAGCATTTTTGTTCCTGCCTTTTCTCCTGCCTCCTTAGCCTGTTCCTTGCGTTTTTGAAACGCATCCTGTGCTTCCTGTTCCAAAAGGCGCAACATATCTGCTGAACCTTTCCGAAGATTTTGTGTCAAAAGTGCACTGAATTTCATATAGCAAAGAATGCCTGTCCGCTTTGCAAATAATTCATAGGCACGTTCTTCACCCATTCCATTCTGCATCTCACGTTCTGTCACACTCATCTCCTCATACAAATAACGTTTTGCTTGCTTTCTATCCAGACCCGATTGATAATCGTCTGTCATTTTGATCCATGCGCTCTTGATCGTCATGCCGGCCCCCACTAACAGAACAAACTGTTCCACCATTTCCGGGTAATCCTTACATAGTTCCTCATCCCGTTTACGGACATTTTGCTGCATCTGACTATTGTAAAGCAGCATTCCTGCAATCGCTGCCAAGATCATCCCCACCACGCATGGCACCAAATAAGAATCTGTTTTATCACGATAAGTAATCTCTCGTCCCTCCACCCTTGTCGGAAGAAAGATTCTTTTATCGCTTGCAGTATCCTCAAGCCGCTTATTAAATGCAGCCTCCCATTTTTGAAGCCACTGTTCAAACTTTGTCCGTTGTGGCGGCTGTATGGTTAATTCTAAAACGACACTCTCCTGCACATCTTCACAAGACAACTCTGCAGTGATTTCTGTTTTGTACGGCTTAATAATCTCAGCCCATACAATCTCGCCATTATCTGTAATCAATCCCTCCTTATCTAACTGCCATGCCACTTGCACCATTGTATCCGGAACTGTTTCTATCAGATTTAATGAAGATGTGATATTATCCGCCGAATTATTTTCACCAAGATATAACTTTTGCACCTTTTCTCTCGCGATCGCAAATTGCTCCTTGATCTCATGCTTTGTCAATTTACGTGCAGGAAGTTTAACCGTATAATCCTGCTTACCATCCTCTGTCTCAATCTGCATTTCAATGGTCTTATCTCTGCCACCAGCCTCAGAACGCTCCATCATATTTCCATGCCAAATCTCATGCTTTTTTGATGAAGATATAACAAACAATGCACATAACACTCCTGCGACCACCATTCCGGTCAATGCATACCTGGCACTCTTTCGAAGAATATTACAAACAATTCCTCCGTTCCTTTACCAACATACAACTTAGATAACGATGTCAACTGTTTCTCGCAAAACCTTGAACGCAGCCACGATATGATAACTGAAAATGAATGTTCCAATTTGTTTGATCTTCCCTGATAATTCATATCTCAATACGACTGATGCGATCGATCCAATATGCTGCTGCCAGATAAACAAGTAAAAGAACTGCCATAACAGGGCGTCCTTCCCAACGATATAACGGATCTAAAAATCCCGGAGAGAACACCCAGAAATACAATATAATGGCTAACGGCATCAGTTTCATAATCTGTGCCTCCATTTGTTTTCCTGCGATCATCACCAATATTTCCCGTTTGACCTCCATTTTTTCACTAATCCTATCTGCAGTCATTCTTGTAATCGCTATCAAATCTCCTCCTGTTCTCTTTGCAATATGTAAGACTTGCGCAAAACGCATAACGTCCTCCACTTGCGTCAATTGCCCAAACCGATAAAAAACCTCTTCTATCGGTTGATTTAACTGCAATTCATATGACATCCTCTGCATCTGTGGCACCAAAACGGAATGTTCCCCGTAAAGCAATACCAGATCTTTTTGTGATTCTTCCAAAGCATTTTCCATAGAATAACCGGCCTGTAATGCGGCTGCGATTCCCTGTAATCCTTCACGAAACTCGATACTGATCTGGTTTTGCCAGCGTCTTTTGGCTCGTTTCTTCTCTGTGATCACGCCATAGATCGCAGTCGCCAAACTCACAAGTACACACAACCATAGACTTCGAAAGAAAAGTAAAACAATTCCAGCCCCCTGTATGCCCCATATTCCAAAGCATTTGATGAGTTCGAAATATCTGCTGCGTCCTTTCACCAAATCACCCCTTTTGTCGAAATGTACTGTTGCATTCCCTCCATCAGATCTCCTGCCTATGAAAATATTACGATTTTTCCATCATCTTCCCCTATCCACAAGGAACTTTTACACCTGCTAATTCTAATTTTGTGGTTTGACTTAATTTAGCGCCCGTCCACTGCAGATTTCCTACGACAGTTCCATCCTCTGCTTCCCCTCGTTCCTGAAATTGAAATATGTCCCGCAGAACAATATGCCCTTCTTGCATCCCTGCGACCTCGGCTATCGTTAAGACTTTCCGGCTGCGATCACGCAACCGCCCCAATTGCACCACAATATCAATTGCAGAAGCTATCTGGCTGCGTACTGCTTCAAGGGGAATGTCCATCCCCATAAGTACCAATGTCTCCAATCTGTTCAACATATCCTGTGGACTATTGGCATGCCCTGTAGACAAACTTCCATCATGTCCGGTATTCATTGCTGTCAGCAACTCACACGCTGCCGCATCTCTCACCTCTCCCAAAATGATTCGATCCGGCCGCATGCGCAATGCTGATCGCAACAAATCCCGAATAGATACTGCATTCTTCCCCTCCAAATTAGCCTCCCTGGCTTCCAGTCTGACTAAATTGGCAATTCCCTGTATCTGCAGCTCCGCAGAATCCTCTACGGTGATCAAACGTTCCGTCTCCGGAATGAAGCATGACAGTGCATTTAAGAAGGTAGTCTTTCCGCTGCCGGTACCTCCACTTATAAATATGTTGTATCCGGCTATAACAAGACTTTTTAGGAATTCTGCCGCCTCTCGTGTTATCGAGCCAATCTCGATCAATGTTTGGATCGTGATCGGCTGATTCGGAAATTTACGAATTGTCAAAATAGGTCCATTGATCGCAACCGGAGGTAATACCACATTTACACGTGATCCATCCTCCAGCCTGACATCCACAATCGGACTTGCCTCATTGACAACACGATTCATTCTGCTGACAATCTGTTGAATAACATCCTCTAATTTCGACTGACTGGAAAAACTATGTGGATAGCGGTATAGTCTTCCCGCCTTTTCGATAAAGATTGTCTGATAGCCATTCACCATGATCTCTGTGACATCATCTTGTTCCAGAATTTCCTGTAAAATATCCAATTTACGCAGTGAATTAAAAATCCCCTGTATCATTTCCTGTTTCTGAGTAACGGAAAAATACATTTCATGCCCCAGATCAAGCACCCGCTGCTGGATCATGTCCTTGATTTCTTCATCAGAAACAACACGTTCGCGATTCATGCATCGGATAATATCTTCCCTGATACACTCCTTGATCTTTGTCAGATCCTGCCGCGATTGACTGCCACATACTGCATCTTTGCCAGACACTCCTCCAATCCCTCCTTTTTAAGCAATGCCTCCCAGGATTTACACTTGCATTGCTGAGATCTCGTCGCAGGCTGCGGCACGAATAACTTATCCATGCATTTCAACAATTCCATCGAACCATCCCCGAAAAATCCAATATCAAAGACAACTTTTTCATACTCTGTATCTTCTGCCAATACGAGCAGCAGTCGTTCCAAGTCTTTCGCAGATAATTCATACAGATCCCTGTAATCCTCCACTGCAGCAATCCCTTCTATTGTTCCAATGCGACGAATAAGCGACTGTAACTTGACCGCTGTTTTCTCCTGTCTCTGCCGCAGAAAAAAGATCAGGTCTGACATTCCTCTGCACATATTGGCATTCCATATGTCATGATTGCGCTCATCATCTATCAGAACCTTTCCATCAAACACTTCAAAGTTCAGATAAAGACAACGGGTCTGTGCACTATACTTTTGAGCCAATTGTAGTGCCATCGATGTCACACCAGCTCCACCATACGGTGCAAATACTCCGACAAACTCCGTCCCCTTCATCTGCTTTTTGGGAAGGGGAACCTTAAGTTCCTCATCGTCAGCCACGATCGCCAGTACCTCCTGCAACATACTTTCCGCAGATTGATACTTAAACAACACGGCCTGTCCATTGTCTTCTCTGACACATTGTCCATCGGACAGCAATATTAAGCGGTGAATACCATGGTTGATCCCGCGAAACAGTTCCCAGTCCCGCTCTCCGGTAATCAACAGCTCCGTTCCCTGTCCTATCAAAAATTTGCGCAGGCTCTCTTCACTTGTAAACAACCGGACATCAAACAAATTCTTTTGATGCTGACAAAAGTAGTCAGCCAAACGTCTCGTATAACCTTCCTCATCATACATTGCTACAACGATCTTCTTCACCTACACACCTCCCATTTACAACTTGACAGTAAGATTACAGTTCCCATTCGTATCTTCACCGTCTCCGTCCCTATTCGCTATCCCAAGCTTTCCGGCTGCAGGTACTCCCAACATGCCTTTGCACTCCTGCAGACATCAGCTTGGTGAAGCGTGCCGCAACTATAGCACCCCACTTCCGGCCCTGTCAACTGGTACAATTTTTGTGCAAATATGCCAAATCTATATCTAGACTATTAGTAAAATCCAACGAAAACAGTATAAAAGGAACACCCCTGCCAACCCGAAAAATGCCGAAATTGTCAGGCTGATTTCGTTAATATTGACGATAAGATTTTCGTTCAGATAACACATAAAAAAATTGCAGACATATAGAACAATAAGGCCTGACAGACATCGGAGCAACACTTCCGAAAGGTACTGCATCCAGGACAAAGCCCCATACCCAATTACCTTGACCACCAAAAACGCAATTACCACAATCAACATGGCAAACATAGCAATCTACCCCTTTCTTTCTGTCATTTTTTTCAGATAACACTATATATTTATTCGTTTTATTCTTTTTTAGGACAGGAATAAATTAACAGTATTTGGTCTATACTATTACAAAAGATGGAGGTAGAAAGGATGAATGTAGCCATGAGATTATTGGAAAAGAAAAAGGAACTTCCCAAAAAAGAAAAGTTCCTTAAAAAATCATTATTAGAAGCACAAAAAAATCTGACAGATGCGTATGCCGGGCTGGATTCTGTGCAGGAGCCTGACTTGATCGACAGTTACATCTATCAATTGAACGCTGCCTATCTGCGTTACCGCGTACTTTTGCGCGATGTAAAAGCACTTACTTCGGACGAAGTGCATCAAACACCCCATATAGATTCAGAAATCCATATCCCCACATTCGATTTGGAAACTCGCGCCCTGTCCGATCTGTCCCCCGGATCAAATACTTTTTAAGAGTTGTCGTATCCATGGACAAGTCGTTGCGTTTCACAATTCCCCATTCTGCCAGTAGGGCTACTGTGCCCGCCGTCAAAGCTGCAGCAATGCTGGAACCATTTCGCATACCATAACGTGCCTCTTCCGCTCGCTGTCTCTGCGTATCTGCCGGCGTCATTCCGGTAAATGCAATTGGTCCTAAAACCTGAATGCCCGGTGCCGCCACGTCCGGCTTGATGTAATCATCACGACTGTAACCACGGCTGGAATCAACTGCAATGCCGCGCGTTGTTGAATCATAATAAGCCACTGTAATAACTCCAAGATTATTCGCCGGATCACAGATTGTCGTATTGGGATCTGAACGCAAAAATCGTGTATCTCCCGGAAGTAATTCGTACATCGGCAGCCATATATGAAATCTGCCCGGCATATTTTGTTCATTAAAAACACGAATTTTCCAAACACCTTCCTGCGGCTGCAAAAAACGCAGCAAAATGCATTCGTCCCCGTTTTCCTGATCGATCAAAAGATTCTGAATTTCCACGACTGTATTTTCAAATAGGAAAGAAATCACTCGCTTTTCTGCCTGTCTCGGCACCGTTTTTCCGCTATATTCGCCGCTTGGTGAGATCAAACCTATCGAAAATACCTGCGTTGCATCGCTCCACAGCTCCATCACAAATCCGTCTCTTCCCTCGGCAACCTCTAACTCAACCTCTTCGCTGCCTCCCTGCAAAATAACGCCACTTTCATAGTGTCTCGCTGTGTTCGCCTCATTCCCTGCTGCCGTTACCACAAAAGTACCGCGATAATCCCCATAATCCCGCAGTAATTCTCCAATCACACCGCCACGGACATGACCTCCCAAATTCGTACCAACACCAAGGCACAACACAAGAGGCATTCGCATTTGCACTGCTTGCCGCCAGAGGTAACAAACGCCCAAAATCAAATCTGCTTCACTAAAACAAGTAATTTCCGAGGATATCTGATAATAATCTCTTAAATTTTGTTTTGCCTGCTTACATTTCACAACACAGATTGCTGCAGAAGGTGCCACTCCTGAAAATTGCCCATCTTCCGTCTCGTTTCCACAGGCAACTCCTGCCATAAATGTTCCATGCCCCTCCGTATCTCGGCTCGGAACGATCTCATAAGGATTGCTCGCCGAGATTGCTTCATTGATCTGTTCATTGCTATACTCACAGCCATACGCAAAACCTTTCGGCTTCTTCTCACCACCTTCTATCGTTTGATCCCATATACTTAAGATCCTGCTAGTCCCGTCTGCATTCATAAACGCCGGGTGCGTATAATCGATCCCCGTGTCGACAAACCCTACCAATACACCATTTCCAAACAATTCGAGTGCCGGAAGTCTTCTGACTGCCGACACTCCTATTTCGTTCAATATTTGTTCCGAGGAGAGCAGACCGTAGCAACGCGGCCTTTGTAGAAAACGTGCACGAATTCCCGCATCCTCAACTGTTGCCGCTTGATAGATCACTGCAAACCTCCGGCTGGCGAATTGTACACAATCCGTACCATACCACTGCTTGATCAATGCTTCGTCACCAGTGTGTTCTATCAAATAATCCTGATATTCATTGGAATAAATCTGCTGTTCACAGTCGGTCATAGGTATTTCACCTCACAAGGAAATACAATCACTTCTATATATATGCTCACCGTGATCATATTATTCTTGTCGTTGTGTCAATAATTTTGCTTCTCCGCTTTCCCGCATTTCAATACGAGGCGCCCCCTCATGATTAATATAATCTTCCGTGATCGTCACGCGACCGATCAGATCATCTTTCGGGATCTCATACATAATATCCAGCATGAATTTCTCAATGATCGCACGCAAAGCACGCGCGCCTGTCTTTTTCTCTGCCGCCTGCTTAGCAATCGCACGGATTGCACCATCATCAAATTGCAGATCCACCTCATCTAAAGCAAGTAGTTTCTGATATTGCTTCAAAATCGCATTTTTAGGCTGTGTAAGTACTTGTGCCAGCATATCCTCCGTCATTGCCTGGAGCGTAAACACCACCGGAAGACGTCCCAAAAACTCCGGAATCATACCAAATTCCCGCAAATCCTCTGTTGTCACCTGCTCCAAAATATTGGCATCATCATCATATTTGTCTTTGAGTTCTGACATAAAACCAATTGCGGACTGTTTGGTCAAACGATTTTTGATCGTTTTATCCAGCTCCGGAAATGCGCCACCGCAGATAAACAATATATTTCTCGTATTAATTGTTGTCATTGGCACCATGGCATTTTTATTCGTTGCGCCTACCGGCACTTCCACATCGGCACCCTCTAACAGCTTCAACATTCCCTGCTGTACTGACTCGCCGCTGACATCTCGACTCTTGGAATTCTGCTTCTTGGCGATCTTATCAATCTCGTCGATAAAAACAATGCCTCGCTCTGCTTTTTCCACGTCATTGTCTGCCGCAGCAAGCAATTTCGACAAAACACTTTCCACGTCATCACCAATATATCCCGCCTCAGTCAAGGACGTTGCATCTGTGATCGCTAACGGCACCTGCAACAGCCTTGCAAGTGTTTTCACCAGATATGTTTTACCACAGCCGGTTGGTCCGATCATCAGCATATTGGACTTCTCAATCTCAATATCGTCCATAGTATCCGTCAGCACGCGTTTATAATGATTATAGACCGCAACCGACATTACTTTCTTGGCATATTCCTGACCGACTACATATTCATCCAGTCTTCCTTTGATCACATGCGGTGCCGGCAAATGCTGAATATCAAAAACCTCTTCTCCCTCTGCAGCTTTTTTCTTCTCTTTGGGTTTCTTCTTTTTGAGCTTTTGACGTTCCGGAATATCCTCATACTGTGGCGGCTGTGCCATATTAAACATATCCATATACGGCATTCCCATATTCGGAAGTCCTGTCATGGAGTCAAAGGTCTTCTGCATACAATCATTACAAATACAGATTCCCTGTGGCAAACGCATCATTTTACCGGCCTTACTCTCCGGTCTTCTGCATACGTAGCATATATCTTCGTATTCATTATTTTTATCTTTATTGTTGTTCTCTTCTGCCATACTGTTCACTCATGTCCTTTCTATTGTAGCACTGCTCAATCTGCTTTGCATTTCTTGACGCACTCCCTGCACTATGCTAAAATTAGTGCTGTGTGCTCTCATAGTTAAATGGATATAACAGCCCCCTCCTAAGGGGCAGTTGTAGGTTCGATTCCTACTGGGAGTGCTTTTCTTTTCGCATAAAGTGGCTTGTTACAGTATAGCACATTCGGATACGTTTCTTAAACCACTTTATACAAATTTAAGAAGTTCTTACTTTTTTGATATTTGCGTCTCCGCGTACTTTGCGCAAATATTGTTCCACCGCTGTTATTACAGTGGCTTATCTTAAGAGGTGCGCAGAACGGAGGAAAACGTTGAAGCTAAAACGAACGGTTGCTTTGCTGCTTTGTGGTGTCATGCTGCTAACCGGTACCGGAATCACAACCTTAACCATCCCTGCCAACGCTGCAACGGCTCAGGCGACACAGACCAAATGGCCATCCGGACCAAAAAAGGACTCTTTGTCCAGTGATTCGGCAATTGTTATGGAATTGTCAACGGGCACAATATTATATGAAAAAAACTCTCACAAAAAACATTATCCGGCAAGTATTACTAAGATCCTGACATCCATGCTCTTAGCAGAAAATACTTCCATGAATGAAACCGTAACAGTCTCATCAACTGCTGCATATGGTATCGAAACCGGCAGCTCCACTATTTTTTCCGAGCCCGGCGAAAAGTTATCAGTAGAGCAATGCTTGAATGCGATCATGTTGGAATCTGCCAATGAAGTATGTCTGGCAGTTGCCGAACACATTTCCGGCAGTATCAGTAACTTTGTCGGATTAATGAATAAACGCGTAAAAGATCTTGGATTAAAGGATACACACTTTAACAATCCAAATGGCTTGCCTGATCCGAAGCACTACACAACCGCTTATGATATGGCAGTGATCGCCCGACAGGCAATGAAATCTTCCGCCTTTCGCAAAGCCTGTGGTACAAGACGATATGTCTGTGCCAAAACAAATAAGCACAAACAGGAACGCACATGGCAAAATCATCATCAGATGATCAATGGATGGCGGTATCCTAAATACGAATACAAGTATGCCATTGGCGGCAAGACAGGTTACACCCACGTTGCTCAAAACACATTGGTCACTTATGGTGAAAAAAATGGAATGGAACTTGTCTGCGTCATCATGAAAGCTGCCGGACCAAAACAGGGCGAGCCAAACGAATACACGGACACGACCAAATTGTTGAATTATGGGTTTGAAAAGTATCAAAAATACACCGTAAATCAGGAAAATGAGCAGATCAATGCCGATCTGTTTAACAACTATGGCAGTTACTTTAATGCAGACGAGTCTCCGGTCCGCCTGGCGGATGGTGCCTGTGTTGTTCTCCCAAAGGGAATACCACTTTCTGCTGCAAAGCAATCGATCACCTACAATAAAAATGTGAAACTTCATGATGGTGACAATGTGATCGGCCAGATTACTTATACGTATGGCAATAAAACTGTTGGAGCTTCTAACATTATATATACGAACTCTGATTCGACAAAACACTTAGATGAAGCTTCACGAAATCTGGTGAACGCCAAGATTGCAAATATGGAAGCCAATAATTCCAAGCATAAAATACAAAAAAAACTGTTCCGCAATATTGCAGATGCTGCGAATCAGTTGTCCCGCAAGGTAGGAAGCGTTTTTCACAATCAACTTTTAGGAAGTGTGATCATTATCATCATCGCATTGTTATTGATCATCATTATCGCGGTACTGTTGCGCAACCTGACACCAAGCCACAGACGTCGAGGACGCAAACGAAGCGGTGGCTACCAAAGTCGTGGCGGTCGACGTCATCATGCGAAGCAGAAAAAAAACCGCAGCCGCGACGATTTTGCTCCAAGATCAGAACGTCGAAATCACAGCAAGCACTATGAGAAACATACTCCTCGAAAAGAAAATACTAAAAAACGCAAAAAAGGAGTACAGTATCATAAACGCCATAAGCGAACCAAGGAAAGTTTCGGCAAAAACTTCTTTGATTTCTAACTACAAACATCATAAGATAAGCTTTTCAAAATAACGATCCAACGCTTATCCTGCGATAATAAAGAACAACAAAACAGCGCCTCCTCTGAAGTTAATAGAGGAAGCGCTGTTTAATTTGTTTTTACGGTATTTTAATTATATGATGAAATTGAACTTTCGACATCTTGATCATTATATATGATCAACCAAGGATTCTGCGGGCACAGCATGGAGTACGATAAAATGCATTAGCTGTCACAATACCCCATTTCTTGCCGGCTGCATGAACAATACGTCCCCCACCAATATACATAGCCACATGGCCAATGCTGCTGCCATGTTTGTAAAACAACAGATCTCCGGGCTGCAAGCTGCTCATACTTACGCTGCGTCCATATCCGGCCTGTGCTGCTGAGCTGTGTGGAAGGCTATATCCAAACTTCTCATAAATTCTCATAGTAAATCCGGAACAGTCTGCACCACCAGTCAAACTGGTTCCACCCCAAACATAAGGATTGCCGACAAACTGTAATGCATACTTAACAACTGCGCTGCCGCTCTTGCCGGATGGTTCCTTTGCCGTAGATGTTGACTTGGCACTCTCAGAAGCTTTCTTCTGTGCTGCAGATATTGCATGCTTAAATTTCAGTGTTGTAGACACATACTCTTTTGCCACATAACCAACTTTTCCACTGTCTGTCTTAATCTTTACCCAGTCCTTTGAGATACTCTTCACGATAGCATCATCTCCATCCGTAATCTGTGTTACGATATCGGACTTTGTATTCTTTTCTTCGCGCACATTTAAGGTATCTGTTCCCTTTTTAACTACAGCGTAATTCTTACCAAAACGTGTGGACAGTTTCTCTGCACGAGCTCCTGTAGCCACGTACTCTTTCTTAACATATCCGGTTACTTTACCGGAACGGATCTTAACCCAGTCACCTTTTACTTTTAAGATCTTTGCAGAACTTCCACGATGAAGTTTCCCCATCACCTTACTGTCTGTACTTCTGCTCTTACGCACATTAACATAATCTTTAGCAACGGATAAGACCAGGCTGCGATATCTTTTGGCAACAGGCTTTACCGTTGGCTTTGCCGTTGGTGCCGGTGTTATTGTCGGCGTTGTTGTCGGCGTTGCACTTGGAAGCACCGGTCCTACGAACTCATCCGAAACAACTTGATTTAATGTTACACGTTTCTGATTATTAATAGATATTGGTGTCGGTGCAATTGCCGGAGCGACTGTAGCATTCGTAACCTCAGCTCCTGCTGCTGTTTTATCAGCCCCATCTGCTGAAATAAGGCGCTCTCCTCCGGTCCTGCAATCACAACATTCATTCCTATAGTAAGTGCACAAGCAACACTGACCCCCGCTGCTTTCTTCACTAAATTTTTTCTAATCACGATAGTTACCATACCTTTCACCTGTAATTTGTTACAAATATGTTACATTTCATTACAAATTATAACAACATTATTAAATTTTGTCAAATGATATTACATGATTACCAAAAAAAGGCAGCGCCCGATCGTATATTAACCATGAAATCCCTATGTGAATACATCATTCCCTTTATACATATGATTTTCGTCCAACTCTTCTATTTTGTAAGTTTCCATATATTATTATCTTCTGCAAAATTGCTCATTTCATACAAAAATAAGATTTCCGCATCTTTCTTCTGCTGTAGAATGTTTATTACAGATTTTCGGTAATACCGTAAATCGATCATAGTTACCTGATCATATTGTTCCAGCAAAAAAGGCACCAGACAGTTGGCAAAAGAATCCTTAAACACGATCAGATTCTTTCCTGTGTGATTTTGTTCTGACATCTTGATCGTCACTTCCCCATAATTTCCGCCAAAAAAGTACGCATATTTATCCTTCGTACTACATCTACGGGCATCATAGATCGTATGCTTTTCTTTGCCATCGCACACCACCGAAGAAATCTCCGGTAAATGATCCGCCGCATAGATCGTATCCGCTTTGGCATCTGCACCAAGCACACGGGAATGTAATGTTCCCAAAAAGTTTTTGCTGACCATCTTAGGCTTAAAATGCTCATAGGGCTGTTTTGTCAAGTGTAACGGCTGACAAAGCTGCTGATAGCCCACATAAGCTCCTGCCAAAGTCCAGTGATGATCTGTGCGGTAATACAATTGTTCCGACTTTTTCTGTTCATTCATTGCCTGTCCAATGTCTACAAATGTAGTCTGCTTGCATACCGAACCGGCAGCACGATACAGCGCCGCAGCCTGATAAAACGGTGCCTGCGCAGGCAACTTGTCTGCCAATATCGTTCCGGCGTCAGGTACAAGAAGCAGCGTGGATTTTGACGCTCTCTGACTCCCCACATATTCCACATATCGCAGATTTTCCATATAGCGAAACATATCTATAGAATCTTCGGTCTTTTTGGCCAGATAATAATGATCTTTTCCCAAATAGGTGTCTCCAATATCCTTCTGCCCCATCATACGTTTGCATATAGATGCGGTTGCCGTAAGCCCATCTCTCCCGGGAAATTGGTCATCTGCGCCTTTCTCTAATTTTTCCTGATATTGTCCCTGCACGAAACTATTAAGTGAAAATGCGGGGATCTGCTGCAAAACACGATTTTCATTTTCCGAAAAATGTTTTGCCGGTCTGATAAACATGGTTATGCCAAGTGTAAACAGGCCTCCTATGATCAGCCCAAAATATATCATATACCAGTGACGTTTCATTCTAATCCTCCATTCCGCAGACGTTCCACGGCAAAGGACCGCTCACAAAACAGGAGATTTTGCTCTGCGATCAATGCTACTTTCAAAATCTGAAGTACAAAAACGGATTATACGATCCGCTTACTAAAAATGCCACACTGCAATACAACACCAACACCGTAAATATACTTGCCGCCACAAATCGTATCTGTTCCTGATGAGACGAGATCGCATCTATAAGCTTCAGCCGTGTCCAGCCCTTACGAAGCAGCTGTTTAGGCAGTTTTGTTGATCCAATGATCAATACGATCAAAAGAGGGATGTGGGTATACCATTGATATATAGCTGTCTGGTTGTACAATGCTCCGTTCGCACCAAACATCGTAAGAAAATAACGTCCCAGATCCGCAATATTCTCATTGGCAAAGATCACCCAGCCAAATAAAACGACCAGGCAGGTATAAACATGCTGCAGCCATCCCGGCAATTGTTCCAATTTTTCTCCTAAAAATATTTTTTCTATGGTAAGCAAAATAAAATAGTAAATGCCCCACAATACAAAGTTCCAAGACGCCCCGTGCCAAAGCCCGGTCAGGCTCCAAACTACAAACAAATTCCATATCTGTCTGGTTCTGCCCCGTCGATTCCCCCCTAGCGAATATACAAATATTCACGGAACCATGTGCTAAGCGTTATATGCCAGCGACGCCAAAACTCCGTAATACTTTTTGAAATATACGGATATTTGAAGTTTCCGGAAATGTAAATCCGAAAATATGCCCCAGTCCAATTGCCATATCCGAATAACCCGAAAAATCAAAATATATTTGAAACATAAACGCAATGGCCCCAAGCCATGCCCCTAATACCGTCCCGGTCTTCTGCGTCGATATTTCTGTCCACAATGCACCGATCTGATTTGCAAGCAAAACCTTTTTGCCCAGTCCGATAATAAAACGCTGCAGACCTGCTGCCATTTTTGCCGGAACCAGTACACGATCGTTCATCTGCTGTTCCACCGATGCATACCGCACGATCGGCCCTGCGATCAACTGCGGAAACATACTGACATACATTCCAAATGCGATCAGGTTATGCTGCGCTTTCACTTTCTGCCGATACACGTCAATTGTGTAAGACATAGTTTGAAATGTGTAAAACGATATTCCAATTGGCAGTGCAAGCTTCCATATATGTATGTCTGTCCCCGTCAGATCCCTCAATGAAATCAACAAAAATTCCGTGTACTTAAAAAAGCAGAGAATCCCAAGATTCCCTACAACAGATACGGTTAATACAATCTTTCTATATTTTTGATAATTGACAAAACGCTCTTTATTCGCCAAAAAATATTCCAACAATAAACCATTGGTATAATCAAATACCGTAGAAAATAACATGATCCATATATATACCGGCTCGCCCCATGCATAAAAGAACAAGCTAACTGCAAATAGCAGTCCATTACGCAATTTTGCCGGACAAATAATATACAATGCGATCACTGCCGGCAAAAATAAAAACAAAAACACAACACTGCTAAATACCATAGTTATCCTCTCTTCTGCCTTGTTACCATACAAAGATCAGCGAATCTGTTGATTAAGTTTACCAACCAGATACGAATTGCGCGTCATGGAAATGTTGTTGATAAAAAAGATTTTCTGTATCTTTTTGTCTTTTACCAAATGTGATAACTTCCCATTCCAATAACGATAGTCAATGACATATATTTTGGAAAAATGATCGGTCAAATATGGTACAAGTGCATTTCCAAACGATTCTTTCACCACAACACAACTGGAAGAATCCTTGATGTTCTTATTGGTGATCACCGTATACGCATTATCTCCCTCCAAAAATGCCAAATATTTGTTGCTGATTCCATATTTCGACGAGTCCGCAATAACATGTCCATTCACTATTTTGCCGGATTCGTTCTGATATTTCATGCTGATCTTATCGCTCACCGGGTAATAAGCTGCCAGCTCATCTTTGCGAAAATTTTTATCGCCATTGGTGTCACCATAATATGTACCAATAAAACTTCCAAATTTCTTCTTCTCATATTCTGATAACGCATGTGGTGAAATGCCAAGTTTCTCGCAAATTCCCACATATCCATAATACGCCCCTTTGGACGTCCAGTGATGATCTGTACGATAATAAACATACTCCTGTCGGTGCTGCATCAATGCATCATACAACGATATCGTCTGCACGGATTTTTCCAGCTTTGCAAAGATTTTCTTGATTGCCTTGTCCTGCGGTGTTGAATTAACATGTGCTAATTTATTGTCCGGCATGGTGATTCCTACACTCGTTGGGATAATGATGTCATAAATTGTTGCAGAAGAACCATACAGTTTGGCCGCTTTATTAATTGCTTTTGCATAAGAAGACGCAATGGATGGCACATAGTTATAAAGTTCATAGCCGGTATCTCCAATCACAACAGTTGCCGTGTCCTCATATATCTTCATTTTGTCATGTGACGTAATTTCTGCATATCCACCCTGTGGTGTTGCTGTCGGCGTTGCTGTCGGCATCGCTGTCGGAGTCTGTCTGTTCTTCTCAGCCTGTTTTTTATGTGTTGTATTAGAACCTTTATCTTCCTTAAGCGCATGAGAAATAACCAGAGTTTCTTCTGTCTTGTGAGGCTTTGCCCGCCATAACAGGACTCCACAAATAACAATCAAGCATACTGCCACCGCCAAACCAATTATCTTCCCTTGCCTAAACCTTCCCATACCTAACCTCTTCCGTATATACTATTTATCCGCCTCGAATGCATCCACGATCTTATTTTGGGCGGTCTCATAGTCATCTGTAACGCAAGCAACAACATACTTTCCGCATCGTATGATAACCGCATTTTCAATCTTATCTGCCTGTTTCGGAATATAGTCTTCAAAGGAATGCTTCATCTCTTTGAGATGTTGTTCTACTGCTCCCTGATCTTTCTTAGCTTTCTCTTCTGAGGAAGCGGTGACCACCAGCACTTCATCGGAATATGTTCCTTCTCCCATATATAAAGCTGCTTTGGAATCTTTCTGCAACGATACGATTCCCTCCACAACGCTATCATCCATTAAATTAAGCTTCGTTTCGTATTTTATGTCCTGAAGCAGTATCTTTGTTAACGCCTCTATATTCACCTTTTTATCGGACACGTTATTCACTTTTTTCTGTGTTGCCAGTGCTTTCTGTACAGCTGGCTCTTTTACACCTGTTGCTTGCCACTGGACAATCCCCCAGATAAATACTGCTGCAATAAAAATTGCCATCGCAGTCAACATCTGCATTCTATTATTCGTCTTTTGGTTCATTTGCGGCTGCTCCTTTAAATTGCAAGACATATATTATCATTAGTACACATCTTCATAATGTCCCTAAACATACATATTTGCGTACATTTTATCTTAGCATACTTCCAACTATCGTGCAAGAGATGCGGCGCACCGCTGATAGATATTGTGGTCAAAAAATAAGAAAAAAAGAGCTTCTGCATATCGCAGAAGCTCATAATGATCGCTCCTATAAACTAACCAAAATTAATCAGTTGTATAAGGCATAATTGCTACGTGACGTGCACGCTTAACTGCAACTGTTAACGCACGCTGATGCTTTGCACAGTTACCTGTAATTCTTCTTGGAAGAATCTTGCCTCTCTCGGAGACATATCTCTTTAACTTATTTACATCCTTGTAGTCGATATAATCATGCTCTTTGTCTGCACAGAAAGCACAAACTTTTTTTCTTCTACGCATTGGTCTTCTTCTTGAAGCATTGTTATCGCCTTTATTGTATGCCATTACGAAACCTCCTTAATAATTTGTGTCTATCAGTCCATCACACCTTGAATGGTAATTCCTCTTCAATGGCATCCGGAATATTCATAAATCCGTCGCCTGCAGCCTGTGTCGGCTCTGGTCTGGATGGTGCTGCCTGCTGATAACCGCCGGCATTATTTGCAGATGCTGCTTTGCTCTCCGCAAATTCCTGATTTTCCACTACAACATCTGTAGTATAGACACGTTGTCCATCTTTGTTGGTATAGCTTCCTGTCTGAATGCGACCCTCAGCTATGATCTTAGTGCCCTGATGAAGATAATTCTCTGCAAACTCAGCCCCTCTGCCAAAAACCACACAGTTAATGAAATCTGCAGTCTGCTCATCTCCCTGGCGTTTAAAACGACGGTCTACCGCAAGTGTATATCTTGCAACCGCTGTCTGATTCTCTCCTGAAGAATAACGAACTTCAGGATCTCTGGTCAATCTACCACATAAAATAACCTTATTCATGAAGGAAACACCTTCCTTTCTTATGCTTCCTGTCTAACGCATAAGTATCTCAGAACATTGTCCATGATTCGAACAGCCTGCTCCAACTCGCCCGGAACAGTTGCCTCGCCATCAAACTTGATGAAGTAGTAGTAGCCCTCTTTCATGTGCTGAATCTCGTAAGCAAGTTTCTTCTTGCCCCACTCTTCAACCTCTGTGATAGTACCGCCGAATTTGGTTACATAATCCTTTGCCTTCTCGACAGTTGCTACTCTTGCATCTTCCTCGATCTTAGCATCGACAACTAACGCTAACTCATATTTGTTCATAGTCGTCTGTACCTCCTTTTGGTCTCTGGCTCTTTCCCGGCTGCGATTCTGTGACTTTCGGAATCGGTGTCTTTCAAAACACATGCCCCACTGGAAAGAACAAGGAAAAATTAACATGTCACATTTCTCTATTATAGCAGAACTTTACAACCTCTGCAACAACTTTTTTTCTGCTTATTGGCCACTCCGGGATACAAATCCGCGGAACGCCTTTTCTACCTGCTTCCGCGGAAGCATTATCTGGTGGCCGCATCCGGTGCAGCGAATGCGGATATCCATCCCTACACGTCTAAGCTCCCACGCATTTGTTCCGCACGGATGTGATTTCTTCATTTTGATAACATCGCCTACTTTTAAATCCATCCATTCCCTCCTTATGGTCACATCGACAAGCACTATTTCCATCACAAAATCCTAATTTTCTGCCTTCATATCTATATTTTGAATTTCTCGCATCCAGCTATAGAACATTGTCGTATTTTTTGTCATAGACTTCGAACGGATACGGCTGCTGCTATATAACATTGTTGTACTCTTTTGGTGAACAGACACTTCCACTATCATTGCATAAATCTCGTCAAACGCTTTTTGTGTCCATTTTTTCTGCTTTTCCTTGTTTATGGTTTGATCGGACTTGTTGATCGCTTTCATCAGCTCTGCATTTTCCAAAAATGCAAATCTCTCTGCAAGATCCGGATTGCTGCTCATCTCTTCCTCGGCGTACCACAATGCTATTGAGGATTTCTTGGCAAATACATTTCCGCGGCGAAGATTTGCGACTTTCTTATTCAATTTATCTACTGTTGTAGTATGAATTTGTATTGTAATGCCAATCCCTTGCAGATCACTCGCAACCGCCGTGGCCAGCTGATATCCGACTGTATCCGTTCCACCGGCTAATTCCATTGAAAACAACGTCTTTGCACCCGCAGGAGCTGCAGTTACTTTGCCATCCTCTACTGTATATCCCGCTTTTTCCAACCATTTAAGTGCAGTCTGCTGTGCCTCTTCCCGCTTTTGATCAACCGCATCATCTGTCTTATAGATCTGCTCTTTGCCATCCGGCGTCTCTGCATAGCAAAGTTTATCCTCATTTGGCTGCTCCGGAGACAACCACGAATCCTTTGCCGCCTGTGCATTTACACTGGTAAGTTTTGCACCTTCTGTTTCCATCTGCACTCCCCGACATGCGCTAACTACCATGGCGATCGCATGCCGTAAAGCCGCTGATTGCTCACTAAACGGCTCATTATTTATGCATACCCGGTATGGATTGAGACCCCAATATGCATATGATGCATTGGCACTTTGACAGGTGTTGATCTCATTGCCGGACATTTTCCCATTTCCGTTGATTTCACCAATTGCCTCAAGGTCAGACTGAGTCAAAGCCAAAGATGCCACATCTACTGTTTGTCCTTTCATCTCCTCGGCAAGTTTCGCTCCGGTCAGATCCTCATCCTTAAACAGTTTTGTGAGATCCTTTAGCTGCACGTACGTGATTTTTGGGCAGCCTTGATAATACAGCTCATTCGCCATGAAATATGCAATTCCACTGTCATATTTCACAAATCGATACGCTCCGGCTCCAACCGGTGAACTCTTATTAGCGCGAATTGCAGAGAGATCTCCTCTCTTAAATCCAAACTTATTTGCGTTATAACTATATTTTGTTGTATCTCCATAATAATGCAGCGGGCAGATCGGAATCTGCAGCTTTTCCTCAAATCTGCTGTCATAGCCTGTTGTATAAATACGCAATTCGTAATCATTAAGGCGTTTGATTCCTTCGATACTGTTTACCCTCGTTTTTTTCTTTGCCTGCTTCGCCATCAAATAACGCGCCTGCCTTTCGAGCGCACTTTCATACCCGCTCTCATCGCTGCTATGCTTCTGCATCCATTTCTGCAGTGCTGCCGGCTTCTTACGAATATACTTTTTCACCTGCTTGTCCGTATACGATTCTGCCCGAGCATTATTTGCCTGATAATTCAGCAGCCCACGGATATTACTGCTTTTTAGCTGCACATTGCCGTCATAATCATTGTCACAAAATGCATAAAGCGAAAAAATCACATCGTCAATAGTGATCGGCTGGCCGTCACTAAACAGAAGATCATCTCGGATCGTAATACGATATACCGTATAGTTCGCTTTGGTACGTCGTGCCTTTTTAATATCCGCAATTCCATAATACGTATAGTTCTCATCGTTGTATTCACGAAGCTCTCCATCAATCCCCTTTTCCACCAGCCGACCGGCGCGATCCGTGTCAAACAGTTTGGTCTGCGTCAAATTCATGACCTGTTCATCAGACGCAGCCTGTGCCAAAAACGGATTGAAATTTTTATCAAGTCTGCCACAGCCAATAATCAGCGGAACCTCTGACTGCTGCTTACCTTTTCCTTCTGCCTTAGCAGTACCGTTCTTAACTTCTGCTGTTGACTGCACATATGGTTTCTTCGCTTTTTTCTGCTTGCCACAGCCGGTTACCCCAAATACCATGGATGCCGCCAATAACGCAGCTAAACATTTTTTCCCTATATTAATCATGCTTGTCCTCCATTTACTCTTACCTCGGATCCTCACTACTTAACTCAAACTTCTGTCGTTTGAACAGATAATTTTGCATTGTCATATTACCATTATATTTCCAAGGTGTCAAAAGAGCTCCTGATGTCTTGCGTGGAAAACTCTTTACAGAACTTTATTCGGCTTTGGATAGCTTTATTTGACGTTGCAGGGCTTTATTACTCCTTACAGAGCTTATAATGAAAAAAGCAACCCTTTCGGATTGCTTCTCTTCACGCACTGTATGTTTCAATCTGCTCCCACCCAGTACAACGAATAATATAGACTATCCGTTGTGTTAATACTTATGTACTCCTACCACCTTATGTATACATGCGCTCATATATACCGGGCATACGCAGCGACAGCCCTCACCTTTTTTGTCTGCCTCCTGCATATGGACGGATTTTGAAAATGTCTTCTGTAGTCATTTCCAATGTAGTTCAATGAATAATCTGCGATAATTGCTCAATCGCATTTTTATTCTTACTAAAACATTTTCGTAGACTTATAATAACATATTTTATCAAAAAAGGCAATAAAATTTTACATTTTATTGCCTTTTTTTACATATTATTTCCGTATTTTTCTGCAGTATTTTGACAAATAGTCACTGACAGATCATAGCTTCTTTTGATTCGAAAACGGATTACAGCGCGGATACCCTGTCTACAAAATCAATTACCATATTAGGATAGTAAACAGCCTTACCTGCACTCTCTGTGTAGACGCTTGCTCCGATACCACAGATTGCGTAATTTGCACTGATCAGCGTGTTACGTGCATCGTTGCTTTCGATAACGCTATTTGCGAATCCGATGGCATCCATATTACCGATCATAATACGTTCGCCCCAATTATTGAATGATAGTCCTGCGTTCTCCAATGCTGCCTTGCTCAGTTCTGGATTCCTTCCAACATTAGCCGCATCGATACATCCCTCATCTGCGAGCTCTTTGCTATACGCACGTGCCACATTGGAAACCTTTGTGTTTTTGCGTAACGCTTTGTCATCCACAGCACGTACTCCGGTGTTGACCAAATATGCATTTAAGATTTCGAGGTCTCTGTTTCCATTTCTGTCAACACGTCCGCAGAATAATTCATTGGCAGCGTTGTCTCTCTACACTTCGTCATATCTGCGATCGAATATGCATTGTTGAAGATCTGAATGCTGTATACCTTGTCATCTCCATAAGCGTCCGCAAATGCAATGATCGTTGCATTGTCGACATCCTTACTGTATGCTGCCGCATTGCCGGCTGTTGTTTTGTACCAGTCTACATCAACCCATCCATTAGAAACCAACGTAGCTGCAGATGTTCCATAAGACACTGTTCCATCAAAATTCATTGATGACGCATTACCGCTAATACCAACTACAATATCATCCTTCAGGTAGATCAAAATATATGTGCTGTATTTTTCATCAAAACTCTTATCAGTATCATTACCACCGGCACGGAATGCAATAACATCAAAGCCCTGTGGCGATTTTGCGGTACGTTTAACATCTGTTTTTAATGATCCAAGTACCGTGTTTACTTCATCTCTGGTCAATCCCAAAGCAAGTTGGTAACCAGCAATCGTAAACGCTTTTTTTCCATTCAGGTTAACATTTTGTCCTGCATTCCCGGATGGTGTTGCTGTCGGTTTTACTGTTGGTGTTGCTGTCGGTTTTACCGTTGGTGTCGCTGTCGGTTTTACCGTTGGTGTCGCGGTCGATTTTACCGTTGGTGTCGCGGTCGGTTTTACCGTTGGTTTTACTGTTGGCGTTGCGGTCGGTGTGGCACTTGGTTGCGGTGCTGCACTTGGTGTTGGTGCCGGTGTCACTGTCGGACTTGCACTTGGCTTCGCCGTCTGCGTTGGTGTTGCTGTTGGTTTTGTTGTCGGTGCAGTGCTTGGACTCGCTGTTGGCTTCACTATTGGTGCGGCACTCGGGCTCGGAGTTGTTGTCCGTGCAGGTGTCGGCAGTGGCGCTGCACTTGGCATTTTCGTTGGCGTTGCTGTCGGTGCGCTGCTTGGACTCGCCGTTGGCGTTGCAGTCGGCGCTGTCGTTGGTTTCACTGTCGGCACCATCGTTGGTTTCACCGTTGGAGCTATAGTCGGTTTTGCCGTCACATCCATAGTCGGACTAACATTGGTCGTCTCTGATGGTTGTACTATTGCGGTTGGCTTCGGTGTCACTACCCGCACCGGAGTGGCAACAGGCATTGGTTTTGGTCTCCTAATAACTATCTTTTTCGGCAATACTCGAACGTGACAAACCAATTTCTTTTTGCCTACTTTTGCAACAATTTTTGTTATTCCTATCCTTTTCGCCCTTACCAGTCCTTTTTTACTGACTGTCGCTATTTTTTTCTTACTGGATTTCCACTTTACCTTCTGCTTTTTCTTTAAATTTTTCACTTTGAGCTGTTTTTTGGCCCCGGCGCGCAAAGTTATCGTTTTTTTGTTGAGCTTTGGCGCCTTTGCTGCCTCGGCGAGCATAACCGATGATGTGGAAGTTACCACTAATGCCGCCGCCAGCACGCCGCACCAAGCTCTTGTGCATGATTTCTTTTTCACTTCTTTCTCCTTCCTCCAACTATCTGTCAACAGTTACATTTAATACCTCACTCTTCTTTAATAATATCCGCAAAAGTCGCCCCGGATGCCTTCGCTAAATCCTCCGGCTGCAGAAGAATCTGTACGCCTCTTCTTCCTCCGCTCACAGCAATCTTGTCCTGCTGTTTTGCACTCTCATGAATCACTGTTGTATACTGCTTTTTCATACCGATCGGAGTACATCCTCCGCGAATATAACCGGTCACTTTGTTGATCTCTTTGACCGGCACCATTTCCACATGCTTTTCACCAACTGCACGTGCCGCCTTTTTCATATCAAGCTCACGATGCACCGGTATTGCATATACATAATAGTTGCCGCTCTTGCCCAATGTAACTAAAGTCTTAAATGTCATTTCGTAATCCTGCCCAAGTTTGTCAGCGACATCCATTCCGTCAACAAATTCTTCACATTCATAATTCATCAACTCATACGGAATCTTTTGCCGATCCAACATTCTCATCGCATTGGTTTTTACTTCTTTACCCATGATGTCATCCTCTTTTACTTAAATTAATTTTACCTTATCGATAAGATCAATAACAAGGTTTGGATAATACACTGTTCCGTCATTATATGCACCGGCGCCCAGGCCCATAACAGCGTAATCTCCACTCCATAATAATGCTCTGGCACCACTGCTCTCGATCATACTGTTAGCAAATCCGATAGCATCCATGTTGCCGATCAAAACACGCTCTCCCCATGCGCCAGGTGCTATCCCTGCGGCACGGATCGACGATCTAATATCACTACTGGATCTTGAGGCATCACTTGCATCAATAATTCCTGCTGAAACAATCTCGCTGCTATAAGATTTGGCTGCTGCGCTAAGCTTCGTATTAATACGGAATGCGCTTTGTCCCTGATTTACCAAATATGCATTCAAAAGTTCTCCGCTTTCGGTTGCCATTGCGGTCTGCACCTCTGCCGGATATTTTAACTGCAATGTCGTTTCACTGACCTTTGTCATATCATCCACCAAAAAGCTGTCGCTAAATGCCTGAATACAATATACCTGGTTGCTTCCGAGTGCATCCACAAATGCGATAACTTCCGTTCCCTTGATCGTCTTTGTATATGCACCGGCTGCACTGCCTGCCAAATACCAGTCAACGCTGGTCCAGCCATTCGATGCTAATGTACTCGCCGGCGTTCCATAAGATACCTCGCCTGCATAAGACATTCCCGGTGCAATTGCTGTAATTCCGATCACTTCATTATCCTGCAAATATGCCAAAATATAAGTGCTATATTTCTGATCATATTGGTTGCCGCTCAGGCTGGAATTATTGCCATTCTCACGAAATGCGATCACATCAAATCCCTGTGGAGATTTTTCTTCACGTTTCACGTCAGTTGACTTACTTGCCAGTGCATTATTAAACGCTGTCTTTGTCATTCCAACCGAAAGCTGTCTGTTTCCTACCGTCAGTCCTGATAAACTTGGTGCTGCTGTTGGCGTCACTGACGGCGTTTTGCTTGGAGCTGACGTTGGGGTACCGGTTGGCGCATTCGTTGGTGCCGGCGTTGGAGTACTGGTAGTGCCACTCGTTGGTGCTGGCGTCGGAGTACTGGTAGTACCACTCGTTGGTGTCGCACTTGGTGCTGCACTTGCAGATGGCTCCGGTGTCTTCTGTGCCGCTCCCTGTACTATGATCTTATCCGAATTCAAATAATATACGGTTTCTGTCATATTATCAACCAAACGCACATAAATCGTATTTACCGTACCTGTCTGCAAAGTAAAAGACTGATCATTTCTAGGATGATTTTGCCAAAAACCTTGTCCAAACTCTTCTCCTTCGTGACTTTTCAGTTCATCCAAAGACACCTCTCTACCGTAAGTATTCGTATAATACAAAGAGCCGTCAAAAATATCTGTGTAACCAATTCGGATTGTTGCCGCTTCGGTTACTGTTACATCCTTCAACGGTCTGTGGTATGCATTCCACGTCGTTGCCACATTATCATTCAAAATGATCTTCGCTGTCGTTGGGTCTCCCTCTTCCGAAGGTTGCGTTGTCTGCGAAGGATTGTCGGATACCTGTGGATTCTTGCTTGGTAAAGTTCCCGGATTAGCAGTTACTTTCGCCGTAGCTTTTGGCTTAGCAGTTACTTTTGCCACAGCTTTTGGCTTAGACGTAACTTTCGCCTTTTTCTTTGCCTTGACAACAACTTTACAGGTATACTTCTTTTTGCCGATTTTGGCAACAATTTTAGCCGTTCCTTTTTTCTTCGCTTTGACAACACCCTTCTTAGTTACTGTCGCAATTTTTTTCTTCGAAGAAGACCACTTTACTTTCTTTTTGGTCCCTTTCACCTTCAATTTAGCCTTTTTACCAACAGTCAATACAAGCTTTTTCTTGTTTAGCTTGACCTTTGCCTTGGCATCAGTCTGCTGCCCCGGTACAAACACCGATGTGATCACTAACGCTCCGGCAAGCACAAGGCTCATCCATTTCTTTCTCTCTTTTTTCATGCTATTTCCACATTCCTTTCTCTGCCCGCTGGCTTGTCAGTTTTTGTATTCGCCACAGGCACAACATTAAAATCACGGATTTCATCCCAGCCACTCTAAAATGCCACTCTCACATAATCTACAAAGTCAATGACCAAATATGTGTAAAACACATCGTCACCATTTTCAAAATATGCTGCACTTCCAAGCCCCATAACGCCAAGTCCCTCTTCATCGCAAAGCTGCGCTCTTGCCGCCTGACTCTGCACAGCAGAATTTGCAAAACCAATGGCATCCATATTGTTGGCCATAATTCGCTCACCCCACTGTCCGCACTGTAAACCTGCGCCGACGATCGCCGATTTAATCTCAGAACTGCTTCTGGTCATGTCTGTCGCATCTGTTGCACCGGCTTTTGCCATCGTGTTGCTGTAGCTTTGTGCCACACCACTTAATTTTGAATTGATCGCAAGGGAACGCATTCCATAAAAAGTGAGATATGCATTGATCAGCTCGCCACTCTCTGTTGCCATCGCCTTTACCACTGCATCGCTGTACGTACATGACGCATCCTGACTGGAAAGATTGGTCATTCCATCAATAGAATAGGCTTTATCAAACGCCTGTATACAGTAAGTCGTCTGGGTTCCATAATAATCTACAAACGCCAGCACATTCGCATTGGAAGTCTCTGTGGAATAGGCTCCTTCTCCATCTTTGTGTTTATCGTTATGTGCTGCATACCATTCTACCGATGACCAACTGCTTGATGATTCTAAAACAGCTGCACTGGTTCCCGCTTTTACTAAAGAACCATATGCCATTGATTTACTGATACCACAAATACCTACGACCTTGCCGCTTTTCAGATACAGCAAAATATATGTACTAAATTTGTCATCGCGCGAAACGCTGGAGTTGTTACCGTTTGGTCGGAATGCAAGGACATCAAATCCCTGTGGAGATTTTTCCGAACGCAATATATCCGTCGAAAGTGAACCCAATACCGTGTGCACCTGCGCCAATGTCATACCAAGTGTCAGATTGCGTCCTCCAATCTGAAAAATATCCCCATTTAGTGCTACATTCTTACCCGGTGTACCGTTCACCTTCTGTGTACCGCCATTCGTTTTCGAACTGTTATTCTTACGGTTTGTATTTTTATTGCTTTTTTTAGTGGAAGCTGCTTTTACCGTTACTTTGCAGACATATTTTTTCTTGCCAACTTTAGCAGTGATCTTAGCAGTTCCTTTTTTCTTTGCCTTGACAACACCTTTTTTCGTAACGGTCGCTACCTTCTTTTTATTGCTGGACCATTTTACTTTTTTCTTGTTGTTCTTTAGCTTTAACGTAGTCTTTTTACCAACTTTTAAAACAACTTTCGTTTTGTTTAGCTTCACCTTCTTCTTGGCGGCAGCCGCAGCATCCATGCTCTGTGGCATTATCATTGCGGCAGCTAGTGCTAATGCTAATACACGCGCCCATGGCTGTCTTCTTTTTTTCATACGCTCCTCTTTTCCATGCCGATTGTACGACATTAATTTTCATTTCTATGTTACCTTTTATTATATGATATTCTTCTCTATTTCTCAACCGTTTTCGTACAGTATTTATGCGGTTTGTACGAATTTACACCTGACACATTTCTGCCATTTTTGGAACCCCATTGATAAGCAGCTCTAACTTCCGGTATGGAAAGTTTCCTATAATGCAAAAAACAGTTTTGATATTCTCGAATGAGAATACCAAAACTGCTTATCGTATTTACCTACTTTGCGTTCACTATGCATTGTTCAGGCACGAGCATTGCATCGCACTGTATTATTTACCTAGCGTGCTGACAAGATTAATTCTCGTCAGTGCCTTTTTAAGTGCTAATTCTGCGCGTACCATGTCTACCTGCTTCTCACCGCTTCCGATACGACGTTCTGCGCGGAGCTTTGCCTCTTCTGCTCGGTGCACATCGATCTCATCCGGCCACTCACAGGCTTCCGCGAGCACCGTAACCTTATTGCCGCGAATTTCCACAAATCCATCCAGCAAAGCCGCCTCACGTACTTTGCCTTCCTGATGGATCTTGACAACACCCGGTTCAACAATTGCCGTAAGTGGGATATGTCCCGCCAGCACACCGATCTCACCTTCTGTTGTCCGCATTTCAACCATGTCCACTTCCTCGTCAAAAAAGATTCGGGTCGGAGATATGATCTGCAAAGTAAATGTTTTGTCTGCCATATGACCCTCCTTTCTTATTTGGAAGCCATTCTGGCCACTACCTCGTCAATATTTCCGGCATTCAAGAAATAGCTCTCCGGAATATCATCGTGCTTACCATCCAAAATCTCTTGGAATCCACGAATCGTCTCACTAACCGGTACGTACTGTCCCGGCAGGCCTGTAAACTGCTCTGCTACATGGAACGGCTGCGACAGGAAACGCTGCACTTTACGCGCTCTATTTACAACGATCTTGTCTTCTTCTGACAACTCGTCCATACCAAGAATTGCGATAATATCCTGCAATTCCTTGTATTTCTGCAAAATCTCCTGCACGCCACGAGCCACTTTATAGTGTTCCTCACCGACAATATGCGGATCGAGGATACGTGATGTTGACTCCAACGGATCTACTGCCGGATAAATACCAAGCTCGGAAATCGCACGCGAAAGTACAGTTGTTGCGTCCAAATGTGCGAATGTATTTGCCGGAGCCGGATCGGTCAAATCGTCCGCCGGCACATAAACCGCCTGTACTGATGTGATAGATCCTGTTTTCGTTGAGGTGATCCTCTCCTGCAATGCACCCATCTCCGTCTGCAGCGTTGGCTGATAACCTACGGCACTTGGCATACGTCCAAGCAACGCAGATACCTCTGATCCAGCCTGTGTGAAACGGAAAATATTATCAATAAACAATAAGACATCTTTTCCGGAACGATCACGGAAATTCTCTGCCATGGTAAGTCCTGTAAGACCTACTCGCATACGCGCTCCAGGTGGCTCGTTCATCTGACCGAATACCATCGTCGTTTTATCAATAACACCTGACTCGATCATTTCATAATACAAGTCATTTCCTTCACGAGTACGCTCACCTACACCGGTAAATACGGAATATCCACCGTGCTCCTGCGCGATATTTGTGATCAACTCCTGGATCAATACGGTTTTACCTACTCCGGCGCCACCGAACAAACCAATCTTACCACCTTTCTGGTAAGGGCAAAGCAGATCAACGACCTTGATTCCGGTTTCCAAAATCTCTGTTTCTGTCGACTGCTCATCGAATGCCGGCGCTTTTCTGTGGATCGGGTCATATCTCACCCCTTCCGGTGCCGGTTTTTCATCAATTGGCTCACCTAACACATTAAAGATACGTCCCAATGTAGCTTCGCCTACCGGTACAGAAATCGGTGCGCCCGTTGCATGTGCTTCCATACCGCGAACCAAACCGTCGGTTGGTCCCATGGCAATACAACGAACTGTGTCATCACCCAAATGCTGTGCCACTTCCACTACGAGCTTTCCACCATCTTTCAACGGAACATTGATTGCCTCGTTAATCTCCGGCAGTTTGCCTCTGGGAATTTAATATCGATAACGGCACTGACGATCTGCGTCAGCTTACCAACATTTAATTCTGCCATTTAATTTCTCCTTTTTATTTTGCTATGAAATCGCGGATGCTCCTGCGATAATCTCCGTCAATTCCTGTGTAATAGATGCCTGACGGGCTCTATTATATTTTAGCGACAAGTCACTGATCATCTCTTCCGCATTACTCGTTGCCGAATCCATTGCCTGCATACGTGCACCGTTTTCACTGGCATGTGACTCCACAAGTCCGCCAAAGATCAGGCTGTTCACGTACTTTGGAATAATCGCATTTAATGCTTCTTCCGGTGCCGGCTCATAATTCATCAACGTGATGCGATCGATCGGGTTCTCTTCTACGTCCTCCGCATCTGCTGTAATATCGGATGCGTTGATCGGAAGCAGTTTCATCATCGTAGGGATCTGTACCATCGTGTTCTTAAAGATCGTATAGATCAGATAAATCTCTCCGATCTCCCCCATCGTAAACTTGCTCAAAACTTCTTTGCCAATCTCCGATGCATCTGCATATAATGGTTCGTTGATCGCCTCCGAATAATCTCCGGCTATGGTGTAACCCTCACGCTCCACGCTGTCACGACCCTTTGTACCAACTGCATAGACCACTGTGTTTTCCGTAGTAAAACGTTCGTCTTTCGTCAACAGTTTCACTGCATTCGAGTTGTAACCACCTGCCAATCCGCGGTTCGATGTGATCAGGATCACTGCTTTTTTGTCAGACCGGCTTTTGCAAAACGGATGGGACATTTCCCCGGACTTGGCGATCATCGCTGCCACAGCCTCATACATCGCATCAAAATAAGGTTTTGATACTTCTGCACCGACTTTTGCTTTCTGCAGCTTGACAGAGGAAACAAGTTTCATCGCTTTGGTAATCTGTCCGGTACTTTGGACACTTTCTTTACGCCGTTTGATATCTCTCATTGACGCCATTGTCTCTTACCTCCCCTCGAAACTATTTTTCAAACTCTGCTTTAAACTCCTCGATTGCCTGGATCAGTTTCTTCTCTGTGTCTTCCTTGATCTCTTTGTCCTCGCGAATGGAAGCAGGGACTTCCGGATATTTCGTATCGATATACTCAAACAATCCTTTTTCAAAGTCCATAATGTCATCTACTTCTACATCGATCAAGTACTTCTTGGTCGCCGCATAGATAATGATAACCTGATTTTCAACCGGCATCGGCTTGTACTGATCCTGCTTCAGGATCTCACGAATACGCTCGCCCTGTGCCAACTGCTCCTTCGTCTCAGGATCGAGATCCGAACTAAACTGTGAAAATGCCGCCAGCTCACGATACTGTGCAAGCTCGATACGGATCGGTCCGGAAATCTTCTTCATCGCTTTGATCTGTGCAGAACCTCCTACACGAGATACTGACAAACCGGCATTGACTGCAGGTCGGAAACCAGCATTAAACATCTCTGTTTCCAAATAGATCTGTCCATCTGTGATAGAAATAACATTTGTTGGAATATAGGCGGATACATCGCCTGCCTGCGTCTCAATGATCGGCAATGCCGTCAATGAACCACCGCCCAGCTTATCTGACAATCTCGCTGCACGCTCCAACAATCTGGAATGCAGATAGAATACATCTCCAGGGAATGCCTCACGTCCTGGCGGACGCTTAAGCAGCAAGGAAAGTGTACGATATGCCGCAGCATGTTTGGTTAAGTCATCATACACAACCAATACATCTTCGCCGTTCTCCATCCATTCCTCACCAATTGCACATCCGGAATATGGTGCAATATACTGAAGCGGTGCTAACTCACTCGCTGTTGCTGCAACGATCGTGGTATAATCCATCGCTCCATATTCTTCTAATTTTTTCACAAGGTTGGCAATCGTTGACGCTTTCTGTCCGATCGCTACGTAAATACATTTTACGCCCTGTCCTTTCTGATTAATGATCGTGTCGATCGCGATCGCGGTTTTACCGGTCTGGCGGTCACCAATGATCAACTCACGCTGTCCTCTTCCGATCGGTACCATGGAGTCAATCGCCTTAATACCTGTCTGAAGCGGTGTGTCTACGGATTTACGTGCGATAACACCGGATGCCACACGCTCGATCTGTCTGGACTTATCGGTTTTGATCGGTCCTTTGCCATCAATCGGCTGTCCCAGTGCATTCACTACACGTCCGAGCATGGCATCTCCAACCGGCACCTCAACAACATGACCTGTCGTCTTTACGGTGTCGCCTTCATTGATGTTTTTATGGTCACCCAAAAGAACCGCACCTACGTTATCTTCTTCCAAGTTCAATACCATGCCATATATCTCATTAGGAAATTCCAACAGTTCACCCTGCATCGCTTTCTCTAAGCCATGAATACGGGCAATTCCGTCGGCAACCTGTATTACAGTACCTATATCTGCTACTTCAAATTTGGTACTGTAGTTTTTAATCTGCTCTTTAATGACTGAGCTGATTTCCTCAGGTCTCAAATTCATGATACACTCGCACCTTCTTTCTGTTTATTCTAATTCGTCAACTGAACCTGCGACAACTCTTTTGCCATTCGATTCAGCTTTGATCTGATACTGCTGTCTACCACTCTGTCTCCGATACGGATCACCACGCCACCGATCAGGATGCATCCACAGAATAGTTCATGATGAACTCCACATAAGATGTCGTGTTCAATAATTTCTGCACGATCTCCTGCTTCTCATCCTTAGACAGTTCGACAGCCGATATCACATATGCCACGCCGATCTTTTTGTATTCACGAACCTTATCAATGAAATACGTCAAAATCTTTTCGATTTCCGAAAAACGTCCTTTTTCAACGATAGTGACCATGAATCCTGTCAGCGTATCGGATGCTTTGCCAGCAAACACCTGCTCTACCAGTGAGACTTTCTGCTCAACCGGAAGCTTCGGATGTGTCAGCAACTTGATGTACTGCTCATTCGCTTCGATCACATCAAGCACGATCTGCACTTCCTCCAGAGTGGAATCAATTGTTCCCTCTTCCACGGCAACCTCAAACAAGGCTTCGCCGTATGTCTTTGATACTAACTTAGCCATGTCTCATCACCCATCTCTTCCAAAGTGTCTGCAAGCAACTGTGACTGTTTGCTTTCGTCCAAAGAAGATGCAACGATTTTACCAGCCATTGCCGTTGCGACATTAATGATTTCCTGTTTCATTTCATCCTTGACCTTGCTCTTCTCCAGTTCAACTTCTCGATTTGCACGGGCAACGATCTGTGCGGCTTCTTCCCTCGCTTCTTCTAACATGACACTTTCTTTCTTGAGTGCCTTTTTACGCGCTTCGCTCAGGATCTCATCCGTCTCTTTTTGCACATTTTTTATTTTTTCATCATATTCTGCTTTGAATTGAATTGCATCCTGCTTCTCGCGCGCTGCCGTTTCCATCTGCTCACGAATGCCTTCCTGCCGCTTCTCCATCAGATTTCTCGCCGGATTAAACAACAGATAGGACAGAAGCAAAAATACAAAAAACATTGCTAATATGGTAATCGCTGAGTCTACTAATAACTGTGGATCTAAACCAAAAATATAATCGCCCAGTCCACTGCTCAGTGCAACCTGAATTACTCCGCTCACGTTAGTGCCTCCTTTCCGCTAGAGTCTTCCACCAAATGCTTACGCCATCTTCCGGTCATTTTTCCATTGAAAAATAGTACCGGCTGCCGGCATTTGCATTGATTAATGAAGCTTTGCGTAAAGTGGGTTCGCGAATAACAGGATCAAAGCAACTACCAGACCATACAAACCTGTTGTCTCTGCTACTGCCTGTCCAAGAAGCATTGTTGACATAACGTCACCTTTCGCACCCGGATTACGTCCTACTGCAGAAGCACCGTAACCGGCAGCAATACCCTGTCCTACACCAGGTCCGATACCGGCAATAACCGCAAGACCTGCACCAATAGCAGAACCCATCAAAACCAATCCATCGTTATCAATATTCATAATAATCCTCCATTTCTAAAGTGCTTATCCGCACTTCTTCACTTTTTTGTTTATGCCTGATCCCCAATCGCATCCGAGACAAAGCACATTGTCAACATACAAAATACATACGTCTGAATTGCACCGGAAAATACATCCAAATAAATGTGCAATGCAGCCGGCCAGATTAATGTCAAAACCTTTGGCAATAATCCGTAGATCAATCCCGTCATAACCGTTCCGGATAAAATATTACCGAACAAACGGAGAGACATAGAAACCGGTGTGGAAAATTCACTGATCAAGTTCATTGGAAAGAACAGAAAGATCGGTTCAAACAATCCCTTAATCTTACCGAATTTCTGGTACTTAAAACCGTTGTATTGAATCATCACCCAAGTAATGATCGCCAACGGAAATGTGACACCGTAATCTGCTGTCGGCGGTCGAAGCCTAGCAAACCGGACAAGTTGCACGCCAAAATAAATAAAAACAGAGCGCTGACATAGTTACGAAACTTTGGTGCCTTACTCTCTCCCATGGAGCCCGCCACCATACCATCCAGCGATTCTACGATCAGCTCGACCACATTTAGAAACGGTCCCGGCACCTGATCCGGAGTCGCCTTACGAATCGCACGATTTGCAAAAACAGCAAAAATAAGCAGTGCAGCGATTACAATGATCATGGATATATGCGTCGTAGTCAGATACACATCTGAACCGAAAAACTTGAATTTCGTATATCCATGGATAAAAAAGTCTACCTGCTGCTCATTTCCCTTTGCCAAAAACACATTGTTTGCAAAGGAATCAAACGGCATACAAAAGACGCCACTTCCCACATTCTCACCTTCCCTTTCTATAGAATAAATTATATATACAGGCAAATATCTCTTGTTTACCATTTCATTACAAAGCGAAAATCAACGTTTCACGATACATTGCACCGCACAACCGCAATCTCCTATAAAATAAAACAACAGAATATCTGCAATACATATCTATTTTTTTAATAATTTTTCATAATGCGGGTGCATTTTCGGATACGATAATGCACTGACCTTGACTCCAAACAACGTCAGTATCGCCGGAATCGGATGTACATATTCATAAAATATCATGCATACCGCCAGCGTAACCGCCATGATCACCAATCTCTGCAGCGATGCAAGCTGCGCATGTCTGGATGCATGCGCCGGATCCATATCAAGCGCAATGTCCAGGTGGCGAAACATATGCCACAAAAGAACTAATGCCGCCGCACCACCAAACAGTCCTCCAAATAACATCGAAACTCTGCCTCGACTGATAATTACAAAAAGCAGCGTAACAATGGCTGTCCACAGAATAGAACTAATCATCAATTCCTTTAGTACCTGTTTTACCTGTTTCATGCTCTCCCGCTGCTTCCTCCCGCTTCTCGGTGAGTCCTTTCATATAATCAAGCTGCTCATGCTCTTTCTTCATGTCAGCCTCATAAAAGGACTTGGTTAATATATATACATTTTTGAACGCAGCCCCGATTCCTAACAACAACATGAACGGAAATATGATCTGTGTACCAAACAGACGATTCAGCCAAGTGCCCAGCCAACCGCTAATAAAGATCGGCACGAGCATTGTAATACTGATCTGCGTGATCATCATAAAACTACGCAAAATTTTCTTCTCTTTCTTACTCATTTTTTAATAACCTCTCATTATGCTATTATAATTTATTCTTCTGAAAAAGTCCACCAAAGAGCGCAAAAAATCTCGTGTAGTATCAAGCGATCTGCTAACTCCTTTTCCCCTCCGATCATCCCGCAAATAATTTAATTCGATAAGCTAGAAAGTCCTTTACAAGCCAACTTCCCTAGACTATAATTATTCCACAAGAAGAAAAAGAGCAAAACCAGCGTTTTGCTATCAAATAAAAATAAGCCGCTGAAAGGAGTTGCTTCATGAGCCGACCACGATTATTTCGACGTCGCTTTATCCCCGACGAAAACATCGAATTAAAAGATGATATGATCTTAGCCTTAGAGCCTAACCTTATTATTACCAGTTGGAATGTTTTGAAACCACGACGCGATATTTCCCGTGGTGTTTCCGCTTATTTTATAGATAAAGGGATTAAGGTGAGCAAGGTTTTTGACAATGCCGGACAAATGGTATATTGGTATTGTGACATTATAGAGACGCATTATGATGAGAAAGAGAATACCTACACCTTTAACGATCTACTCATTGACGTAGTCGTATATCCGGATGGTCAGGTTGAAGTACTGGACATGGATGAATTTGCTGATGCAATGGAGCAGGGCATTTTGAGCGTTGGCACGATCGCACATGCAATGCGCGCAACCGATGATCTGTTACATACGATCTACGCCGGAGAATTTGAAAAATATACACACTATATTGATGATATGTTAAAAGTGATCAGTTAATTCTGCTCTCTACGAAAAGACCCTCTTTTGATCAGAAGCTCGGACATACAGTCCACCTTCTACCAAAAGAGGGTCTTTTTATACTGTTATTTCACGCAAGTCTCCCACGTGCCATTATTTCTTCTTTACTTCCAGAGCTTCTTTGCCACCCATATACGGACGCAGAGCTTCCGGAATACGTACGCTTCCGTCTTCCTGCAAATTGTTCTCCAAAAAGGCGATCAACATACGAGGTGGTGCAACCACTGTATTATTCAGCGTATGTGCAAAATATTTGCTGCCGTCTTCCTTACGGACACGGATCTGCAAACGTCTTGCCTGTGCGTCTCCCAAATTGGAGCAGCTTCCTACCTCAAAATACTTCTTCTGACGTGGAGACCAAGCCTCAACGTCGATGGATTTTACTTTCAGATCTGCAAGATCTCCGGAGCAGCACTCCAGCGTACGGACCGGAATATCCAGCGTACGGAACAGATCTACCGTATTCTGCCACAACTTATCAAACCAAACCGGACTTTCTTCCGGCTTACAAACTACGATCATTTCCTGTTTCTCGAACTGATGGATTCGATACACGCCACGCTCCTCGATGCCGTGAGCACCCTTTTCCTTACGGAAGCATGGGGAATAACTGGTCAATGTCTTTGGCAGATCCTTTTCATCGGTGATCGTATCAATAAATTTACCGATCATAGAATGCTCACTTGTACCGATCAGGAACAGATCTTCGCCCTCGATCTTGTACATCATCGCATCCATTTCCGCAAAACTCATAACACCGGTCACGACATTGCTTCGGATCATGTATGGCGGAATGCAGTAAGTGAAACCACGATCGATCATGAAATCTCTTGCATAGGCAAGTACAGCAGAATGCAGTCTGGCAATGTCACCCATCAGATAATAGAAACCATTTCCTGCCACTTTACCGGCAGCATCAATGTCTAATCCATCAAAACTCTCCATGATCTGTGCATGATACGGAATCTCATAATCCGGCACTACCGGCTCACCATAGCGTTTAATCTCAACATTTTCGCTGTCATCTTTACCAATCGGAACACTTGGATCAATAATATTTGGAATAACAAGCATGATCTCACGAACTTTTGCTTGGAGTTCTTTCTCCTTTGCTGCAAGCTCCTCAAGACGAGCTGCATTTTTGTTTACTTCCTGCTTCTTTGCCTCTGCCTCTTCCTTCTTGCCCTGTCCCATCAAAGCGCCGATTTCCTTAGAAATCTTTTTGCGGGAGGCACGAAGCTCATCTGCTTCCTGCTGTGTCTTGCGCGCCTCAGCATCTAATGCAATGACCTCGTCTACCAACGGAAGCTTGTCATCCTGGAATTTGTTTTTGATGTTTTGCTTTACCACATCTGGATTTTCTCTTAAAAATTTAATGTCTAACATATTTCCTCATTTCTGCACACAGTTCGTATGCGTATATTGTTGATAAGTGTACTGTGACAGCCTGCTTGAATAAGCTGCTATAGTCCTGCGCCCTACTGTGCTGCCGTCGCTGACGGTGCAGGCGCATCTGAAGGTGCTTCACTCGGCGTCGCTGACGGTGCAGGCGCATCTGAAGGTGTTTCACTCGGCGTCACTGTCGGCTCCGGTATCTGCGTCGCTCCCGGTGTCACTGTCGGCTCCGGCGTTGCTGTTGCCTTTGGCTTTGGCTTTTTCACCGTCTTTTTGTATTTGCCAATCTTGATCGGCTTTGAAAATTTACCATGCACGATGCGATAACCTTTGGTACGGAATGCACGCACCTTCACATAATACACTTTCGATGCTTTAAGCTTGCGAAGCACAACCGTGCGCTTCTTTGTCGGCATGACAATACGGTATCTCGCCTTTTTGGACGTCTTAACTGCAATCTGATACCCGGTTGCTTTGCCTCTCTTCTTTATCTTAATCTTTGCCTGTGTCTTAGACCGTTTCACCAAAGACACACTCGGTCTGGATGGTTTAGGCGCTGCCTGCACCTTTGTTGTTCCTATCGAAGTTAAACATAACGCCAAGATCAGGATCAATGTTCCGAATTTACGTAACTGCTCTTTCATTGTTCTGCTTTCCTCCATTTCTGTACAATGTGCTCTCGGAATCTTCTAAACGAAGAATTTCGAAAGTACGTTTCAATATAGCCCACCCAAAAATATACCGTCATTTCCCCTGATGTGTCAAGACTCGCAGGGTATTTTTAATCTGCCACTGCATCCGGCAGGTGTCTTCTACTACTGTAGGAAGCACTTTTCAAACACATTATTACGCATTGCTCCATAGAAGATCTCACCTTCCAACATATCGCAACCAATTTCGCGTGCGTATTCCTCTTGAAGCTTGGTGTGGATCCCACCACAATAAACGGTCATCCCAAGCTCTTTTGCCATGATAACAATGTTTTTAAGGATCGTCTTCTCACGCTCGCCATTCTTACCACCCATAAAACACTCTGCATGGAACTTGATCCCTTTGACCGGGATCGTGCGCAGAGAATGCAATGCCGTGTGATGGGATGCAAATCGACTGATCACGATCTGATATCCTCTCTTGCAAAGCTGCTCCAATGCCACCTGCAGCGCACTGGTCATATCCGCAAAATAACGTTCGTGCACTTCTATGATCAAGTCCGACGGATCCATTTTATTTTGCACTTCCACAATATTTTCGATCATGGACAAAGCATTTCGTGCCGACAACTGGCTTGCCGTCATTTGAATAGCAAGCGGAACCGTTTTCAACCCCTTTGCCTTTCTGGCGCCGAAGCTGCAGCACACCTGATTCAACAGGAAATAAGAAAATTTATCCAACCTTCCTCCACGTTCGATATAATGCAAAATGCCATCCGTCTCTAAATACTGTCCATCCTGCATCTGAATCCGTGCAACCGCCGTACAGCCTACAACGTTCTCTTTATCTCCCTGAATACGCGGCAAATAGCATATTTCAACTGTCTGCTTTTCCATAGCATCGAGTATTTCCTGAATGATCCGTTCCTCTCGGAAACGTTCTTGCTGAAGATCATCGGTATAAATCGCATAATGGTTACCCTTGATCCCTTTGATACTTCTTCGTGCAAGATCCGCTTTCTCCAACATATCACCAAGCTCATTATCCGTCGGCTCAACCAGATACAAGCCATTCGTTGTATCAAACCCGATCTGGTTCTCCCCATTCGTAATCTCATCCTGATAGTGCATCATTCGAGACAATTTTTTTAACAGGGTCTTATGATCCTGGTAAGGGAAAATAGCAACAAAATAATCTCCGTCTACTCTGGCGCACAGGCCACCTCGCTCCACAAACTTTTGAAGCACCCTGGAAAATTTCAACAGGATTTCATTACTAATGGAAAAGCCATAATGATGACTAAACTTGCGAAATTCATCAATATCAGCGCACATCAACGCATAGCGCTTGTCATCCGTTCGTTCTGCCAACATTTCTCTTGCCTTGTCCAAAAACTTTGCATACGGAATCATTCCCGTCAAAGTATCTTCAAACTTTGCCTGACTAGACTTAGCGATCCGCATTAATTTCGTACTGAGTTTCGTGTTGTTCGATGCTGCCGCGATCTCTGCTTCCGCAGAATCTGCCAGTGCATTATCCAGCACACGAGTGATCCCATATACTTTCACCGGCTTATCACTCACACCATCTCCCACCGAGACACTCGCCACTTCCATATGACGATATTCTCCATGGTTGTCCTTCATGCGATAAACACCGCGATGACCGCCCAGTTCCTCTTCACGCCTCTTAAGCGCCTGACGAAAACGCTCCACGTCATCCGGGTGTAAAAATTCTCCTAACTGACTTTCGTTAAACTGCCCCTCTAAAATACTCTCGTTAGAATATGTTTCATCTAAATTGCCGCCACGACTAAGTACACGCGTCGCAATATCATAGGTCCAAGTCGTCTCACGCATGAATTTTGCAATAATGTCCGAACGCTCAGCAACTTCCTCAAACTGCTTTTCCAACTGTTTGCGCTTTGTAATATCCATAATGATGCATAGATATACCGGTTCTCCGTTATCATCATCAATACGACATCCATTGACATAAGACCAGCAGACATCTCCTGTTTTGGAGATGATCCGATACTCAAAGCCGACCAAACCACGATTTTCTACAGAAGCCTTGACCTGTCTTTTGACCATTTCCGCATCTGCAGGATACAACACACGGTCACAATAGTCTCCAAAATTAATCTGATATTCTTCCTTGGAATATCCAGCCAGTCGATAAAATCCATCATTTGCATACAACAGCTTAAAATCTGTCATGCGCAGCTTGATCACACCACCCGGAATACTATTGGAGATCAGCTCTGCATCTCGTTTTGCCTCATACGCTTCTAACAGATTGCGTCTCGACTGTGTGATGTCCAAACATGAGGCAAAATAGACCCTCTGCCCTTTCATATCTGCCGGATGCGCTGAAACAGACACCCAGATCACTGCTCCGTCTTTGCGCCGCGCACGGTGTTCTAACTGAATCTTGCCCCCCACAGCCGTCTGTCTGGCGATCAAATTTCGTATCTTTTGACGGTCTTCCGGAAGGATCATTTCCATAACACTTCCATGATATATTTCTGAAAACTCTTCTCTTGTGCACTGCATTAATGAATAAAAGCGTTCATTCGCATACATAAGCTCAATCTGCGATCCCGGCTTTGCCACAAACATCGCACATTCGGACATATTAAGTAAGCGTCTTAAGTCCTGTTCATCTAAACCCATCTGCCCCGTTGTCTTTGCTGTCTCAATATCGCTCATTCGTATCCCTCCCTTTCTGCACCAGAGTTTCTTTTCGAAAATCTCATCCTATAAATGACATGGACCGGATCCAATCTCAACGACATAAAAATCTGCCGCATATCCGATCTTATCCTTATATGCCTTGCCTACCTGTGCAATAAATGCATCAACCGCCTCATCTTTCACAATACTCACTGTACATCCGCCAAATCCTGCTCCGGTCATACGAGAACCGATGACACCATCTACTTCCCAAGCCTGTTCCACAAGCGTATCTAACTCTTTTCCTGTCACCTCATAATCATCACGCAAAGATACGTGAGAAGCGTTCATCAATTGTCCGAACAGTTCAATGTTATTTTCCTGCAACGCTTTCACTGCCTTGATCGTACGCTGATTCTCATAAACAGCATGCTTTGCTCTCTTGCGTCTGACATCATCCTTGATCGCTGACTTCACCTGTTCAAACTGCTCCTCCGTCAGATCGCCGAGCGTCTGGATCGGCATCTCCTTTTGAATCTCTGCCAATGCCGTCTCACACTCCTCACGGCGTTCATTGTACTTCGAATCGCCCAGGCCGCGCTTTTTATTACTGCATGCGATCACAATCTTCGCACCGTCCAGATGAACCGGAGCATATTCATAAGAAAGATCTGCCGTATCCAAAAAGATTGCATGATCCTTTTTGCCCATTGCGATCGCAAACTGATCCATGATCCCACAATTCACACCGTTGAATTTATTCTCCGAAAACTGGCCGATCAGCGCCAAATCCTGATTTGAAATACCAAGTCCAAACAATTCGCTCAAAATATAGCCGGTAACCACCTCTACAGATGCAGAAGAAGACAATCCCGAACCGTTCGGGATATTACCAAACAACAGAAGGTCAATACCCTCATTGATCTCATAGCCCCTCTGTCCTAACGCCCAAATGATTCCCTTCGGATAATTCGTCCATCCGGCTTCCCTGCATGGTTTCAGATCATCCAGACTGGAAGTAATGATACCAAGATGTTCAAAATTCATCGAGAAAAAGCGTAACTTTCTGTCGTTTCTCTTGCGAGCCACAGCATAAGTACCTATCGTCAATGCGCATGGGAATACATGCCCACCGTTATAATCTGTATGTTCACCGATCAAATTTACACGCCCCGGTGCAAAAAATGCGTGTGCCTCTCCTTCGCCATATACTTCCCTGAATTTCTGCAAAATCGTATTCTTAATATCCTTCATATCTCCTCATTTCTGCGCTGGAAATCATGTGTTTTGTAGTATTTACTTGCACGGACCTCTTCCCGGCATTCTTCTGCGTCCCATGCGCCGACGCAAATATTTCTTTGAACTTATATTTTACAATATTTTGTGGTCTCTTTCAAGAACAAACGCAAAGCCAGCACTTTGCTTTTGTCACGCTACACAACAGCAGTTCCTATTAAGGAACGAAAAAAGGAAGCATCTATTTCGATGCTTCCCTTTTCGTATCTTTACCTGATGGTGTCAATATCACAAATCCATGCCCCTGCAGTGTACGGAAATACGCCAGCAATCTGTCATATAACGGCTCGGCATCCTCGCCGAACTCCTCCTTCACTAACAGAGCAATATCATAAATCGTATGCACACCATCTATTTGTTTCCAAATGAAACTCCCGAACTGTTCCAAGGCAATGTGGCTGACTGCCGGACGCCCAAAACATTTCTGGGCAATGCGGTTAAACACACCCTTGTTCTCGACATCCACCGTCACCCGATGCTCATCGTCTTCCGTCCAGTTCAGTTTTTCCGAAATACGCGGAACATAATCCAACAAATTATTGTCTTTCTTCACTATTTTTCTACCTTTGCTTCTTTACTCCAGATAGTAAACTTCAGGACAACCAAAATGATCACTGCCATGACTGCAAGGCCACCTGCTTGTCCCAAATTAAGGACACCAGAAAGATCCACTAAGCTTGCAACCGTCTTGCCCTTAATCGTTACTACAGCAAGAACAGCAAGCAAAATACCAACCAGTCCTTCACCCGCGATCATACCGGAGCAGCAAAGTACACCGTTATTGATAACTTTGTCTTTGTTCGCTTTGCCGTCATAAACCTTCTCTAAGATCAGACGAAGTACACCACCTACCATAATGCAGGCAGAAAGTTCGATCGGCAAATACAAACCAATGGCAAACGGCAGAACCGGGATAGATAATAACTCGATCATAATTGCAATAAACACACCGATAAATACAAGTGCCCAAGGAAGATTTCCGCCCATAACACCTTCAACGATCATCTTCATCAAAGTTGCCTGTGGTGCAGCAAGCTCAGCCGTACCAAATCCCCACGCACTATTCAACAAGTAAAGTACAAAACCGATCGTTACTGCTGAAACAACCGCACCGATCAACTCACCGTACTGCTGCTTCACCGGAGTTGCACCAAGAATATATCCTGTTTTCAAATCCTGTGACATATCACCAGCCATTGCTGCAACGATACAGATTACAGAGCCGATTGCAATCGCTGCGATCATTCCTGACGCACCGGTATTGCCCGTTGCTTTAAGGATCAAGCTGGTGATCAACAACGTTGCGATCGCCATTCCGGATACCGGGTTGTTACTACTGCCGACCAATCCAACCATACGAGAGGAAACCGTAGCAAAAAAGAATCCAAAGATAACAATGATGACAGCGCCCAAAATACCAATCGGAATGACCGGAAGTGCTGCGATCAAAATGATCAAAATAGCAAGCATTCCAAGTACTACACCAATATTCAGATCACGGTTCGTACGCTCCTCTTTGCCGATCTTTTCTTTATTAAAGATACCTTTCATCGCTTCGGCAAAGGTACGGCAGATCAATGGCAATGATTTGATCAAGCTGATAATTCCACCGGCTGCAACGGCACCTGCGCCGATATAACGGATATAATTCGACCAGATTCCAGACGCTCCGCTTGTTTTCCATACTTCTGCGATAGAAACTGTTGCAGGGTACAGTACCGTATGTGCACCAAATAAATAGATCGCCGGGATCAACACCAGCCAGCCAAGAATGGCACCCGCAAACATATAAGAAGCAATCTTAAAGCCACAAATGTAACCTACACTGATCAATGCCGGATAAACCTCTGTACTGATCTCTCCGTGAATCTTATTGATCGTCAATGTTGCGACATTAGAAACAACCTTGAAACCGTCCACGATAAACTTAATCAAAGCAGAAACACCCATTCCAATAAACACGACTGCTGCATTAGCGCCGCCTTCCTGTCCGGCAAGCAAAACCTCTGCACACGCTGTTCCCTCCGGATACGGAAGGGTTCCATGCTCTTTTACGATCAATGCCTTGCGCAATGGCACCATGAAACAAATGCCTAACAGACCGCCGATCATTGCAATTAAAGCAATCTCCACAATACCAGGCATCTGTGCCTTACCTTCAGCTGCCCACAAAAACAATGCCGGCATCGTAAAGATCGCACCGGCTGCCAAAGACTCACCGGCAGAACCGATCGTCTGCACCATGTTGCTTTCCAAGATCGTATCGTCCTTCTTTGTGGAAAAACGTCCGATCAGCTTATACACCCCCATGCCAATAACTGCTGCAGGAATAGACGCTGAAACCGTCATACCTACACGAAGCCCTAAGTAAGCATTGGCCGCTCCAAAGACAATTGCCAGCAGCACACCGATAATGATCGATGACGGCGTAAATTCCGGCAATACCTTATCTGCACTTACGTAGGGTTTGAAAGAATTGTTCTCTTCCATAATAAATAAACCTCCTTAAATTCTAAGACCAAAGCGTCAAAGTCGTAAAAAAGCCTGTCAGGCAAATCCAGACCAAATAGAACGATTTTAACACTAGAATCTTTTTGACAAAAAAAAGAACTTGCGCCCTTATAACATCGATTTCTGTTCATCAAACGCAAGCATTTTCAATTGTATCATAAGAATTTTCAAAAAGCAAGAAGAATGCCATTTTTATGAAAATTCCGGCAAATTCATGAAAAAATTTCCCAACAATTTCTAATTTGTTTTCCTAAAATCGGATCACGCTACCCCAAAAAATATGCCAGGACCAGAAATCATTTTTAGGAATGCCAATATGGTTTCTGGTCTTTGTGCGAAAATCCGCGCAAAGTTTCTTGATAGGCGGCGATTTTGTGTTGATACTCTGCAATCTGTTTATCCTTTAATCGTCCCTTGTCCGACAACTCTTGAAACTTCTGTTCCAAAAGAACAAACGCCTCCTGCGCTGCATCCTTGTAATTATTGGCAATATTCGAGTCAATCTCCTGCACGATCGTCTCTAACTCCTTATTTTTGCCAAGTCCATGTATAAATTCAAACATCTTTACCTCTTTTCTATACTTCCCATCTTATAACTTTCCCTGTCTTATAGCTTTCCCTGTCTTATAGCTTTCCCTGTCTTATAACTTTCCTTGCTTCCGCAAATATGCCAAAAATCCTTCACACCCATCCAACACATCTCGATACGTTTCATCAAAATTACCCGTATACCATGGGTCCGCAATCTCACCGGGACGATCTGTGAAGTCCAACAAAAGGGACACCTTCTGCTCCGGATCCTTTCCAAAAATCCGCATCATATTGCGGTAGTTCCATTGATCCATTCCGATGATATGATCAAAGTTGCGGTAATCACTTTTTCGTACCTGCTTGGCATAATGTTCCAAAACAGGGACTCCAACCTGTCGTAACTTTGCGACCGTTCCGTGGTGCGGCCCATTGCCAATCTCCTCTGTGCTTGTCGCCATGGAATCAATGTAAAAATTGTCTGTGTATCCGGCACGGTTTACAAGGTCCTGTAGGACGAACTGCGCCATTGTGCTGCGGCAGATGTTGCCGTGGCAGATGAAACATACTCTAATCATAATTTTTCATATCCTTTTAACACCGTTCAATACCTGAAATCTCTTACCACATCAATAATATTGAAACGATATATAATTTTTCATTATTTTCTTATTACACCCTGTAAATTACTATTTTCTTTCATTTGAAAGGTGTAAAAAAAGGTGTAAAATCAAGGTTTTTGCACCTTGTCATTATGAAGTTAAAAATTAAATAACTCTTCCTCTTCATTGTTTTCTAACTCCATTGTTTTCAGCGATTCCTGCATAATCATATTATTTTCCATTTGTGCTATGTTTAGCATCTCATCCCTCACATCATCTACTTGCAAATGAGTATAGGTATCAAAAGTTATATCCATAGAACTGTGTCCCATAATATACTTTAGCTTTGCCGGATTCATTCCAGATTTTGCCATCTTAGTACAAAAGGTATGCCTGCACACATGCGGAGTGACTGTTGGTAATGGTTCCTTATACAACTTGTTATACTTTTCACGAATGAACTGAAAGTATTTTTCCCAATGTAACGCCACCATCGGCATTCCATTTTGATCTAAGTATAGAAAACCTTTGTATCCATCTACTACCGGTTCCTTTTTTACTTTCTTTCGATTTTTTATAATCTTTCGAAAGCAATCCGCAACTTCTGGCGTCATCGGTACTTTACGCACCCCTGCCGTTGTTTTGGTTTTCTGAATAATATATGACTTTCTTTCATTGTACACTCTAACCAACTGATGATCCACATTAATGATCATATGTTCAAAATCAATATCACCTATTGTCAGTCCTACAAATTCAGAAATTCGAAGTCCGGTATTAAACAAAATAAATATACCCTCATACACTCTTTGATAATGTGCATCTTTGCGGACAAACTCCAAGAATAGTCTTTCCTGCTTTCTTGTAAGTGCCTGTCGGATTACACTATCATTCACAAGCACACTTGCCAACTCAAAATCAAATGGATTTTTTCTAATAAAATCGTCTTCATAGGCAAGCCGAAATGCAGGACGCAACACACCTCGAATGGAATGAATAGAACTATATCCTCTGCCATTTTTTTGCAGATCAATCAACCATCCTCTGGCATCTGAAGTTTTTACAGATGAAATCTTTCTCTTTCCAAAAGGATCTTTTTTCAGAAAATTCACTACTGTTTTATAACCGAGTCTTGTACTCGGCTTAACACCTATTTTCTGAGAAATATAAAGCTCCACTAAAGCTAACACCGTCATATCGCCACGGCTCATTGCAATTTTATCCTGCTTGTCTTTCTGAATCCTTGCGATTTTCTCACGCAGTGATTCTTCTTTCTTTCCATGTACTGCAGGATCATTTGGAACCAACCGCTTTGAATAGACATACCGGGATTTACCCAATTCGTCTATATACTTATAACGATATCTGCCGTCCGCTAACTGAATTTCTCCATTATGCAGTTTTCGATTCTTTTTGTCTCTTCGACTTGTATACATAACATGCTTCCTCACTTTCCACTAAAGAAAGCTAAGCACTAGTATGACTTAAATATAATAGCATATTTTTATATTATGCTACAGCCCATTTAACAAAATCGTTTAGTTCAAAGTGCATTTGCCTCATCCACAAACTGCTCAAATAGTTTTCTCTTTATCTGAACACGATTTCCAACCATTAAAACATATGGTGCATATGGATTTTCCGCTACAATTGCTCTTATGCGGCTTCTTCCAATATGAAAATATGCGGCAGCCTCTTCAATCGTCATAGTATACTTTTGCCAAATAGGAATATCTAAATGGTCTGTTTGTAAAGGCATTGTATTCACCTCCAACATCAATCTGGCATTTTTTCTGAAAGTCCTCTTGCCAAACCTTCCATTTCCAAACGATAAATCATCAATCGAAGAAGATATTCTGCTATATGTCGAACACCTCGTTCCCAATCTTCTAATGTTCGGTAAGGAATTCTAAAATATGCGGCAAATTGTTTCTGTGTCATGCCTGTTTGTTTCCTTGCTTCCTTTAATAATTCCTTTAGTTCCATAATATCTCCTCAATAAATAATTTTTCATCCATATATTACCACGCATTGTGTGCATTGTCAAGATATATGAAACATAATCTCCAGTTGAAATCACCGGTCACTGTGGTTAGCAGCACACTCTGGACTCGCACCATCTCTTATAGACCATAAAGGGAGTATCATTATCATAGAACAGTCGCAACCACGGAATCACCACAATTCCTCTTTTGCATGGATGTTATCGCTCCCGGCATCTCACATCAGACAGATCAATCAAAAAAAATACCTGATAAGCTATCTCCTTTGTGTCTGTCCTACCGATCCTGGCGCATCTGCGGCACGGCGCAATGCGTAACTGTTCCTTACGTCCAGTGAAATCATCGTATTCAGTTGTCCGTGTCTAATAGGATTATTTCCTGTGGACACATCTAAATTATAAAAGCGGATTTTGAAAAATGGTAGACTATTTGTTCCGTTGCAAATATAACGGAATAACAAGATATTCTTAAGAAACCCCTGAAAATATAATGAGGCAGCATACCTGCCACCTCATTTCATTTTCAAGAAATCTTGATTTTTTCTTTTATCTGTGCAGGAAGATCCAAATTTTCTCTTCCTGCGCAATATGTTATTTGAGAATAATATTGCTCATTTGTCCCCTTTGAAAAAATATATTGTACTTCATGTAGTTCTTCAAAGCGGCTGGCACTAATATCTTCGACTCGAAAAGAATACGGCACCAAACAATCATCTATCAACTGTCCCGTTGTATCTCTGTTTGGTCCACATAGAAGAATAAATCGAAAATTTGTAACTCCCACTTTATACACTGCGCTTATCGTCACAATGTCCGTAGCAATCATTACATCACTACAAGTAACCTTATATAAATCTCCTAAATAATCCATTTTCTTTTCTGCAAGGTCATACGGATGCGTTTTGTCGAACATTACTTCTCCTGGTCGCAAACCATTTTTCTTCTTTGCATGAGCATAGAATCCTTTTGCTTTTAAATTTGTCTTTACTCCTGTCAAATGTTGAAAAGACGAGCTCTTAAAAACAATTTCTACAACCGAATCATCATATACATAAAGAAATGTCCTTCCTGCAAGATATTTCTGATAGTTAACTGCCGCATTATGTATCTTTTTAATCAATGCTGATTTTCCCATTTCAATAATCCTCTCTTTCTTAGGCAGAAAAAAAGGGAAGCTTTCGCTTCCCTCAGAATCACCACTGGCAGTTTGCTTAAGCTGTTATACTTAAACCAATCACATATGACCTAATCCTCATATTGGATATGACAATTTCCTCCAGGATACTGTGCCACGCAGTTTGTCATAACCGAAATTGACTATGACATAGCCACAAATCTTTACATCCTTTGTGTGGATGTCCAGTGCTTTCTACTTATTATGATATGAAGAAACTCTGGTTTTGTCAATCTCATTTCTCCACATATAATGCCGTCTATACTAAGTGAAACATGCTTATAATTTCTTGTCGTCTGCAATCTTTCGTAAACTTTGCAGATACTCAAACAAGATTTTCTGATATTGCGATGGGAGCAATCTTACTTCTTGTATCAACATTATTTCTTGCATATTTTGTATTACAAGAATTTGTTCGTTTGTCTGAAACAATTCAAAAGGCTCCATACTCATACCGCGACTTACCTTAATGATATTACTTTCACGAATATCATAATCTTCTTTTTTCGCGATGTCATACAATGTGCTAAGTGGCATTCCACTCTTCTGTGCAAATTTATACTTTGACATCTTCGTTTGTTCTAAGTAAAACATCAATTTTCTCCGGACTATGCTCTCATACATTCTTCAAGCATTCACATCCTTTCTGTGACCACAATTGAATTATATAACAATGCCCAAAAATGAAAAAGACTAATTGTTCCACGATAGTCATCACGGTTTTCCGTAATAATACACTGTCATTTTTCATTACCATTGTCAGGAATATAATATAATGTGAAATTTCCATTATTTTGGAATTTTCGGAGAATCATGTGATTTTATTTGTTTTCTGATAATTTTTTATAATACACTGTGCCTTTTGACACAACTGGTCGATGATGGTCGGATCTGATGTCGTTTCGATCTTGATATGTTCACTCAGGTTTATGATCCAATTACAGATTGCCGTCTTGGTGGATATGATTCGTATTCGAAAAAGATGCTCCTGTGTCTTTATCTTAGAGGTGGTCCGAAATTCCGTTTCCACTGCTTCAACAAGATATTCCTCTACCATAAGTGTGGCACTCACCGGCTTTTCATAGGACATTCTCGGATGTTCCTCCATATATCGTGAGATTCAAAGGAAGAATCGACACCCTCCAATTGACTCATACACTTTCCCTGCTCCATCGGGTGCATCGCCACCTGCTGCATTCGGTCAATTCGATAATGAGACAAATTGTCTTTTCCAGCCGTATTGCAGATAAGATAATACCAACCGCCACTAATGACCATGAAATATGGTGTTACTGTATATACTCTGTCCGATAGTTTCCCGTTTTTCCGATACCGGAATGTTATTTTTCTGATTTTCTTGATTGCTTTTCCGATTTCCATTAAATATTGAAAAAGCCGCTCACACTGGCATCGCTTGAATGTCTCCCGGTATTTCACATATTCAAACCAGCTTCCAAAATATTTGCCTGCACATCGTTTTAATTTGTCCAGAATCCGACTGGCACATCCATCGTCCACGCCGGGTGAAAATAATATGCTGTCATGCAGCATGCGTATCTCCGTATCTGAAAACAATCTGTCGTTCAGACAATATACCTTAATGTAGCCGCCGGGCTGCTCCGGGTTGGCAATCGCTTTCTCACAGATCTGAAGTTCCTCTCCCTCATTCAAGCACCACTGCGTTTCATGGAAAAAAAGATTGAGCTGACGAATGTTAGAGGATACCAGTTTCCGCAATGCCGGTCTTCCCATCCTTCTTTCCGATTCAAATTCATCCTCCAATCTGTCACATATATATTCCATCGAGATCATATGATCCTTATCTGCATGGATCCATAGTATTCTAAGCAACAATAATGGAATCATCTTTTTGCTGGTCGTTCGCCCCATCTGTGTTCTTCTCCCTTCTCTCCACCAGAACACAGCCGCCTCTTTTCTTTTGTGCAAAAAGAAAAGAGGAGCCATGTTCCTGACATGTTCCTCTAATTCTTTACTAATGATTCATATTCATTTACTTTCCAGGTTTGGCGGTATGTACTCTGTCAATTCTCCTAAGTCTACCTTCAAGTACAAACACAATTTACATAAAAACTTCAAGTCCCATCGTGTCTGTTTGTTCTGACAATATCTGTTGAAATTTGTACGTGGAATGTCCAGTTCTTTGCAGACCTTCGTCTTGCTTATTCCACGGTCTTTCAAAATTTCTTCAGTGCGTAAATGAAGATGACCAAAATCAGTAACATACTCATTCGTACTTTGCATGTGAAACATCTCCTATAAAAGTATACTTTTATTTTATAGGATTAGTCACATTTATATAATTCCCACTTGTGTCACTCACAGATGTATTATACTTTATTGTTAATAAAGGCAAATATTGATTCTCGCTGATGAAGGGTGATGAAGTGGTTAATATCCTCAAACATATCAACAATTTTAGTTTGTTCCTCTACAGTTTTTGGTATTTTAATCCTTCCCTCAAGGAGTTCTTTATCTGTAATATTAACATTATTTCGGGCTCCAATATTAACTAACAGAAATAAATATTGATCGAGTCTTTCTTTATCTTCTAAATAACACTGAATAAATCTCGTATAACTTCCGTTTTCCCCTGCTGTAAATGGTAATGATGTTGCTGCCGCATCACTTCTTGCTGTTTCTGCCGAAGCTGTCTCTGTATAACGCTCACTCATTGGTTACTGATATCATAGCAAAATGAGTGTTATTTGTCAGTAACGCTATGTTTTGGAGCACTTACTGTGTCACGCGTCGAATTATAGTTCCCACCTACGGCAGTTTTACCGCAGATTAAATCCTACATCCGATCTGGAACACTCATTTTTAATCCTTTGAATAGACTGAAATCCTTTTGCCATAAGCATCGGAATATGTAAATCTATACAGGGCGTCTTCACTGCGATATCTCTCCTTATAGAAAACTCTTCCTTTTGAATTCTTTAATTATAATAAACAAAAAAGAATCTATAGGAGTTTACAACAATGCAATCATCTTCTCTACTTCTAATCGCAATGTTTGTGCAAGTGTTTGATTGTGACGCTTGGCATATTTTTTTCTGTCGTACTCATATTCCATCAGGCATACATCCACTTTCTTTGTTTTTGGATTCTCCACTTTCGGTCTTCTTGGCCTTGCCATTTTTATATATTTCCGTCACATCCTAACCACAGTATGCTTTTTGTCCTCCAAAAAATCAAGCACTTTCTCCATAATTTTCTCATTCATCCTTTTCCACATCGGCATGGATATACTACCATACTTTTATTATTCGGAATTTTTTCGTGTGGTTGTCACCCTACCAAAATTTCCTTTCCTTAAATGTTATGAAGCCTTCGCCTCTGTTTTCGTTTCCTTTTCTATTTGAGATTTAATTTAGCCACTCCTCATAAAAACTCCAATCTCCGTTTCCTTTCTTCCATCGTTCCAAATATCTTTCCTTCGTCTGATACATATCACTCGCAAACTAGAAAACTGTATGCCTAACTTCATAATTTTTTTCTTATTTCTTGTATTTTATTTTTTCTCTCTAAAACACTTATATCACATTGTGCTAATAATTCCCAAAAAACATCTGCAGCAGATAATATTTCTGAAAAAATTCTTTTTTTACCATATATGTCTTTTTACCTATA
>NZ_QUFB01000110.1 GCF_003478335.1 Clostridium sp. AM49-4BH
CGATGTGTAACTGCTGTTATTGATACCCGTAATTGCCATAATCCTACCTCCCTGTTATTGAAACTTAAAATAATTTCTATTATATTGAACGACTTGGATATTTAATTTCCGTTGATGTAAATTCATCTTCTGCCGAAACATTGATATGCCCACTGCTGTCAATAGCATACTCTTTACCATAAACGGAAAACGTATCTCCTTCTTTAAATCCGATTTCTATCCAGTTTATATCATTTAACTGTTTTATCTTTGCGTCAACATTTATGGTCTTTCCTGATTCCTGCAATAAATAAGTGTGTTTTCCTGCTCCCGCTTCTATAGAAAAGAATCCCGGAGAAATCCCGACTTTCTCACAGACGGACAATACCTCCTCATTGCTGTAAAGATACCCCCACACACTCTTTCCCTGTGCCAGATCAGACAGGATATTGCCTGCCTTACACATTTCCCACTTATAATTTGTCCCTTTTTGATTTGTATTCTCTGCAAGCAACGATTCCGAGGCTGCCCAGCCTATCCTTCCATTGTTGACCGTCCATGTATATTTACCGCCACTTGATGTTGTCCATGAATAATAACTTTTATTACTTAATACCAAAGAATTATTTGCAGCACAAATGCCTGACATGGTGCTTGTATTCATTTTCGGTACTGCATAATTAGGTACTACCTGTCTGCTCCCATTAAGGTCAAAGGAAATAACCCCATACTCCTTAAAATCAGAATTATATCCACAGGAAACATTCTCCCCAAAATTGATTGCATCCAAAATAGCACTTGAATTATTATAATTTGCAAAATAATAAGCCAATTCACTGTTAGAAATATTCGCATTTTTATCTATCAGTGCAGCTATGGATTGCTTTGAAAAGCCTCGTGCAGCATCAGAAATACTTAAACTGTCCTGTTTTTTATTATTTCCTGCTCCAAGCAACATCTGTATTGCTTTTTGGTGTATTCCTGCCTCTGCCTGCTTTGAATATGTCAATAGCTGGTTTACTGTGTTTACATCTGTTACTGTCTTCATAATTATTCTCCAAACCCTTTTTCAACATTAAACGCCAAACATATGCTGCAATTTGTCCAGCATATTATTTACTCTGCCTTCAACAGCTTCTGGCTGATTCCTTAATTCATACCTGCTTCCATAGTAATCATTTAAACGGTCTTTCATCTCATTACAAAATAATTTTTGATCTGTTTTACCATTTAAAAACTGATTGCAGATACCACTTATCTCTTTCTTCTCATTTGTATAAAAAGCTGTCTCATCTGAGATTATTTCTGACTTGTACTTATAAGATTCTGTTTTGCTTCCAATTCCAACAACCATGTAATCTGGTGTCATTCTCTCCATGATGGAATTACGTGCTGAATCATTAAAATGAACATATTCGTCAATCATGTCTGAAAAACCAGCTTGAAATTGCTCTGGAACATACATTTCATTTACTTTTCTTAGCCCAGCTTCACTTGCACTTAACAAAAATACAGATTCATAAGAAGTTCCTCTATATCCCTCCTGAGCATTCAAAGAATCTACATCTGCTGTCATTGCATTAATCTTCTCTTTTAAATCTTTCATTTCATCTTCTGTCAAATATTCAGAAGCATTTTCGTCCAGCCATTTTTCAAAAACCTCTGACTGATTTTCCGAACAGCCTTCAAACGCACTTTGTTCTCCAGAAATGGAAGTTGCTTTCAAATCTAATTTGAATAAATTTTCACATTTATATTCTGCTGGTATCTCTCTTATCTCTCCCATAATAGATGAAAAATGCATTGTATGAAAATCCGATACCTTATTACGAGCAGTCTCAACTAACTTTCTTGCTGAATCACTGATTTTCACATCATCCTCCGAAATAATATTCTGAGGAACAGTTGTTTTCTTCTCAACCTTATTTTTTATCATCTCTGGATTATTAATATACCTATTTCCTTGAACTTTCATAGCAACCTCCTTAAGTTAGTCCACACTTTCTATACTTCTTTATCTATCTTGCTCGATGTCAAAGAACCTGCATCTATTTTCAGGTAATCTACATCACTGTCATTGCTCAATGAACCAATAAAACGATTTATATCTACTGACTTTCTGCCACTCTACTCTCTGGTGATGCCATCCAATGCACCAATTTGATATTTTCCTTTTATCGAATCCTCTTATGCCTTAATATCAAAACTTGATCTATCAGGTGCAGAAATACTCACAGATTCTGCTACAAGGCTCTGTGTCATACTTTTTACATCATTACCAGTTACGGATAAGGTATAATCACCCGTTTCCTTTCTTTCTGCCGATTTTTC
>NZ_QUFB01000111.1 GCF_003478335.1 Clostridium sp. AM49-4BH
GGAACGGCGCTGTTACTTTCCCAGTTTATCCATAAGAGGATGTCAGTGGTATTTATCCCATTTATCGTGTATTCCTATATGGCGTATCTTTTTGGCGGCCAGGCACAGTTCGAAAGGTTTTCTTTGAAAAGTGTGATCAACATGTCAGAAGGTGCCATTACGGTGACAGCAGAGTACACAGCAGTCATGTTTGCGAGTGTAACCCTGGTCACTTTTTTGGTCTATTATGTTGTCGGTATCACGAAAGAGAGGATACATTAACATGGCAAAGTATCAGACAAACAAAACAAAGCGGGCTGTATACAACACGCTGCGGTGTATCGGTGTGATGCTGTTTGGACAAAACCGGTTTAAGCAGCCAAAATTTTTGGAAAATGCAGCACAGAAAGACAAATATGAGGTCTGGCTGGGGATGATCGATGAGGGAAAGATCAACGAAGTTGAAAATGAACTTATCGAAGAGACGGAACAGAGGAGGCCGGATATGCATCCGTCTGAGTCTGAGAAAATGGCAATGCTTGAGGTGGCTCTGCAGATATATAAGTATATCAACGACAAAGATGATGCTTTTTTGGAGAGGTCTTCCTACAGCAGAGAAGAAGTTGAAGAGGGCATTTTGAGCGTGATGCATATATTACATATAGATACCGATATGATATGCCGTCTGCTTTTGTAAATGCAGGAGGGAAAGATGATGTTTCGAAGGAAAAGTATGAGAGCAAAGGTGCTTCCGCTGGGGGCGATGGGGATCAGAGCATGGCCGGAGCAGAATTTTCTTTTTGAGATCCTGATGTCGATGCAGGAAGGGGAGAAATGGATATACAATCATTTTATACAGCTGCGTGGAACTCACTATATCAATCGTGCATGGAACAAGACGGATTCCAGTGTTACATTTTATCCATATGCTATTCACTATCTTGCACCAAATATGTTTGATCTATGTCCGTTCATAGATAAATATGTACTGCCACGTTCTTTTGTGTTTGGATTATTTTCAAAATTTCACAGTTTTGTGATCTCGGCAATCGAAGAAGGGTTTTATATCTCCACCTTTTTGGATCAGTTTTTTCGCGATGATATGCACGGGAATCATGGATATCATCATCCTACATTTATTTATGGGTACGATGATGCTGCAAAATGTGTTTATATTACCGATAACTTTGAAAATGGGAAGTATGCCAAAAAACAGATATCGTATGATCAGCTGGATACGGCATTTTCTTTGATCACCGGACAAGAGTGGTGTTATGGAGTGATCTTATATGGTGCGAAGGAAAAGGCGTATGATTTTGTTCCCGGATATGTAAAAGAACAGTTACAGGACTATCTGGAACCAAAGAGAGGTATTTGCTATATGGATCGGACACTCTGTCCGGATCCGTTTCATGATGGAGAAGATTATCTGAATGAAGTCTTTTTCGGAGCACAGTGCTATGATCTGATCGATCGGAGTATGCAGGCGATCCTTGAGTATGATGATGAATACTCTGCGCATGACTGGCGCAGTCTGGTGCAGATGTGTGATCACAAGTATTTAATGAGAAAACGGTATCAATATATGGTGCAGCATGGGTATGCAGCAATGGATGATACGCTGCATGAGGAACTGGAAACTTTGGAGAAAGAAAGCCTGATCGCACAGAATATGTATATCAAATATACCGTGACGGATGATCTGGAGACCATACGCAGACTTCGGGAACGGCTGCAGGCGATGAAACAAAAAGACATTTGTGCGACGAAAACGTTGATTTCTTTAGTGGAGGCCTGATGTGGCTGTAAGAGGTCACATCAGACAAAAACATTGATCAATGCAGATATCTAAGGTTTCATTGGTTCGAACAACGCAGTAACGGATTTACCGTACAGAAAAGAGGCTGAATGTGACGAGAGAAGAGTTAGTACAGTACGCAGTAGAATACACGTCATTCTATGCGGAAAAATATGCAGGCGCCAACCTGCAGGATGGAAAGAGCCTTCCGATCCTTACCAAAGAGGAGGCGGCGCATGCGGGAGTATCTATTATTTCCAGGGAATATTACGCCAAACTTGGCACGCCGGAGGTGAAAAGTGCATATACTTCCGGGTCGACCGGGATCAGCTTAGAGGCGTTTTCTACCAATGCGGAAAGCGCAGGACAGCTTTTTTCACTCTGGCTGTACCGGCGGAAATATTATGGGATCAATACCGATGCAAAATTTTGTTTTTTCTTTACCCTGAGAGATCAT
>NZ_QUFB01000112.1 GCF_003478335.1 Clostridium sp. AM49-4BH
TCCAGTAAGACCCCTTGAAGACGACGAGGTAGATAGGGCAGAGGTGGAAGTGTGGTAACACATGGAGCTGACTGTCACTAATAGGTCGAGGGCTTGACCAAAAAGGAACAAAGGCGATTATAATGCCGGAGTACCAAGAACAAGTTCAACTTTGTGGGATGTAAGAAACTATATGCAGTTTTGAAGGTACTAATAAGTACTTTTAATGGCCTAGTGGCTCAGTTGGTTAGAGCGCCGCCCTGTCACGGCGGAGGTCGAGGGTTCGAGTCCCTTCTGGGTCGTTTTATTATTATATGGGATCTTAGCTCAGCTGGGAGAGCATCTGCCTTACAAGCAGAGGGTCACAGGTTCGAGCCCTGTAGGTCCCATTATTAATAAAAATGCCGATGTGGCTCAATTGGCAGAGCAGCTGATTTGTAATCAGCAGGTTATCGGTTCGAGTCCGATCATCGGCTTATGGATGGATTCCCGAGTGGCCAAAGGGGGCAGACTGTAAATCTGTTAGCTACGCTTTCGAAGGTTCGAATCCTTCTCCATCCACTTAACCTAAGATAGTGGAACGATTTGTTCTAAGTGTAGAATGAACCGCATATAATTTATCAGAGGTTTTATAAATTATGCCGCGGGGTGGAGCAGCTAGGAAGCTCGTCGGGCTCATAACCCGAAGGTCATAGGTTCAAATCCTGTCCCCGCTACTTAGATATTGGATAGAAATATCTGATTATGCCCAGATAGCTCAGTTGGTAGAGCAGCGGACTGAAAATCCGCGTGTCACTGGTTCGATTCCGGTTCTGGGCATTCGTCTTTTATAAGACGGATGGGATACTAGCTCAGTTGGTAGAGCACTTGACTTTTAATCAAGTTGTCGGGGGTTCGAATCCCCCGTGTCTCACGTAAAAGCTCATAGTTTATCTATGGGCTTTTTTCTATTAATAGGATTAAAGTGTCTTAAGTGTCAAAAGGCCTAAATTTCCCTGACAGGCTATTTTTCTGAATTTTTGACCATAATATCTATCAACGATGCGCCGCATCGCCTTAAAATATCCCAGCACAAAAAGCTTAAAATATCCCGGCACAAAAAGCTTAAAATATCCCGGCACAAAAAGAATATCCAAAAAAGGATTTTTCACACCTTAATCTTTAAAAAAGAAAAGGGAGCTATCATAGAGAGATAGCTCCAGATGTCAAATAATATTTTGTATTCTAATTGATGAAATACATAATTAGAATTTCTTTTGTAACAATGCAAACCACTGAGCAAGTCCAACCAAAAGTATGGCTGCTAAAATTGATTTTGCAAATAATAATTGATGACTCCAATTAAAATAAAAAAGTGCACCTAATTCTGCAATGAGAATTATTATGGTATTGCGGCGATATATTATCCGTTCTTTCTTACACAAGGGTTTGTTCTTGTGCTCTATGGGGGATAATAGAACTATAGAAATGAACATTGTTATGCAAGCAATGAACATCAAGAAAGTTGATATGTGCATGTAATTTATCAGACAGAGGCTTATGATTATGCTAGAGTATGATAAAACAAAACAATAAGTTTCTTTTGATGCATGAAAGCCTCCTGCATAAATGCGTAATAGGGAATACGCTAGTTCGAACAAGATCCCCACCCATATATTTCCTAAGAGATACGACAATAATAAAATTATTGCAAAATCAGTTAGGAATAAACATACACGTCGCAATCCATATTTAATTATTTTGTCATTGGAATCATCTACCAATCCTAAGGATCGGAAATAATTCACTAAACGATCAATCATGTTTTAATCGTGGTAACGATTTAAACTCATTACTTGCTCGTCTAATTCTTCCTGGTAAAACCAACGTGAACATGATGCTGTTACAGCAAAAGCTGCAGCAAACACAGCAACGTTGCACAAGTTTTTGCTTACAAATAAAATAAGTTTTTTCATAATGACTCCTTTCAAATGTAGCGGGGTGAATATATTTGATATATCCAACCGATGATTTGCTGTTACATTTATATTATAACAGGAAAAAAGTACTACTTTTGGTATATGTCAAAAATATAAGGTTATATGTCAAAAATAAAAGGTTTGATAGTCAA
>NZ_QUFB01000113.1 GCF_003478335.1 Clostridium sp. AM49-4BH
CTCAATATAGTCATTATAAAAAAATAATTTAAAATAACAATATTCATTGCAGAAAGTGACCAATTTTTGCAGAAAATGACCATATAAACAAAAATTAACCGAGTAGAAAGTAAAAAACATTTTCTTGCCCAAAACAGAAAAGTGGACGATTATTCTTTAACTGTGTAAAAAACAATCATCCACTAAAAACTCTGTCTATTCTTACTGTCTTAATTTGAATACCGAAACCATACCGCTAAGTGTAGTAGCCTGAGCTGTAAGTTCCTCACTTGTCGCTGATGTTTCCTGTGCCACATCCGAATTATTCTGAACAACTTCAGCAATTCTTTCTTCGGTTGCCTCTACCTGCTCCATACTGTCTGCCTGTTCAATGGAAATTTCTTTTATTTTTTCGCACTGTCTCACTCGCCTATATACCTCTGATCTTGTAATTTCATATTTGAATATAATCATATCATATTTTCCTCATATACATTTATTTAAGATTCAGCGTATTACTATTGGAATGCTCAAAATAAAAAGATGCAGAAATGTATAATTGTTGATAATATACATCTCTGCATCTTTAGGATTTTAACTTTCATGAACAGCATATTTCGCACTAATATGGAGGAATATTATCCTATTTATGTCTAGTTTCATACGGCACACCATTCATAGAATAATTAGAATTAACCTGCATGGTGCAAATCCTCCTTAGTACACATTAAATCTCAAACATTTCTTATGCTTTCATGTCAAAAGATGGATTTTCTTCTAAATAATCCGGTAATTTTTCCAATTCTGATTGCTGATCATTCTTTATGGTATGATACTCATTAAAATAAATTCCATAAAACTCTTTTTCTTTTTCACGCTCAGCCGGAGTCCTTTCACATGCCCATCCATATCCTGATCCAAGATACGTCAGTGCTTTTGTACCTTGATAATAAATATCAGCACCATACCCTCCACTTGTCAAAATTGGGCAAACCAATGTACCACCTCCTGCCAAAACAAACTTCTTTTCAGCAAGATCGCTTTTATTACCTTCTGCCTTCTCCAGAAAATCAAGCAACGACAATTCACCAATCCCCTGACATTTTGGATTATGATTTGAACTTTTTACTGCATTTTTTGCTTGTTGATATAATGCCTTTCTGTTCGGTGATACATCGGACATATATTCTGCACATAACGAGGTTCTCTGTCTATGAATATTTTCCAATTCTGCCTTACTTGTAGTATTAGCGGCTTTCCGAGCCAGTTCCTTAATCTCATCAACAAACTCAGCCTGTGTCTTATTACTTTTCTTTGCACTCGGAATCATAGACCAATCAGGTTCTCCACTCTGCAATGATATACTGTTTTTTGTATTCGCAGAACTAGTCGCACTTGAAATAGCAATTTCCATGAATCCACCTCGCATTCTATTCACTGTATGTAACTATCATTTTTCCACCAAAAACAGTAAATCCATCCATTCCAGTATATTGCTGTAAAATCTTGCCCTGAATTTGTACTAAAAATCTAATATTAGCTGCTTTTCCGGCTAATGCCGTAGAAGTGCTTTTGGAAGATGGATTATTGGTTGTCTGAAACGGAATAGTTATAGCATCTCCCGTGTCTAAATCAGTAACCAAATAATTATTTATTGTCGTGTACTTTGACTGTGTTACTCTTGTCCCTGTTGGACAATAAATCGTAATACTTTTTATTGTTGCTCCTTCTTGAATAACCTTACTAAAATCAACAATCTGACCTACTGACTTAATTACTCCTGTCTGTCCAGAAGAAGTTGCATAATCTTTTGATAATATTTTTGTTTCTGATGATGAAGTTGCAAATACCGTTGTGTCTTCTGACAAAACATCTTCAATATCGACAATAACTGTTTTCAGTTTTCCTTCTGTCAAATCAGACACATTTGTTTCTATTTTAGGACTTTTTTCTGCTGCAAAGGTATACTCACTACTTCCTAAAATCACTGTTGCTGATAAAACCACTCCCATTGCTAATGATAAAATTTTTTTTCATTTTAATTCCACCTTTCAGTTTTTGTTATATACATTAAAAGA
>NZ_QUFB01000114.1 GCF_003478335.1 Clostridium sp. AM49-4BH
GAAAAAGCATCTTCCTTTTTACTAAGGTCGAGAGGTAACTGTTTGAGAATATCGCCCATTGCATCACGAATCTGTAATTCTTTCTTATCCGTAATATCGGTTTCGTATTCATCGGTTTCACCTCTGAGCCATTCAATAGATACATGAAGTGCTTCCGAAAGACCTTCCAGCACCATCTTTTTGGTATTGTCAATCGAACCATTCTCATAACGCAGGATTGTGGAAGCGGTAACTCCCATCTTCTCTGCAACATAAGGCTGTGTCAGATTTAATTCCAGACGACGCTGTTTTGCCCTGCTGCCTATCAGCTTGCGTAGTTCTTTATCTTTCATGCTGATTGCCTCCTTTTTCGGTATGTATGAATTATAGCATGTACCTCACATAATTGCAATATGCAATATAATAATTATTTTTAAAATTTCATAACGCTTGACAACACAATATAAAACCGCTATACTAACAGCACAACAAAAATTGCATAATGCAATTCATAAGGAGGTGACAAGATGACGGAAAGAAAGATTGCATTATCCATCGAGGAAGCAGCCGACTATACAGGAATTGGCAGAAATACTTTGAGAAAGCTGGTTGAATGGAAGAAGCTTCCGGTATTAAAGGTCGGAAGAAAAGTCCTTATTAAAACTGACATTCTGGAAAAGTTCATGGAAGCCAACGAGGGGCGAGATCTGAGGGATAAAGGGAATGTAAAAGCTGTCACAAGAAATGTGGCAACTTAAAAAGGCGGCTTCCTACGAAACCGCCAAAGGTTCTATCAGACCGAAGCCATGATATACCTACACGCAAGAGGATTATACCATGTGCTTCTCCTGATATGCAACCGGGAACTGTTGTTTATCGGAAAAAGAAAGGATGAAGACGATATGGCGAAATCAACAAAGACTTATGAAGAAAGAATACGTGCATTAGAGAAAAAGGAACATGAAAGCATTGAAGCTACCAAAAAGCTCATAGCACAGCGGAAAGAACTGGAAAAGAGAAAGAAAGCTGAAGAAAGTAAAAAACGAACCCACAGGCTCTGTCAGATTGGCGGTGCGGTGGAATCGGTTCTTGGCTGTCCGATTGAGGAGGAAGATTTACCAAAGTTGATAGGCTTCTTAAAAAGGCAGGAAACAAACGGAAAGTTTTTCTCAAAGGCGATGCAGAAAGAGCCACTTACAGATATGGAGGAAGTGTAATGGCGGAGGGAGTGGTTTTTCCATTCCCTTCATTGCCTTTGAATGAAGGGCGCACTTATGGACAACCAGAGGTCGTCCTTATAAGTTTGCCACAAGTGGCAACCGGTCTGCGCTTACGCTTGCCGGGCTCGTTCCGTCGGCGGGGCTTTCAGCCAGACCTGCTCATGCCGCAGGGGGCACTCTTGCGCAGAGGGCGTTCCGACAGCTTCACTTCTGCCAAACCAGAAGAAGATGCTGTCGGAAATCAATGCCGGATACGGCAGAAAGGGGGAATCGTATCATGGCGATATTTCACTTTACAGTAAAGATTGTCGGGCGCAGTAAAGGAAAATCTGTCATATCCGCATCGGCATATCTTAATGGAGATGTGATGAAGAATGAGGAAACAGGCAGAATCAGTTACTATACTTCCAAAAAGGAAGTCGTCTACACCAGTCTGATGATGTGCGAAAATGCACCTCCTGAATGGCTGCATGTACCGGAAGAAAATATAAAAAGGTTTCAACAGTCTATCCGTTATAAAAGAGCGGATGATAAAGATGCCGCACTGGAAAAGTTTAAAATCACATTTCAGAAACAGCGTCTATGGAATGAGGTATTGAAGATAGAAAAAAATGCAGATGCACAGCTTGGACGCTCATTTGAATTTTCCCTGCCGAAAGAATGGAGCAGACAGGAACAGATTGATTATACAACCGAATATATTCAAAAGACTTTCGTGGA
>NZ_QUFB01000115.1 GCF_003478335.1 Clostridium sp. AM49-4BH
AATCGGGTAGGAGGTAGATAATTATCTTATCTACCGACCTCCCACACCACCGTACGTACCGTTCGGTATACGGCGGTTCTTTAGTTTTCACATATTTTCAGGTAAAACTCTGTGAATGTTGGATATCCCCATTCACGGAGTTTTTCATTACTCAAGGCAAACTGTACCAGTCTATTATTGCTACAGTTCCAAATGCCCTGGCGCATATTTGCGTGCCATTGAATAAAGTCTTCATTCATTCCGAGTTCTTTCAACTTTCGGTATTTCGTTTTAGGTTTCTTCCATTGTTTCCAATAGATTGCCCTTATTCTATGGCGTAACCACTTGTCATTACTCTGCAACAGACCTTTCATATCTGCCATTCCAAAGTAATTTACCCATCCTCTAATAAACTGTGTCAGCTTTAATGCTCGATATTCATTTCCCCATCCGTTATGTCTGTCAGTAAGCTCTCTGATTTTATTCTTCATCTTTGTTACTGATTTAGGATGTACCCGAAATCTGCATATTCCCTTGTATCTATAGAAGCTATAGCCAAGGTATTTGACTTTGCTGATATGTGCCACGCACGTCTTGGTGCGATTTACTTTAAGGAATAGTTTTCCCTCAATATATGGCACTATGTTGTTTAAGGTTCTTTCTGCACTTTTCCTGCTTTTACAGAAAATCATACAGTCATCTGCGTATCGGACAAATCTATGCCCTCTCCGTGTAAGTTCCTTATCCAATTCATTCAACATGATGTTACTTAAGAGTGGGCTTAATGGTCCACCTTGTGGCATTCCGACCTCTGTCTTTTCGAACATTCCTCTGCTGATAACTCCAGCATTAAGATATTTGTGAATGAGTGATATTACCCGCCCATCCTTGATGGTTCGTGATAGTACTTCAATTAGTTTGCTCTGACATACTGTGTCAAAGAACTTCTCTAAATCCATATCTACCACATATACATATCCATCATTGACATTTGTCTGGCATTGTTTCAGTGCGTCATGCGCACCTCTGTTCGGTCGAAATCCAAAACTATCCTCCGAGAACTGTTTCTCGTAAATCGGCGTTAATACCTGTGTGATTGCCTGTTGAAACACTCTGTCAACTACTGTTGGCACTCCCAGTTTTCTGACCTCGCCTTTTGTTTCTTTGGGTATTTCTACCCTACGGACTGGATTAGGTTTATATTTCCCATCCTTTATCTGTTGGATTAGTTGCTCTTGGTTGTCTTTCAGAAAGCCTAGAAGTTCATCTACGCTCATTCCGTCAACGCCGCCTGCTCCTTTGTTAGATTTCACTTTCTTATAAGCCTTGTTAAGGTTATCCTTGTGTAAAATCTGTTCCATTAGATTGTCCGTCTGAAAATCTGTGATGATGTCGTTGTTTTCAGTAATCCTCTGATGGGCGGACACTTCTGCATACTCTCTCTGTTCCGCAGATACCATTTGCAGATAGTCCTCAATATGAAGTTGTCTGTCCTTAAATCCATCTTTGGTTACATTCATTTACTCACATCTCCTAAAGTTCAGTCCTTCCCACTATGTTTGCAACCATAATGGTACTATGACCTCTGCTGACTTCTCGCCATTCGTTGTTACTGACGGTTTTCATACTCTGTTTCCAACCGCTGACGAGACCTCCCTTGGTACCACACGTCACTTTCTCTCCATATATCTGCCACATTTACTACAGTTAATTCCGAGTAGTTATTGGACTTTGGCTTGTGATGCAGCCTTATCCTTAACTATAGCCTGATGTGATTTCTGTTCGTCAGACCAGAGATTTGCCTCCACCTTCCTTCAGATTCCACCTCACGATGGACACCCTTGGTCTTGGCTGTATCCTTCCCACTACTAGGGCGGATTAGGGACTTTCACCCATTGGCGACGTGCGCCGCAAGGCGCAC
>NZ_QUFB01000116.1 GCF_003478335.1 Clostridium sp. AM49-4BH
CTCCTCATATAATCAAGTGTTTTTTATTGAAAATTCAGGGTTTCTCAACCTTTTTATCTCAGCGAATAAACCATAGCTATGAGCATTTCGATGTATCGGGTACTGAAATAGCGGTTTTAAGGTATACGAAATAAAACGTCATTTTTTCCGTTTTACTGGCCTTGTGTATACCCTTCCATCTATGGCAGCTAACCTCCTATATCCACCAGGATCATCTCCGTCTCCAGAGGTCCTAACTTCCTTCGTCCTGCCTGCCCATAACCAGGGTGTCAGCTATGCTCCTTTGCGGGGTCATGCCCCATGGATAATATTCCTGCCGACTACTGGCTCATTCTTTGTTTTTATGATTACTGACTCGCTTCCTGTTACAGCACTGTGACCAGTGGACGTTATCTGTTACATTCTATTTGATTCAGTGACTGCCCACACGACAGCCTCCACTATAGTTACTTGTCTTTCTTATGCAGCCTGTAGATAAACTGCCGGTCTCTTGATGTCACCCACCATCTTTTTCGGATCATAATCCACTCCTTTGGTCAGCATGACATAAAAGACACGTATCAGCTTGGCTGCAACCGCCATAAGTGACTGCATTTTCTTCAATGGATTCAGTCTTCTGGTTGTGTAATAAGTATGGAGTTCCCTGAACTCCGGGTTCTTTGCCACAAGCGACATTGCAACCTCAAAGAGCAAATATCTGAGCCTCTTTCGACCTCGTCTGCTTATTGTTGTCCTTCCCTTGTGCTTTCCCGAACTATTCTCAACCAACGCCAGTCCTGCGAGTTTCTGCAGTTCCTTTGGATTGTTGAAGCGGCTGATATCACCTACCTCTGCAAGGAATCCTGACACCGTCTTGATTCCCACTCCTTTGATCTCCAACAACTTTTCAGCCATCGGGATCTGATTTACCAACTCTTCGATCAGAGTCATAATTTCCTGAAGACGTATATTTCTGGATTCATAATCTTCCAGAAGCATTCGGATCTCCATTCTTGCAGATATTGCTCCTTCTTTGCTTCCAACGCTGTGCTCTGCAGCTTCGATCAGGGTCTTCGCCCTCGCCTTTCCAACTGCCCTCATCTTTGCATCCCGCCAGATCTGGTTCACTCCATCAATACCCAACGTCAAGATATCTTCCGGGAGTGGCGCATGCTTAAGGATCAGCATTCCGCTTTTGGCATCCGGCTTTCCGTATACCGTCTTATATTCAGGAAAATATATATTGAACCAACGACTGATCCTGTTTTGAATTCTTGTAAGTTCCGCCTGTAACTGGAATCTTATGTTTGATGCTGTTCTGAGATCAGCATAAACACCATCCGGCAGGTACGGGATCATGTAGCGTCCCTCTCTAACTAACCCTGCAATGACTTTTGGATCCTTACGATCATTTTTAGTTGGATTATTGTCGTCAAGTTCTTTCGATTTCTTGACATGATGGGGATTCACAAGAACCGGTTTCATCTCATTATCCTGAAGAAATTTCCCCAGATTAAACCAGTAGTGACCGGTTGGTTCCATGCCTGGAACCACCTTATCCTTCTCATGTTTTTCTTTGAGGTCCAAGATCCATTCCTTAAATGTCACAAATCCAGCCTCTGTGTTACTAAACTTAAATGGTTTCTTCGAATACTCGATTCCTCTGTAATCAAAAGCTCTGGCATAGTGCGTTTCGCTTCCGACATCAATTCCGAGTACTAAAGTTTTTTCTGTAATAGCTTCAATTTTTGCATTCTGTGTGTTAGACTTCATTGTAGATACCTCTCTGTTCAATAAGATTTTTACTAACCGCCAAGTCAGTAGTCTTATTGTACTCTGAGGTATTTTCAATTTTCAACATCCACATTTTTTATTATACAGGAAGCTCCTTTA
>NZ_QUFB01000117.1 GCF_003478335.1 Clostridium sp. AM49-4BH
CAATGGCATTAAGTTAAGGCTAATTATGAGAGAAGTTGGTATCTTTTTTCGATACTAACTTCTCTTTTCATTTTCTTGTCACAGATTAAATTCCATACATTAATCAAAAAAATGTACGACAAATAGACAAGAGCAATACCCTTGTCAAAAATTGATACATTTTTCGATATTTTATGCTATTCTATACATGAAGCTTATTGCTTGTTTGACTTTCATTTCTCGTGGTCTTGAGCGCCCGGGGCGAATGGGTAGTACATATCTGGCAATGAGCAGTTCAACATCAGGTGGGTTATTTATACTTAACAGGAAATCACGGCATATATGTACAGCAACAGAAAAGTTGATTTTATATTCATATTTTCTGGAACCCTTTTCTATGACTACGTGCGAGGTAATCAATTCAGAAAAGTTATACATTATTAGCCCTGCGAAAATTTCTTGGAGTATATAGTCCACCTTTTTCGAATGAAAATGAAGTAATCCTATAGTATATTTTAAATCTCTAAAAGATGTTTCAATTCCCCACCTCATGCCGTATAGTTTCTTTAGTTCATCTGAAGGAAATTCTACTGCGTCCAGATTGGTTACTACAACTTCATATGAATTATCTGATATTGGAAAACGTACAATTCTAAATGGTAGATGATACAATACTGCAGGATCTGATTTTTTACTTTTTGACGGCAGATAATCGAACGTACATTTATGTGATATCCATCGATATGTATTCTTCTGCTGCAATAAATTCTTCATTTCATTTGTCTGTTTCCGAGTTAAATTTAAATCTATATACTCATCAAATTCCTCTGTGTCAGGTAAGTCTAAGCCGTGCAAAATGCCTGTTTTGTACTTGCCAAAATCCTTTACTCGTATAAGGTAGAACCAACCTTTTTCTTGTATATGTGCCATGTTGTTATACGACTCATACCCTCTGTCCGCAGTAACAATGGTCTTTGTGGTAAAATCAGATCTATCAACCATTTCAATTAATGCTTTGTTTTCTCCGGCTTCTTTAGCTTTATAAACTATAGCATCTTCATATGTGTGAGAAAGAAGGTTGTATAAAGCATTAAGGTGAAGGAGATTGTAGGGTTTTACGCCTTCTTTTGTTTGAAAAAAAGACGCTTTGTCCCTCGGATTAGTTGCAATTTGAATATCTGAACCATCAATAGCTAAAAGTTTATATCCCCTATAATTATCGCTTCGGGCTGTTTGGGAAGCGAACTCTTGAAAAAGTTTTTCCAGTGCGGCTGGTAGGATTTTCTTTCTCTGCTGAACAAATGCTGATGATGTTGCGGTAGTGGTACTGCAACCAAACTGTCGTAATAGTTCGTTCGTTAAAGTAGCCCCCTCCATCGTTAGCAATGACAAAATCATATTTTCATATGGAATTTTCCTATTTCTTGTAAAATTCACATCGGGGTCAGAAACAAGTCCTGTTAAATCCTGCTTCTGCTTATTAATGAGATTCAATAATAAGTTTCTTAATTTCTGTGAGTTTCTATTCATGCGATTTCCTCCTTGTAAATAGATGTTTTCTAATTACAAGAGCCGCTTTAGCTACCTCTCAAAATTCTCAGTAGCTAAAGCGGCCGCATTTTATGACTGATTTGTCAATAGTTTATTGCAAAAAAAATCCCACACCACATTTCTGTGATGTGAGATTTCCTTAACTTAATGCCATTG
>NZ_QUFB01000118.1 GCF_003478335.1 Clostridium sp. AM49-4BH
ACAAAAAAGTCATCTATGTCTACATTATATCTATATTTACAAACGTTTTTCATTTCCGTATGTCTACATTATATCTATATTTACAAACGTTTTTCATTTCCGTCTCAAACTGATCACTATATTCCCCACTCAATAAATTAAGTATACAATAATCAACATCTACTGCCTGATATATTTCATATGCCCTTATTCCAAATGAAAAAGATGTTTTTTGTTTAATGGTAATATTGGTTCTGGTACGCCAATTATAATAATATCCGGTTTTTCCTTATCTTCGACTTTTTTTACAAACTCATTAAATCTTAATATGGTTTCTTCACCTGAAAACCTATTATTATACATAAATCCGGAATTGAATAAAACCCCTCTTAATATGGTTTCTTCACCTGAAAACCTATTATTATACATAAATCCGGAATTGAATAAAACCCCATTATATTACTTATCTTTTTTGTTCCGATTTGAGCTACTTTATATCCTTTTTTTAGAAACATTTCTCTTAAATAAAGTTGAACATCAAATTTAGATACATTATATCCAACCCCCATGACGCTAATAATTGGAACATCAAATTTAGATACATTATATCCAACCCCCATGACGCTAATAATTGGCACTTCTATTTCCTGCTTATTCTTATGTACTATACTATCAATTACAATTTCATTACCTTTGCAAATTTCTATCCTTTTTTGAGAATGTTTGCCATATAAAATTTCATCATAAATTCCTGTTGCCAAAATGATCCTGACATTTTTTTCTAAAAAAACTTTTATTGCATTATCGTATTCTTCATAACTTACCATATTGCTATCTACAATTATGACTTTATCAAAATCAACTTCCTGCATACTCATTATATTTGCCATTGAATATATCATGGAAACGCCACTGTTATAGACTTCTGATACTTTTCCTCCCGGTACTATATATGATATATCACTTTTCAACAAATTTTCGCTTACTTTGCTCAAATATAAATTATCTAACGTATACGGATAAACAGCGTACTTCATACTAAGCCTCCTCAAATTTACACCCATATTTTTTCAATATAATATAGTCTTTTATTGTTCCTTCTACACCTGCTCTTGTCTGTTGACACCATTTTAACCGAGCTTCTGCATTAATCCTTCCATCTTCCTGCGCTTTAGAAATACATTGGTAACACATCTTATAGCACCAGCACTCTATACATTGTCTGCTTGTCACATCTGCTACATTAAGTATTTTAATAGCATTATCAATATTTATACCTTGCTGTAAATCGCCAATGCATAATTCTTCTGATGTTTCATCTACTCTCTCACAAGGAAAAAATTTTCCATCTGCCGTAACAAAAAAACGTTGAATTCCTGGCAGGCATTGCCCTCCAGGACTTATTATATCTTCATACCCTTCTACACCTATGTATCTTTCACACATAGCCTGTTTAATTGAAGCAATTTCGCTCTCATACAAAGTGGGTTTATATTCACTAAAAAGATCACTATCACATGCATACAAGAAAACTTTAAAAACTTCATAATTAGAAATTGCGTTTAGTTCCGGATCAAAATCTAAGATTTCCTTTCTATTAACGGGATTGATAAATGTCCCATTTACATTTAATCCTTTTACTGTATCATAATTTAAGAAAAATTCATTTGTACAAGATACATTT
>NZ_QUFB01000119.1 GCF_003478335.1 Clostridium sp. AM49-4BH
GAATTCTCTTATGCACAAGTGGCATTTAATCTTTCACATTATTGTGTTATGCTCATAGTCGTGCTCTGACAGCAGTAGGAGGAGAACTATCATGAGTAAATACATTCCTGGTAATCAAAAACACCTTACCCTTGAAGATCGCAAGTACATTGAAAAATCCTTAAACTCGGGCTGTTCTTTTAAGAGCATTGCCAGATATCTTTGCAAAGATCCAACAACGATCTCAAAAGAAATCAGGCTGCACAGGATCAGCGACTGGTATCACAAAGGTAGTTTTAACAATGCACATAATTTTTGCATCCACAGATATCATTGTAGAAAAGTCAATGTATGTGGCAAGATCATTCTCTGTGGCGTCAAATGCACCTCTTGTCCGACCTGCAATCAGACATGCCCGGACTTTGTTAAAGAACGCTGCCGACGACTCGATAAAGCACCTTATGTGTGCAACGGATGTCCAAAAGCAATCAATCACTGCACAATTGCCCACAAATACCGCTATGATCCTATTTTTGCTGATCGCAAATACAAAGAACGTCTCTCGCAATCCAGAGCCGGTATAAACATGACCAGACACGAACTGCATCAGAAAGATATGGTCATTACACCGCTGATCTTCCAAGGACAGTCTCCGTATCAGATCATAACAAATCACCCGGAACTAGACATGTCGGTCAGGACCCTGTATTCCTATTTGGATAAAGGTATCCTTTCTGCAAGAAATATTGATCTGAAACGTCAGGTAAAATTTAAGCCCCGCAAGGTACACAAAACCCAAATCAAGGACAGATCCGTTTTTATAGGACGTATGTTTTCTGATTTTCAGTCGCTTGGACTTGATCACTTCGCCGAAATGGATACGGTTCACTCATCGCAGGATTCAAAACGCGTCATCCTGACATTTTTCTTAACTCGCGAAAAATTGTTTCTTGCATTTGTTATGAACAGATGTACCAAAGGAGCCGTTAAACTTGTTTTTAACAAGTTAGAACACCAGCTTGGCACGAAGGATTTTTTTACTTTATTCAACACAGTTCTTACAGATCGTGGCTCTGAGTTTGGAGATCCAGAATCTCTTGAAAACGGCATTAATGGCATTATGCGGTCAAATATCTACTACTGCGACCCTATGCGCAGCGGTCAAAAAGGCGGTATTGAACAGGCACACACTATGCTTCGGATGATCCTTCCTAAAAAGAGCAGCTTTGAATACCTCACACAGTGGGATTTAAGAACTATTGTAAATCATATAAATTCAACTCCAAGAGAAATCCTTGGTGGTCGAACGCCATATGATGCAGCTTTTGAAAACTATGGTATAGACATCTTAAAAGCACTTCAGCTTAGGCCGGTTCCACCCGATGATGTTAATCTGACGCCTAAGCTGATACAATTTAATAACTAACTTAACACAAAAAACTGCTGTCAGACTGGAACTTAACAATTCACATTTTTCGAACGCAGCCTGTGGAATTTAGTCCAACACACAAAATATCCAGAGGCTTGTTTGCCATGTCTGAAATTGAGATGTTTTGTGAAAAGTCACTTTTATTATAACAGTTTTATAGATATTTAGCTCTCTGAAATTCTAAAAAATCAAGTAATTTTAAGGTGAGGTGGAATTTACCCCTGCACTGGAATTTACTTTTTCAAGTTAGC
>NZ_QUFB01000012.1 GCF_003478335.1 Clostridium sp. AM49-4BH
TGTCCCGGTTTAGCAAGGTATCATCCATTTTTGGACGGGACGCTTTCGCTACGATGCGCTACGTCACGTTACTTAATGTCTCTGAAATACGAGACATAAGTAACGACGAGCGCAAAGTCCCTTTCAAAAATGATGAATACCTTGCTTCCGGGACCTCGAGTTTCCGACAGGCATGTAAATCAATCATCAGAGACAACAAAATCTAGAAATCACTTTGAAAAAGAGCAAAACCAGCGTTTTGCTCTACAAGAATTGCTGAAGCAATTCTTGGCGATGTCACGCTACATAACAGCAATTTCCTATCAACTGAAAACTAATTGCGGCAAAGCAATTGCTATAGTTTCTTGATGGCAGGACTCACTATATAGCGGCTGCAAAATATAATTAGACCATCGACATAATAAGCAATATGTGGTTTGGGCAAGAACTTCCGGTATGGGAAGCTTTAGTTAGGCATTTTTCTGACATTCAAAAGGGCATTACAGGATCCTACGTGGAAACTGTAATGCCTTTTCATTATGTTTCGATTTTTTGTTGTCTGGACAGTCGATTATTCTTTGCCGTCCCAGCAGTATGTGCAGAGATTTTCTACCGGAATACCAACAGATTCCAGCATATCATCCAGACGATTATACTGCAGTGAAGTAAATTTCAATTCTTTACGAATTTCCTCGATCATCTGATCATACTTCTCAGAGTTTGGATCGGTATATTGCTGCAATACCTCATTTGGCACCTCATCCGTTCCCTCCAATTTTGCGATCACACGTCGTGTAATCAGATCCATTTCGGAAGAGGAACGCGAAAAGTTCAAATACTTGCAGCCATATACTAACGGTGGACACGCCGGACGGATGTGTACTTCTTTCGCACCACTTTCATATAAAAATTCCGTTGTCTCACGAAGCTGTGTTCCACGCACAATAGAATCATCGATCAGCAACAGCTTTTTATCCTTGATCAATTCATGAACAGCGATCAGTTTCATCTTGGCGATCAAATTACGCTGGCTCTGGATCGTTGGCATAAATGAACGTGGCCATGTAGGAGTGTATTTAATAAATGGTCTGGAAAATGGAATGCCGGACTCATTGGAGTAACCGACCGCATGTGCGATTCCAGAATCCGGTACACCTGCTACAATATCCGGTTTGACATTATCACGTTTTGCCAGGCATGCACCACAACGATAGCGCATTTCCTCAACGCTGACTCCCTCATAGGAACTGGACGGATAACCATAGTATACCCATAAGAAGGTGCAGATCTTCATATCTTTGCCCGGAGCAACTAACGTTTTGACGCCCTCTGTGGTAATGACGTCAATCTCTCCAGGACCAAGTTCTTTATAATCATGATAGCCCAAATTACGATACGCAAAATCCTCAAACGTCACACAATACGCATTTTCCTTTTGTCCAATTACGATTGGTGTACGTCCATACTTATCTCTGGCCGCATAAATTCCTTTCGGCGTCAGCAGCATCAAAGTCAGAGAGCCATCGATCGTCTCAAGCGCATAACGAATACCATCGATCAGATTCTCCTTTTGATTGATCAGGGCAGCTACTAATTCTGTTGCATTAATGTCACCGCCACTCATCTCCAGGAAATGTGCATGGCCCTTATCAAAAATATCCTGAACGATCTCATCAATATTATTGATCTTACTTACCGTTGTAATTGCATACGTTCCGTGATGAGAACGCACGATCAACGGCTGTGGCTCATAATCGGAAATACAGCCAATTCCCATATTTCCTTTCATTTCCTGCACATCTTTGTCAAACTTTGTACGAAATGGGGAGTTCTCGATATTATGGATTGAACGATCGAATCCATTCTCTCCGTATACTGCTAAGCCTCCTCGTCTCGTACCTAAATGTGAATGATAATCTGTTCCAAAAAACAGGTCAAACAAACAATCTTCTTTGGACACCACACCAAAAAATCCGCCCATAAAATGCCTTCCTTTCTAAACACGTCTTGTGTACTTTACTACCGATTCCTCATTTTCATTGCTGGCATCTTTTGATACCACACACAGCACTCATTATTTTATCAATTCATATAGTCAGTTGCAAGACCTATTTTTAAGAAGCACTACCTAACCAATCCTATCAAATATGCAGATTTTCTATTCCATAAAAATAACGGCATTGTATATTGCTTTCGCAATATACAATGCCGTTATTTTTACTTCCAGCGATATACTAAACAAAATATATTCCTATATACGATAATATCGAACGGAGAGTTCGACTTGTTTAGCTTTAGTGGAGCTGCGGGGAGTCGAACCCCGGTCCGAACCCAGATTCAATGTACTTCTACTGTCATAGTCAGTGTTTTAACATTCCCTCCAAGCAGCGCCCACTAACAGGCTATGCTCTTTAGTAGCTTCATAGATTTTCCGTCATCGCAAAGCTTTGACAACGGAGTGTCCCGCAGGTATGACACCGGCTACCTTAGCGGCGGGGCGCTAAGACCGATGAGCTGCGCTTAGGCAGCTAATGCTAAATTATCTTCAGCGTTTAATTTTAAATCGAACTTTTTACGTGGTGTCCGACCACGGACAGCTTCTCCATCTGCAGTGAGCCCGTCGAAACCAGTACAACCCCTTGTTGTAACCGGTAGATGCGCTATATAAAACGCTCACCAAAATGTTTCTGCTAACATTACGTTATGCAAATATAACACTTTTTATACCATCTGTCAAGAATACATCGTCCCCTTTTGCTCCTTTTCCAATAATTATGTGCTTATCTCACAACACTCTACTTTCCCTATAGATATCTTTAAGTACAATTTTCAGCAAGTACAAACTCATACTTTTCTCACCACACAATGCATCCGCATCCCTTTCCGGATCTCACACGATTCTACTTTTAATCCTGCTTTTTGACAGCACTCCTCTATCACACTCCGTCTGGCAATTTTCACATCACCATGTCCACACAGGTTTGCTAACGGAACTTCGATGTTATCCATAAACCAAAGCAGCAGTCTATTATTGCTTGACGCATCACGCAAAATCAATCTGCCACCCGGACGAAGACATCTTTGCACACTGTCAAAAAACGCCTGTGGATTTGGATAATGGTGAAAACTGTTCGAGCAAATAATGCTATCAAAGGAATTATCTTCAAATGGAAAGTTCTCGCAATCACCCACGACAAATGTAGCATTGGGAATATTCTTCTTTTGCGCTTGCTCGATCATTGCCGGTGTTAGATCCAGACCCGTATAATGCTGCTCCGGATATTTTTCTGACAACAGTGAGATCATTGGCGCCGGACCACATCCGGCATCCAGTAAATCCACAAATGGTTCCCTCTCCAGCTCTGCCATAATATCTGGATAATCTTTTTTGCACATCTCATAAATGCCGGCTTTGTCGCCTTCATATATGCCGGCCGCTTTGGTAAACTCCTTGATTGACAGTTTCTTATATTCTTCGTTCGTCATATTCCTTCTCCTTACTCTGTGGTTAGTTTTTACTAACTCGTTATTTTAAGAAAAGCCGTGCATCCACACACGGCTGATTTTCCACATTTTAGCACAAAAAGAAACGACTGACAAGAGACCAATTATGATAACTCTCTTTTCATCGCAATAATCTGACGAATGCGGCGATCCGAATAGCCATACATCCTAGATTTGTATGAATTCGATATGAAATAAAAACGACAGAAACAAGTTCTTTACCACTTATCTCTGTCGTTTACTATGTACAACATTTCGTACACGATTCAATTTCTATAAATGAATGACCAAATTAAAACTCAACATATTTTCCTTCTGCTTTATCATTGATAACATAGTATGCTTTACGCTCTACCGGATCAATATAAACACGCAGGGATTTGATAGCTCCAACACGATGACCCTCAGCCTTATATACCTCATGGATCTTCTCAATAATGGAGCTGTCTTAAACTGCTCACCATTAAACTCAACAAATACTTCCTGTATTTTCTCTACCGGTTTCTTAACAGTTTTCTTTCTAGCTTTCTTGTCTTCTTCTCTGCCACTTTCTCTTCTGCCTTCTTTACTGTCTCTTTCACAGCCGGCTTAACTTCTGCCTTAGCAGCAGGCTTTTCCTCTGTCTTCTTAACAGGTGCCGGTGCTGCAGCTTTCACCTCAGGTTTCTTAGCTGCTACTGCCTTCATTGCAGTCTCTACAGATGTGTTTTTAGCTGGTGCTTTGGTCTGTGTTGCTTTCTTAATTGTCTTAGCCATTTTTCTTCTCCCTTTCATAAATAAATCAATCAAAGAATTTATACATTTACTAACGCTTACAATGGCAAGTTTATACCCAACAGAGCGCAGTTGCAAGGGATTTTTAAAATTTTGTTAGTTCTGTATACTTTTTTACTTATTTTTGTCATTTTTTATTCAATTTGCAATACAAAAATAACGAATTAAGAAACATTTTTCCAAAGCACCCGTTAAAGCCTTAACATTTCACTAATCTTTCATCTTCGGTTTGAATATGAGAGAACCCAAATATCCAAAAATTAACGCTGCAGATACTCCTACTGCACATGCACTAAATCCTCCCTTAAATAAACCAATAAATCCTTCTGCATCTACCGCTTTTTTTACTCCTTGATATAGGACATTTCCAAAGCCAAGCAATGGAACCGTCGCCCCTGCTCCTGCCCATTTGGCAAATGGCTCGTACACACCGACGGCCCCAAGTACAGCGCCGCTGCATACCAACAGTACCATAATCCTTCCCGGTAATAGCTTTGTATTATCCATTAATATTTGCACAATAACACATATCAGACCGCCAACAATAAACGCCAATATATAATCCAATGTGATACACCTCTTTCCACTAATTTTGCATTCAAGATCATCAAAAATAATGATTTTTTTGTCTATTTTTCATTTCCCATTTTCCCACTTTACAACCGGGATCTTTTCCTCTAATTTTTTGTTATTTTTGACCCTTTTTATCAAATAATTACCATTAATTTATTGTAATGTTACTCAAACTTCTCATGCCTTAAATTTTCCACAACCACCTATTTCTTATTATGTCAATGACCACTAAACATTTTGCAGTTACTAAAGATTGACTTCTGCCGTAAGAGATCTATAGCAATTGCCTTGCCGCATTTTCGTTTTTTAGTGATTTCTTATTTTGTTAAGTCTCTGATGAAATACATGCCTGAAGGAGAGTCAGAGATGTCCCGGCTTAGCCGTTATGGGAAGTTTGCGTCATGTTAATTAGAAATAAGGGTTTCCAATCTTACGGCGTGTGCAATTCCCGGAATGCTATTACCTTCGTTAAAACTGACGACTGACAGCAATGCTCCCGTTGGAACAAACAACACTCGTTTCCATTCTCCGATCTCCAACTGTTTCAACACATACCCGGCAAGCATGACCGCACTGCATCCACAGCCGCTGCCGCCCGCCTGTGCTTGTGCATCCCTGCCATATATCTCGATACCACAATCAATATAACGATCTGCAATATCATACCCTTCTGACCGCAAAATGTCGATTAAAATATCTTTGCCAACCATCCCCAGATCTCCTGTAATGATCTGGTCATACTCTGACGGATCTGTTCCGAAATCTTTGAAATGTGCTGCGACCACCGATGCGGCTGCAGGAGCCATACAGGCACCCATGTTCATCGTATCTTTCACACCATAATCAACGATTTTTCCGGTCGTAATCCCGGTAATTTTGGCCATTCCCTGTTTCTGATCCCCTTTACATATCACAACGGCTCCACTTCCTGTCACCGTCCAAGTCGAGGCTTTAGGACGCTGATTTGCATAGCCTAGCGGAAAACGAAATTGTTTTTCAGCACTGGCAAAATGGCTGGAAGTCATTGCAAGTACATAATCTGCGAATCCACCTTCTACAAGCATAGAACCGATCCCGATGGATTCTCCCATCGTTGAACAGGCTCCATACACACCAAACAACGGTTTATCAAATCCTGCTAAACCAAAAGAAGACGCCATAAGCTGTCCCAGGAGATCGCCCGCCACAATGTAACGGATTGCCTCTTTACCACAGCCTGCTTTTTGAATAGCAAGTTCTGCGGCACGCTCCTGAAGTCTGCCTTCTGCGTCTTCCCATGTATCTCCACCAACCTTAGGGTCTGACTCGATCTGGTCAAATACATCACCAAATGGGCCATCCCCTTCCTTTTGCCCTACTACAGATGCAGCAGCGCAAATGATCGGTGGCTCTTCAAATTTCACACTTTGTATTCCCTGCTGTTTCTTCAAACCTACATCACACCTTTCTCTGTTTTCGCTCAATGCAGTATTGCCTTACAATTGCAGATACCCAGCTCTTTACAAGAAAGTATTTCCGATATAGTTTTTTTTATTCGAGTTTTGCTGACAACACGCGTTTTTTTGTTCCTTTATTTATCCTCATCCATCAAATTGCTCTCGTCTCCAAGGTCAATCTTTTTCATCTTTCTGCGATAGAAGATATCGTAAAATACCGGAACAATAAACAATGTCATAAGCGTTGCATACAGCAATCCTCCGATCGTTACGATCGCCATACCACGAGACATCTGTGCACTGGTGTCTGTGCTAAATACCATCGTTGACATAGCAAGAACTGTCGTAAGCGCCGTCATTAAGATCGGGCGCATACGGGTAACCCCTGTTTCCACCAATGCGTCTTTTTTGGCTACGCCATCCAGACGAAGCTGGTTGACATAATCTACAAACACAATACCATTGTTTACAACGACACCGGCCAATACCAAGAATCCCATCATTGACATAACAGACAATTCCTCGCCTGCGATCAAAAGACCAAGCAATCCACCGGTGAATGCAAGCGGTATTGTAAGCAACACGATAAACGGCGACAAAAGTCCTTGGAACTGCGCTACCATGATCAGATAAATGAATAAGATAGCAAGCGAGATCATAAGGAGCATGTTTTTCATCATCTCATTATTTGTCTCGCTCTCACCGGAGATCTTCACATCGTAGCCATCCGGCGTTTCGTATTTGTCAATCTGCTTCTGCAGATCACGGCTAAGCAATGTTGCATTTTCGCCATCCTTAACCGATGCCGTTACCGAGATCATGTTTGAAAGGTTTTCACGTTTTAACGTTGTCAGGCTCTTCGCCTCTTTCACATCCGCAAATTCTTTCAGCTTATGAGTCTCTTTCTTCTGCTTGCCCTGATCGTCCGTTACTGTCGTTTCAAACTTATAGGACAGTAGGTTGTTCGTCTTTAATTCATCACGATCATCGACAAGTTTGACCTTGTAATCCTGATCATCCACCGTGATCGTTGTCGCTTCTTTATCCGTGGATAATTTACCGGACAGCTCTTGGAAGACCTGCGCTACCGTAAGTCCATAGCGCATCGCCTTATCTTTATTCACACTGACAACAAGTTCTTTTTTGCCCTCTTCCTGCCCATTGGTAATATCCTCGTACTTGTCAGTTTTCTCGAGCATTTTCATCACATCTTCGCTGATCTTTTCTAACTTCGTTGTGTCCTTGCCGTAAATATCGACCTGCACACCAGATGCCATCATACTCGACATATCCATATTTGATTCGGATACAGAATAATCATCCAACTTCTTCTTGCTCAGAATCTTTTCGATCTTAGCTGCTATCTCTTTATTTTGATTAGCATACTCTTCATCCAAAATGATCATTGCATTAAAAGACTTGCTGGTTCCGCCGCCCGTCGAAATCCCCATCATGGACGAATTATCTCCCATCAATGCTCCAACCGTCTTAACACCTTTGATCTTACGCACTTCCCCGGCAATCTCATCTGACAATGCGTAATCCTGCTCGGTCGATGTTTTTTCCGGCATCGTATAGGAATAGGACATCTGCTCACTGCCCATTTCCGGCATAAATACAATTCCCATCTGTGTCACTTTCCAAACAGAAAAACCAAGTAAAAATACGGCGATCAAGATTGGAACCGCTTTCCATTTCAAGCAGAACCGCAAAATCTTTTCATAAGCCACCTGAACAGCATGGAAGAATCGATGCTTTCGATTTGGCTCCTTACGCAAAAGTGTCGCACCCATTGTTGGTACAACAGTCAACGCAACGATCAAACTTGCACTCAAACTGTAAGCGATCGTCAAACACATATCCTGCATGGTCTGACGAGTAATACCATCCGTAAAGATGATCGGCAGGAATACGCAGATTGTCGTAAGCGTTGATGCAAAAATAGCCCCTGCCACTTGATTGGCTCCCATCACTGCTGCACGTGCCGCTGAAACTCCTTTTCCTCGTAATCGATAGATATTTTCAATGACGACGATCGAGTTATCAACCAGCATACCAATACCCAATGCCAAACCGGACAAAGAGATCATATTCAGCGTTATGTTCGTAAAGTACATAAGCACAATGGCAAACAGTACGCTAAGCGGAATGCTGAAAGCAACGACTACCGTAGGACGGATATCCTGTAAAAACAGGAATAATACTACGATTGCTAATAATGCTCCCCACAACAAGTTAGAAATAACGGAGTCAACGATCATTTTGATATAATCACCTTGATCCATTAACTTTGTGAAGTGCAGACCATCATATTTTTGTTCCAGTTCTTTCATGCTCTTGGCACAGTTTTTGGACACCGTAGACGTTCCTGCTGTACTCGCTTTGGAAACACCGATAATGATCGCATCGTTACCATTTAATTTTGCATAAGAATCTGCACTATTATTTACTACTGTTATATCCGCTACATCCTGCAGGCGAACATTTCCGATATCTTTCATATGGCAGAGCAGCGTCTTTTTGAGGGCGTCAATGCTCTTATACTGATCTCCTACCTTGAGCAAATACTGTGTCTTATCTTCATTAATGTATCCTGCCGGCATCGAAAAGTTTTCCGCCGTCAAAATACCTGCCAGTGTCTCCTTCGTCAACATCTGATCAAGATTCGCTTTTTTGAGCGCCTCTTTCTTGGAGTTATGGAAGGATTTCTTCGCATTATCTAACTCCTTTTCACTATTTTCCAAAGTCGATTTTGCGGATGCCATCTGTGCATTGGCAGAACCAAACGCCGCGGCCGCTGTGATCTTACCGGTTTCAACTTTCTCGTATTGACTCTCCGCCTTACTGATAGACTTTGTCACTTGCTTTACGACCGCTTGTGCGGCTGCGATCTCAGTCTTTAAGTTCGCAAGCTCTGTATCGATCTGCGGGATACGAGTTTCTACAATATCGTACAGGGATTTCAGACTCTTCTTTGTCATCGACTTGGCAATCTTACTCTGTCCCTGTGTTTTGAGCATGTTTTTGTAAGCCGTCAATTTGGACGGATTGTCGATCGCATCCTTGACACTGGTTGGCAATGCTGCTTTCTGCTTCGCTGCCTGTGTTGCCGTCGCACTTTCTGCCTGTGTTTTGGCTGCTTCTTTTAGAGTATCTGCAGCATTACCAAGCTGTTTCAAATACGTGTCTACATTGCTGTCCGTCACTGTCACATTAAGACCGGTCTGTTTCAGCGTTTCCTGTACCATTGTATTTAAGATCTGCTTGTAAATCGTCGTATACATCGCCTGATAAGCAGTTCCACCCTTGGCAAAACTATTCTGAATTGTCGCAAATCCTTTGTTCATCTGCTCATACGAGGATACTACTTTATTTGTCGTATAGGCTTTCTTCTCACCATTTAACGCTGACTGACTCGCCTTTAAGCTTGCAAGCTGGGATTCGTACGCAACTTTTGTCGCAATTGCCTGATTCATCATCTTGCTGAACTTTGCAAGCTGTGCAGATTGTTTTCCCTGTTGCTGCGACAGTTTCTTCTGCTGAGACTCTAACTGTTTTTTCCCCTCTTGAAGCTTTTTGCTGCCATCATCAATTTTCTTTTTGGCATCTGCGAGTGCTTGTCTGTCTTTTCCAACACACGGGCATTGACGTCATCAATCTTATCCTGGTTTAATACAACCTCAATTGATTCCTCAACCATACCATTTGTCGAAACACTTGCCACACCATCACCGCGCTCCAGCGCCGGCAAAATATTATCATCCACAAACTTGGCAAGTTCCACACGGTCTTTGCCCTCATAATCGACACTTGCCATAACCGTTGACATCATGTCCATCGAGATTTCCATGATCATCGGCTGTCCCGCTGTATCCGGTAGTTCCAACTGATTGACCGCCGAAGACACTTTTACCATGGCAGCATCCATATTCGTATCATCCTGAAACTGCAGCATGACCATACTGGAATTTTCTGCAGAATTACTGGTTACTTTTTTTACACCATTCACAGTACCAACTGCACTTTCCATCGGTTCTGTAATGTCCTTTTCTACCTTTCCGGGGCAGCCCCCACATAGGTCGTAATCACCATCATATATGGCATATTCATGTTTGGCAGAAGGTCCGTTGTCATTTTAGAATAGCTGACACCTCCAAGTACCAATACAATAATAACACCGACCAAGATCAAAAATGGTCTTTTCACACTAAATTTAGGCATATCTCCGCCTTTCTGTTACTGTAAGATTAAAATTTATACTGAATATCCAACGCACCATCTGCAACCATCACGCTCGCTTTGCCACCACTAATGATCGGCAGCATCGGCGGTAAATGTCCGATATCGACATCCATAACGATCGGCACTTCATATTGACGAAGCATAGAAACTACAGCTTCATACTGATCCATACCAAAAGCCTCTTCCCCAAAGGATAACGGTCTCCCGATCAAAAATCCTTTTACGTGCCGGAACCAGCCGGCATGCGATAATTGCCACAATGTTCGACGTATGCTCATAACATTCAGATCACACGCTTCCATAAACCAGATCAATCCGTCCTCTTGATATCTGTCCGCAAATTCTTTTACCTTATCGTACTTGGTACCGACTAAATTTCCTAAGCAGTCTAAACATCCACCGATCAAACGCCCTTCCATACGGATCGGCTGCTCTGCAGGTTCACAGTGCAATACGACCGGTTCCGTAACATGATACGGCTCCAACGGATTATCCTCCGTCTTTAAGGATTCCTTTTCCCACAATGGATAACTATGTATTTCCTGCTTGTTGCCACGTAACAGATCATACGCATCCTGTATTGCCGGATGCCATGTTCTCATACCAAACGCCGGTGCACAAGGTCCGTAAATCGCGGCAGTATCACAAAGCGTTGGAAGCAAAAATGTAAGATTCGTATTGTCCGAATATCCCATGTACCACTTAGGCGGCAATGCAGCGATCCATTTAAAGTCAATATAATCCAACACTTCACACATTAATTCTCCACCACCACAGGAAAGCAGCACATCTACTTCCTGCTTTGCAAAAAATGTATTGATCTCCTCTCCACATTTTTGCGGTGTATTGCTAATCCCAATTCCACTGCCTTCGTAGCAGTTCGGGCCTAATATCATGGTATGTCCCAATGCCGCAAACGTTTTCTGCGCAGCATCAAAACCACTCCGGTAAGGTTCCATATTACAGCCAAAGGCCGGTGCAACAAAACCAATCGTCCCGGACGCTTCCAAAAATTTCGGTATTCTCATTTGTTCTCTCCCTTTTTCATATCGCAACTATCTATCCTATTTTTAGGACTGCGATATTTTGTCCTTTTCTTTTTTTGGAACTTCATGAAACGCTTCTTTGCTTAATTTATCATAACAACGATACATCGTCTGTACAGAATTTTCCAAAATATAATAATGTCTGATATAAGGGATCAGCAGCACAAGCAGAAGACACTCCAGTCCAAAAAATGGCACAGAAGGAGCCACTGCGCATATGCCAAAGGTCACTACCGCCAATAGCGCAAAAGTGACCGTGACGATCAAATGGATCAGACGTTCATGCTGAAAAAATCCAATCTGCACAAGCACCTGCTCACATATTTTTTTCCGTTCTTCATCATCGTATTCTTTGAGGTAAATACCTTTCAGATAAGAGACATATTGTATAATTCGCTGTTCCATCGCAAAGCCTCCCTGCTTTAATCCTGATATTCTTTCACCAGTACTGTTGCATTATGCCCACCAAAACCTAATGAATTGCTGATCGCAATATGCACCGGCGTATGAATGCCTTCACCCTTTGTATAATCCAGATCGCACTCCGGGTCATCCTCGAGCAGACCGACCGTCGGATGAATATATCCTTCATTGATCGATTTGACACAGGTGATCAATTCTACGGCACCACCGCCTGCAAACATATGGCCGATCATGGATTTCGTGGAATTGATGTGTACTTTATATGCACTATCTCCAAAAGCGAGCTTAATTGCTCTCGTCTCGAATAAGTCATTGTATTTTGTGCTTGTTCCATGTGCATTAATATAATCCACTTCTTCCGGAGCCACACCGGCATCCTGCATCGCCATCGTCATTGCACGTGCGGCTGCAGAGCCATCCTCCAGCGGAGTCGTAACATGATGCGCATCGCAAGTTGCCCCGTATCCACCAATCTCTGCATAAATATGTGCGCCTCTTGCTTTGGCATGCTCTAATTCTTCTAATACAAAAATACCGGCACCTTCTCCGGTAACAAATCCATTACGACGCTTGTCAAACGGAATGGATGCAGCTGTCGGATCTTCGGAATCGGTCAATGCAGTGAGTGCCTGAAATGCTGCAACACCAAAACGACTTACCGAACTATCAACGCCTCCCGCTAGGATCACGTCTGCCTCTCCATGCTGTATAGAGCGAAACGCCTCTCCGATCGAGTTGGTTCCGGTTGCACAGGCAGTCACTACATCAATGCATTTTCCCTGAAAGCCATGATACATAGCGACACTGGCTGCTGCCATATTTCCCAAGACCAATGGGGCTGTAAGCGGATGTATCCTTCCCAGTCCCTTGGCTAACATCTTATCGTATTCACGTTCAATTCCCATGAGACTTCCCACGCCGGATCCAACACAAACGCCCAGTCTGTAGGAGTCTTCTTCCTCTATGTTAAGACCACTATCCTGCATCGCCTCAATGGAAGCTGTCACTGCCATCTGACTAAAACGATCCATTCGTTTGGCAGCTTTTGGTTCAATATACGCTTTTGGATCAAAATCTATTACTTCTGCCGATAACTTTGCTTTATACTGTGTCGTATCAAAGTTTTGGATCGGTCCTATACCAACCTTTCCTTCCAAAACAGACTCCCAAAATTTCTCTACCGTAATTCCAATTGGCGTCACAGCACCCATACCTGTTACAACTACTCGCTTCATTTCATAACCAACCCTTCCTATATTTATTTCACAAAAAGGCAAAGCAGGCGCTTTGCTTTACAAGAATTGCTAAAGCAATTCTTGGTGATATCACACTACATAACAGCAGTTTCTTATTCATGTATATAAATCCACTATAACGAGGACCTTACTCATTATAGTGGATTTATTCTTTGAAATGCAACGCATTTCACGTTATTTTTATAGAATCTTAATAACTCAAACTTATCGTCATCTCTCATGTTTCTACACGAACTATGATATAATGAGCACACTGGGCTCATCTTAGGAGTTTCTTCGAAACTCTATTATGCGCAGAAAACATGCGCAATTATTATGATATAATGAGCACACTGGGCTCATTAACGAGCAAATAAGCTTGTGTAACAAGCGAATAAGCTCTGAAGAAGCGGATTTGCGAGTTTAATAACCTTCAATCCACAATATACAGGCAGATCCACGATGCTACAAATTGGAAGTCATAACAAAAGGAAGAAGCCCTACCCTTTCGGGTAGTTTACGAATGGATAGAATCTCCATATGATAGATGTGAAAAGAGTATTGTTTATTGCGGAGATGAACGAAATCGTAAAAAGTTTCAAACATATGGATTGAATATAAATGCAAAATAAGTACGTGGTTTGACTCGGCCAATCAGTAATAAGGAAGTAATTCGGACTCTTTGCGTCAGTTTGGGTGTAGAGTTTCCGTCAGAACAGGAACAGCTGAAGAAAGCAGATGTTCGAAAACACATTTTATTTATTGATGATAATCCACAGTTTGCTGCGATACCCGTGGTGTTCTTGTCTAGTATAGCCAAGAAAGAACATATCAAGGAAATACTGCAGCTACAGCCGGCGGGATATATTTTGAAACCGGCTGACAAAGAGCGGATTTTGAATATGATCACACAAACATTAGGAAAATGAGAAACAGAGAGTCTTAAAAAGTGGGGTCTTCTTATGATGGGTATTTCTCTGTCCGGCTGAAATCGCTATGATATTTGATCAAACACGGGCAGACTTTCCATCACCTCAATAATTGGCGAATACACGGTATTCTTTGAATCGTCCTCTTCAAAATGATAAGCACGACTCTTCGTTTTTTTAGCCTGTTCTCTCGTATCCGGAAGTCTGCTATAGTGGCTGTCCTGACGATATTCTTTGGCCGTCTCCTGTAATCCTGCCAGCATATATTCTCTGTCCGGATCTTTATCACTGACTGCACTCATTTCCATTGCGATCACATCATTTGCTTCCTCTTTGGAACGACAATGTTCCAAACGTGTCTGCAAACGTTCCTTAGCATTCTGAACCCGCAATGCCTTTTGATACATCGTTGGATTATGAATCTGCAAATAATTCATCTCTGCCGAAGACAAGCGTTTTCCCTGTTTTAGCTTTTGAAAAATCTTCTGCTCGTATTGTGCCCTCTCTTCATCGCTCATCTGAGATGTTGGATCCATCAATTCCGACACTGCCTTTTTACATATATCCTGAATGCGTTCCCGCAATGCCGTCTTCTCATCCTGCGACAAAATTTCTTTACTATTCGTAATCATCGGAAAAATCCTCCCCATCAAAAAATAACCGATACCAATACCGCGTAATCTTCCACGCAATATTAATATCGGCTATTTCCGTCTATTCCTTAAGAACAGGTATCATCACATTAAAAATTACTGCTTTATAAACTCCTCTAAAAACCACTGATGAATGCGGTGATCTCCACCCAGTTCCGGATGAAAAGCTACTGCAAGCTGCTTGCCATAGCGAACACCGACAATGCGGCCATCCACCTCAGCGAGCACCTCTACTCCATCACTAACACTCTCCACATATGGTGCACGAATAAATTCCATCGGAAAGGTTCCGATCCCGACAAACTCGCCTTCCGCATAATGAAAGCTTCCAAGCTGTCTTCCATATGCATTTCTCTTTACCGTCACCGACAATGTTCCAAAATGAACGGTATCGTCTCCAGCGATATGTTCTGCCAAAAGGATCAGACCGGCACAGGTTGCCAATACCGGAAGTCCTGCTGCGATCTTTGCGCGCAGCGGCTCATACATATCTAACTCCCGTAAAAGTTTACCCTGAACGGTACTCTCACCGCCCGGAAGCACCAATGCATCAAACGAATCCTCTAAATCTTTTGCCTGACGTAATTGGATCGTCTGCGCCCCAAGCTCCTGCAACACTTTTTCATGTTCCTCAAACGCACCCTGTACTGCCAACACTGCAACTTTCATACTAATCTTACATTCCTTTCTCTGCACTAACAGTAAGTATATAACCCAAACCTCCCATACTGAAAAATATGATCAAACTACACATTACATATAATGAGAAGTTTAAGTACTCAAACTTCCCATACCGGAAGTTATTACCCGAACCATATATTGCTTATTATGTCAATGACTATATTGCATTTTGCAGCCACAAAAGGGTGGTTTCTGCCATCCGAGAACTATAGTAATTGCCTTGCCGCATTTTGTTTTTACAGTGATTTCTAAATTTTGTTGTCTCTGATGAATGATTTACATGCCTTACGGAAACTTAAAAGTCCCGGAAGCAAGGTATTCATCATTTTTGAAATGGACTTTGCGCTCGTCGTTACTTATGTCTCGTACTTCAGAGACATTAAGTAACGTGACGTAGCGCATCGTAGCGAAAGCGTCCCGTCCAAAAATGGATGATACCTTGCTAAACCAGGACAACTCAGACACTCCTTCAGGCATGTATGCATCAGAGACTTAACAAAATAAGAAATCACGTAAAAACGTTGCGTTCTGCGGCAATTATCTTAGTTCGCGGATGACAGAACAATTTAGTTTGTCATCTGCAAAATGTTCTATTTATTGCTGACATAATGAGCACACTGTGCTCATCTTAGGAGTTTCTTCGAAACTCCATTATGCGCAGAAATCATGCGCAAGTATTCTGACATAATAAGCAATATATGGCTGTGAGGCTTTGAGGTGTGGGAAGTTTGAGTCAAGTATATTATTTGCCTCGCTCAGCCATTAATAATTCAATCTCGTCTTCATTAATACCAACCATAGCTTCTCCAAGATCCTCAGAAAGTTCTGCGATCATCTTCGCATCGGTATAATTGGTAACTGCTTTTACGATCGCATTTGCACGCTTCTCCGGATTACCGGACTTGAAGATACCGGATCCTACAAAGACGCCTTCTGCACCAAGCTGCATCATCAATGCGGCATCTGCAGGAGTTGCAACACCACCTGCTGCAAAGTTTACAACCGGCAGTCTCTTGTGCTCATGTACATACTGAACCAGCTCATATGGTACACGAAGTTGTTTGGCTTCATCAAACAGTTCATCCTCACGCATAGCGGAAATCTTAGCAATTGCACTGTTCATCATACGCATATGACGCACTGCCTGAACAACATCACCGGTTCCCGGCTCACCCTTGGTACGGATCATGGAAGCTCCCTCGTTGATACGGCGAAGTGCCTCTCCTAAATCCTTAGCGCCACATACAAACGGAACGCGGAACTTTGTCTTGTCAATATGGTAAACATCATCTGCCGGAGAAAGTACCTCACTCTCATCAATGTAATCAATTTCAATTGCCTCTAATAACTGCGCCTCTACAAAATGACCGATACGGCATTTTGCCATAACCGGAATAGATACTGCTTCCTGAATACCACGGATCATTTTCGGATCACTCATACGTGATACACCTCCGGCTGCACGAATATCTGCCGGGATTCTCTCCAATGCCATAACAGCACACGCACCTGCTGCCTCAGCGATCTTTGCCTGCTCCGGAGTCGTAACATCCATGATCACGCCACCTTTTAACATCTGTGCCAATTCTTTGTTTAATTCATACTGTCTGCTCATACTATCCTCATTTCTGCACACATTTTCAAGCGTTTCAATATTGTATCAAGTGTGCACAGACACAATATTCTCATAACACCATTTTCTTTACTCAAGCTTCAGACAGCAGCTCCGGCTGTGCGAAGTTTGATTTCTTTACATAAGGCATCCCGACAAAACTTATCGGAATTATTTGCAAATGTAACTGAAGTAAAGTATACTATAATCTGACCATGTGAAAATATCCAATTTAACCATAGTCAGTATAGTCAGTTTGGAGGATATAATACCAATGCTTACATATTCATTTACTAATATAGGGTCAGATAGCCTGTACCACCATCTGTACCAATGTATCCGCGAGGATATTTTATGCGGTAATCTGACCGCCGAGACAAAGCTGCCATCAAAGCGTAGTTTTGCCAAAAATCTAGGGGTTAGCAATATTACTGTAGAAAATGCCTACGCCCAGCTTCAAGCCGAAGGATACATTTACTCCATTCCCAAGAAAGGGTTTTATGTCAGAAATTTATCTGACCTTACTCTCTCCATATCGCAAACAACATCTTCCACTTCGAACAGTCTACGTATGCCCGACAAATATAAGGTGGATCTTGCCAGCAACCAAATGAATCCGGAGCAATTTCCATTTTCTGTCTGGTCTAAACTGATCCGCGAGACTCTTCTCAACCGTCACGTGGAACTGATGCAGACACCTCCTTGGGGTGGCGTATGGGATCTTCGTCACGCCATCTGCTCACAGCTCAAAGATTTTCGAGGTATGGACGTGACACCGGAGCAGATCATTATCGGTGCCGGAACCGAGTATCTATACGGTCTTCTGATTCAATTATTCGGTCAGGACAAAGTCTATGCAGTTGAGAATCCCGGCTACCATAAGATTGCGAAAATATATGAAAATAGCCGTGTCAAATATCGCTATATACCGATCAGTGCTAAGGGTATCGATGCACTGGAATTAGAATCTTCCGGAGCACAAATTGTACATCTGTCACCGTCCCACCATTTTCCGACCGGCATCGTCACTCCGATCGGGACCCGCTATGAACTGTTGGCTTGGGCAACCAGGCAGCCGGGCCGGTATATCATTGAAGATGATTATGATTCAGAATTTCGATTATCCGGCAAACCTATCCCAACGCTGCAAAGTATCGACCAATCAGAACGTGTCATTTATATGAACACATTTACCAAAAGCCTTTCTTCAACCATACGAATCAGCTATATGGTATTGCCTAAACATTTGCTGGAACAGTTTGCAAAACGCCTGTCCTTTTACTCTTGTACCGTATCCAACTTTGAGCAGTATACGTTGGCACGTTTTATTGAAGACCGTTATTTCGAAAAACATATTAACCGTATGCGTACTTATTATCGCAAAATACGTGACGAACTGCTGGATGCCATTGCTAATAGCGCACTTGCCACACATTGCAATATCGCAGAAGAAGATTCAGGACTTCACTTTCTGCTGCATATTGATACCTCACTCCCAGATGATGCTTTGTCTGCAAAAGCAAAAGAATATGGTCTTCACCTATCTTTTTTGTCCGAATATTATGAAAAAGAAAGCCCTAATATTCCGGCACATACACTGATCATTAATTATTCCGGCCTGACCAGCGAAAAAATCCCTCAAGTGATCACACTGCTATCCAAGTGTATTCTCACTTAAGGGATCTGAAAAGATGGTTTGCTATTTTGCCGCCATTTTACTCCGACAGCAATTGCGGATTGACGTGCACCACACCTTGCTTACTCCGACAGCAAATGCGGATTGACGTGCACCATAACATGCTTTACCTTTGGGAAATTGCGTTCTATCGCGTCATGTACATGTTCTGCGATCTCATGTGCCTCAAATAACGTTTTTCTGCCATCTGCACTGATCTCAATATCAACATAGATCTTATTTCCAAACACACGAGTACGCATAATATCAACATGAAGCACACCTTCTTCTCTACAGGCGCACTCCCGAAGCTCATTCTCCAATGCATCATCACAGGCATGATCAACCATTTTGTCCGTTGCGTCCATAAAAATATCATACGCTGCCTTTACAATAAACAAACAGATTACTACACTGGCAATAGAATCAAGAACCGGAAATCCTAAACGTGCTCCAACAATACCAATCAAAGCACCAACAGAAGAAAATGCATCCGATCGATGATGCCAGGCATCCGCCATCAATGCTCCGGAATCCACACGTTTCGCATGATATTTAGTATACTGAAACATTGCTTCTTTCGAAATAATAGACAATATTGCCGCAGCTGCTGCAAGCAGTCCCGGTGTCTGCAAATGTGCATAATCTCCCGCTATAATATTTTTGACAGCTCCATAGCCAATTCCAATACCGGTAAGGCACAAAATATTTGCAAGCAGAAGTGCCGCAATACACTCCAACCGTTCATGTCCATATGGATGCTCCTTATCAGAAGCCTGTGCAGACAACTTCACTCCAACGATCACAATAATACTGCTAAACACATCCGATGCAGAATGAACCGCATCACTGACCATCGCTCCGGAATGAGCGATCACACCGGCTAGCAATTTGATCAATGACAATATTGTATTGCCAAAAATACTTACAATGCACACCCGCATTGCTACTGTTTCCATATTGTCTTTGTTGTTTTGATTGCTCATAATAACCTCTCCAATAAAAAATAAAAAAACATCCGCGAAGAACCAGTAATACTACTGTCCCGCGGATAAAACAATTCATTCCACTGTCACGTTGTGACCCGGCCCCAGATAAGATATCCGGCCTGTTCAGTTTGTACTGTAGCTAAATGCAGTGCAAAGAGTTTTCGTAGCCACTCCATAATTGAAGTTCTATATATTATATGTACGTTATCATTAAAAGTCAACACTAATCTTTCTTATACAAAACAAATCTTTCTTATATAAAACAAACCCCTCTCGTCTCGCCAAAATGTTCTTTGACGAAACGAGAGAAGTTAGTATGATTGCGATTATTTAGACAGCCTGCTTTCTCCGGTTGCGTAGTCGATCGTAACGCCCGGCTGCACATTATAAACGAATACATGGAAACATATTCCCTTACCTTTATCTTCCACAGAATAAGCTTCCATCTCGACTCCTTCTGCCACTAGATTATCACCCTTAAAAACAGGGGTAACACGATACAAAACATGGTGATCTGTATCTTTGACATAATCTGCCACTTCATCCTCAAAAGGAAGCATTCCATCTACATTTAAATATCTAGTCCCCGTGATCAGATTTTTTTTGTTTGCATTTTCACCTGCCAATTGAAATCCGATCAAATGACAGCGGTTATACAAATATTTGCCATCCACGACATCGTATTTAACAGTGTTCCATCCACTAGGCTTTACCATACCGATCGCACCACGTTTCTCCGTCGGCATAAGCTCTTTGCATATATTGGCATAAGCTGTGCCACAACGTCCCAATGCATCCAGACGATGATAATTCTCAAATGCTTTGGTGTTGTTTTTTTCACGGGTTGTGAAATTCGGAACATTATCATTCAGTTCCACATATGGTTCCCCGTTGTACGCCGCATGATCTTTTAAATTATCTAAAGACTGCGTTGCACTGTCGGAATCTTTCCCATCCGCATCTTTTGCCGAGGAACTTTCTCCTTCTGAGCGATCCTGCTGTGGCGCGGTTGTCTTTAACGCCTCTTTCGCCGCATATTTAGCAACCTTAACAACCTCTGTAGAGGAGCAACCGCAAAGCGCTGTCATCAGTCCCAAAATACACCCAAGACGAATCACCCACTGCATTCTTTTGTTTGTTCTATTTTCCATATTCGTAACCTCGTCCGTAAGACTTTACAACCACTTATAAATCTCTTAAATACCTAATAACTCTTCTGCGTGTTTCACTTCTTCCTGGGTCGGTGGATTAACGCCTTTCAGCGGATAATCAATTCCAAGCTGTTCCCATTTAAATACACCCAGTGTATGATACGGCAAAATTTCTACGCGCTCTACCGTCTTTAATGTTTGGATAAATTCCCGCATTTCGATCAGATATTTATCCTGACTGTTATCCCCCGGGATGAGCACATGACGGATCCACATTGGCTGCCCCATATCCGACATCTCTCTTGCCATCTCTTTGATATTTTCCCCGGTTTGTCCGGTAAGTGTCTGATGTACCTTCTCATCAATGTGCTTAATATCCAGCATAACAAGATCTGTTACTTCCATCAATTTTTTCCACTTGGAATAAAACGGCTCTTCTCTGGTAAACGGGTTTCCACTTGTATCAAGCGTCGTATGAATCCCCTTTTCTTTCGCCAAAGTAAATATCTCTGTCAGAAAGTCGATCTGCAAAAGCGGTTCTCCGCCACTAATGGTGATCCCACCGTCTTTGCCCCAATAATTGCGATAGCGCCAAGCCTTATCAATTAATTCTTTGGCAGTATATAGAGTTCCCTTTTGCATATCCCACGTATCCGGATTATGGCAAAACTGACAACGCATTGCGCAGCCACTCAAAAAAATAATATATCGCACACCGGGACCATCTGCAGATCCAAAACTCTCTAATGAATGTACATAACCTTTTGTTTGTTCCATCGTTTTCTTTCCTTTCTTAGTCCGCCTCTGTAGCAGAAAAGGAGCAGCCCTTTATAGAAAAGACTGCCCCATATTTCTTTAGTTTATACAGATCATGTATGTCAAAAACATTCACAAAGATGAATATTTCATCGCATATGCCGTCGCATTCTCAAGTCATTTTGAAAATGTGCTTCGCTGCAACTTACAGAGACTCATGACATGTTCTGGCAATTACATCGAGCTGCTGCTCTCTTGTCAAGTCGATAAACTTAACTGCATAACCGGACACGCGGATCGTGAAGTTTGCATACTCTTCTTTCTCCGGATGCTCCATAGCGTCGATCAGCTTCTCTTTGCCAAACACATTGACATTCAGATGATGTGCACCCTGGTCGAAGTATCCATCCATAACCTGAACAAGATTCTTTATACGCTCATCCGGATTGTGTCCCAATGCATCCGGGTTGATCGTCTGCGTATTAGAAATACCATCCAATGCTTCCTCATATGGCAATTTTGCTACAGAGTTCAAGGATGCCAGCAAACCATTCTGCTCAGCACCGTATGCAGGGTTAGCACCTGGTGAAAGTGGCTCTCCTGCTTTTCTTCCATCCGGAAGGGAACCGGTTGCCTTACCATATACAACGTTAGAAGTAATTGTAAGGATTGATGTGGTAGGCTCAGAGTCACGGTAAGTGTGGCAGTTACGAAGCTTTCTCATGAACTCACGAAGCAGCCATACTGCGATCTCGTCTGCACGCTCATCATCGTTACCATATCTAGGGAAATCCCCATCGATCTCATAATCTACGGCTAATCCATCCTCATCACGGATCACTTTTACCTTAGCATACTTGATAGCTGACAGAGAATCTACAACGTGTGAGAAACCTGCAATACCGGTAGCAAATGTTCTTCTTACATCGGTATCGATAAGTGCCATCTGAGATGCCTCGTAGTAATATTTATCATGCATATAATGGATCATGTTCAATGTCTCTACATAAGTCTGTGCGAGCCATGTCATCATCTCATCATATTTTTCCATAACTTCATCGTAATCAAGATACTCGGACGTGATCGGACGATACTTCGGTCCAACCTGCTCCTTGGTCTTCTCATCAACACCACCGTTGATCGCATAAAGCAAGCACTTAGCAAGGTTTGCTCTAGCACCGAAGAACTGGATTTCTTTACCTGTCTCTGTTGCAGATACACAGCAACATACAGAATAATCATCGCCCCATACCGGACGCATAACATCATCATTCTCGTACTGTACGGAACTTGTTGCAATAGAAATATGAGCTGCATATTTCTTGAATGCTTCCGGCAAGTTAGAGGAATACAATACTGTTAAGTTAGGCTCTGGAGAAGGTCCCATGTTCTCTAACGTATGCAGGAAACGGAAACATGTCTTCGTAACCTGAGAACGTCCATCCATACCAATACCAGCTACATCTACAGTAGCCCATACAGGATCTCCGGAGAACAACTGGTTATAAGACTCAATACGAGCGAACTTAACCATACGGAATTTCATCGTAATATGATCTACTAATTCCTGTGCCTCTTTCTCTGTCAATACACCGTTTGCCATATCTCTCTCAATATAAATATCCAAGAAAGTAGATACACGACCTACGGACATTGCTGCACCGTTCTGTGTCTTGATCGCTGCAAGATATGCAAAATATAACCACTGAAATGCTTCTTTTGCATTCTTAGCCGGTCTTGAAATATCAAAACCATAAATCTCACCAAGAGCTTTCATATCTTTTAAGCATTTGATCTGCTCAGCCAGCTCTTCGCGGATACGATAATCTTTACTACGCATTGCACGACGCTCTGTACCGGCAAAATCTTTCTGCTTCTCTTCAATCAGGTAATCCATACCGTAAAGAGCAACACGACGATAATCGCCAACGATACGTCCACGACCATACGTATCCGGAAGACCCGTTAAGATCTTGTTATGACGCATACGCTTCATCTCTGGTGTATATACCTCAAAGACAGCGTCACTGTGCGTTTTATGATATTTTGTAAAGATCTCATGCAGTTTCGGGCTTGGCTCATAACCATACATCTGACAGGACTGCTCTGCCATACGAATACCACCATAAGGCATGAACGCACGTTTCAGCGGCTTATCTGTCTGCAAACCAACAACTTGCTCTAAATCCTTAAACTCATCGCTGATATATCCGGGACCATATGCTGTAATACTTGAAACAACCTCTGTCTCCATATCAAGAACGCCGCCCTTTGCACGCTCCTCTTTCTGGAGTTTCTGGAGCTCGCCCCATAATTTATCTGTTGCATCTGTTGGTCCCTCTAAGAAAGACTCATCACCATCATATGGTTTGTAATTGTTTTGGATGAAGTCGCGTACATCAATGCCCTCTTTCCAAAGTCTTCCTTCAAAACCTTCCCATTCCTTAAAGTCTGCCATATTGACCTCCTTCTTATTGTGCCATTTGTCTCACTTGCATTCTTTCAAACATACTTTATTCATGTATATGAAGATGCGAAGTATTTATTTATCCGCAAGTTATACTAACATGAATCATCGTTTATTACAAGCTGGAAATTGATACCTTTTATCAACAATACAACTTTTCTTTTTACAAAGAATTTATGCTCTGTCGATCTTTTTGAAGCAGTTCAAAAAAGTCTTCCACCGGCATAGGCTTTGCATAATAATATCCCTGCACATTATCGCAGCCAATTTTTCTTAATAATTCAACTTGCTCTTCCGTTTCACCCCCTCTGCTAACAGCTCCAGTCCCAACTTGTCTGCCATCGCCACAACATATTCTAAGATCAACCGACCCTTTTCGGAAACCATCATATTTTCCATAAATTTCTTGTCTAATTTGATGACATCAAATGGTGTCTCTAATAAAATATTTAAGGAAGAATAACCACTTCCAAAGTCATCCATTAACAACTTATATCCCTGATGTTTGAGCAGCTCTGCCATATTGCTGATCTGCTCATCCCCAATGGTTTCTGTAATCTCTAACTCCAACTGTTCTTTCGGAATACCTGCCTCATGAATAGTCTGCGCCAGATAATCCATAAAAACAGTGTCTGTCAAATGCAGTCTGGACACATTCACAGAAACCGGGCAATTTTTAATACCAGCTTGTTCGCACCGCTTCAAAAAATTGCATGCCTCTTTCCAAATATAGTAATCCACTTTCTTGATATAGCCATTTTCCTCAATGACCGGAATGAACTCATTCGGATAGATCATACCGCGATCCGGATGCTGCCAACGGACCAACGCCTCTGCCCCGACAATATGATTCTGTACTATACTATATTTCGGCTGCAAATACATCTGAAACTGTTTTTCATCAATTGCAGAAGGAAGACTTTCCTCAATAAAATTGCGGATATACAACATTTCCTTAAATTCTTCCTGATAATAAAGAACATTGTTCATCATATTACCTTTTGCCTTTTTGCGCGCCATTGCAGCTCGATCCTCAATCTGGCGCAGATCCATCTTACGATCATTTACAATATATACACCAATGGAATATGTCAATTTAATATTTTTGAACATTTTGCAACGTGTCTGAATCTGACGGATCAACTCATCTAACTCGCTCTCATGTTGAAACTCGCTCAGCACAACAAATACATCGCTTCGTAAATTGAGATAATACTGTGTTTCATTGCATATTTCTGCAAGATTGTCTTTGATAAACTGCAATATCTGATCGCCCATCCGCTCTCCATAAATATCATTAATGATCTTAAAGCGACTGATATCAAATTGAATACATGCAATACTTTTGGAGGAATGGAGGATCAGATCGCGTACATGCGATTCAAAATGCTGGATCTTTTGAGCACGTTTCACCAAATATGTTATTTTCTCTATCTCCTGTTCGTCACAGGACGGTTCTGCCGGTTTCCCTGCTAACATATCCGGATACGCCTGCAGCATATCTTCCAAAATCTCAATACTGGTCTGTATAGCCTGCGCACATTTCTTCTTGATCATTCCCTCACGTCGGATCGACGCCATCCCCTCTGCAGTACTAATATTATTTTCCAATATATCTGCACAATTAAATTTGCCTTCCATCCGCTCCTGAAAACGATCAACAAACTCCTCAGCAATCTTTGTCCCAAAAATTTCCCGTTCTCTATCTTTTGTATCTGAAAACCCATAGGCCAGCCCCAATACAGCAAGTGCCGCCGTAACACAACCACACACACTTCCCGTATACATTCCCGCTGCAAAACATGCCATCGTGCGATATGCCGTTTCCTGATCCATACCATAATCCGAAGCATACGTGGCAAAAATCGCCTGTGCGCAATGATAATGCTGTTTGAGCTTTGTATAAACCTTTTCCTCGTGGCTCATAGTTCCTCCCTCCTTGCCGTTTTCCGTCCAACTTCTTACCTATAATCTATCATAACAGGTCTAATGCAAAACTGCAAACAAAAAGCAAAGCCAGCGCTTTGCTTTGCAAGAATTGCTAAAGCAATTCTTGGCGATGATGTCACGCTACACAACAGCAATTTCCTATCCCACAAAAAAGTCGCCATGGTGTGTCCGGTTTTATGGACACACACCATGGCGACTTTTTTTATTTCATGCTATTCTGTCATACATAATAGCATAGAGCACTCATCCTATTTTATTTTAATACTCTTTTTCTTCGTTTTGTATCCTTTTTTATGGACAGTAACTGTAATCTTCGTTCCTTTCGTTAATTTCTTTGATAACTTAAATGAAACTACTCCTTTTGCCGAAGTTTTCTTAGTTATCTTCTTAACTTTCTTCTTGCCTTTCACAATAATCTTCTTAGAAACAACGATCGTTACTTGTGCCTTGCCAACTGTACTTACCCGAATCACTTTTGTCTTTTTCTTGGCTTTAACACCAAGCTTTTTGATTTTCTTTATCTTGGCAGGTTTTTTCGTCTGTCCAGGATTTGGTACAGGTTTTTTCGTCGGGTTCACCGTAGGTGCCGGTGTCGGTTTCGACGAAGGTGATGCACTCGGTTTTACACTTGGTTCGGTTGAAGGTGTCACAGACGGAGACGGCGATGGTATAACGATCACCTCTTCGTCCTTACCGGTCTTATAAAAGTTATCAATCCATGTGTTCATCTGTGCAATGCCATTTGGACGCTGCTCCACAAAAGATTTCAAGCTGTTGTAACCTGCATACCCATTTATTGTATCGTTATTCCAATTGTAACGGGTATAATACTGTGCGAACAATGGCTCGTAAGTATTTTTAAACTGTGTCAATACTGTGGTTGCTTTGGAAGATTCAAAGTTTTTCTTAGAAAGATCCAATAATTCCTGCTTATATGCATTCCGGAATTTTTCATTCGACATTAACATAATGAAACATTGAATGCTCGGATTCATTGCCTCTTTCAAGTTCTGTCCCAACAGTCCACGATCATTGTAATAATTTCCTTTGGCGTCTACGTTCGTATTGTAATTGTCATCGCGGATTGTATTTGCGTATGCCTCTCCTGATCCACCACATCCGCCAAAATCCAGGTCATATAAACAAAAACGGAATCTTCCATCAGCGTATGCATTATTAGGATCCACGGTTGTTGTGCGCCACATTGACCAATTCTTGCCCGGCCAGTCCCATTTATTGTTGATCCATACCTGCGCAGCAAAATAATCCATCACTGACTGCGGATCTACCAGCTTACAAAACGCCTCATAATCCGCATCATTCTTTAGGTTCTTATGCTCTGCAAAAAAGTTCATAAGGTCACGATAGAAATAGTTTACATCCGTCTCTCCATCCGGAAGTGTCCCTTCATCCAATTTGTAACCATATTCCTCATCTGCATCTGCATCAGAAGCTTTATAAACAACGACGGAATCTTTGTCTACACCATGTGTCTCTTCAAAATAGCTGTCATCAAAATCCTGCTGTAAAATATACAATCCCCAATATTCACCATCGATGTAAACAACACATGCTCTGGAACCTTGCGTCTCGCAATCCAGATCTGACAACATACTCTGCCAATAGGCATCATTGTATTTTGTACCTGCAAACGCATAATTTCCACCATTGCGAAGCACTAACTTTTTGTGCTTTGTGATCGTCTTTCCGCTATCATCTTTGGCATTCTCAAAGAATGGATATTTAAAGTTTTTCTTGCCATAATCCGCACGTGCATACAAGCGCAATCCTTTCATCAGATCCGAACGGGAATAATTTCCCTGAATACGGATACCGCAATCCTGCTGCAACTGACAGTCAAGCGTTGTTCCATCCGTTTCGAAATAATCAATATGAGCATTACGCTCCCAAGCCTTACCCTTTTGATTATAATTCGCCGGCAAACGTCTCGCCTGATCGTTCATCATGTCTGTGGTGGCTTTTGGATTCTCCTCCAAATACTTTGCCACTGCCTCATCAAAGATCTTGCCTTTTACATAGATTCCTTTTTCATAATCGAAAAGATCTTCGTAATTCATTGAAATTGACATCACAGATAGCGGGATTCCAGCTGCCTGCGCACTCTTCTGAGCGTTTTTAATATGCATTGCCACGGTACCGACGAAATATGTATTCGTCTCGACAGTTCCAAAATTGCCATTCGCATCTACCGCCACTGCTTTGACAACCGTTCCCTTATCAACGTCAGCGTCAGCCGGTGCTTTCCGTGTTGTCGTATACGACTTTGTCCTCTTCTTCCATCTTACATTGGCATTGTCAAATAACAATGGATCTACAGCGGATACGTAATTCGCTTCCTTACTCCGATCCTTGATCGTAATACCATCTGTGTACTCTGCTCTTGTACTGCTGGTCTTTGGATCACTGCCATCCAATGTGTAATAGATTGTCTTAGCTCCTTCACTGGTCAATGTCAACGTAAATGCCTCTGCGTAAATGCCACTTCCGGCGGACATACTGACTGTGATCGGCTGCTGCTCCTCCTCAGCTGCCAACGCAGTCTGGCTCCAGCCATACGCTGCAGGTGCCGCAAAAGCAATCGTCAACCCAAGTGCCGCTGCCAATATCGGCGTCATCATGTTTCGTGTCCTCATTCTCATTACTCCTTTCTACCGATCAGCTCTCCTCTTATCGGTAATCCTATGTCTAACATGCGCAAGTGAACAAGCTCCCTTACGCTGTGAATTTGTGATATATTCAGTATAAAATGAAAAAGAGAGTACGCCTACACTCTCTTTTTCATATAAATTACCACATATTTTTTTCATTTATTTCAGAAATACTTCGGCATTGTCACCTGACAGATCAATAACCGAGTACATCATTCACAAGAATTACATGGATCCTATCTGCATGATGCGAATATCTGGTAATCAAAAACTGACAGCAGATCGTATCCGGAGACTTGCAATCGGCACATTTACCAGTCAAGCGACAAGGAGTCTTGATGTCAAATCGCTGCGCATTGGATGGAGCTGCAACATTTCTGGCACGTTTCATCGCCTCATCAAGATCAGAACATACCTTATTCATTCCCACAATAAATATTACCTTGTGAGGTCCCTGTGCAATGCAGGAAACTCGATTCGAGTTACCGTCTATATTTACAATAATTCCATCATTTGTCATCGCATTTGCGCTGGACAAAAATACATCTGCATCGTATGCCGCCAGAAGACTTTCGCGCGGTTCCATCTTAGCACGATCTATGTAGTGATAATTTCCTTCATTTAATGCTTGGATAAGACCGATCTCATTGGCGCTCTGACAACCACCCATAGCTACGGTACTGCCCTCACCAATAATATCTAATGCCTGTTTTAATGCCTCTTCCTTGTTTTCTGCATAATACCCTGTCATGTTTCTTGACTCGAGACCTTTGATCACAGTCTGCGCCAATACGGCATTTCTTTTTCTCACATTCTCGTTCATAATAAACCTCTTTTCTGCACACGTTTATTGATATAACAAACCTTGTGTCCGGTGTACCGGGACACAAGGAAGCGGTTTGTTATTCATTATAACACATTTTGCTAATTATAGTTACATCATCTTCCACAACCAATAGATCACGCCAAGTACCCAGCTTGAAAATATTCCATACAAAATAACCGGTCCCGCAATCTTAAATATCTGGCAGCCTTTGCCAAACACTTCACCTTCCACGCCAAACTCCAAAGCCGGCGATGCTACAGAATTTGCAAATCCGGTGATCGGAACAATGCTTCCTGCACCGCCAAACTGTCCAAGCCTTTGATATACATTAAAGCCGGTAAGCAGTATGCTGATCAGTATCAAAGAAAGTGTTCCATATAAACCTGCCAGTTCTCTGTCATTCCCCATAGACTGATACCACTGTATCAATATTTCTCCCAGCAGACAAATCGAACCACCGACAAGAAAAGCCTTAATGCAATTCCAAAAACAACTGTGTTTTGGAGTCATATTACTAACATATTCGTTATAAATTTCTTTCTGTTTATTCGCATCTTTCTCAGCCAATACCTCCTCAATCGAAGGATTTGCAGCTTTTTTCTGTTCCATCTTTTCCTCTCCTTCCAATCAAAATTTCCCATCAAATTTTCCACACCACCACCAACAACATATCCACATATTTCTTTATTATACCGGAAAATATACATACCTAAAACTTCCCATACTCGAAGTTATTGCAAAACCACATATTGCTTATTATGTCAATAACTATATAACATTTTGCAAATGCCCTTTATAAACACATTTGGTATAGTGTTCCTAAGCATTTGCCTATCGCCATTGCGGTAATGATGATGGCAATGCCGTGCTGCAATTTCGTACGGGTACATAGTATTGGAATAACCTTTAGCACCTCTGCCAATGCCATGGAAAGGCAGCCGATATATACCCCGGAAAATAATCCTATGACCGCCAAAAATACAACGCCAAACGGAATATGCGGCTCATATATTAACAACAGATTTCCCGCTGTCCCGCCAAGCATGATCACCGTTTCCATCGGATATGTCCGTGAGGCTAACCCAAAGCGGTCTGTCATCCGTGGTATTACTCCCAGAATGGTGATCAATGCAAAAACTCCACTGGCGACAGCTAATCCTGCTGCCAGTCCAATAAATGCTAATACTATCGTCACCGGATCTCACTTCCTTCCCGTGAAGCATCCGCAACGATCGCCTTATTCATCTCCTCTTCATAATTGCGCATTTCAATATGAATTGGCGTCGGATCCTCTTTCACTTTTGAAGCGCTAAAATGATTATAAAATCCTAAGATTCCAAGCGGAATTCCAATACTATAAAACAGCTCTAACGCAGATGTCCCCTTTTTTTCATGTCCCATGACCAGCAGATAGATCTGATCAAACAGATCTCCAACACTGACATCCGTATCAAATGTCATGATCGTAAAGGCCGATCCAAAAAAGACAATGCATGTCAACACCAACAACTTTAAATATTCCAACGCTTTATTTTCCTGTTTGGGAATATGATACTCAACCACAACATCCGTCTCACCTACCGGAACAATTTGTGCTTCTCGAATTTCCCTGCGGATCAGTTCGATCAGCTTAAGTGACGAAATGACTTTCTTTTGGTTTTTGTCGCCTTTTACCTGCAATGCTACGATCTTATTGATATGCTTGGTCACTGCATAATCACTGCATTGAATCTGTGCAATATCACCGATCGTTACCTTTTTGTTCACAACCTGCACACTCTGATCTAATTTCATATAAATCGTATTATCTTTCAAATCAACCTCATTTCTGCACACTTTCCAAACATTTCATTATCCACAGGATTACTACAGTTCTCTGCCGGCAGAAATCGCTATGTTGCGGCTGTAAAATACTTAGTATCCCTTGATATAATAAGCAATATGTGACCCGCCGGCAGTTTCAAATGTGCGAAGTTTGAGCCCATGAAACATCTTACACTGATAATAATATTATGCAGTCATGCAGTGAGCTTAAATGTGCAAAGTGTGCGTTGTAATACTATTATCTTGCCCGCTTCCTCACGTTTTATGCACGTGTTTGCAAAACAACACCGATATGTCTTTGCTTTATGCAAGTCCGGATTCTCCACGCAGTTTTAATAATATTTTTTTCTCTAAGCGGCTTACCTGTACCTGACTAATGTGTAGCTTTTCTGCAACCTGACTTTGCGTCATATCATCAAAATAGCGATATTCGATCAATCGGCGTTCCCGCTCTTCCAAGCTTTCTAATAACTGTTTTACTAACATATGATCAAGCACTCGTTCTTTCTCGCTGTCATTAAGAACTCCTGTCATATCCTGCCCACTCACGAGACTGCCAATACGATTTCCGGGCATCTGTACGACCTGATCGATCAACTGCATTTCTTTGCCACTTTCCTGATAAAGCATCCGATCTATCGTTCCAACTTCGCGATTGGCTTCCAATGCCATAACGATTTCTTCACGCTCAAGTTCTGTTGCCGCAGCGATCTCATCTACCGTTGCACTACGTCCTAACTCATGATGCAGCCGTTCTCCTGCCTGATGGATCTTCCAGCCATTTTCCTTAAGAGTGCGGCTTACTTTGATCATGCCATCATCCCGCAAAAAACGCTTGATCTGCCCGGTGATCATTGGCACTGCGTACGTTGAAAATTTCACATCATAACTAAGATCAAAGTGATCAATTGCTTTGATCAGTCCAATGCAGCCGATCTGAAAAATATCATCCGCTTCATATCCTCTGCCATGAAATCTTTTCACAATATTCCAAACCAGACCGACATTTTGTTCTACTAATTGGTTCCTCGCAACACGATCTCCACTACGTGCCTTTTTCAGCAGTTCTAACGTGTCCATATTGCGATTCATTCCTCTGCCTGCGCCTTTCCAATTTCTTTGCTCATAATAATGGTTGTCCCCTCCCCCAATTTTGAGATCACTTGCAGCTCATCCATGAATGCTTCCATAAAAGCAAAGCCCATTCCGGACCGTTCCCATTCCGGTTTCGTCGTATACAAAGGTTCCATCGCCTTTGGAATATCTTCGATACCAATGCCTTCATCGCGCACAGTAACTTCTATCTGTTTGCCGCAGATCCTACAGACGATCGTAATCTCTCCCTCTCTTCCACCATAACCATGAATAATGCTGTTGGTTACCGCCTCCGATACTGCTGTTTTAATATCCGCCAGTTCTTCTAACGTTGGATCCAGCCTCGTCACATACGCTGCCACTACTGTCCGCGCAAATGCTTCATTTGCCGAATCGCTATCGATTGTTAATGTCATTTCCCGTTTCATGCCTTATCTTCCTCCTGTCCTGCACTCTATACCTTCTAATTACTGACTACCCCTGTCAATTTGTTACCTCTCTTTTTCATTCACCTTACTATAATTAATCCTCCTGTCTGACGCTTCCGTTCCTGCTACGTAACAACTTTTGCCCTCTCACAGATTTTCCACCGCCTCCTGCGGTGTGACATACTTCTCTACGATCTGATACAAACCGGACATTCGAAATATCCGGTCAATATTCTTACCAACACCTGTCACAGCTGTCTTACCTCCCAGAAACATAACCTTTTTATGCCTTCCCATGATCAATCCAATCCCTGAGCTATCCATAAAATCAACATCTGAAAAATCAAAAATAATATGTTTCACATTTCCTGCCTGGATCAGCTTGTCCGAGGTCGCCCGCAGATCGATCACCGCATGATGATCTAATTCCTTGGTAACATATACGATCAAACTTTGTCCTTGCAGCTCATAATGTACTTGTTCCATTATTAATCGCCTTCCTTCCCTTATTTTTAAACGGAACAAAGTGGGCTTGCCCACTTTGCGCGTCACCGCTAGGTTGCGTATGCAATCTTCCTCTGTGCGGTGATCGCATCCTCGCGGAGCGTTTTTTTCTTTATAGGAAACGACAAGTTCCTATAAAGGAAAAAATCCCTGCCAGAGTATTCTTTCCTTCGTATACTCTGACAGGGAAACCTATCATTTTATCCAGTTGGTAATTTATTCGCCAAGTTCCCGCAAACGTCTCTTCGCTTCGCTGACACGCTTGGAATCCGGATAGTTATCTACAATCTTGTTGTAATAACTCTTTGCCTTCTCGACATCTGATTTCTGCTGATAACAGCGGCCCAAGAAATAAATGGCATCTGCGTTATTTTCGTCAAAAGATAATGACTTCTCTAACAACTTAATGGACTTGTCATAATCTCTCTTCGAATACGAACCGGTGCCATTATAGGCATCACGTCCCTCTTCAAAATACTTCTTTGTCGCAGTCGCATAGGTTGCCTTTTTGATCTTATCATAGCAAGATTTTGCAATGTCCGAAGTCAGTCTGTCTGCATTGATCTTCACCAATTTATCCGCAGCATCAGCCTTTTTGTTTTTCTGATAGTCATCGTATGCGCCAATTAACGCATCATACACTTCCTGAACACCAGACACCTGTGTAGGATCCCCGCCCTGAAGATCCTTGATCTTGTTCTGCAGTTCCTCAACCTGAGACTTTAAAGACTTGTTTTGATCTTTTAGTGTGGACAGATCGCTGTCACTTGCCGCCTGATTTTCACTGTACTGCTTGAAGTTTTTGTTTGCATTGCTCGCCAGCGTGGCACGCATATGCGGGATCACCAAAAAATACATCACAGCCAGACCGATGATCACACCAATGATAATATTAACAAATGGCATAACGGATGGCCGCTCTTCTTTGTATGGTGTGATCGTCTTGTACGCATCCATCTCCACACTTGGCAGTTTTGAAGCTTTCTTCGCATTTTCCTGTTCTTTTTCTACCGCTTTCACTACAGGATCCGAAGACTTATTCTTCATATCTGAGAGTTCTTTCAGATAGCGGATTGTTGTCGTATTCGTCACATCAATCTTATGTGCAGCACGCATCAAACGATACGCTCTCGCACGGTTATCCCGACGCTCGGTCTTCATATAAAGCAATGCCAAAAGCTGGCTTGCACGTATAAAATTCGGGTTGAGATTGACAACCTTTTTGAGCTGGATGATCGCCATATCGTCATCCCCATGCTTTGCCGCCTGCAATGCTGTGTTGTACTTCTTAATCGTCTGATTGTACGTATCCAACTTGTTCGGATTAGACTGAACTTCACGAATGTACTCTTCCGCATCATTATCTTTGTCCTGATAATGTTTGCTAAGAACCCATTCACTCAGCGCAGCTACGATCTCGCCTTCCTCATAGTAGATCAAACCCAGCAGATTTCTAGCACTGGTATTTAATTTATTGAACTGAAGACTCTGTTTCAAGGAAACGATCGCACCGGATAAGTCCCGAACTTTCGCCTGGCTTAATGCCAAATTATAAAAACTGTTAGACAGGCTTACGGTTTTGCGATAACTTCGAAGCTCCTGTCCGCAATTATCACATCGATTTTTCGTAAAGGCTACCGCCACATTACATCTTGGACAATTCATCGTTCTTCCACCCACTCCTCTGGAGCTTTGTTACCTTCCATCTTACCTTTTAGGATCGTCTGCAGCAAATCCGTAACATCCGTTGTATTATTTCCATAAATTGCATCTTCTGCCTGCTCCACATCGAGACTCGGCTGAAACTTTGCTAATTCTGCCTCAAAATCAATCATACTCTACCTCCTGCTCTACTGCAATGCTATTTCTACGCAAACTTCGACATCGCATGAAAACTGCTCTCATGCCTATGTCTTACGATGTTTTCTTAATTCTTTCGTCATCCCGGCATTGACGCCCCGCTATGCTTCATCGATATGATATACGATGATCCCATTGCCTCTGCGGGCATATTCTACATGCTGCTCCAGCTCTTGTACCTGTGTTTTCATTCCATTGACGGAAATGCAGGTTCCCGGATGCACATAACGGTCAACTGTCACCTTCGCCACATTTGCCTTTTCCATTGCCAGGACAGTCGCCTGTATCTTTTTCTCTAGTTCACTAATTTGTGTATCTTTTTCTATTTTACCACGCATTAAGACACGCTTCTTCTCCATCAAAGCAGCATTTTTCGTCTGCTCCATCAGAGTATCTATGCGTTCAATCCCCTGCGCGATCCGCTCCCATTCATCCAATGCTTTTTTCTTGGACTCCGTCAGCAGATTCATCTTCGTCACAAGATTTTCCGCAACACCTGCTTCAACCTGATTTTCCACTTCAGCTACATTTCCGATATTGGTTGCCTTGATCTGCCTTTGGGCGCTGATATGACCACCTATGATGCTGCCAAATCTACCGGACACGACCACATCTTCTCCTGCCTCGATCTGACAGTTCATGATCGCATTCGCATTGACACATCCGTCCGCACAGATCGTACACTGCTCAAAAAACTTCGCGTTGACATTTCCTTTTGCCCGGATAAATCCCTTTCCATTCCCCTGCATACCATTCTTCAAGGTAATATCACGGTTTGCCTGCAGATCTGCTCCTTCCACAAATCCATCAACCAAGATGGATCCTTTCTCCGAAACGACCGATACTCCGGATCCTACATTTCCACGGATGCGAATATCTCCTCGGAAACAAATACTGCCTGTGGAATTGGTTAGATCACCCTCGACCACAAACTCCTGATCGATAAAGATCTTATCCATGGCCTCCACAATCTTACCGCTGCGATTAGCGATATAGGTACATCCATCTTCAGCACACGCAAAACCTTTTCCGAATAATCTGGCAAGATTCTTTCCCTTGCGGGCGACCAGAATATTACCATGTACATCCATACCATCCTTCGCCTCCGTCGCCGGATGATAAATGGCAATCACATCTCCTTCTTCTACGGAAGGGATATTGCCATACTGGCTGTAATCCACCGAACCGTCTTCCAATATTTTGGGTTTGTGATCCGTTTCCCGATGAAAGGCATACTCATACCAGCCATCTTCTCCATTCACGCAAGGCGTTCCCTTCGCAACAACAACCCATTGATCATACAGCAATCCGTTTGCCAGCTGCTGAATTGTCTCCTCCTGCAGTCCACTGGTGACGCCTGCCTCACTGAGCCGATTTTTCAACAATGCTGCCGTGTAGTGACTCTCGCCTTGTTGAATCCACACACTCGCGGAAAGCTGATCCTCTGCAACCATGATCTGAATTGATTCCTGATTGTTCTCTGCCTGAAAATCTGTCACAGTCAAACGCCCCCTTCCCCCTACAAGATATTCCTTACTCTACTACGACCTGTCGTGTTACAGGCTGCTATATAAGCATTTTATCATTTTGTAAAGAGGACGCAGTACGCACTTATGTGTATACTGCCTCCTCTTTTGATTTTAGCATAAGGATTCTTATATTACAAGAAAGGGAACGATGAATTTTCTCTTACTTTTCTAAGGCTTTTAATTCCTCTTCCACTTTCGCCATCATAGCTGTGTATTTTTCAAGTTTTGCGCGTTCTTCCGCAACCTTTGCCTCCGGTGCCTTGCTCATAAATTTCTCATTTCCAAGCATTCCATTGACACGCTTCAACTCGCCCTCCAACTTCTTCTTTTCTTTGGTAAGGCGCTCTTTTTCCTTGGCAAAGTCAACCAGATCAGCAAGAGGCATATACGCAGTTGCCTTATCGATCACAACAGATACTGCATTATCCTCAATACCAGTCTTGTCTGCCTGTACATGAACCTCTGATGCAGAGATCATATGCTGATATGCCGGGATCAGCTCTTCCAAAGCTGCTCCTGTCGTCTCGTCATCTGCTACGAGATATACAACTGCCTTACGGGAAGGTGCTACATTCATTTCCGTGCGGATATTTCGGATACCACGGATCAGATTTTTCATGAGTTCCGCCTTTGCTTCAGACTGCTCATCTTCCCACTCCTTGCGGTAAACCGGCCAGTTGGAGATCATGATGGATTCTTCCTCTGACTGCAATGTACAGAAGATCTCCTCTGTGATAAACGGCATATATGGGTGCAGCAGTTTCAAGGACTGGATCAATACTGTCTTTAATGTCCAGAAAGCTGCATTTGCAGAAGCAGGATTTTCATCCTTAGCAAATAATCTTGGCTTAACAAGCTCGATGTACCAGTCACAGAACTCTGTCCATACAAAGTCATAAATCTTCTGTACTGCCACACCTAACTCATATTTCTCCATGTTCTCTGTGACATCTGCTGCCACATGATTTGCTGCAGACAAGATCCAACGGTCGATCACTTCCAGATCCTCTTTTGCCGGCTCTGTGATCACATTATCGCCTAAGTGCATCATGATGAAACGAGAAGCATTCCATACTTTATTGGCAAAGTTACGGCTTGCCTCTACACGCTCCCAGTAGAAACGCATATCATTACCCGGTGCATTGTTGGTTACCAAAGTAAAACGAAGCGCATCTGCACCATACTTATCAATGACCTCCAAAGGATCAATACCATTGCCAAGAGATTTACTCATCTTACGGCCCTGACTGTCTCTTACCAGTCCGTGGATCAATACTGTATCAAACGGCACCTTTCCGGTATGCTCCAAACCGGAGAACATCATACGCATAACCCAAAATGGAATGATATCATAACCGGTTACCAGAGTGCTTGTTGGGTAGAAGTAATCCATTTCCTCGGTGTTATCCGGCCATCCCAGTGTACTGAAAGGCCACAGTGCGGAGGAGAACCAAGTATCCAGCGTGTCCGGATCCTGTCTCATTGGCTTGCCGCATTTTGGACAGTTACAGGTATCTTCTTTCGTAACAACCATTTCGCCACAATCATCGCAGTAAAATGCCGGAATCTGATGTCCCCACCAAAGCTGACGTGAAATACACCAGTCACGAATATTCTCTAACCAATGAAAATAAGTCTTTTCAAAATGTGTTGGTACAAACTTTGTATCTCCATTCTTCACTGCATCGATCGCCGGTTTTGCCAGGTCTTTCATAGCAACAAACCACTGCTTTGATACTCGTGGTTCTACAGTTGTATGACAACGATAGCAGGTACCTACATTGTGCTCATGGTCTTCTACTTTCAGAAGAGCACCTTCTGCCTCCAAGTCAGCAACGATCGCTTTTCTTGCCTCATAGCGGTCCATGCCTGCATATTTCGGATAATCTTCTACAATCTTGGCATCATCTGTCAGTACATTGATCACTTCCAGATTATGACGAAGTCCTACCTCAAAGTCGTTCGGGTCATGTGCCGGTGTGATCTTTACAACACCTGTACCAAATTCCATATCAACATAATCATCTGCGATAATTGGGATCTGACGATGTACAATTGGAAGATCCAAAGTCTTACCCACCATATCTTTGTAACGATCATCATTTGGATTAACTGCTACTGCCGTATCACCAAGTAATGTCTCCGGACGCGTTGTCGCCAAGTCAATATAACCGGTTCCGTCCGTTGTCTTATAACGCAAATGCCAAAAATGACCTGCCTGATCCTCATACTCAACCTCTGCATCAGAAATAGAAGTCAGACATTTTGGACACCAGTTTATGATACGCTCTCCACGGTAGATCAAGTCTTTGTTATATAACTTTACAAACACTTCTTTTACTGCCTTAGAGCATCCCTCATCCATCGTAAAGCGTTCTCTATCCCAATCACAGGAAGAGCCGATCTTCTTGAGCTGTTCTACAATGCGGCCACCGTACTGCTTCTTCCAGTCCCAAACATGCTCCAGAAACTTTTCTCTTCCAATATCTTCTTTGCTGATTCCCTCGGCACGCAGCTTTTCTACAACTTTTGCCTCTGTAGCAATCGAAGCATGATCGGTACCCGGTACCCAAAGAGCCTCATATCCCTGCATTCTCTTGAAACGGATCAAAATATCCTGCAGTGTATTATCCAGGGCATGTCCCATATGAAGCTGTCCTGTGATATTTGGAGGTGGCATAACGATCGTGAATGGTTTCTTGTCACGATCTACCTCCGCATGAAAATACTTCTTTGCAATCCACTTGTCATACGTTCTCTGCTCAATATCCGCAGGATTGTAATTTTTTTCCAACTCTTTTGCCATAATCTTTTTCCTTTCTCTTAACATACAACACTTGCATCCTCGCGGAGCGTTTATTGCTTTATAGGAAACGAGAGGTTTCCTATAAAGTAAAAAACGCCCTCTGCACATAGTGCAAAGGGCGATTATACGCGGTACCACCTTTGATCGCAATGTAAAAATCACATTACCTCTTGCATCGATAACGAGATGAACCGATGTCTCTTACTATCTGTTCAGAGACATGACTCCGAAGCTACCTTCTGCTTTCGTTCTATTCAAATGGTCTTTCAGCCAATGAACCATTCTCTCTGTGAACTCCGAAAACGTACTCCTCTTCTTCAACGTCATTATACCTAATGATCAACCAATAATTCTACGAGCGCCGCAAGGCTTTCTGTAGTACATATTGGAAATCTTAATACCATCACTTGGGTTGCTGGCGTGTACTACACGTCCACCACCGATATACATTGCCACATGACCGATACGACTACCGTTACGATAGAAGATCAAATCTCCCGGCTGTACGTTTGACAGGCTTACCTTAGAACCACATCCTGACTGTGCTGCTGCACTATGTGGAAGACTATATCCAAACTGTGCATAAACACTCATTGTAAATCCGGAACAATCGGTTCCTCTAGTCAAACTGGATCCACCATATACATATGGGTTACCAACAAAGTTCTGTGCATAGCTTGCAACCTCTGAACCGTTGCCGCTTCCTGTATATGAACTATATCTCTTAGATGAACTGCTCTTCTTGCTGGAGGAGCTGCTCTTTCTGCTAGATGAACTGCTCTTTCTGCTGGAAGAACTTCTTCTTGTTACAGAACTGCTGCTCTTTCTGCTAGATGAACTGCTTCTATTGCTAGAAGATGAGCTGCTGGAAGAGCTTGAAGATGAACTGGAAGAACTGCTTGCAGACTGCTGACGCGCACGCTCTGCTGCCAATGCTGCCAAACGCTCCTGCTCTGCCTTCTCTGCTCTTGCTTTTCTTCTTGCCTCAGCCTTCTCTTCTGCAATGGATACTGCTTTCTTGAAGTTCGCATGAAGACAAACAAACTCTCTCGCTACGAAACCATCCTCACCATCGATAGAGATCTTAACCCAATCCTTACCGATCTTGACAACTTCATAATTTTCATCTTCCGGGATCTGTGTCATGATCGTAGAAGAAGTATTTGGCTTCGTACGAACATTTAATGTAACGGTTCCCGGTTTTACCTTCGCATAATATTTACCATACTTAGCAGCAAGCTTCTGTGCTTTAATACCTGTTGCCAAATATTCACTCTTAATGTAACCTGTCACCTTACCGGACTCAATCTTAGCCCAGCCATTCTTATTAGACAGGACCTTTGCTGCGCATCCTTCATACAGCTTTCCAAGGATCTTGGAATCTGTATTCGGTTTCTTACGAACATTCACATAATCATCTGCAATGGAGATCGCTGTATCGACAAACTGCTTTGTAACATGTGGTGTCGGTACCGGCGTTGCCGTTGGTGCTGGTGCTGTTGTCGCTGCAGGTGTCACAGCTGCCTGTGTTACTGCAGGTGACGCAGTCGCTGCCGGCGCCTCAGTTGCATCAATATTTTCTTCCTGTTCCTCTTCATTATAAACGTCTGCATAATGCTTGTCCAAAGAAAGAGAAAGTCCTGCCATCTCTGTCTCTTTACACATGGTTGCAGCATTCGTATCTACTCTTACTGAACCTGCCGCTAATGCAAGTGTCAGTGCCGTTCCACAAACCGCGGCTGTCTTGACCCAATGTGTCTTAATCATAAAAGCCTCCAAACTGTAAACAATCCTTTGTAATCTATTCTAAGTTTCTTCAAGCACTTATTCATGTAATAATTATTACAAATTTATTACATAACAGTTGTCATTATAACAACCTAAATTCATCTTGTCAATAGTTCTACAACAGAATACGAATGGAATTTACACGTATTTCCAGTATCTTCCACTGATAAGATGGCTTTTTCACTCATTCCAAATTGTTACATTTTGTTACAATTTGCATTCTACTCTTATAGTCCACATTCATATTTCTCCCATTTTCCATAAATCCGAAAAACACTTTACACAGACATCCCGGTCATATTCTTAACGCAAACTTCCCATACCCCAAATCTCCCACAACCACATATTGCTTATTATGTCACTAAAACAATAACTATTTTGCAGCCGATAAAGCAAATTATTCTGCCATCAAAAACTAAGACAATTGCTGCAGTATGCAAAGTTTTTTTGTGATTTCTTATTTTGTTAAGTCTCTGATGAATACATGCCTGAAGGTATGTCTGAGATGTCCCGGTTTAGCAAGGTATCATCCATTTTTGGACGGGACGCTTTCGCTACGATGCGCTACGTTACGTTACTTAATGTCTCTGAAATACGAGACATAAGTAACGACGAGCGCAAAGTCCCTTTCAAAAATGATGAATACCTTGCTTCCGGGACTTCGAGTTGCCGAAAGGCATGTAAATCAATCATCAGAGACAACAAAATTTAGAAATCACAGTAAAAACTAATTGCAACAAGGCAATTGCTATAGTTTCTTGATGGCAGATTTCACTGTATGGTGGCTGCAAAATATGATAAAAACATCGACATAATAAGCAATATGTGGTTCGAGCAATAACTTCCGGTATGGGAAGCTCGTTTTGTTAGTTTTTAACGGCAACAGCCTCGATCTCGATTGCTACGTCCTTTGGCAATCTGGCAACCTGAACACAGGAGCGTGCCGGATATGGCTCTTTGAAATGTTTCGCATATACTTCATTGATCTTTCCAAAGTCATCCATGTTGCTGATAAACACAACCGTCTTAACAGCCTTCTCTATAGAAGATCCGGATGCTGCTAACAGAGCTTCCAAATTAGATATTGCCTGCTCTGCCTGTGCTTCCACACTACCGGTAACTAACTCCCCTGTTGAAGGATCGATCGGGATCATGCCGGATGTGTAGATCATACCATTGACCTCGATTGCCTGAGAATACGGTCCAATTGCCGCAGGTGCCTTATCTGTACTAATTACATTTGCCATAATAAAAACCTCCAATTATCATTTTTTTACATGGTAACACTATTTAATGAATTGTACTAGCATTTTTTTGCAGATAACAGTATACTGAAAGTATTAAATTCATGGAGGATAATTATGACCAGTAAAATAGAACTTGGAAAATTTCAAGAATTGATCGTTGTCAAGCAGACCGACTTTGGTGTGTTCCTCAATACCCCGACAGGAGCTGAGCAGGACAAGATCCTTCTTCCAAAAGCCCATGTACCACAAGGCACACAGCTTAAAGATGTACTAAATGTATTTGTGTATAAAGATTCCGAAGACAGACCAATTGCAACAACCTTAGAGCCGGATATTACCTTAGGCGGTGTTGCAAGACTCTATGTAAAAGAAGTAACTCCGATCGGTGCTTTTTTGGAATGGGGACTGAGTAAAGATCTGTTTCTTCCTTTTAAGGAGCAATTGTATCCGGTCAAAGAGGGCGATGCCGTATTAGTCACCCTATATATTGATAAAAGCGACCGTCTCTGTGCTTCTATGAAAGTTTATGAATCACTGCGCAGCGATTCTTCTTATCAAAAAGACGACGAAGTATTTGGACGCGTCTATGAGATCAGCGAGAATTTTGGCGTATTTATCGCCATAGATGATATGTACTCTGCTCTGTTACCACACAAAGAAGTCTTTGAGACCTACCGCATCAATCAACCGGTATATGCACGCGTTGCACAGGTGTTAGAAGATGGCAGACTGACGTTAAGTGTCCGCAAAAAGATTCCTGAGCAAATGAATGAGGATGCGGAAGTGATCTACGATTGTCTGGAAACGGCAGGCGGATTCCTTCCTTATCACGACAAAAGTGATCCTGAAGTCATCAAGCGTGAATTTCATATGAGCAAAAATGCATTTAAGCGAGCCATTGGCCATCTCCAAAAAACCGGCAGGATTAAGATTGAATCAAACGGTATACGTATGCTTTCCTAAGCCATACAGAATACTATTGCAATTATAAAACCTATATATTGACACACCAAGATATACAAAAAGCCGCCCGGTCCATATCATTTTGATATGTCCGGACGGTTTTATTGTTTGCATTATTATTGTTCAAATTCCCCATATTGGCGGAATCGCTGATAACGTTTTTCCAACAGCTCTTCTACAGGTGTAGATTGCAATTTAGGCAACGTCTCTGCCAACGCCTTGGCAATCTGGTCTGTCGTGTAAGGCAGATCCTTTTCGATGCCATTTGGCGACTCTGTAAATTTGCGATCTATCACGTTGTTTTGCAGCAAATGATCTGCTGTCATGCGCATTAGCTCTGCAGCTTCATCGACTCTGGAAGGATCTCTCCATAATATACTGGCAAAGCCTCCGGTGATAACACCGAATACATACCATGCTCCAGCATCCACACCGTATCTCCAACTGCAAGTGCAAGTGCACCGCCGCTACCGCCTTCTCCCACAAAGATACTGATGATCGGCGTTTTAAGACGCGACATTTCCATAAGATTCCGCGCGATCGCCTCACCCTGTCCACGTTCTTCTGCACCAATACCGCAGTATGCACCCGCCGTGTTGATCAACGTGATGACCGGACGATGAAACTTTTCTGCCTGTTTCATTAATCGAAGTGCTTTGCGGTATCCTTCCGGATTTGGCTGACCAAAATTACAGGCAACGTTCTCCTCGAGAGTATGCCCTTTCTGAATACCGATCACCGTAACCGGTTCTCCCCGAAAAGATGCAATGCCTCCAACGATCGCTCCATCATCAGCATAATAACGATCCCCATGAAATTCCATAAATTCATCAAATAATTGATCAATAAATTCTCTTGCCGTTGGACGCTTTATATTTCTAGCTATGGATACTGTTTTCATTGTATCACTTACCGTATTGCTGCTCATGCTGCCTACCTCCATTATTTTCGACTATGAAGTTTTAAGATCCTTCCCAACTCTTCCCGCATTTTTTCGCGATGAACAATGCGGTCCACAAAACCATTTTTAAGTTGAAATTCTGCCCTCTGAAATCCCTCCGGCAATTTCTGATGGATCGTCCCTTGGATCACACGCTGTCCGGCAAATCCGATCAAAGCTTTCGGTTCAGCCAATATAATGTCTCCTAACATTGCAAAGCTTGCCGTCACGCCACCAGTTGTCGGATCTGTCAGTACTGTGACATATAGTAATCCCGCTGCATCATGCCGTCCCAACGCTTCCGATACTTTTGCCATCTGCATCAGAGAGATGATCCCCTCCTGCATTCTGGCGCCACCGGACGTCGTAAAAATAATAATCGGCAGTTCGTGTGCTGTCGCGTATTCCACTGCTCTAGTTACCTTTTCACCAACCACAGACCCCATACTTCCCATCATAAAATGGCTGTCCATAATGGCAATAACTGTGTCGTGTCCTTCTATCTGACAACGTCCTGTAACAACTCCCTCGGTGATCTGTGCCTTTTTTTGTGCTTTCTCGATCACCTTATCATAATCCGGATATCCCATCGGATTTTTAGGATGCATCGCAGCATCAAATTCTTCAAAGGTCCCCTCGTCGCAGGTGATCGCAATACGTTCCTTTGGACTCATTCGAAAATGTGCTTCGCAATTCGGGCAAAGTTTATATTTTGTCACTTCTTTTTTGTATATAATATTTTTACAGGAATTACACTTGATCCACATTCCATCCGGAATTGACGGTTCTTTGGACTTCATCCGTCTTTCCGGTCTGCGTGTCTCCGGCTTTTCCAGAGAAATATAATTTTTCTTTCCAAATAAATTCATCCTGCTCCTCCATGCATTACACTACTGCTGCAATAAATTATCTTCCAAAAACGAAGTATCAAACTGTCCTGCCAAATAATCCGGGTTATTTAAGATGCGGCTCTGAAATTCAATATTCGTATCAATGCCATTGATAATAAACTCATACAGGGCCCGATTCATTTTAGCGATCGCTTCCTCTCGATCCCTGCCATGGGCGATCACCTTTGCAATCATAGAATCATAAAACGGTGGGATTTCATATCCTTCATAAATTGCCGTATCCACACGAATACCTAAGCCACCGCTTGGCAGCATCAGATAGTCGACAAGCCCCGGGCATGGTGCAAATCCTCGATCCGGATTCTCCGCATTGATTCGACATTCTATAGCATGCCCTGTAATATGAATATCCGATTGTTCATATGATAACTTCTCCCCGGCTGCCACGCGGATCTGTTCTTTCACAATATCAACTCCCGTGATCATCTCCGTGATCGGATGTTCCACCTGAATTCTGGTATTCATCTCCATAAAGTAATACTGTCCGGAATGATCATACAAAAATTCAATTGTTCCTGCACTTTCGTATCCTGCCGCCTTTGCAGCAAGGACCGCAGATTTACACATCTTTTCTCTGGTCTCTTCGGACAATACCGGAGACGGTGCTTCTTCTAATACTTTTTGATTTTTGCGCTGCAATGAACAGTCTCTCTCTCCCAAATGGATCACATTACCAAAATGATCGCCAAGCACCTGTACTTCAATATGTCTGGCATGTTCGATCACTTTTTCCATATACATCTGATCGTCACCAAAAGCTGCTTTCGTCTCGCTTTGTGCTGCCTCAAATGCCTGATCCAGTTCATCTTCAGTACGCACGATGCGGATTCCCTTGCCGCCACCGCCGGCAGATGCCTTGACCATAACCGGATATCCCAGCTTTCCTGCCACCTCGTGCGCCTGCTCTCTGTCAGCAACAACACCATCGCTTCCCGGAATAACCGGTACGCCGGCACGGATCATCATTTCTCTTGCATTGGATTTATTGCCCAATGCATCAATAACCGATGGTGCCGGACCTATAAACTTAATATTACATTCTTCGCACATTGCCGCAAATGTACTGTTCTCTGACAGAAAACCAAATCCCGGATGAATTGCCTGCGCCTTAGTCTCTACAGCAGCCGTAATGATATTTGGCATGTTTATATAACTGTCTGCCGCCTTGGCAGAACCGATACATACTGCTTCATCTGCAAGCTGCGTATGCAATGCCTCCCTGTCAGGCTCCGAAAAAACAGCAACTGTTTTGATGCCCATTTCCCGACAGGCACGAATTATCCGCACCGCAATCTCTCCTCTGTTTGCGATCAATATCTTATCAAACATCTGCTCCTCCAATCACTCAACATTTCTACGATCTATTATCCGAGTTTTGATCCATTCTCTCTGTCAAACTATCAGCCAATCATAAAAATAATTTCTGCCTGTGCAGCAACCTTGTCACCAACATATGCAGTTCCAACACCTATTCCGGCATTACGTTTTAATTTTTCAATGGAAACTTCCAAACGAAGTACATCTCCAGGTACAACTTTCTTTTTGAACTTTGCATTTTTAATGCCGCCAAAATATGCCGTCTTACCCTTAAATTCATCCATAGACAAAATAGCTACCGCTCCGGCCTGCGCCATTGCTTCCACGATCAACACACCCGGCATCACCGGTTCCTGCGGAAAATGTCCTGCAAAAAATGGTTCATTATAGGAAACATTTTTGGTTGCAATAACTTTTTCGCCTTCCACGATTTCTTCAACCCGATCGATCAGCAAAAACGGCTGACGATGTGGGATGATACTCATAATTTCTTTGATATCCATACCCATATTAATTTACATTCCTTTCTAAACCTGCGGACTCAACAAGTGTCTTCCCCTTTTATCCACAGGTATATCTTTCAGATTCCGATACACAACGTCTGCTTAACAACAGACCATCGCCCGATATTGGTATTGCTATTTCACACGGAATAATTCCTGTCCAAACTCAACGAACTGTGCATCTTCCACTAAAATTTCTGTGATTGTTCCATCCACTTCGCTTATGACTTCATTCATAAATTTCATAGCCTCTATGATACATACGACATCGCCTTTTGCAATCGTATCCCCCACCTTCACAAAAGGTGGTTGATCCGGTGCGCTTGCTCGATAAAACGTACCTACGATCGGAGCTGTCACGATCTTATCTCCGGCTGCAGGCTCGGTCTTCTCGGTTTCGACTGTAGTCGGTGCTGCATCTGTGACAGGATTCTCAACTTTTACTGCTGTCTGTACCATCTGTGCTTCCGGACTTTCCTCGACTGCATTTGCCATACCGCGTCCTAATTTTACGGAGGCATTTCCTAAAGTTACTTCCATATTATTTAAATCTGAGTGTTCAAATATCTGAATCAACTCTTTGATCTGATCATACTGCATTGTGTTACCATACCTTTCTTAACCATCTGTTGTCACTGTCTGCACACTACTCATCCCACTTCTTAAAGCAGAGAACTCCATTGTGTCCGCCAAATCCCAAAGAATTAGACAATGCATACTGTGCCTCTGGTACTACTCTTCCCTCATTTGGAATATAATCCAGATCACATTCTTCATCCGGTGTATGATAATTGATCGTCGGCGGCAGGAATCCTTCCTCCAATGCTTTCACACAAGCAATTGCCTCGATAGCACCTGCTGCACCAAGCAAATGTCCTGTCATAGATTTGGTAGAGCTGACCGCAACTTTTGCTGCCGCATCCCCCAATGCCAGCTTGATCGCTGCCGTTTCTCCGGCATCATTAGCATGGGTACTTGTTCCATGTGCATTAATATAATCCACCTGCTCCGGCGTAATCCCTGCCTCATCCATTGCTAATCTTATCGCTCTCGCAGCTCCATCGCCATCCGGACAAGGTGCTGTCATATGATAGGCATCTCCTGTAGCGCCATAACCTACTATTTCACCGTAAATCTTAGCTCCTCTTGCTTTAGCATGTTCCAGTTCTTCCAAAATGAGTATTCCGGATCCGTCTCCCATGACAAAACCATTTCGGTCTTTGTCAAACGGTTTACAGGCATCTTTTGGATCTTCCGTCGTAGAAAGTGCTGTCAAGTTCGTAAATCCGGCCACACCGATCTCACTGATCGACGCCTCAGCACCGCCGGCAATACAAGCATCCAGATAGCCATGCTTAATATCCCTAAATGCAGTGCCAATGCAATTTGTTCCTGTTGCGCACGCAGTGACAATATTTTCACATACTCCCTTAGCTCCCAAACGGATCGCAATATTACCAGCCGCCATATTACTGATCGTCATCGGAATAAACAAAGGAGACACACGAGAAGGTCCTTTTTCGTGCAAACGAATCACCTGCTCCTGCATTGTCATCAGGCCGCCAATACCGGAACCTACGATCACACCGACCTTAGCCGCATCCTCTTTCTCCATATCTAATCCGCTATCATCAAATGCCTGAACAGCTGCAGCCAGTGCATACACAGCATATGGGTCATTTCTCTTTACATCCTTCTTACTCATATACAGTTCCGGATCAAAGTCTTTTACTTCAGCACCAACCTTAACCTTAAAATCCGTCGTATCGAACTTCTGAATCAGATCAATGCCACATTTGCCATTTTTTAATCCTTCCCAAAATGTATCTACCGTACATCCAAGCGGGGTGACCGCTCCCATACCTGTTACTACTACTCTTCTATCCATCTCTAAATCATACCTTTCCAAGTCTTGATCACTATAGGTTACATGCACATTCCGCCATCAACATTGAGTACCTGACCGGTAATGTACGTATTCTTTGCCAAAAATACTGCTGCTTGCGCAATATCATCCACCTGACCGTAACGTTTAAGTGGAATTGTTTCCAGCATCTGCTTCTGCAGATCTTCTGAAAGTGCAGCCGTCATATCCGTCTCCACGAATCCCGGTGCGATTGCATTGCATGTCACGCCACGTGCAGCCAACTCTTTCGCAGTTGACTTCGTCAGTCCGATAATTCCGGCTTTCGATGCCGCATAGTTAGCCTGTCCAACATTACCCATAACTCCGACAACGGAAGACATGTTGATGATAGCTCCACTTCGTTGCTTCAACATGATACTGCTGGCATGTCGGATCATATTAAACGTACCTTTCAAGTTTGTCTGAATAACACTATCAAACTGTTCTTCTGTCATACGCATTAATAACATATCTTTTGTAATACCGGCATTGTTGACCAGTATGTCCACAGAACCAAGCTCCTTTTTGACTTTTTTCATCATATCTGCCGCAAAGGCAAAGTCACTCACATCGCCTTGAACCGGCATACAAGTCACTCCGCATGCTTCAATCTCCTGTACCGTTTCATCATCTAAGCTGCTGTGATAATTCAATACAATATTGCAGCCTTCCTTCGCAAATGCAAGTGCAATTGCTTTTCCAATACCTTTCGCTGCTCCTGTAACTACTGCTGTCTTTCCCTGTAACATGTTTACCATACCTTTCTGTGTGATTCACACACTGTCATGAAGTTTATTCATGGTTTTCTGCAAGGATATGCTATCCTCAACATTCACATTTACAACGCCTTTCAAAGTACGTTTCACAAAACCATTCAAAGTTTTGCCCGGTCCCAGCTCGATAAAAGTATCTGCACCCTCTGCCGCCATATTACGGATGATCTGTTCCCAGCGAACCGGACTAACGATCTGTTTTTTCAAAATAGGGATAATATCCTGTTCAGAAGCCACTTTCGAAGCATCTACGTTTGTATAGACCGGCATTTTCATCGGTGAAATGTGCATCTTGTCCAATTCCGGACCAAGCTTTTCTGCTGCCGGCTGAAGTAATTCCGTATGGAACGGACCACTGACTTTCAGAGGCACTGTAAGTTTTGCGCCTTTCTCTTTCGCCAATGCTGCAGCTCTCTTCGCTGCCTGCGCATGTCCGGCGATCACGATCTGACCCGGTGCATTGTAATTAGCCGGAACCGCTAAGCCATCGCCCTCTGCAGTTGCTTCTGCACAAGCTTCTTCTACTAATGCTGTATCTAATCCAATAATAGCATACATCGCTCCCTCTCCTGAAGGAACTGCTTCTGCCATGAACTTTCCTCTTTTTTGTACCAGTGCAACCGCCTCTTCGAAGTCCATTGCTTCACTGGCAACATACGCAGAATATTCACCCAGGCTCAAACCTGCTGTCATATCTGCACGAACTCCCTCTTCTTCCAACACCTTCATCGCTGCAATACTCATTGTCAGGATGGCAGGCTGCGCAAACTCTGTCTCGCCTAATTTCTGTTCATCTTCAAAACAAATATCCTTAATGGAATAACCAAGTACATTATCTGCCCGGTCAAAAATTTCTTTTGCCACCGGATAGTTTTTATACAAATCCTTGCCCATGCCAGCATACTGTGCGCCCTGGCCACTAAACATAAATACTGTTTTCATGTCTTCCTCCATAGTTGCAAAGCCGGATCTGTCGGCACCGAAAGTCTCGGCGCCGGCAAAGCCGAATTACTCTGCTTCTTATTTCTGGTTCTTCTCTACAAAATCAACCGCATCCTGAACAGTTACGATAGACTCAGGATCCTCTACAGATACATCAAACTCATCTTCGATGTCATTGATGATCTGGAATAAATCCAAAGAATCTGCGTCAAGGTCTTCTTTTACATTAGTCTCTAATGTGATTTCCTCAACATCCTTTCCTGTCTGCTCTGCAATGATTTCTCTGATTTTCTCAAATACCATAGTGATTTCCTCCTATATTTTATTTTATATATACTGCTTGCGCAGTTATATGCTTCTACCATTCTACCAGCATTGTGCCCCAAGTCATTCCACCGCCGAATCCGTTCAAAATAATTTTGTCCCCCCGTTGGATAAGCCCTTTTTCGTTGAGTTCATTCAGCGCCATAGGTACACTTGCCGATGAAGTATTTCCATAATGCTCCATGTTCTTATAAAATTTGCTGTCATCCATCTTCAACTTATGAGCAACAACGTCAATAATTCTGGCATTTGCCTGGTGTGGTATGACATAAGCGATATCTTCCATATCTACGTCAGCTTTAGCTAACACATTTCGAGTACTCTCTACAACCTTTTTGGTCGCAAACTTAAATACTGCACGTCCATCCATATAAATATAGTACTTCGGATCATGGTCGCCAGACTCATCATTAAATGCATTGTCACACGCCGTATGCCCCTCTGTCAGTATATCACAAAGTTCCCCTTTGCTGCCAAGTTCTTCTGCGATAATGCCACCCTCTTCGGATGCTTCCACATAAGCACCACCGGCACCATCTCCAAACAATACACAAGTCGTTCTGTCTTCCCAGTTAACGATTTTTGATAGCGTCTCCGCCCCGATCACAACAGCGTTGCGGTACACTCCTGTTTTAATATATTTATCCGCAATACTAAGTGCAAACATAAAACCACTGCACGCAGCCACAACGTCAAATGCAACCGCGTTCACCATACCAAGTTCTTTTTGCACCATGCAGGCAAGAGATGGTGTTCCGTAATCCGGAGTGACTGATGCAACAATGATCAGATCCACATCTTCCGGTGAGATTTCTGCACGCTCGATCACCTGTTTTGCCGTTCCTATTGCCAAAGCTGAAGTGTTCTCCCCTGCCGAGATCCTTCTCTCTCTGATCCCGGTTCTCTGTGATATCCATTCATCACTGGTGTCAACAACCTTTGCCAGATCATCATTTGTTATAATCTGCTCCGGTACACAAGCACCTGTTGCCATTATTCTTGTTCTTATCATTATTTCCTCCATGTTCTCTCATGCAGCAATCCTGTTAATTATTCTGCTTATCTATAAAATCCCACAAATTGCTCAAGGCACAACGTACTGTCTGTTGCTCCTCTTTACTTTCTATCCCTTTGAGCAGCGCATTGACCAAATCTTCATGAAACGCTGCATGCGCATCGTATATTATACGCCCCTTTCTGGTCAGACCGATCTTCACAACACGACGATCCTGCTCACTTTTATAGCGCTCCACATACCCCTTCTTCACTAAATTATTAACCATGACAGTCAGCGTCCCCACCGTTATGTGCAGTATTCCTGCAATGTCACTCATACGGTACAGTGTATTTTTGCCAATGGCAGCCACTGTATGTATCTCTGTCATAGATAAATCGCATCCCGTCTTACGCGCGACCGAAATATTTTCTGTCTTCAAAACCTTTTCGAATATCTCGATCAGCTCTTGACCGATCATATATTTTTCTTTTTCCATTTTCTTCCCTTTTTATTTTGTAAATCAAACTTTTTTAACGCCACAAAGAGTATATTCCATTTTCACCCATTTCGTCAACTGTAGATTAGCAGTATTTTTAACAATATGTCCCCTTTCTTTTTGTGCAATGTGCATAATTTTATTAAGTATATAAAACTACGTCTCATGAATATAAATATGTTTTCTTCTGATAAATAAAACCAAACATTTTGTTTCTTGAAACAATTTGGATAATCAAACATTTTTCTCATTGCACCCACATTACAGCTATATTATAATGTACATACGCTTGACATGACGTCTCATAACTGTAATTTCGACACAGTGAGCGTCATTAAATATTGATTGATCATTTTACAGCAGGAGGTATTCATGCACTATAACTTAACAAATTTGGCAATTCTGTTTTTTTGCTACTCCTTTTTGGGGTGGGGCATTGAAACAAGCGTTGCCAGTGTAAAACACAAATGTTACCGTAATCGTGGATTTCTATCCGGTCCTTTTTGTCTGATCTATGGCTTTTCCGGAATTGTACTCAGCACATTTCTATACGAGCTTCGATCTGCCCCTTTCTTTCTGTTTTTGGGATCTGCGATCATTTCCACCTTTATCGAATGGATGACCGGCCGTCTTTTAGAACAGGTTCGACACAAAAAATGGTGGGATTATTCTAAGAAGCGTTGGAATCTGGACGGATACATCTGTCTGCAATATTCAATACTGTGGGGTATACTTGGATATATCGCGATCCAGTGGGGCAATACTCTGATCCTATGGTTATGGCAATTTATCCCCACCTTTGTTACCTATATTATTTTATGGACGTTAACCGCCATCTGCTGCATGGATATAACGGCTTCTGTCCTGACTATACTACATTTAGAGCATAAATCGCCCACTCTGATCCGACTGAATCGGGAACTTTTTTTATTTAAGACATCTTTCGGAAGGACACTTACCGCACACATACGGCGTCGTATCCAAAAAGCCTATCCGGCCACTGCAACGGATAAAGTCATTTCGACATCTGCTACCAAACTGCCATTTTCTGAATTTATCTGGCTGTTCATATTAGGGGCTTTCTTAGGAGATATTGTAGAAACCATATTCTGTCGTCTGACTGTCGGTGTCTGGATGAGTCGCAGCAGCGTGGTATGGGGTCCCTTCAGCATTGTATGGGGGCTTGCCATCGCTTTAGTGACCACTCTTCTGTTTAAGAGTAAAGGCAAGTCCGACCGGCATCTTTTCATACTTGGGACGCTATTAGGTGGTGCTTATGAATATAGCTGCAGTGTATTTACTGAAATTGTTTTTGGAAAAGTTTTTTGGGATTACAGTCACATTCCGTTTAATCTTGGCGGCCGCATCAACCTGTTATACTGCTTTTTCTGGGGATTTGCCGCTGTCATCTGGTTCAAAAATCTGTATCCCATCCTGCACCATGTGATCGAACGGATATTGCATAGATCCAAATATCTATTGACAACTGTCGTTGCTGTGTTTATGATCTGCAATATTATAGTAAGCATGCTTGCTCTGATCCGATACGATACCAGGGAACATTCTCCAAAACCAAAAGCACATTGGGAAGAGGTAATGGATCATTACTACCCGGACGAAACAATGCGAAAGATCTATCCTAATGCAAAATAGCAAAGTAAACGAGTCATATGCCAGTCGTGTAATGTTTGATCAAAGTGCACCCATGCAGCAAAGTAAAAAGACCATAGATTACTTTTTCATCTATGGTCTTATACTTTACTTATCGACTTAACATCTCTAGCGTTGCTAACAGCACATCATCTTCCCATGGCTTCGGAATCAAATATTTTAATCCAATTCCCCGAACCTCTTCTAATGTACTTGCATCACACAACGAACTTAACATCATGATCTTTACATCCGGATGTTTCTTCATCAAAATCTGCGCCGTTTCTAATCCATCCAAGCCCGGCATAATAATATCCATGATAACAATATCCGGATGCATCTCATCATAAAGCTTGATGCCATCCTCTCCATTAGCTGCATAGGCTACCACTTCATATCCATTTTCTTCTACTACATCCTGTATCTGTTTAGAAGCGAACGGTGAATCATCTACCACCATTATTGTAATTTTATCCATTTCGATCCCCTTTCTGCACATTTTCCGCAATAAGCATATTCTGGCCTCATTCAACACCGGAATAATGCAGCTCAACCTGCATCGTCCCAATCTCTGTGTCAAATATAACGTCCATCTGTTCCTTCATAACATCTTCATGCCGAATCTCACTTTGATAAAACGGCACTGATAAGCGCGAAACTTTTTTTAATGTATTATTCAAACTGGATACACCATGTCCACAAACAATATTAATATATTCTTTGATATACAATGGAATCTGTTCATCCGGCGGCAAACCACCACCATACATTTTTGAAACGATCTGTAATACCATTGACTCCGGCATATCACAAATAATTTCCATACGAAGATAGCCACTCGTACAGATCATGATCTGCCGTACGGGCTGCTGCAGGAATATTCCGTTGTCCTGTTTCCGTCTCTGTAATTGCAGCCCCAACAATTTTTGACTCACAGAAACGAACGCCTGCTCAAAGGCCTTGCTCACCATATCCATTTCCATAGTACGACCCCCTCTCAACTCATGGCTGTACTATTCACCCAAGAATCTCATCTTTGCAGATGCATCTCTCGCCTTCTTTTCAGCCGGTTTGCTCGTCTGATATAAACCGGAAAACGAGTTGGATAATGCGTTCTTGCATTCCTTACAGTATCTTCCGGTCAATATCGGTCTACCGCATTTCTCACATTCTATCGTGATTCCGGAACCCTTGGTAAAGGCCAAACGCTCCTCACGAACCCATTTTTTCAACTGCTGTACCGGTACTCCTGTATCTTCTGCTACCGTTGCCATGCCTGCCCCCGGATTCTCGCGAATGTATTCTTTCACATCCTGAAAGCGTTCCTCTAACTTCTTATTGCATTGAGGGCAAAGCGGTGAATTTGTATAGTTAAATAAATGACCACACATTTTGCAATTTCTAACGTCCATGTTATGCCTCCTCTACACACCTTTTCCTATACACACACATAAAAAATATACTTTATCGAACCCTGCCTGCAAAAGTGTCTGCGAGCAAGCTTCTACCGTACTTCCTGTCGTATAAATATCATCAATTATTATAGCACATTTTCCTTGTAAACACAACTTTCTATAGTCTGCTCTGCAACGAAACGCCCCCTGTAAATTACGGCTTCTCTCCCGTTTCGACAGTTCTTTCTGTGGTGCCGTATGTTTCACCCGCACTAACAGATCCGATCGCATTGGCAGACCGGATAATCTCGCCATTTCTTTTGCTATCTCTTCTGCCTGATTGTAACCGCGTTTCCGATATCTTTTGCTATGGACCGGCACCGGAACGAGCACCGGTTCTCGGATACGCTGCAGCCATTCTCTCTTGGCATCCCATAATAACCTTCCATATACTTTGCCGTATTCTGCTCGGCCTCCCTGCTTAAATCTCGCCATTGACTCCTGCATTTGCCCTGTATACAAAAGTACTGCTCCCCCCGCTGTAAAGCTATGTGGATGTGCTCTACAATCTGCGCAGCACATCTGATCCCGATCGATCGGTTTTCCACAATAGGGGCACAAAGGCTCCTGCAAAAAATGAAGCTGCTCTGTACATCCGCCGCAAAACCCCCGTTCACCAACCGCCAACACCTTGTCGCACCCCGGACACCTCGTTGGAAACACGATCTGCAATAGACTATCAATGATTAAGTTCAGCGTCTTCTTCCTCCATTTCTTTAATGCGCTGGCATAAACTTGAAAAACGTTTCTGCTCATTCACATTGTGGATCATCCCCTGTATAACTCTGCTGCTTCCCACTGTCGTTACACATTTCTTTGCTCTCGTCACCGCAGTGTATAGCAAGTTGCGTCCCAACAGCATTTTTGGACCACCAAGCACCGGAAGCACAATAGCCGGATACTCGCTGCCTTGGGATTTATGGATCGTAATTGCATAAGCCAGTTCCATTTCATCCATCTGGCTATACTCATATTCCACCATTTTTCCCTCTTCAAATTCAACGACCACCTGCTCCGCTACCGGTATGATCTCCCGAATGATTCCGGTATCCCCATTAAACACACCGGTCCCTTCTTCATATACATCGCCCAAGGACGTTTTCTTTGTCCAGCGTATCTGATAATCATTCTTGATCTGCATCACTTTATCTTTCTCACGGAATAACACCCCATGAAATTCTCGCTCCACCTTGCCTGCATCTGCCGGATTCATATATTGCTGCAGCACCTGATTCAAATGTTCCACACCTAACTCTCCCTTTCTAGTCGGCGTAAGTACCTGAATATCATAGGGAGAAGCATCTACATGCGGAGGAAGTTTCTGCATGATAAGCTGCACGACCACATTGATCACGGAAGCACTGTCTTTTCGTTCCAGATGCATAAAATCCGGCGATGCATTCTCTAGCGAGATTTCTTCGCCGCTGTTGATCCGATGCGCATTCATAACGATCTGACTTTCTGCAGCCTGTCGAAAGATCCGATGCAGCCGCACAACAGAACAAAATTCCGCCTGGATCATATCTTTTAAAACATTACCCGGTCCTACCGATGGCAGCTGATTCACATCGCCAACTATGATGAGACGCGTTCCCGGAACAATAGCACGAAGAAGCGCATTCATCAAATAGATATCGACCATAGAAAACTCATCTATGATCACAACATCCGCTTCCAACGGCTGTTTCTCATTACGCTCAAAATGCATTGTTCCCTGCGTATCCCCTTCACTCACGCCACCATTGATCTCGAGCAGCCGATGTATTGTCTGCGCCTCCCATCCAGTCGTTTCAGACATTCTTTTTGCGGCACGTCCGGTTGGCGCCGCCAGCAAAATATCCAACCCTTCCTGTTCAAATACCTGTAAAATAGTATTGATCGTCGTCGTTTTACCGGTACCCGGCCCACCGGTTATAATGGTTACACCATTTTGAACAGCCTGATACACCGCTGTTTTCTGTAGTTCATCTAACTCTATCTCCTGCCCCTTTTCAACCTTTCGCACCATTTTAGCAAGTTCTTTCTCAGATAGCTCGTAGGAAATATTAAGATCTAACAGCATGCGTGCACAATTAAGTTCCATATAATACAGCGTACTCAAATAAATACAGCGCTCTTGATCCTGTTCACAGACCTTTAATTCTTTATTCAACATCATCCCCTCTAAGGCATCGGAAACGACCCCCTCATCGACCAATAGAAGCTCTGATGCCTCTCTGATCAGCCAAGACTCCGGCAAATAACAATGTCCCTGTGTTCCGGATTGCTGCAAAGCATACAGAATACCTGCATTGATCCGAAACTCCGAATCAGAAGCAAATCCAGCCTGGCGCGCAATCTCATCGGCAATCTTAAAGCCAATTCCCTGAATATCTTCCGCCAATCGATAAGGATTGCGTTTCAGGATCTCATACATTTCATCCCCATAATATTTATATATCTTAACAGCCATTTTCATGCTAATACCGTAATCCTGCAGGAAAAGCATTGCCTGGCGCATCTGCCGCTTATCGTTAACCTGTTCTGCTATGCGTATCGCCATTTTCTCACTGATGCCTTTGACCTCTGCCAATCGTTCCGGCTCACGTTCAATAATTGTAAATGTGTCCTCTCCAAACCGCTTCACAATACGTGCTGCCAGTGCAGGTCCAACACCTTTTATCGCACCTGATCCCAAATATCTCTCAACAGCAACTGAGTCTTTTGGTTGTTTTTCTTCGTACGAATCCACCTGTATCTGCGGACCATAATTTTTATGTATCACTTCTCTGCCGGTCACTTTCAAATACAGCCCCTCGGCAACATAAGAAAACTGTCCTACACAGCACACTTCCTCTTCTTCCTCTGCATCTACCAAAAATAATACGGTATATCCATTTTCTTCATTTCGAAAAGTAATACGCTCAACATATCCTTCCCATTCAATCTGCTCGCTCACTATAACCTCCTCGTCAAGTTTCCTACAGTGCCAAGCATAACAATACCAGCATCTTGCTATGCGCCACCCTTCACAATAAAATGATCAGTTCCTATCCATTTGAAAAAGCCACTGTAAACACAGTGGCCCCATTGTCTCTATTTAGACAGATCACATATACGATCAGTTACGCTTCATTGAGTCATATAGCTGCTTAGCAAGACCAACCTGACCACTTTCTGTAATCGCCTCCGCGTAGCTTTGGTTCAAAGTATCCCCAAAATACTGCATATATTCACCGTCATCTTCTTCGCTTTTTACCATTTTGCGCGCCTGTTCAATGATCTTTTGTACAAAATAGGTTTCAAATCCTTTGCAGGCATCCATCAACTCTTCATCTGTCGAATCACTATTTACTGCATTCAATGCGCTTTGCGCCTTCGAGCCGGTCGCAGACTGCACTGACTGCTTATAGCTGTCATACATAGATGAAATATCATATACAGAACTCATTGTTAACACCTCACATCATCCCATGAAGAAATCTTTCAAAAGATCTCTCATCCTCTTTTCGAAAGAATCTTTTCAAAAACTTCGCATTCTCTCAGAAGCAATCTTCTAAAGCATTTCATGGTAATTCCAAAAACAACCGTTTCAAAAGCCTCGCATTGCTCTTAAAAACCGGCATCCTCGTCTATATTATTACATCTGAAACGTTATGATCTCAGATTATTTGCCTGCTGCAACATTTCATCCGATGCAGTGATCGCCTTCGAGTTCATCTCATACGCTCTTTGAGTAACGATCATATCCACCATCTCATCAACCGCCTGCACACTGGATGCTTCTAAATATTTATTCTTAATAACACTTCTACTCAACGCTGTGTCCTGCCCCTCGATACGGGCATCACCAGAGGCCGCTGTTGCCTGAAAATAACTATCCCCGATCTTATTAAGACCGGCAGGGTTATTAAACTGAGCTGCTCCAATAGTAACCCCGGTCAAATGCGGGTTGTTGTCCGCTCCACGTAACATGATGCGTCCATAATTGTCAAACGATAATTTAGTAACATCTGTCGTACCATCAAATGTAATCGGATTACCTTCAGAATCCAAAACCGCATAACCTTCTGCTGTTGACAACTGATAACCGGTACCATTTACAGCCATTGTAAAATGACCGTTTCTTGTGTATGCCGTAGAGCCATCCGGCATTTGGATCATAAAAAATCCGTTTCCCTGGATTGCGAAGTCAAAATCGCCTTCTGTATGTGTAAGTTCTCCCTGCTCAAATTCGGTGCTGATCGCAGCTACCTTAACACCAAGTCCAACCTGTGCTCCGATCGGTTTTGGATTTCCCTCATTGTCTGTCGTCTTTTTTTGTATCGTCTGATACAACAAAGACTGAAACTCTAGTCTTTCTTTCTTGTATCCGGTCGTATTAATATTTGCCAGATTGTTTGAAAGATTGTCCATTGCGGTCTGCTGTGCTTTCATACCGGAAGCAGCAGTCCAAAGTGATCTCATCATGATAGACGCTCCAATCTGCCACACTGCTTATATTCATCAGTCAATTTTCATATATATTAACCAACAAACATCCCAGTGTAACTCTTTCCTAATAATTATACTTTACCAATTTCATTTGCAGACTTCTGAAGCAGAGAATCCTGTGTCTGGATCATCTTCTGTCCCGCTTCATATGCACGTGTAATATTGATCATTGATACCATCTCCGATATTACATTGACATTAGACTGCTCCGTATATCCCTGTTCGATCTGAGCTTTTGCATCTATCTGCGTTGCTCCTGCCACTGCCCTAAACTTGTTATCTCCGTATAAGTCAAGATAGTTATAATCTGCAAAGTTAGCCAATGCGATCGTATCGACATACTGACCGTCCGCATAGATCGAGCCATCCTCCTTGATCGCGATCTCATGAGCATCCGTGGACACCTGAATATCTCCACCATTGCCCTGCAAATGATTGCCATCTGCATCTACTATGTAACCGTCCTGCGTACACTTAAAGGTACTGCAACGGGTATACATCATCTCATCTTTACCCTGTTTGTCTGTGACACGAATTGTAAAAAATCCATCTCCCTGTATCGCAAGATCATAGGTATTCCCCGTCTCTCGAAGATTCCCCTGACTCCAATCCATGTAGGTCTCGCCAATCTTTACGCCGAGATTCATCGTTCCGATATTCTGATCAACATATCCTACAGAACCATCTCGGATCTTTACTGCCATCATGTCCTTAAAAGAACGGCTGGTGACATTTTCTTCCTTGTAACCGATGGTCGCCGAATTTGCCAAGTTATTCGATATAATATCCAATCTGCGCTGTTCATTCCGCATACCGGTATATGCTGTGTACAATCCTCTGACCATTCGTCGTCCTCCTTCCAGACTAACCTATGTATTATAAACGGACGAAGAGTGCTCTTCGTCCGCTCTGTAAAATATATATCGTCACAATCGATCAATTTCTTTACTCGTCGTCACGTTTTCCTGCTAAAAATTCTACAAACTTACCGGTTCCCACTGCAACTGCTGTCATTGGATCCTCGGCTGTCATAGTGTTGATTCCTGTTTTCTCCTCAATGAGCTCTTCCAAACCATATAACAAACTTCCGCCACCGGTCAAAACAATACCTCTGTCCGCAACGTCTGCTGCAAGCTCAGGCGGAGTCTTCTCCAATACCGTGTGTACTGCTTCTACAATCTGTGACGTGATCTCTTTCAGAGCATCTAATGTTTCATCTGATGTTACAGTGATCGTCTTTGGAAGTCCGGTCACCAAGTTACGGCCGCGTACATCCATCGATACAACCTCCGGACGTTTGTATGCAGATCCGATCTTTACTTTGATCTCTTCCGCTGTACGCTCACCGATCAATAAGTTATGTGTCTTACGCATGTAACGGACAATTGCATCATCAAAGTCATCTCCAGCCACCTTGATGGAAGTACTTACAACCGTACCGCCAAGGGAGATAACAGCAATATCAGAAGTACCACCTCCGATATCAACGATCATGTTACCACATGGACGTGAAATATCGATACCTGCTCCGATAGCCGCTGCAATCGGTTCCTCAATGATTGCAACTTCTCTTGCTCCAGCCTCATATGTTGCATCTTCTACTGCTTTCTTCTCAACCTCGGTAACACCACTTGGAACACAAACACTGATACGAGGTTTGCGGAAACGAGACTTACCACAGGACTTCTGAATAAAGTAACGAAGCATCTTCTCTGTTACTGTATAGTCTGAAATAACACCCTGACGCAATGGACGAACAGCTACAATATTACCCGGCGTACGTCCTAACATCAAACGAGCATCCTCACCAATTGCCTTAATCTTATTGGTATCTCTGTCGAACGCCACAACGGACGGCTCGCGCAGAACGACACCCTTTCCCTTTATATATACAAGTACATTCGCTGTACCTAAGTCAATACCAATATCGCTACCAACCATGACTGTTCTCCTTTCGCTTCTGTTATTTTCTATTTTTTCCATAGTTTTACTAATTAAACATACTCGCATGTATTATATACTATTTTTTGAAAATAGAAAAGCAATTTTTGTGTTTCTTCTCGAAATTATCACATTTGTATCTAAATTGTAAGAATTTCGTAATATTGTAGTGCATTTTGACTTTCTTTCTCGCTTCTTCTATAATATTTTGATACAATACACACCTAAAAAGGGGGTTCCTATGTCTTATACCGATCACTCTGTAAAGCAGGAAATCGTAATACTAAGCCGCTATAAAGGATTACGCAGCAGCCGTTTTTTGACAGTCTTATTGTCTTTGTGCAGCATTAACACCTTATACCCTGCCGGCATATTATTTACATTAACCGGTCTAATACTGCCGCTCATGATCACCTTTGCAGCTCCGGAACAAAAAAAGAAAGAACCACTCACACAATTGTCCTCTCTGATGAGACAATACCGTTTTAACACGATCCGTTTCACCGCAGAACGTTGGAGCAGTTCCTTCCTTTTGTTATTTTTGATCGCATGGCAATGGCAGCTTAACCAATCGCAGACCGGACTGTTGTGGCATTATTTTGCCGGTGCACTCTTTATCGTTTATGTACTGCTTCGAATTGCCTTTACCATAGCTTATCGTATTTATTTTCATTATCAATATACACATATGAACTTTTTGTAATCTGAGTAATTCAAACTTCCCATACCTCATCATCTCACACAACCACATATTGCTTATTATGTCAGTAGAATAATAGCTATTTTGCAGCCGATAAAGTAAATTATCCTGCCATCAACAAACTAAGACAATTGCTGCAGAACGCAGAGTTTTTACGTGATTTCTTATTTTGTTAAGTCTCTGATGATTACATGCCTGAAGGATTGTCTGAGATGTCCCGGTCTAGCAAGGTATCATCAATTTTTGGACGGGACGCTTTCGCTACGATGCGCTACGTTACGTTACTTAATGTCTCTGAGATACGAGACATAAGTAACGACGAGCGCAAAGTCCCTTTCAAAAATGATGATTACCTTGCTTCCGGGACTTCGAGTTTCCGAAAGGCATGTAAATCAACCATCAGAGACAACAAAATTTAGAAATCACTGTGAAAACTAATTGTGGCAAAGCAATTGCTATAGTTTGTTGATGGCAGGACTCACTATATAGTAGCTGCAAAATATGATTAAACCATTGACATAATAAGCAATATGTGGTTCGAACAGTAACTTCCGGTATGGGAAGTTACCTATCAATAAATAATTTCTCCCAGCGCCTGTTCCACCATTTGATCTGACTGTTCTTCGATCTGGTCGAAATCATACTGTATACTGTCAGCGTATGCCTGCTGTGCTGCCGAAACACTCGTACCGGAAGTCTTTGTCTGCTGTTCTGCCTGCATATTGTCAGAAGACTCCACACCATTAATATACTGCACACTATCTGTCGTCTGTGCCGAATCCGATGTAGGCTGCAAATAGGACTGCAATATATCAGAAAACGAATTGCCGGTTCCTGTCGTGCTGATACCTTCCAATCCGCTCAACAGCGTGCTCACATCCGAAATACTTCCTGTACCAAAAGATGCCGAATTCTGCAAAGCACCTAATACACTCGACAGATCATTAGCCGACTGTACTCCGGTATTAGTATTACCGGACAATGCGTTCAACATTGTACTGGTTGAATTATTATTGATCATATATTGATAAAAAAGGTCTTTATCTAATGATACATTTGCCATATCTATCCTCCATGTTTCATCGTAACATATTCCGATATTCAGCCATGATCCCCCTATGAAAAATCAAGCTTCGTTATATAGTTTATCGCATATTTTATTGGCAGTCAATAAGTTGCAATTGCAGCGAACCATATCGTTCATTGATACTGACAGAGAACAAAATATCAACCGTATATTCTCCCCGCTCTCCCTGCTTTAACCTTTCCCACACCTGTTCACCATAACGATCACGCACCGCATTTCCAATGCATTCTTCCCCGCTAAAATCCACTGCCTGATATATTTTTCCATTTTCCACAAAACGCACCTGTGCAATATGCATATCCGCTCCACACATTCGGATCTGGGCAATCTGTGCATCACGTTTTGCAAACACTGCAGGCGCATTTTGCTCTCCGGTCGGTTCCATCCAAGAAAGCTGCGTAACAAGTGTCGTATCCATTTCCGCTAAAGCGACCTCTCTGTCATATGTCACCTTTTCGATCAATTGCTCCTGTGTCAAGCTGCAATGTGCTAACAAAGCAGACTTAAGCCCCTCCAACTGCTCTCTGCGAAGTGAAAAACCCGCTGCGGCTGCATGACCACCAAACTCCGTCAAATATTTCTGACATGCCTGCAGCTCTTGCTGCATATGATATCCCGGAATGGATCTGCCAGACCCTTTCAGGTGATCACCCGAATCTGTAATAACATACACCGGTCGGTAAAATTGTTCTCGAAGATTTCCGGCTACGATTCCTGCAACACTTTCATGACATTCCTGCAAATATACAACCAGCACCGGCGGCAATGGCTGCTTCTGCACTTCTTCTGCCGCCTGTTTTGTCATTGAGCGCGTTCTCTCCTTGCGCTCTTCATTTGTCTCTACGATTCTTGCCGCTCTTTGTGCTGCGCATTCCGCATCTGTCTCCATAAAAAGTTCCAAACTCTCTGTTGCATCTCGTAACCGCCCCGGAGCATTGATGCATGGGCCGATCCGAAATCCCAGATCCATTGCTCGAATCTCTTTGTGAAAATCCAAATGTTTTATCAGTGCATTTAGGCCTATATTGCCCGTCTGATGAATCCCCGCCAGCCCCCTTCGAACAATGCTGCGATTTTCGCCATAAAGCGGAACAACATCACACACCGTTGCCATCGCCGCAAAAGGAAGCAGTTCACGGTCACATCCTTTTTTACCGGCTCTGTGGTATAATTCATAAATCAATTTATAGGCAATGCCTGCCCCGCACAATTGCGGATATGGGTAATTGTCTACGCTCTGTTTTGGATCAACGATAACATCTGCCGATGGCAGCAGCTCTTCGCCGTCTTTCATCGGCACTTCGTGATGATCCGTCAATACAACCGTCATCCCAAGTTCTTTGGCTGTTTGGATCGGCTGTCCTGCCGAGATTCCGTTGTCGCAGGTGATGATCGTATCAACTCCCTGCTCTTTCGCCTCAGTGACCATATAATCGCGGATCCCATAACCATCTTTTTGGCGATGTGGAAGCCGAAAGCTGACATCTCCCCCTAAACTGCGCAATCCATGACATAATATGTATGTGGACATCACGCCATCTACGTCATAATCTCCGACAATATGCATTTTTTTACCCTGTGACAACTTCTGTTCTATAAGATCAGCCGCTTCACACAGTCCAAGCATTTCTGACGCCTTAGGAATCGATACCATATCATCAAACAAATATCCGTCCATCGATGCCCAATCATACAGTCCTCGTTTTACAAGAACCTCGGCAAAAGTCTCCGATATATTATATCTTGCTGCAACCTTTGAAAGATCAGCCCTGCAGCGCGTTGTTACCCATTGCTTCATTAGTTGTTTCTCCATTCTTCCTCTGTTATAATAATCATACACTCAACCTTCGCACATTGAAGGTTGCCGCCTGGCCACATATTGCTTATTATGTCGATAGCCATATCATATTTTGCAGCCACTACCTAGTGGATTCTGCCATCAGGAAACTATAGCACTTGCCTTGCCGCAATTAGTTTTTACGTGATTTCTTATTTTGTTAAGTCTCTGATGAATACATGCCTGAAGGAATGTCTGAGATGTCCCGGTCTAGCAAAGTATCATCCATTTTTGGACGGGACGCTTTCGCTACGATGCGCTACGTCACGTTACTTAATGTCTCTGAAGTACGAGACATAAGTAACGACGAGCGCAAAGTCCCTTTCA
>NZ_QUFB01000120.1 GCF_003478335.1 Clostridium sp. AM49-4BH
ATATATTCCTGATCTTTGTGCTGAATATATATATTCTTTTTCCTGCCAATATAACTAATTTCACCTTTAATTGATCTTTGTGCTGAATATATATATTCTTTTTCCTGCCAATATAACTAATTTCACCTTTAATTGATTTACCCTCAATATTTTCAATTCCATCTGGCGAATGAATTGATATACAATATTCAACTTCTTCCTCTTGTTCGCTATGTTCTACTACTAATGTATATTCCATACCACTTTCCATATAAGCATTAATACCTGAATCAGAACTATATCCCCTTTGTACTTCTTCTTGCTTTGAATCTAATATATAAAAGCAATACCCTTTATTTACATCATCTATATCAAAATCAAACCTGTATATTCCTGTCTGTGTAGCCATATACTGTTCTTCTCTACTATCTTCTCCGTCCATAATGCCACTAATTTTATTACCAGTAAAACTCATAGTTTCTTTGGTATTAAGTTTTTTCTCTGATTCTCCATCATCTTCACTGTCAACAGGTTGAATTGTACTAGTTGAGGTTGGTTTGGCACTTTCTTTGGCTATATCTTCTTGTTCAACGAGAGTTGTATTCGGAGAATTTCGAAAAGAAACCACAGCAATAATTATAGTTAAAACCGTTACAATATACGCAGCAACTGCTTGTGCTATTTCCTTTTTATGAATTTGAGCATACAAACCATAACTTGCAGCCACAAATGCAATAATTCCAAAAAACGATACCATGTCAAACACTCCTATCCACTAAGATTACCAATAAAATACTACAAATTAGTCTCTATCTTTCTTAAGAATATATCACTTACTTCTTCTTGTCTAGCTCTTTCAGTGGGTATTAGGGGTTTCCCCTAACAAGCGGGTATAGTACATACTGCTCCTCATCTCTCCTGCCCGCTTGAAACCTTGCTCTATTAAACCATGTTTTCAATAATAACAACCTGAAACTTACCTCTCCATCCCCCTCGAAGATTTTATCTTTTGTACCTTAATTTCATCGCCCACTCTGTAAAAACGCTCCGGATCACGGAACATCTTATCATATTTTTTTATCTGTTCATCTGATAAACTTTGGAAAGTTTCACTTGTTATCGGTGCATCACAGATAAAAAATGTTCCTGCAATAATATCAATCATTTCTCCTTCTTGTGAATAAATTGCCCGGTTTAATGGCAGCCCGTCTGTTTTCCCTCATCATTACAGACAACCGCTGCTTCATCGTCAAATGGTTAATACTCCTGTATATACCCACCGACAACCCGCTGCATATCCTTCAATTCTATCCCGATATATGCGACTTCCGGTTTGACATTGGGCTTAATTAGCAGGACTTTTATTGTTTCTCTTTCCGTCTCTCTCGCATGAAACTCCGCCCCTACAAAATGTTTATTATCCAGAACATACTGCTGATTATTCCAATCGTTTTCTACTTTTTCCTCAGCTTCTGCTCTGGAATCCGCCAAATATTTCATCGACAGACCTCCCTTGATTTTTTCGGTAGTGTCAAAAGACTACCTCTTTTTTGTTCTAAAACCTTTATTTTAGGGAGTTTGCAAACAAAAAGAGCAATCCCCCCTATTTTCTGGTATAATGTCAATCGCCAAA
>NZ_QUFB01000121.1 GCF_003478335.1 Clostridium sp. AM49-4BH
TTTCTTGCCAATACAATATTTTTCCCATTTTTTGCTGCCAAAATTTATTTGTTCTAATATCAATTCAAATTTGACAAAATGATATGATTCGACAACAAGAAGTGCTTCCATCTCTGCCATATTATCTTCACTCATTTCACTTTTAATAATATACTTTTTATCATTTTCATACATCTGCATATTATTAATTCCAAAACCCATTGGCGATATAAGACCACATATCTCAAAATGCCACAACTTCTCATATTCTATCAACGGTCTAACATAATTATCAAAGGGAAAAACTATTACTTTCATTTGATTACCACCTAGTTTTCAAAATTAAAACCATATTCTCTTAATGTACAATATTCTACTAAATGTTCTTCAACTTCTTTTTTTGCAACAGAACATTTCTGTAGTTTTTTTGATGTTGAGAGATCATTATCCTCGCCACAATCTGCTGCACAAATACTACAAAGATTTAATGCCCAACAATTCTTACATTCCGTTTCTGTCAACTTTCCTGTATTTAATAAGCGCAGTACTTTTTTCGTTTCAATTCCACTTTTTATATCTCCGATACAATAAACCTCATTTGTTTCACTTACTCTTTCACAAGGATAAAATTTTCCTTCAACTGTTACAAATAATCTGTTATATCCCGCTATACATGGACCATTAGGGTGGCATATTCCTTTTCTGCGATATGGTTTTGTCACCCTATCATGTATTGAACTTATAAGCAGTCCTTTATGAGACACTATTAATTTTGAGATGTATTTATTATCCAACTCACCTGCATAAACAATAAAACTCTTAAAAAGCTCATAATTATAATTTATATAAAAAGTTTCACGCAATGATACTTCCTGAACAGAATCTCTATCGCTAACTCCAGCAGCTGTAACCACTGCATCCTTTAGGAAATCATATGTAAAAAAATTACTACTACACGCAAAATCATTTTGTTCATCAATAACTGCATTAAAACTAATCTTATCCAAATATTGAGGATATAATTTTTGTATCATCTCTATTTTTTGTATGATAACATCAAATGTTCCATGACTATTATCTGCAAATACTCTACTTTTATTTTGCACTGATTCCGGACCATCAAGACTAATCATTAGGTCAAAATTATGTTTCTGTAGAAAATCAACAATCTTTTCATTCAATAAAGTTGCATTAGTAGTCATATTTATTCTTAATTCTTTTCCTGCAAAAATCTTTTCGCAGTATTCAGTAATTTTCTTTATTAAATCAAACTCTAATAAGGGTTCTCCACCGTATAGTCCAATACGCACCACATCCGCTGCCCGACTATGCAAATAATAATAATCAATTGCTTCTTTTGCTATTTCAAATGTCATTCTTTTATTAGTATGTACACGGTTTTTATAACTTCCAGAGTATACGCAATATTTACATCTTAAATTACAATTTTGAGTTAACTGTAAAATTAATTGTTGCATACCTTCATCAAGATAGCTTTCAATACCAGAAGACGCTGGATGTTCAATAATAAATATCTTCTTTAGATTGTAAAAAAG
>NZ_QUFB01000122.1 GCF_003478335.1 Clostridium sp. AM49-4BH
CGAAAAATTGGTACATAAATTGGTACATAAACGAGATGCCAAAACCCGCAAACCCCGTAAAATCAAGGTTTACAAGAAAGGAAAGATAGAAAATGAAACTAGGAATTGTTGGTCTTCCTAATGTAGGAAAAAGTACATTATTTAATTCATTAACCAAGGCAGGAGCAGCAGAGGCTGCCAACTACCCATTCTGCACGATCGAGCCAAATGTTGGTATCGTGCCTGTTCCGGACAAGCGCTTGGATGTTTTGGCAGAGATGCATCATTCCGCTAAAGTAGTACATGCTACAATTGAGTTTGTGGATATTGCCGGATTGGTAAAGGGAGCATCTAAGGGTGAAGGTCTTGGCAACCAGTTCTTGGCTAACATCCGTGAGGTTGATGCGATCGTTCATGTGGTTCGCTGCTTTGACGATACTAACATCGTGCATGTCGATGGCAGTGTTGACCCGGTTCGTGATATTGAGACGATCAACTTGGAGTTATTGTTCTCTGATATGGAGATTTTGGAAAGACGCTATGCTAAGTTGGTAAAGAGTGTCAAAAATGACAAGACCCTTGTAAAAGAGACGGAATTGGTTGAAAAGTTAAAGAAGCATATGGAAGATGGCAATTTAGCTAAGACTTATGAGCCGGAAGATGATGATGAGAAGGAATTGCTTGAAAGCTTTAATTTGCTGACTTACAAGCCAACGATCTATGCTGCCAATGTTGCGGAAGATGATCTGGCAGACGATGCTGCATCCAACGAATATGTAGCAAAGGTTCGTGAGTTTGCAAAACAGGAAGGCTCTGAGGTGTTTGTGATCTGTGCTCAGATCGAGCAGGAGATTGCAGAGTTAGAAGATGATGAGAAGAAAGAATTTCTTGAGGATTTAGGTTTATCAGAGTCCGGATTGGATAAGCTTATTACAGCAAGTTATAACTTGTTGGGATTGATCAGTTATTTGACGACCGGACCGGATGAGAGCCGTGCTTGGACGATCGAGCGGGGAACGAAGCTCCGCAGGCAGCAGGAAAGATCCATACAGATTTTGAGCGTGGATTTATCCGTGCAGAAGTTGTCAGCTACGACAATCTGGTAGAGCAGGGAAGTGAGAATGCAGCTAAGGAAAAGGGATTGGTGCGTTCCGAAGGAAAAGATTATGTAGTACAGGATGGAGATGTTATCTTGTTCCGTTTTAACGTATAAGTGACTCAAACTTCCCATACCGGAAGTTATTGTTCGAACCACATATTGCTTATTATGTCAGCAATAAATATGATATTTTGCAGCCGGTAAGCTAATCTGTTCTGCCGTCAGAGAACTAAGATAATTGCCGCAGAACGCAGAGTTTTTACGTAATTTCTTATTTTGTTAAGTCTCTGATGAATACATGCCTGAAGGAGTGTCTGAGATGCCCCGGTTTAGCAAGGTATCATCCATTTTTGGACGGGACGCTTTCGCTACGATGCGCTACGTCACGTTACTTAATGTCTCTGAAATACGAGACATAAGTAACGACGAGCGCAA
>NZ_QUFB01000123.1 GCF_003478335.1 Clostridium sp. AM49-4BH
TCCAACTTTCCATTCATCGTACGTGGCAGCTCCTCTATCTGAATATACTTCACACTGCCACGCAGGATCGGATAGCGTTGCAGCACACGTCGTTCCCATGCTGCATCCGGTTCTTTCGTTCCAAATATCCCGATCATTTCCCGCTCTCCGTCCGCAGTCATGACCGCTGCAACCTTCTGTCCAAACATTTTTCCAATCTCTGTCTGCAGTTCATCCAGCCCCACACGCTGACCGCATATCTTCGCATAACGGTTCATACGTCCGGTGATATACAGATAGCCATCCCCATCTATATACCCTGCATCCCCCGTATAGCGAAGCACCGTATATTTATACGATTCCTGCTCTGTAATAAACAATTGGTTCAGACTGTGTGCATATCCCAGAAAAACATTCTTTCCCTCATAAACAATTTCTCCACATCCGTTCTCATCTGCGAGTGAGATTGTCAGTTTTCCTCCGGGTATGACCGTACCGACACTATCGATCTTATCCGGATGTTCATTAAGAAAAAAGCTGCTGATCCTGGCTGTTGCCTCAGTCTGCCCATACATAACCGCCAAATCCACATTTCTACGTTCAGCCTCCTGCAGCAGATATTCCTTCATACTGCGGCTCATCGCTCCCCCTGCTGTTGTCATCAGCCTTAATGCCTCAAACGTCCTGTCAAACACATGCAGCTTACGGTACCATTCGTATGCATATGGCACACCGCTGATAGCGGTTACTCTGTTTTCTTCCAGATAGTCCCAGCATTCCTTATGAAAAATATCGGTTTCCGGGATAAGCAGACAGCCTCCTGCATAGATCGTGGAATTGACCACAGAAAGACCATAAGAGTATGAAACAGGCATAAGCACAGCTGACCGCTCTGTACAATCCATACGCAGAGACTCGGCGATCGACTTGGCATTGGCCGCCAGATTTGCTTTCGTAAGCATCACCAGTCTTCGCCCGCCGGTACTCCCCGATGTTGGTATTAGTAACGCCAGATCCTCAAGCCAATGATAAGTAAGTTCAAAGCCGGTATTGTCCCGGCTTGCGATCACATACCCGTTCCACTCACAGGCAGTTTCATAGCATTGATACCTCTTTCTGTTTTCGGAACACTCGGTCTGTCCACCGGAATATTGTGGCAGATTCCGGTTCTTCGGATACACAAACCACTGTGGCCGGTACTCATCCATATATTCCTGCACCTGCTCATCCCGCATTGACGCATTCAGCAGGATCAGCGGAACATTATTTTTCAGGAAAAAGCCATATAACGCAATGGATTCTGCCGAATTATCTGCCAGCAAAAGTGCATGCTGTCCTTTGTGTACGGATATCGGTATTGTCCGGATCAACGATATGATATTCTCTGTTGTGACCATCCTGCCCATCCGTCATCCCTCCCGCACCTGTCTGGCTATCATTTCACAAAAACTGCCTGTATTGCTGAAATTTTCACTCAACAGATCCACATCA
>NZ_QUFB01000124.1 GCF_003478335.1 Clostridium sp. AM49-4BH
AAGAATAGACAAAGTTTTTAGTGGATGTTTGTTTTTTACACAGTTAAAGAATAATCGTCCACTTTTCTGTTTTGGGCAAGAAAATGTTTTTTTACTTTTAGTTCGGTTATATGGTTATTTATAATAAAAATATAGAAACAATGCGTCGTTTAATAGATGATATATGAAGTATATGTTGGAGGGGTGAATTAAAATATAAGTCAAAATTTTTTAAACTATAAATGAGCAAGTTCGTGATTTTGCATAAAAGAAAGACACCTTAAATCGTTTGTGTTGTGTAATGAAAGTGATGAAACAAACATCGACCAACGGAAACAGTATCGATATCTGTACCAACGTGCAATGGACAGCAAGGATTTTGATTCGTTCATGAAATTGGCAGTGTAGTTTTATGTAATTTTTCAAATTTGCTTATTTATAGTTCTTAAATTAAGAAGGATAACTTTATGCTTTTGCTTTTGACTATATTTTGAGTGTCATTTTCTGCTGTAAATGGTCATTTTCTGCAAAGCTACTTTGTAGTATGATGTTAATTGCTTATAATTAAAGTATCGAACAAAAATAGAAAGGAGAATGCAGTATGGGAATTAATGTAGTATCATCGTATGCCAATACATACACTTACGGAAATGTAAAAGACGAAAGCATAAAAGGATTTTAGCATACGAAAAGAATGATAGAGGAAAGTTATGGGTAATATGGATATAGAGCAAAGGGTAATTTCGGTTTTTTGGAATAAATTTCAATTTCATGCAGAAAGATTATCTGAAACTCAGAAAGCGGATAGCTTACTTAATCCAGAAATAGGATTTAAAGCAGTAGATTTGTTTGTTTTGTATATGGAATTAGAAAAGGAACTGCATATTAAATTTGATGAAAAAGATGTAATTGATAGCAGATTTGATGTGTATGATAATATCATAAATTCGGTAAAGAGACATTTGATGTAAGGTATAGTTGCTCATACATAATGAGAATATTATATGACAGGTTTCTGTCAATATTGAAGAAAGGAGGATTGTCCTATGAAAAAGCAATTAGGAAAGAAAGCTCATGTACAGGAAGGAACAATGACTGCATTTGCATGTGATTGTATCTCTGTATGCCAATCAAGTGCATTTTGTAACTGCACATCTGCTGCAACACAGTCTAATACATATGCGGCAAGTATGGGCAAGATTGTGGCAACTGCTTTGTCAGGTTCTAATTATATGTGGGGCTAATTCAGAGTAGTAAGTTTTACGGTGACTGGCAGTAATTTTATTGCTGTCAGTCATTTGCAAACAAAGGAGATACAATATGGAGTTAAGTAATAAACCTTTTATTCATTTATTTAGAACCAGAAATCAATATTATTTTTATGATGCAAATACATGTTCAATTATCAGAATTAATGAAACAATGTATGACATTTTAAAAAACAAGGAAAATTTTTTGGAATTAGAGCAGTTAAAGAAA
>NZ_QUFB01000125.1 GCF_003478335.1 Clostridium sp. AM49-4BH
CTAAAATACCATTTAAAATATTTTGTTCTTCCTAGCTCATCTTCTGTTAAAAGATTTCCGTAGTATTCATCATTCGACAAAAAATGAATCAACTTAATCAACATTTCTTCTAAGTTTGATGAACTATCCTGACTTTTGTAAATTCTATAGTCTAATAATGTTTTTGGTATTTCAGCTATTGTTCCACCTTTTTTTTCTAACTCCATATATATAACAACATCGATACACGGACCAGGTGTCGACAATATGGTAATGTTATTATTTTTTATGAATTCTGTTCTATATACAGTTGCCGGAAAAGTAAAACTCTTTTGCTTATTTAAATACTCATGAAAAAATTGCTCATGACAAAATATACGCTCATCATATTTTTCTTCATTTATAATTTTGGTATATTCACCATTCTCGTCAATATTATTAGCGAGACACGAAACTGCCATACAATCTTCATGATTTTCTAAATAAGCAACTTCTTCTTTTAAGAGATTATCATGTAAAATATCATCATCATGAAAAACTGCAAAATAATCACCAGCACAATTCTTGAATGCATAGGATATATTTCCAATTCCACCAAGGTTATGTTCATGCCTAATATAATTAACTCTCTTATCTTCGATAGACTTAACATACTCTTCTGTTCCGTCGTTCGAACAATTATCCAAAACATTAAGTATGAAATCTGAATATGTCTGATTCAGAATGCTTTCCAGAGCAGATTTAAGATAATTTACTCTATTGTATGTTAGCACAAAAATTACTACTTTAGTTTGCATTTTTACCCTCTTATCTAAATAATATGCTTTCAATAACAAAAACACACAATAATCTCATTACTGTGAACCTTCAGCTTTATCCACTTATTTATTCTACTCAATATAATGAGATTACTATGATATTCATTTGCGATTTTGTGTTTGTGATTTTATTTCATACGCTAAAATAATATTTGCAGCAAGCATCATACCACTCTGTCCATAAAACAATACATGACCTGCTCCAAAACTTAATGCTAATGACCATATAATAATGGCGACACCCCATAAATTTTTATGGAAAACACTTACCAATTGCTTTCCATAAAAATATAATATATAGAATAAGCCGAATATTCCAGTTTGGAATAGCAAATCTAGAAAATCCATCTCCATATTGGGATAGCCAAAATCACTTCCACCAAATCCCCATCCAAACAAGTAATGCATCTCCTTTGTGAAAAGTGTAATTGCTTTATTCAATCTTCTTAATCGCATGCTAAATAAAAAATCTGTTGTCGAATAACTGTGTTTTCTCAAATATCTCCAACGTTCAAAAATCAAACTAGTACTTTGAATAATTTGATCCTTATAATATATGATAACAAAAACTAAGAAACATATTAATATTAAAATTTTTAAG
>NZ_QUFB01000126.1 GCF_003478335.1 Clostridium sp. AM49-4BH
ATGACATGATCCGTCTGCAGGACGGACAAAGGATATCTGCCAACCTGTTCCGCAGGGTCATCCAGGCGGTAGAGTGCTGCATGGAGGGACGGATCTATCAGTATCAGGTGCGGCAGACGACAGTGGATACGTTTGAGATTTTTATGGCAACAGATGGTGAACCGGAAGAGATCGAGGGATTATTCTGTGAATTTATCCGGGACAGCCTGGTAGGGGAGGCAGCGTTTTTATTTCGATACTATGAGCAGCTTCTCCCGGATGAACTGACCGGCAAGTTGAAGTTTTTTTGGTGCATGATACCGGAGCAGACAGGGGATGTAGAAAGTGCTGCAGATTAATAACTCAAACTTCCCATAACTCAAATTCTAACAACCACATATTGCTTATTATGTCAGCAATAAATATGATATTTTGCAGCCCACAAGCTAACTTGTTCTGCCGTCAGAGAGCTAAGATAATTGCCGCAGGATGCAGAGTTTTTGCGTGATTTCTTATTTTGTTAAGTCTCTGATGAATACATGCCTGAAGGATTGTCTGAGATGTCCCGGTTTAGCAAGGTATCATCCATTTTTGACGGGACGCTTTCGCTACGATGCGCTACGTCACGTTACTTAATGTCTCAGAAGTACGAGACATAAGTAACGACGAGCGCAAAGTCCCTTTCAAAAATGATGAATACCTTGCTTCCGGGACGACGAGTTCTCCGTAAGGCATGTAAATCAATCATCAGAGACAACAAAATCTAGAAATCACTAAAAACGAAAATGCGGCAAGGCAATTACTATAGTTCTCTGACGGCAGAAATCACTATGTAGTGGCTGCAAAATACATAGTATACTTTGACATAATAAGCAATATGTGGTTCGAAGAATAACTTTCGGTATGGGAAGTTTGAGTAAATAATTAGAGGGAGAGAAAGTGATGGATAGAATGACAGATGGCAGTAGTAACGGCACAATGACAGACAATGCAGTGATTTTGGAAAAATTATCAGAAATCCTGCGTCGATATGTAGAACCGGATCCGGAGACCGGAGATCCTATAGTGATCACGGAAGAAACCGACATTTTTGAAGATCTGGGGGCGGATTCGCTGATGGTGATGCAGATCATTGCTGATGTGGAGGAGTGTTTTGGCATTACGTTTGCTGATGTGGATCTGTTGAGTGAAAATTTCAGCAATACAGGCAGTTTTTGTGAAATGATAGCCAGACAGGTGCGGGAGGGATGACGGATGGGCAGGATGGTCACAACAGAG
>NZ_QUFB01000127.1 GCF_003478335.1 Clostridium sp. AM49-4BH
GACCTCCACTTTGTAACTTCGTGGATTTACCTGTATACTAATGATTGTCAAAAGCAAATAGTAACAGGGATTACCGCATACAAAGGGAGGTCATCAAATGAATTATAACACAGTTTACGTAGGAATGGATGTTCACAAGGAAAGTTTTTCACTTTGTGCTTACACAATTGAAGCCGAAAAGGCTTCTCACTACCAGAGGACAGAAGCTGATTACAAAAAAGTTCTGAACTATCTGGAGTTTCTTAGAACCATCTACGGAGACGATGCTAACTTCATATGCGGTTATGAGGCTGGCTGCTTCGGTTATACTTTGTATCACCAATTAACGGCGAACAATGTAAAATGCATTATTCTCGCTCCTACTACAATGCTTGAACAGCGTAGTAAAAAGCGTATAAAAACAGACAGACGTGATGCTGAAATCATTGCCAAATGTCTTGCACAGCATAACTACAGCCCTGTTCATATCCCAACTGCAAAGGATGAAGAAACAAAAGAATTCCTGCGCATGAGGGACGATCACAAACTAGCACTGAAAAAAGTGAAGCAGCAGATTCTTGCGTTCTGTTTACGCCATAACTATCGCTATGACGGAAAAAGTCATTGGACAGCAGCTCATCTTAAATGGCTTAAGGCCTTAACTCCTGAGGCTCTGTACAAGGAGATCCTCGACGAATACCTGCTGACATACCAGACACTATCAGACAAGATTGAACGATTGGATAAGCGTATTGAGGAGCTTGCAACACAGGATGAATACAAGGAAGCAGTGAAAAAGCTTTGCTGCTTCATCGGTGTGAAGACACATACTGCACTTTCTGTTCTGGTTGAAGTCGGTGATTTCAAGCGCTTTGCTTCTGCCCAGCACTTTGCTTCTTACCTCGGTCTTGTACCTGGTGAAGATTCCAGCGGCGATGATCAGAACAGACTAGGAATTACCAAAGCAGGAAACAGGCATGTACGGCTACTCCTAACAGAAGCGTCACAATGCTATGCAAGAGGACAGGTTGGTTTCAAATCCAAAGAACTGAAGTCCCGTCAGTCAGGGAATACACCTGCAGTCATCGCTTATGCTGACAAAGCTAACGAGCGTCTAAGACGCCGATACTACAAGATGGTGCTTAATAAGTATAAGAAACATAATGTAGCCAAAACAGCAATCGCAAGGGAACTTGCATGCTTCATGTGGGGCATGATGACAGATAACATTG
>NZ_QUFB01000128.1 GCF_003478335.1 Clostridium sp. AM49-4BH
AAATATAATTCATCCAACGAATCAAATTTTCTGTAATCAATAAAGGTATTCTCTGGGATAAATCTTGATATATCTTCTGCACCATAATAAACAGGAACACAACCTGAAAAAAAAGCATCAAAAATTTTTTCAGTTATATATCCAGACTTACTTTTCATATTTTCAAAACAGATTGAAAATTTATATTTCGCCATTGTGTAAAGCTTATCCTCTACTTTTCCGCGATAACTTGTCCGGTCTGACTTATTCCAACCAAATCCATATAAGTCAAATTCTATATTGTTTTGTTCAAAATATTGTATTATATTTAACCTCTCAGAATATAGTTCATTTCTATCGGTACTATGTTTATTTCCACATATCATTGTTATAAATTTCTTATTGTCATAAGGAGTATCCCATAATTTTTTAGGCATTACCTGCGGATAAAAAAATTGAAAGTACCTTTTATTATCGACCATTCTTTCATCCCATGTCATAATTTTATTGAACCATTTATGATTCTTTTTGTCGTAAGATGCCCTAAAAACTGTTGGCGGCTCTTGGATAATCAAAATTGCTTTGCATTTTCTGTTCAATTTGCTGTATTTATAAAAATAATCCTGCTCCCATTTTTTCTTAAATATATATTTCAACCAATCCGTTAATCTATTCATGGTCAACCTGGACGCATTATTCAAATCTTGGAACAACCAAACATCAATTTCCTCTTTATTATCATACATATCCACTGTATGATATTCATGTCCCAATTCTTCTAAACGCTCTTTTAATTTTATTCCCGGTAACAATAAATTTTGACCTATGCTACACATAGCAGGATCAAATAATTTATCGTTTGAATATGCCTCACCATATGGAGTTACAATTGCAATCTTCATCTATTTCTTCACCTTTTTTGTCAATTTATAAGCTAAACTTGCTGGCACTGAAAATATATCTGCAATTCGAAGCATCCTTTCGTATTTGATAGTACTAATTTTTGATACTTTCAATTCTTGATGCATTTTTTCAAGATATCTTACAGCTTTTTTATAACTAATACATTTTGAAGTTTGTCTTGCTAACAATCGTCTAAAATACCATTTAAAATATTTTGT
>NZ_QUFB01000129.1 GCF_003478335.1 Clostridium sp. AM49-4BH
AAATCAGACATCAGTAAATGATCCGATAAAAACATTTACAGTATTTTCACATGGATTTCCAGGGAAAATTTCCTTTGGATATGATTATAGTACTAATCAGAAGAAATTGGACTTTCGTTTAAAAGATATTTCTAAATTAAAAAGAAGTGCTTTTAAAAATACAGGTAGCATATTCTATTCATGTAGGACAGCAAAGGGGTCATCAGAAAAAAATTTTGCTAGGCGTTGGCAAAATCTTACAACAGGGACTGTAACTGCATATGAAGGAAGAACAAACTACAAATATATAAATTCTGAATATAGTGGTGCATCTTATTATATGCATAGAGCATGGAATAAAATACGAGGGAAAAAGGATAAAAAAAGGAGGTTTCCTCAGAAATCTTTAAATATGCCAACAGGTAAAGGGAAAAGAGTGTATAAACAAATGGTTATAAGAGCGAAATAAGTAGTTATACGTCGGGCAGAAAAGGAGGAGTGAAAAATGACGATAATTATAGAAATAATTCATAACTATACTATTGTATTGGAATTAGTAAATATATTAGTGTTGATTATAAATCTGAGTTTGTTGCTTTTTCAAAAAAAGAATAAATGGTATGATTATATTATTTTATTATATGGTGGATTTCTTTTTGGCTTGATTCCATTATTTGTTGTTTTCGAGAATATTTTAGTTGCTGATTTAGGATGCATTTCTGCTTACAGTGGCGTTTATTTATTTACATAATAAATTAGAAACAAGGATTTATATGCCGCTCTTAATCATGATTTATAAAATTTTGTTAGTAATAGGTATAACGTTTTTTTTCAGAGCAGTATTCATTACATATGTTTGATTTCTACCTGATTTTGATGTGTATATCTGTGTTTGTTTTTGGTATTATAAATCGATTACATGAATTATCGATGCGGCAACAACTTGGCCTGATTAGATTATTTGCCTTATTAGAAATTAGTGGAGGAGTGATACAGTTATATAAGAATGATTTTCTATCGTTTGGTAAGGATTTATATGATAGACAAGAGAGTGTTTCACTATTTTTGTATTTGTTAAGAGTAGATTTTTGGATATTTGATTATCAATATC
>NZ_QUFB01000013.1 GCF_003478335.1 Clostridium sp. AM49-4BH
GGCAGAACAGGAAAGAAAGGCAGCAGAAGAAGCAGCCAGACTTAAGGCAGAACAGGAAAGAAAGGCAGCAGAAGAAGCAGCCAGACTTAAGGCAGAACAGGAAAGAAAAGCAGCAAAAGAGGCTGCTTTAGAGCAGCACCGACATGAGTTGGAGCTGCAGAATAAATTACAGCAGCAGCGGGCAGAGACAGAAGCGTTAGCAAGAAAACAACAACAGTTGGAAGAAGCGGAAGCACAACGTATTGCACAGGCACAACGAGAGGCAGTTGCCAGAACTCGTGCTAAACTACAGCAGCAGCGACAACAGGAGCTTGCAAAACAACAAGAAACATTACGTCAACAGGAGCTTGCAAAGCAGGAATCAATCCGAAGACAGGAATTGGAAAGACAGAGAGAGGTTCAGGCAAGGCAGGAGGCAATGCGGCTCGGGAGCAGGAGAAGCAAGCAAGACAGCTTGCGGCGAAACAGGAGCAGCTTCAGCGTGAGGAAGAGGCGAGAGCGCATGCTGCAGCAATGGAACAGGCACGTCAGCAGATGGAAGTGCAGAGTCGGAAACAGGCAGATCAGGCAGAACAGCTACGATTGCGCATAGAAGCACAAAAACAGCAGACGGAGCAGGAACAACTGCGTATAGAACAGGAACAGCAGCAGAGAATACAAAAACAGCGTGAGGCAGAAAGTGCTGCACGTGAAACCTTTATACAGAGCAATAGCTCTTTGGCAGCAGAGCGTCAGCGTGCAGCGATGGAGGCAGAAGCTGAAGCAAGAATACTACAGGAGCGTGCAGAGGAGCTGAAACGTCAGGCAGAAGTTGCAGCCTTGGAAGCGCGTATTCATCAGCTTGAGCAGGAATCTGCGAGAGCCAGAGGAGAGTATGCTGCAAGTTATGGTACACAGAGTGCGACACAACAGCCGGTATATACTGATCCGCTTGCACAGAACAGGACACAGCAGCCGGTGTATATTGATCCACATACACAGAACAGGACACAGCAACCGGTATATACTGACCCTCGTACACAAAATACAGCGCAGCAGATGTATACAGGAACCAGTGCATCTGGCTATCCGGGACAGACGCAGACTGCGGCAGGTGGTGTCAGTAAGCAGAAATTATCTGAGAAACAGATCAATGAAATCTTTGCTCAAGGATTAGAGAAAGAGCGTAAAGAATCACGTGCAAAAAGAAATGCATTGATTCAGCGGCAGGCAGATAAAGAAAATGCCAGAATTCGTCAGGAACGTGCAGAGAATGGTGTGAAACCACCGGTAGAGCGTGTACTTGATATGGTAAAGGTTGGTAAGGACAAAGCGGTCGATATTCTATCGGATGTGTTCCATACGGTGAAAGAAAAGTCCGAAGATCCAGAGTTACAGGAACAAAAGACGAAAGCTTCACGTTTATTTGGAAATCTTTTAGTCATTGCCATCTGTGTATTTATTGCATATTGTGTTGCATCAGTTGTGACCTCTTTCGTTGTAAATCCAACGAAAGTAGAAGGCGAATCAATGGAATCTACGTTGACCAATGGGGATACAGTATTGATCCAGAAAATGAGTTATTATTTTGGAGATCCCAAACGGTATGATGTCGTCGTATTTCCGGTGCCTTACTACAATTCGGATACCAAATACATTAAGCGTGTTATTGGACTGCCTGGAGAGACAGTGCAGATCATAGAGGGAAAAGTATATATTAATGGCAAAGAATTAAAAGATGACACTTATGGAAAAGATAAAGTGATCGATGATCCGGGAGATGCGGTGGAGCCGATCACATTAGCGGATGATGAGTATTTTGTATTGGGAGATAACCGTAATATGAGTACGGACAGTCGAAGCAGTTATGTAGGGCTGATAAGGCGTAAAAGCATTATCGGAAAGGCTTGTGCACGTATTTTTCCACTCTCAAAAATGGGAGGCATTGCCGGGTAAGACAACAGTAAGGAGGAGCTTATGAGTGATATAAAGTCGATCGCACAGATCAAGCAGGAGTTTGAACAGTCAGGTGACGACAAAGAGGCTCTTTATGTGCAATATGCCGGAGATTCCCGGAAAGGGGTTCAAAATCTTATTACAAAATATCAAAAAGAAGCGCAAAAACTTGTGAAAGAGCGGGAACGCTTAGAGACAATGCGTTTTTTTGAACATAAATACAGTGAATATCATGCGATTTGCGGGATCGATGAGGCGGGCAGAGGTCCGCTTGCCGGTCCGGTAGTAGCTGGAGCAGTGATCCTGCCGGAAGATGTGGAAATTTTATATCTGAATGATTCTAAAAAATTATCGGCTGCGCGCAGGGAAGAATTGTATGAGGAGATCAAGGAAAAGGCGATTTGTTATGGCGTAGGGATTGCATCGCCAGAGCGGATCGATCAGATCAACATATTACAGGCAACATATGAGGCGATGCGGGATGCCATAGCAGCTTTGATGCCGGCACCTGATCTGTTGTTAGTAGATGCCGTGCACATTCCGGAGGTTGAGACGAAACAGGTGGGCATCATCAAAGGAGATGCCAAAAGTGTTTCTATTGCGGCGGCAAGTATCATCGCAAAAGTAACAAGAGATCATATGATGATGGAAATGGATGCATTATATCCAGAGTATGGATTTGCAGGTCATAAGGGATATGGGGCAGCAAAACATATTGAAGCGATCAAAAAGTATGGACCCTGCCCGATCCATCGCAGAACATTTATTAAGAATTTTATGGAGTGAGATGGCTTATGGAACAAAAGCATCAGGGGAAAATTTACGGGCGTGATGTCATGAAACAGGTGCGAAAACGTTCGGCTGTTGCATTGGAATACGAACCGGAAAAAGATCGTGCGCCAAAAGTGGTTGCCAGTGGACGCGGGCACGTGGCAGAGCGTATTTTAGATACTGCCAGAGAGCATGATATCCCGGTACATCAGGATGCAGGGCTGACGAAGAGTCTGGAGAATGTTGAGATCGGTGAGTTTATACCGCCTGAGCTATATCAAGTGGTAGCGGAAGTGTTGGTATTTGTAGATTCTATGGATAAGATCAAGGGTAAATGGGATGTTGATCGCTTGAAGAAGTAAGGTCACCAGTAAAAGAGATGTTTGTCATTTGAAGAAGCAGGTGCATCAGTCAAAGGGATGTATATCATTTGAGGCAGAAAGTGCACCAGTAAAAGAGATGTTTGTCATTTGAAGAAGTAAGGTCATGGGTGGATTTAATGGGAAAGAATAATCGTCAGATAGGATCAAAATATGAGCAGCTTGCAGCGGATTATTTGAAAAAGCAGGGATATTGCATTGTAGAACGTAATTATTATACCCCCTATGGAGAAATTGATATTATAGCACAGCAGGATGAAGTGCTGGTTTTCGTGGAGATTAAATATCGCAGCAACCGTCGTTATGGTGCAGCTACGGATGCGGTAGATCATCGCAAACAATGGAGAATCAGTAAATCTGCAATGTATTATTATGCCTATCATGGCTATGAGGAACAAAGACCTTGTCGTTTTGATGTGATCACAGTGCAGGGGAGTGCGGTAACGCATATACAAGATGCATTTGATTATTGCGGCTAAAAAGGAGGAAAATAATGCGAAAAAAATGGAGCAGAGAAGCTTTTGAGAAAAAGTTTGGTAGTGTAGAATGGAGTCAAAATAAAAATACACCGGAGGCTAAGGAATACGAACGTATGTCATCGCAGTACTCGACATATATGGAAATACAAAATGGCATCCCAGTGCTGCGATTTTCTTGTTTTGATCCTTGGAAAGACTGGATGGGGGCAGCGTTTTCGACACGGTTAGGTGGCGTTAGCGAAGGGTATTTATCCAGTATGAATTTTGGCTGGAAACAGGGAGATGACCTGGAAAATGTAAAAGAAAATTACCGTTTGTTTGCCGGGGCGATCGGTGTCAGCGCAGATGACTATGTATTTTCGGATCAGGTGCATGATACAAAGGTAGTAAGTGTTACGAAAGAGCATACGGCAGGACCGGAATTACACAGGAAACTTCAGGGAATAGATGGTCTTATTACGGCAGAAGAAAATGTTGTTCTTGCAACATCTTATGCAGACTGTGTTCCATTATTCATTGTGGATCCGAAGCACCGCATTGTAGCCGCGTCTCATTCCGGCTGGCGGGGAACAGTTGGTCAGATTGGCCGCAAAACAATAGAAATGATGGTTCAGAAATATGGTTCAGATCCGAAGGATATGGCTTGTGTCATTGGACCATCGATCTGTCAACAATGTTATGAAGTAAGTGAAGATGTAGTGAGTGCACTAAGCTGCGTATATGCAGAAGATCAGATGCGCCAGATTGCTGAACCGGGTAGAGAACCGGGCAAATATCAGTTAGATCTCTGGGCAGCCTGTTATGAAACATTAAAAGAAGCAGGTGTTCCTCCGAAGTCGATCCAGGTATCCGGAGTGTGCACCTGCTGTCATAAAGATCTGTTATTTTCACACCGTGCAACTGCCGGCAAACGTGGCAATTTGAACGGATTTATTTGGAAGAAATGTTCTTAGAACGTTCTTCTAACAATTCCTGAATACGCTTTGTTGCATTCATAATGTCATTGACAGATGTGTCGTGATTAAGAGTATCAATGATCAGTGCAATGTAACGGCTCAGATCTACGTTATGATAATAAGGACGTTCCTTTAGAGCGGAAGGGCAGTAGCAAAGGTTTGTTGTGTAAATATGATCAAATACCTTTTCTTTGTATGCCTGATCAAGTTCCTCCAGTCCGTCATTGAATAAACCAAACGTTGCACAGATAATAACGCGTGCAGCGTTTCTTTTTTTGAGCTCTTTGGCAACTTCCAGTACTGTTTTGCCGGAAGCGATCATATCGTCCACAATGATCACATCTTTGCCGGAAACATCATTACCAAGGAATTCCATGGAGATCACAGGATGCTCTCCATTCACCAGTGTAGAATAGTTGCGGCGCTTGAAAAACATACCCATATCGACACCAAGCTGGTTGGAATAAAATACCGCACGGCGCATACCGCCCTCATCCGGGCTGATCGTCATTAAATGTTCATTATCCACAATAAGATCCGGCATATCATTTAGGATTGTCGAGATAAATTGATATGATGTGAAGAAATTATCAAATCCGTTGTTAGGGATGGCATTCTGGACGCGATTGTCATGCGCGTCAAAAGTAATGATCGTTTCAACGCCCATGCGGATCAGTTCCTGCATTGCCTGTGCACAGTCTAAGGATTCATTGATCAGACGCACGTGCTGTCTGCCTTCATACAAATATGGCATGATCACAGTGATTCGTCTTGGATGTCCGCTGCAGGCCATGATGACACGCTTTAGATCCATAAAATGATCATCGGGTGACATATGCGTCTTATTGCCATGCATATCATACGTCTCATGATAGTTGACAGTATCCGATATAATGAACAGATCGCTTCCTCGGATCGATTCGTTGACGACAGCACGTCCTTCTCCGGTCCCGAAGCGAAGACATTCAAAGTCAACCAAATAGTTGTCGATGGAATAATCTGATGTCATAAAATCCGGTTTGTTTGAAGCTGCAAGAGCTTCTTTACGTCTTGCAATGATGATCTCATTTACTCGTTTACCGATTTCACTACAGCCACCCATTGCCACGATCTTAAGTGGAGCGAGAGGCATTGCATCCTGTAATTTTCTGTTTGCCATGATCTTATTTCTCCATTCTGTAAATAACCGATTTTATTCTAATGTTCTGCTCACGATCCTGTCTGGAGAGAACAAAGAATTGTCCTATAAAAATATACCGTGTTTTAGTTTTTCAGTCAATAGACTTTCTTTTTTGGTCGTTTTATGGTATAACGTAGAGTGTTGTATATTGTGACAAAGTGTTTTTTGGATCGAATTTTGTTCTAAAATAACAGGAAAATATACGGTTTGAGAGATAAATCGTGGATTGGTAAAGGCCAAAATAAGGAGGAATATTGTGAGAAATTTAAAGAAGTATTTTGCAACTGCACTGTGCGTTGCATTGTGTGTAACAACATTAGCAGGATGTGGCAAGAAAAAGACGACAGAGCAGAAGGTGGAGAATATTGATTATCAGAAAGCGGTTACCTTGACAGAATACAAAAAAGTTACGCTCAAAAAAACAGATATTGAGTCAAAGCTCAAGACGCAGATCGATCAGTTGTTGGATCAGAATAAAACGTATGAGGCTGTGAAGAAAGGAACGGTAGCAAATGGAGATACGGTCAATATTTTCTATGTAGGAAAAGTAGACGGTAAAGCATTTGACGGCGGATCTTTGACAAAAGATACCAACCCATCCGGTTACGATCTTACGATCGGTTCTAATACGTTTATTGACGGTTTCGAAAAGGCATTGATCGGTAAGAAGATTGGTTCAACCTGTGACATTAAGCTTACTTTCCCGGAGAAGTATTCGGTCAATTCGGATCTTGCAGGAAAGCCGGTAGTATTTACGGTAACGATCAATTCTAAGCGTGGTAAGGCAAATGTGCCAAAGTTTGATGATACATTTGTAAAGAACAATGTGTCCGGTTATAATACAGCCAAGGAGTATCAGGCAAAACTTCGCGAGGATGTTGTAAAAGATATGGCATGGGACAAAGTTGTATCGGATTCCAAGATTTCCAATTATCCAAAGCAGTTGATCGAGGATAACAAGACTCGTCTGGAAACCGCTTTAAATACGTATCTGAAACAGCAGAATACGACATTAGATGATTATATTTCAGCACAGAATATGACAAAAGACAGCTATGAATCACAAAAAGAGCAAACTGCTAAGGATGCAGCCGGTGAAGAAGTTGTTTACAATGCAATTGCTGAAAAAGAGAACCTGGAAATTACGAACAAAGAGTATAAAAGCGAGTTGGACAAGCTTTTAACGAATACCGGAAGTAAGAATGAGAAAGAATTGAATAAGACATTTAAGTCTTATTATGGATTTGATGCGAAAACAATTGTAAAGAAAGATCTTTTACGTGAGAAAGTACTCTCTTATCTCGTAAAGAATGTTGTTGAGCAATAGTGCAGTGATTGTGTCGGAGCACACTTGACACAGGGGTTGTAATGCATGGAAAATGTGTGCAGAAATGAGGAAAGATATGAGTAAACCAATTGTGGCTATCGTTGGAAGACCAAATGTTGGTAAGTCAACGCTGTTTAATATGATCGCCGGAGAGCGGATCGCAATTGTCAAAGATACGCCAGGTGTAACAAGAGATCGTATTTATGCGGAAGTTAGCTGGCTGAATCATAATTTTACATTGATGGATACCGGTGGTATTGAGCCGGAGACAAGCAATCAGATGCTGCGCAGCATGCGAGAACAGGCGGAAATGGCGATTGAAATGGCTGATGTCGTCATGTTTGTCGTAGATGTGCAGCAGGGTGTTCTGGATGCGGATTATAAGGTGGCTGATATGCTGCGCAAGGCGCACAAAGATATCGTATTGGTCGTTAACAAGGTAGATAATTACGACAAGATGCTCCCGGATGTCTATGAGTTTTATAATCTGGGAATTGGGGATCCACATCCTATCTCCTCTCTGAATAAGATGGGACTGGGTGATATGCTGGATGAAGTAACAGCATTGTTCCCAAAAGATCTGGAAGAGGAAGAGGATGAGAGACCGCGTATCGCAATCGTTGGTAAGCCCAATGTTGGTAAATCCTCTTTGATCAATAAACTGTTAGGAGAGAACCGTGTGATCGTATCGGATGTAGCCGGTACGACTCGTGATGCGATCGATACTGACATCTGCTGGGAAGGTAAAGACTATGTGTTTATTGATACAGCGGGACTCAGACGCAAAAATAAGATCAAGGAAGAAATTGAGCGATATAGTATTTTGCGAACGGTATCGGCGGTAGAACGTGCTGATGTGGTCGTGCTGATGATCGATGCCGAGGAAGGCATTACGGAGCAGGATGCCAAGATTGCAGGTATTGCACATGACCGCGGACGCGGTATGATCATTGCGGTTAATAAATGGGATGCCATTGAGAAAGACAATCATTCGGTTAAGAAATTTACCAATGAAATCCGCAATACATTATCGTTTATGCCGTATGCGGAGATCTTATTTATCTCGGCCAAGACCGGGCAGCGTATTCCAAAGTTGTTTGATGCATTAGAGACGGTAATCCAGAATCATTCGCTGCGTATTGCTACCGGAGTGGTCAATGAGATCTTGATGGAGGCAGTTGCGATGCAGCAGCCACCTTCAGACAAAGGACGCCGTTTGAAGATTTACTATATGACGCAGGTGAGTGTGAAACCACCGACTTTTGTTGTCTTTGTAAATGATAAACGGCTAATGCATTTTTCGTATACCCGTTATTTGGAGAATAAAATACGAGAAGCGTTTGGCTTTGCAGGAACGCCACTGCGATTTCTGATTCGCGAGCGCAGTAAAAAATAAAAGTGATTAGGAGAGGTAAAAGATGATGTTGTACCGTATCATTTGTCTGGTGATTGGTTATTTTTGCGGATGTATATCCAGCGGTTATTTCGTTGGCAAACTGTATCATATGGATATTCGAACAAAGGGAAGCGGTAATGCAGGAACAACGAATGTGCTTCGAACACTCGGTAAGCTTCCGGCACTTATTACATTTGTCGGCGATTTGGCAAAAGCAATTGTTCCCATTGTGATCATCCGCTGTCTGTTTCAAGGTGAAGAAGCCTATTTATTATGCTTATACCTTGGTTTAGGCGTTGTTTTAGGACACAATTTTCCATTCTATTTAAGATTTAAAGGCGGTAAAGGAATTGCAGTTACGGCGGCCGTTGTATTATCGGCAGCCAATCCGATCATGATACCGATCGGTCTTGCGATTTTTATTATTGCAGTCGCTATAACACGGTATGTATCAGTGGGATCATTATTTGTAGCCTGGTATATCCCGGTGAATACATTGGTATTTCATTGGCTGGATGGAAAGAATCCGTTGTTTTTACATATGATGATCTTAAGTTTATTATTTACCGTGTTGGCTTATGTGCAGCACAGACAGAATATTGTCAGGCTGTTTCATGGTACGGAGAATAAGATTGGGGCAAAAAAGGAGGAGAAGGTAAATGAGTAAAGTAAGCTTTTTGGGGGCAGGCAGCTGGGGTACTGCTCTGGCGATTATGTTAGCACAAAACGGACATGACGTTACTCTTTGGTCAAAAGTGCAGGCTGAGGTGGATATGCTGCAGCAGCACAGAGAACATATTCATCGTTTGCCGGGTGTGAAACTACCGGATTCTATTGTTGTCACTTCAGACTTAAAACAGGCCTGCGAGGGCAATGATCTGATTGTCTTTTCGGTAGCATCTCCGTTCGTTCGCGCAACGGCAAAAGAGGCAGCAGCTTATATTCCGGAGGGACAGCGTATTGTTAATGTGGCAAAAGGCATTGAGGAAGATACGTTGATGACATTGTGTGATATTATCAAGCAGGAAATTCCGTGTGCAGAAGTTGCTGTTTTGTCCGGACCAAGCCATGCAGAGGAAGTTTCGATTGGAATGCCGACAACCGTTGTGGTAGGAGCGAAGACGAAAGAGTTCGCCTGCTATCTGCAAGAAGTTTTTATGAACGATCGTTTTCGAGTATATACCAGCTCTGACATGATCGGCATCGAACTTGGTGGCTCGATCAAAAATGTCATTGCCTTAGCGGCGGGCATCAGTGTGGGACTTGGCTGTGGTGATAATACCATGGCAGCGTTGATCACTAGGGGAATTACCGAAATTGCCAGACTTGGGATTGCGATGGGAGGACGTTTGGAAACGTTTGCAGGATTATCTGGTATCGGTGATCTGATCGTGACCTGTACGAGCAAACACAGCCGCAATCACAATGCAGGTGTGTTGATCGGTAAAGGCTATACGATGGACGAAGCGATGAATGAGGTTAAACAGGTTGTAGAGGGTGTTTATTCGGCGAAAGCGGCGAAGAAATTAGCCGAGAAATATCAGGTTAGCATGCCGATCGTATCGGAAATCAACGAGGTGCTGTTTGGTGATCTGTCTGCAAAAGACGCATTGGCAAATTTATTGACGAGAGATCGTTGTGAAGAGTATCCAAACGATCCATGGCAGCAATAAATCTGACACGTGCGCAGTATCCAACTGTTGTATTGCAGTGGAAATAGGAATATCTGTGCCGGTTGTCTCATATATACTATCAAAAGTGATCAGTGTTGGAGAATATGTGATGAGACAGCAGGAATATAAAAAACAGAATAAGGTTGTTTTAGAGGGGATAGAACCGGTAGAAAGCCGGGAGGAACGTCTTCATATGGCTCGACAAGCATTTGGCCGGGAAAATATGACATATGAAACGGCAAAACGCTCTGAGCATCCCGGTCGTCTGCTCCGGTTGGTGACGGCAGGGATGCTTTTTAGTATAGCAGTGTGCTATTGCTTACAAAATGGTTCTGTTTTTGGGTACGATAAGGAGTGGATTGAGCAATGTCTCATGGATAATCACTTGTGGGAACAGGTGTCAGATGCTGTTGCACAGGGGATAAGTCAATTTACAAAATAAAAGTATAGGATACAAAGAGGCGGGATTTTTACCGGTGAACGTCTTTTTGTCAAGAAATGAGGATGAACATGAGAAAACTGGCATTGAGCGATGAGGTACTTTTGTCGGTGGAAAAACCGGCCAGATATATTGGCGGCGAGATCAATATGGTAAAAAAGGATCCATCAAAAGTTGATATACGTTTTTGTATGTGTTTCCCGGATGTTTATGAGATTGGTATGTCACATCTTGGGATTCAAATATTATATGATATGTTTAATACGCGAGAGGATATATACTGCGAGCGTGTCTATTCACCATGGGTGGATCTGGATAAGATCATGCGGGAGCAAAAGATCCCGTTGTTTGCATTAGAGTCACAGGATCCTATCAAAGAATTTGATTTTTTAGGGATCACGTTGCAGTATGAAATGTGTTATACCAATATTTTGCAGGTGTTAGATCTTTCACAGATACCGCTGAAAGCAGTCGATAGAACGATGGAGGATCCTTTTGTGATCGGTGGCGGTCCATGCTCGTATAATCCGGAACCGATTGCAGACTTTTTTGATATGTTTTATATCGGAGAAGGAGAGACGGTATATTTTGATCTGATGGATGCGTATAAAGAATGGAAAAAGACCGGTGAAGACAGGGTGGCATTTCTCAAACGTGCGGCACAGATCCCGGGCATTTATGTGCCGATGTTTTATGAGGCGAGTTACAATGAGGATGGAACATTGGCAGATTTTTATCCGATTTGTGAAGAGGCACCGAAGAAAGTGATAAAGCAGGTGGAGGACAAGATGTCAGACACCTTTTATCCGGAGAAACCGCTTGTACCTTATACCAAGGCAACACAGGAACGTGTCGTATTAGAGATTCAGCGCGGCTGTATTCGCGGATGCCGATTTTGTCAGGCGGGAATGCTGTATCGACCGATCCGTCCGCGCAGCTTGGAATTTTTGAAAGATCATGCCAGAAAAATGTTAGAATCCACGGGGTATGATGAGATCTCCTTAAGTTCCCTCAGCTCCAGCGATTACAAGGAACTGCCGGAATTAGTATATTGGCTGATCGATGAATACCGGGACAAAGGGGTAAATATTTCGCTGCCGTCTTTGCGTATTGATGCGTTTGCGTTGGATGTAATGTCGAAAGTACAGGATATTCGCAAAAGTAGTCTGACGTTTGCACCGGAGGCAGGATCACAGCGTATGCGTAATGTGATCAACAAAGGTTTGACGGAAGAGGTGATCTTAAAAGGTGCTATGGATGCGTTCCGCGGTGGATGGAATCGAGTAAAACTGTATTTCATGTTAGGACTTCCGGGAGAGCAGGAAGATGACATTGCGGGGATCGCAGAGCTGTCAGATAAGATTGCCAGAGAATATTATACGTTGCCGAAGGATCAGAGAAACGGCAAAGTAAACATTGTAACGAGTACGTCGATCTTTGTACCAAAGCCTTTTACACCGTTCCAATGGGCACCGATGAATACAAAGGAGCAGGCGAAGGAAAAGCGTTTCTTTTTGTTGGACAAGATCAAAAATCAGCTTAATGCAAAGAGTATCAAGTATAACTGTCATGATGCGGATGTATCGGAGTTGGAGGGTGTGTTTGCCAGAGGAGACCGCAGACTGAATGATGTGATCCTTCAAGCATATCAGGATGGCTGTTTCTATGATGCGTGGAGCGAGTATTTCCACTATGACCGCTGGCAGAAAGCAATGGAAGATCATGGGCTCACCATGGCATTTTACAATGGAAGAACGCGTGACGAGGACGAGCTGTTTCCGTGGGATTTTATTGATATTGGAGTAACGAAGGAGTTTATGCTGCGGGAATATAAACGATCTCTGGCGGAAGAAGTGACACCAAACTGCCGCGCAAAATGTGCCGGCTGTGGTGCTGCAAAATTTGGCTGTGGTGTCTGCGTTGAGGCGAGAAATTAGAAAGGAACGGGAAATAGATGAAGACCAGAATTAAGTTTTCCAAGTGTGGATCGATGCGTTTTGTTGGACATTTGGATGTTATGCGTTATTTTCAGAAGGCTTTTCGACGTGCGCAGATCCCGGTCAGTTACAGTCAGGGATTTTCACCGCATCAGTTGATGTCTTTTTCTTCACCGCTTGGTATCGGATTAAGCAGTGACGGAGAGTATATGGATCTGACGCTGGATCAGGTGGAAGATGCTGACCGGATCGTAGAGCAGATGAATGAGCAGATGAATGAGGAAATCCGGGTTCGGAATCTTACCATCTTAAAGGATGATGCAAGACCGTCGATGGCAATGTTAGCGGCCTGTGATTATATGATCGCGGCCAAACCGGACAAGACTTCCTTTTTGGAGAGAGTAGATCTGGAGGAGCTGGTGCACCGCTTTATGGAGCAGTCTTCGATCACGATCCTCAAAAAGACCAAGCGTTCGGAGAAAGAAGTAGATATTCGGGATAATATCTATCACTTATCAACTGGTTTGGAGCAATTGCAGGGGCATACCGGTTTGAAGTACGAAGAGAGCTGCCTGGAGGGGTCTGCGTACCGCCCGCTGCTCTATATGCAGCTTACAGCAGGCAGTGTGGTAAATATAAAACCGGAGCTGGTCTTAGAGGCGATGGCGGCATTTGCCGGAGATACCTTTTCGTTTTTGGATGTTCAGATCCATCGACTGGAAATGTATGGTGATGCAGATGGCAAAAAAGGCGAGGTGCATACGTTTTCTTCAGAAACACCATGTCGTTTGCTGCCTTTGTCCGAATATGATAAAGCATAAAAGGTGAAAGGCGTGGTTAATAGCGTGAAAGAAGAGTTGTTAGTGACACGCAGAGAGGACAAGATCCTTTTTGCGAGAGTGCAGGATGGAAAGATTGTTCAATTACAGGCAGAAGATTCGGATGGCGGTATTTTGGGCAATATCTATGTTGCCAAAGTGCGCAATATAGTAAAAAATATTAATGCGGCTTTTGTCGAGTTTGCCAAAGGACAGATGGGTTATCTTCCTCTGACAGGACAGATTGCACCGATTCATACCGATGGAACACCGAGAAACGATGACCGTATATTGATCGGTGATGAATTGATCGTTCAGGTGACAAAGGAGGCAGTGAAAACAAAGCCACCGACGGTATCCTGTGCGATAGAGCTGCCTGGCAGATATGCGGTTCTTACCCGCAAAAATGGTATTGTAACGAGTGTGTCAAAAAAGATCCAAGATGAGGACAAGCGGGAAAATTTACGCTGCATTTTGCAGGAATATGCCGGTGAATCTTATGGGTTTGTGGCGAGAACCAACAGTGCCTCCTGTGAGGAAATGACGTTTCGGGGCGAGATCGAAGGACTGGTAAAACAGTATGAACAGATTACAAAACAGGGAATACATCGAACGGTATATAGTGTGTTGTACCGTGCAGCAGATGGCTATCTGTCCCAAATTAGGGATAGCTTGGGCGGTCAGTCAACCGGCATTTTGACCGACGATGAAGAATTATATGCTCAGATCCAAACATATTTGGAAGCCGGTGGGTTGCAGGACAGTATGCCGCTAACACTATGGGATCCGGATCATGGGAAAATGGATGCGGTATATGATATCAGCCGGACGATCGAGAAAGTGTTACGTCCTAAAGTTTGGCTTCGGGGCGGTGGTTATCTGATCATTCAGCCAACCGAGGCATTGATCGCTATTGATGTGAATACCGGCAAGGCAATTTCTAAAAAGAAAGATGTGGAAAAGACGTTTTTGAAGGTCAATATGGAAGCGGTAGAGGAGATCGCCAGACAGTTGCGTTTGCGAAATCTTTCCGGCATGATATTGATTGATTTTATTGATATGAAAGATCCTGAACACAAAGAAAAGGTGCTTCAGGCTTTGGAAAGGGCGACGGCGAAAGATCCCGTTCAGACAACGGTTGTCGATATGACAGCGTTAGGTCTGGTAGAGGTAACTCGCAAAAAAGTTCGCAAATCTTTCTACGAACAGTTAAAGAAAGGACAGGATTGATATGACAGCAATGAACTTTTATATGCCGACGAAGGTGTATCAGGAATGGAATGCAGTAGCGAATCATGCAGAGGAGATCGCTTCTTTTGGTAAAAAGGCGTTGATCGTAACCGGACGCCATTCTTCCAAACAAAATGGATCACTTGCAGATGTTATGGCCGCTTTGGAAACATGCGGTACAGAATATATTGTTTATGATCGGATTGAAGAAAATCCATCCATCGCAACGGTTATGGATGCAGCCGGGATCGGCAGGGAACAGGGCGCAGATTTTGTGATCGGTGTAGGGGGAGGCTCCCCGTTAGATGCGGCAAAAGCCATTGCAATGATGATCCATAACCGCGATACTTCCAGTGAAGTTTTGTATCAGAAAATCACATTGCGTGCATTGCCGGTTGTAGCAGTTCCAACAACGTGTGGAACAGGGTCAGAGGTGACACCGTATGCAATTTTGACAAGAGATGATATTCAGACAAAACAAAGCATTCCACATAAGATTTTTCCGAAACTTGCTTTGGTCGATCCGAAATACTTAAAGACTGCATCTGTGCAGGTTCTTGCCAATACTTGTATCGATGCGTTGGGACATTTGATTGAAAGCTATTTTAATTCGCATGCCGGTGAATACAGCCGTATGCTTTGCATGACAGGATTTGAAGTGTGGGGTGGCTGTAAAAATGTGTTGCTCGGCATGGATCCGGAAGAGGAAGATTATGAAAATATGATGTTAGCTTCCAGTCTTGCAGGAATGGCAATCGCACATACCGGTACGTCACTTCCGCATGGCATGAGCTATTATCTGACGTACCATAAGGGGATACCGCATGGAAAGGCAGTGGGATATTTTCTGCCCGGTTATTTGCGTCTGTTTGCGGAACAGATGGATGTTGAGGTGATGATGATCCTCAGAAGTTTGGGCATTGGCAGTTTGGAGCAGTTTGAGGGATTGATCCGTGAATGTCTTGGGACCCCGGAGATCACGGATGCAGAAAAAGAAGCTATTTTGAAGGAGATCACATCATCAGAACGTAAACTGGCAGCAGTACCGATCCCGGTGACAAGAGAACAGATCGCGGAAATGATCACAAACTAGCAAAGGATAGGAGGCAGAGATGGATATATCCTTTCAGGAAACAGGAGTAGTCAAACAAAAAGAGGACATTATTATTCGGCGAGGTATTGTACATATTTTGGACGCGACGCTCGGGTATCCGGTCTATTCGGAGCAGGAACTGGATCTAACGCCGGATATTAACGATTTCTTTCGGAGTCATATCTTTAAATTGATGTCAGGAGATGACATGAAAAAATGTTATTTTCCGGAGGAAGAAGATTCTCCGGTGTATGACATTGTTAAAGAATTTAGTGAAGATGATCTCGTTGCGGACAGTAAACGTCTGACAGACGAATTGTACCGGATCATGAATGCAAATGTTGCAATTCCCTCAGCGGATCTGGCAATTGTAACCTTTCAGGTTGCCGGACAGAAATATCTTGCGCTGCTTAAAATGAATTACAAAGAAAGTTTTGTGCATATGACGAATGCAGAGGAAGCCGGTAATGTAAATAGTATTATCCGTTATCAGGCAACTTTGCCGGGATCCGGATCCAAACTGTCCGAGGCTGTCATTATCAATTTGCAGGATTTCTCTGTCCGCATTGTGGAAAAGAAATACGAAGTGAATGGGGAAAAAGTAAATTATTTATCCGAACTGTATCTGCAGTGTAAGGCAGCGATGTCCGATAAGACAAAATTAGCAGTCGTTACCAGAGCAGTTGAGCAGGTCAACAAAAAGCATTTTTCGGAGGAACCTGTAAAGCAGATGGAAACGAAAAGCATTTTGAAACAGGAGATCGAGGAAAATGGTGCGATCCAGGTTGAGCGTATCAGCGAGAAAATGTATGGCAGTACACCGGAGATCAAAGAAGAGTTTGATGCCAAAATGGAAAAATACCATATGGAGAAGGCCGAGGTAAAGCCACAGAGCGAACAGACGACGAAAAAATTTGAAAAACAGTATTTAAAAACAGACACCGGTATTGAGATCAACATCCCAATGGAACAATATCAAGATATTGATCAGGTGGAGTTTATCACAAACGCCGATGGAACAATATCAGTGCTGATCAAGAACATTAATAAGATTATGACAAAATAATGAAAAAGGAGGACAAACATGTTTCGGATCTGGGGAAAGATTTGGAAAGACAATCATTTGCTGCAAGATATTACGATCTGCGATGCTGCTACGGATAAAAATCGTACCCGCAAAGTATTTGATGCGATCGAAGAGATGTGTTATACCTTTGATCTGAGCAAGCCTATCTGGTTGGAGAGCAATATACAAGATTTTCAGCGGAGAGACAAGACAAGATTTACAAAGGACTCCTTTATTGATGAGATAGATTTTGATTATTTGGAGATCCAAATGTTGGAAGAGGATTAGTGTATAAGCAGGCTATAATAACAGCCTGTTACATATGGCAAATATTTGTGCAAAATGTATTGACATTTTTAAGACATGATGATAAGCTAATCAAGTGTGCCGCTTAACGAGGTACCTTGAAGTGCTGTTTTTGTAAGAATTTGCAGGGACGGACACCGTAGTTAGCGAGTAATAATGAAGGAGGAACAGGTCTATGTACGCAATTATTGCAACAGGTGGAAAGCAGTATAAAGTTTCCGAAGGTGACGTGATCAACGTTGAGAAGCTTGCTGTAGAAGCTGGTGAGACAGTTACATTTGATAACATTGTTGCTGTAAGTGATGGCTCCCTTAAGGCTGGCGCAGACGTAGCAAACGCTACTGTTACTGCATCTGTCGTAAAAGAGGGTAAGGCTAAGAAAGTAATCGTTTACAGATACAAGAGAAAATCCGGTTATCATAAGAAAAACGGTCACAGACAGGCTTACACACAGGTTAAGATCGAGAAGATCAACGCTTAATAGGTGACAGAATGATAAATATAACCATTTATCAACGGCAAAAGGATGTGTATGACGGCTTCCGAATGGAAGGTCATGCAAGGTATGCCAAATATGGAAAAGATATTGTATGCGCCGGTGTTTCGGCATTGGTGATCAACACGATCAATTCTATAGAGGAATTTACAGGTGACACCGTCACGACAACGATGCAGCCGGATCTTGTGGAGATGAGAATAACGTCCGAACAGATCAGCCCTGAAGCCGAATTGTTACTTCGTTCGCTTGTATTAGGACTACAGGGAATACAAGCAGAATATGGCAAACGATATCTGAAAATTAAGTATAAGAGAAAGCAGGAGGTGTAGAAACATGTTAAAGATGAACCTTCAGTTATTTGCTCATAAAAAAGGAATGGGTTCTACTAAGAACGGTAGAGATTCCGAGTCTAAGAGATTAGGAGCAAAGAGAGCAGACGGACAGTTTGTACTCGCTGGTAACATCATTTACAAACAGCGTGGAACAAAGATTCACCCAGGCGTTAATGTAGGACGTGGTGGTGACGATACATTGTTTGCATTGGTAGACGGTGTTGTTCGTTTTGAGAGAAAAGGTAGAGACAAGAAGCAGGCTTCCGTATATCCAGTAGAAGCAAAATAGTCTTTGAGCCGGTAGAGCCGGTTACCGATACAAGAGGCTGTCATTGTACAGCCTCTTTTTCGTAGAGATAGAAGTGGTGTTATGCAGCGTCAAACTGTAAAGCGCTTGTATCATATTTCATAAAATATATATTGATAGAGATTTGTTATTTTATTGCTAGAAGGAAGGTGAGCCCATGTTTGCAGATAGTGCAAAAATATATATCCGTTCCGGAAAGGGCGGAGATGGACATGTTAGTTTCCGAAGAGAATTGTATGTGGCTGCAGGAGGTCCTGACGGCGGCGATGGTGGCCGCGGTGGAGATCTGATCTTTGAAGTCGATCCGGGAATGAATACATTAAATGATTTTCGACATATCCGAAAGTATGTTGCGGGGGATGGACAGCCCGGTGGAAGAAGACGATGCCATGGAGCAGACGGTGCAGATTTGGTCGTAAAGGTACCGGAAGGCACAGTTGTAAAAGAAGCTGAGACGGGAAAAGTGATCGTTGATATGTCTCATGACTGTAAACGTGAGGTTATCCTTAAAGGTGGCCGCGGCGGTAAGGGAAATATGAATTATGCGACGCCGACTATGCAGGTGCCAAAGTATGCACAACCTGGTAAGCCGGGGCGAGAGCTAAATGTTATATTAGAGTTAAAAACGATCGCAGATGTTGGATTGGTGGGATTTCCGAATGTTGGTAAATCAACGTTTCTGTCACGCGTCAGCAATGCAAAGCCAAAGATTGCCAATTATCATTTTACAACCTTACAGCCAATGCTTGGTGTCGTTGATCTGGAAGGTACCGATGGTTTTGTGATCGCAGATATTCCGGGTCTCATTGAGGGTGCCGCAGACGGTATCGGTTTAGGCCATGAATTTCTGCGTCATATTGAACGGACGAAGGTGTTTATCCATATGGTAGATGCTGCATCCACTGAGGGAAGAGATCCGCTCAATGATATTAATATTATTAATCAGGAATTAAAGAAATACAGCGAGGAGCTTGCGGCACGTCCACAAGTGATCGCAGCGAATAAAACAGACGTATTTTATGGGACTGAAGAAGATACCGTGATCAGCCTGCTTCGTGAAGAATTTGAGCCAAAGGGAATACCGGTATTCCCGATTTCTGCAGTTAGCGGTAAGGGTGTCAAAGAACTGTTGTATCATGTGAAAAAGATGTTAGATGATATTCATGAAGAACCGACGGTCTTTGAGCGCGAGTTTGTTCTAGATGAGATGGATTTTGCGGATGAACCATATACCGTAGAATATGACGAAAAAGATAATATGTATGTTGTAGAAGGCCCGCGTATTGAGCGAATGTTAGGCTATACGAATCTGGACTCTGAAAAGGGATTCCAGTTTTTCCAGAAGTTCCTTAAGACCAGTGGTATTTTGGAGGAACTGGAACGTCTTGGCATTGAAGAGGGAGATACCGTACGTATGTATGATCTGCAGTTTGATTATTACAAGTAATCATTGATCCCAATAACTTTAAAACCAAAGGAGATAGAAGTGGCGATGGATTCCAGTGTGATTTCGGTAAAGTTAGATGCGTTTGACGGACCGCTAGACTTGTTACTGCATCTGATTGAAAAAAATAAAATAGATATTTTTGACATTCCGATCGTGCAGATCACGGAGCAATATTTGGAGATCATCGCACAAATGGATCGCAAGGACATGGATGTTATGAGCGATTTTTTGGTGATGGCGGCAACGCTGTTAAAGATAAAGTCCAAAATGCTTCTTCCGGTAGAGGTGACCGAGGAGGGTGAGCCGGAAGATCCCCGTGCGGAATTGGTAGAGCGCTTGTTAGAGTACAAGACATATAAGTATGCGTCTTATGAGTTAAAGGATAAGCAGATGGATGCAGCAAGATTGCTGTTCAAAGAATCTACGATCCCCGCAGAAATTGCAGACATCAAAGAAGAAGTCAATGTTGAAGAATTGTTGTCAGATGTTACATTGGCAAAATTGCAGACAATTTTTCATTCTGTGATGAAGAAACAAGTCGATAAGATCGATCCGATCCGAAGTAAGTTTGGTAAGATTGAGAAAGAATCTGTTACACTGGCGGATCGTATGCTGTTTATCGAAGAGTATGCAATGCTTCATCAAAAATTTTCGTTTCGCCAGATGCTAGAAAGCCAGCCAAGCAAGACGATGATCATTGTAAGCTTTTTGGGAATTTTGGAATTGATGAAAGTCGGCAAATTAAAGATCGTTCAGGAAAATATCTTTGATGATATTTATATAACTTATGACAATACCGTAAAATACGAGGGAGAGATCATTCCTTCCAGTGAGTAGTGATCGTAAGCGGATAGAGTGAGAAAGGAGGTCCGTTTGGTGTGAAACTTTCGGAGCTAGAAGCTAAAATAGAGGCTATTCTCTTTACAATGGGAGAGGCAGTAGAATTGGAAAGGATCGCAGCGGCAACAGAGCAGGATGAGGATACATGCCGCAAGGTGATCCGCAGCATGATGGATAATTATGCGGCAGAGGATCGTGGTATTCAGATCATAGAACTGGATGGTGCGTTTCAGATGTGTACGAAAGCAGATATGTATGAGGCGATCGTCCGTATTGCCCATGTTCCGAAAAAGCATGTTTTAACGGATGTATTGTTGGAAACGTTGTCGATCATCGCTTATAAGCAGCCGATCACAAAGGTGGAGATCGAACATATCCGAGGTGTGAAATCGGATCATTCGGTCAACAAATTAGTGGAGTATAATCTGGTTTGCGAAGCAGGTCGCCTGGATGCACCGGGACGACCAATCCTTTTTGCGACGACTGAGGAATTTTTGCGGAACTTTGGTATTGAGTCATTAGATGATCTTCCGGTTGTCAATCCGGAAAAGATTGAGGATTTTAAGCTGGAGGCAGAAGAAGAAGTTCAATTAGAACTTGATATTTAATGATTCAAACTTCCCATACCACATCATCTTTCTTTGTTAAGTCTCTGATGAATTGTAAAAAGACTCTGGGGAACAATGATTCAACATTGTTCCCCAGAGTCTTTTGTGATGATCAGATGTTAGTTTTTCTTTTTGCTGTTCGATTTCTTTTGATCCATCATATCTTTATCAATGATCGATTCGATCACGCTTTTCTTTACCCAAATATCAAAAGATAGTGAGCAGATAAAAGCAAAGTTGCTCAGGAGTTTCCTTTCTTCATCATCCTCAATATCCGCAAATGCCTTATTAGAGTCGCGCAGTTTGCGGATCATATCACGTACTTCAAAGTCAATATTTTCGTATTGTCGTTGAAAAATCTCTTCATAAACGGTATTTAAGTTACGACCATTTTCGGAGTGAAAAAAACGTTTTGTGATCGGTGCCAAAATGCTTTGGATATCATTGATCGACAAAAAGTTCTTAAAGTAATAGATAAACAGCAGTAACACCATATGCTCCGGAGAATATTTTTTCTTCTCCGAAGGTGGGAGAAGATTGTTCTTAGAGTAATTATTGATCATTGTCTTTGTTAGGATCTTATCATCCTCAAATCGCTTGGAGGATTTTAAGTGATCGTCCATAAAAGTTGTGATCTGATCCATATACAAATCAATGTTCGGAATCTCATCCGGCTCAATATAATCAATATTCTGAATGCTTCGCAACAGATCGATCATATCGCGGTCATATTTCTCATGCATAATTCGTGTCCTTTCCCAGCTAAAATACAAAAAGCCTATATAAGTATAGCGTATTTAAAAAGATTACGCAATGCAAACAGAGGTAACAATTTGGGACTGTTGCATAGAATATAAGGAGGAAGCAGCAGGATGGGAGAATACAGGTGACAACACTTGGAAAACGTGGGAATAGGCATAAACATCATCCGAAGGCACATGTTAAACCTGCGGATGAAGAACCAAAGATTGCGTCTGCCATTTCCAGAAAGTTTCAAATGTCGGAAGATATTATTGCCGGAGCACCATTATTAATGGGATATGGCAGAGGCAGGTTATGTATTGAAAATTATCGGAATATAATAGAGTATACGGACTCCTTGATACGGATTCAGACAAAGACAGGGCGGATCCATATTATTGGCAGAAATTTAGTCATTGCATATTTTCGGGATGACGGCATGTGTGTTGTAGGAGAAATCGGCACCATAGAATATCACTAGCCCCATTATATATACAATCCAAACTTCGCACATCAAAAGCTGCTATCGGGTCACATATTGCTTATTATGACATGATGGTTTTTGAGGTGAGAAGTTTGAATGCATGGCTGTAAGTTGTATAAGGGGCGTTTTTTGTGATATTAATTGGATGGTTTCAGTGTGGAAATGAGGGCTTTCATGGTACATAAAGTAATCGGATGGCTTGCGGGCTATGTAACAATACGGCTTCGAGATGGAGAAATTGAGCGGTTTGTTAATATGTGCAGGTATAAAGAAATTCCGCTTTGGAATGTTTATTGGGATACAAAACGTAAACACCTATATGCAGATATATCCTTAAAAAATTTTTGGAGATTGCGTCCGATCGTTCGGAAAACACATGCAGTACCCATTGTTGTAAAGCGTCACGGCGGCCCTTTTTTGCTGAGTAGCATACAGAAAAGAGCAAGTTTTTTTGCCGGGCTCATTTTGTTTCTTGCCGGAATAATATTTTTGGCAGGCAGAATATGGGGCATATCATTTGAAGGAGAACAATATCATACCGAAGAAAGTTTGCGGCGTTTTCTAAATGAGAGCGGTGTGTATATGGGAATGCCGTCAAAAGGTTTAAGCTGCACAGAGCTTGCCAAACAGATCCGAAGAAGATATCAGGATATTGGATGGGTTTCTGTTGAAAAAAAAGGAAGCTGTTTGTTTGTTCGATTGCAGGAAGTAACGTTAATGAAAGAAAAAAAAGATGCTTCTTCGGCGGCTGATCTTATCGCTGCACACGATGGTAAAGTAATCTCTATTGTCACTAGGGAGGGAACGCCGCAGGTACATGCCGGAGCAAAAGTAAAAAAAGGCGATGTTTTAATTTCAGGTAAGGTAGAAGTGATCGGAGATGGCGATGTAATTCAGAATATTCGTTTTGTACGTGCGAAAGGAACTGTGGTGATCGAGGGAAAGAAAGAATATAACAAGTATTTGAGCAAGACATACCAAAAGCACGGCCTTGAGAAACACAAAAAGAATGTGTATTGTCTTCGATATCAGCAAAATCGATTTTTTTTGCATAATCCGTTAAATCGTTTGGAAAGTGATAGGAAATATGCTATAATTACTGAGAGTGGGCAACTATGCTCAAAAGTGATACCGCGTTCTCCTTTTTATTGGGTGAAGGCATCTTATCAGGAGATGTATTCCAAAAAAATGGTGTATACGCGGAAACAGGCGAAGAAGAAACTGTTGAACCTGCATCGGGAATATATTCGCCGTCAAGAGGAAGACGGGTATCAGATTCAGGAGACAGCTCCGGAATTTCAGGTCCTTGGTAGCGGGTACAAACTGAAAGATACGGTTATATGGCGGTCTTCGCATCATAAATACCATAAAATATCAGTTTCCGAAAGGAAGAAACAGAAAGAGGAAATAAAAACAGATGGCAATTATGGAAACGCTCATTGAGATTCCGGCTGCACTCGAGGCTAATGTATTTGGTAAGCTGGATGAACACTTAAAGAAAATAGAACGTGCACTTAATGTTACGATGGTGGCAAGAGACGGTACGTTAAAACTGATCGGTGAGGCAGCGGATGTCAAGCAGGCGGAGAGCGTGCTGATGCAGCTGTTAGAGCTTGCAAGACGTGGCAATACAGTGACGGAACAAAATGTGAACTATGCGCTTGGAATGATTCTTGAGCATCGTACACCGGATTTGGTATCAATAGATTCTGATATTATCTGTCATACGATTCAGGGAAAGCCGGTGAAACCGAAAACAGCAGGACAAAAGGCGTATATTGATCTTATTCGCAAGAAAATGATCGTATTTGGCATAGGCCCTGCCGGGACCGGTAAGACATATTTGGCGATGGCGATGGCGATCGAGGCATTTAAGCGTGATGAGGTAAGTCGTATTATATTGACCAGACCGGCGATCGAAGCAGGAGAAAAACTTGGTTTTTTACCGGGGGATCTGCAAAGTAAAGTTGATCCCTATCTTCGTCCGCTTTATGATGCATTACATCAGATCATGGGTGCAGACAGTTATTTGCGCAATGTAGAGAAGGGCTTGATCGAAGTTGCGCCATTGGCATATATGCGAGGAAGAACGCTGGATAATTCCTATATTATTCTTGATGAGGCGCAAAACACGACGCCGGCGCAGATGAAAATGTTTTTAACACGTATTGGATTTGGTTCGAAGGTAATTATTACCGGTGATCTGACTCAGAAGGATCTGCCGAGCGGAACAACTTCAGGTCTGGATCAGGCGTTAGATGTACTTGGCAAGGTTGAGGACATAGGTATTGCACATATGACTAATCAGGATGTAGTACGTCATCCGCTGGTTCAGCAGATCGTTAAGGCATATGATGATTACGATAAACGTATGGAAAAACAGCGTAAAAGAAATCAGTTCAAAGAAAACCGGGGTGCTGAACATAGAAAAACCGGACACAGATAGATGAGGAGGATGGAAGAGCATGTGGCGCAGAATATACCAGCGTAAACTTCTTTTTTGGATAGGCATGTATTTGTCGATAGCATTTGGAAGTGCGTTGCAGGGCTTTACTCAACATCAACCGATCTATGTCTGGACAGCAAATGTTGTGTTTTCACTGCTTATTGTTTTTTTGTGGCACAAATTTTCCGGCTATATACAAGAAGTAAGAGGTCACAGCTTACAGGACAAGCTTATCCTGGTCTTTTTGTTTGCGCTGTCCAATGTCATGTTAGCATGCAGTGCCTGGCAGTCGTTGGGATATTTGTGGCTGCTGCCGGTCATTATGGTTTCGATCGGAAGTGGTATTGAACAGTCTGTTATTCTTTTTATTGCGCTGCTGTCGCAAAATTTGTTGCTGCACAGTGCGTCTTTCAGCGCAAGAGAGCTGTTGATCGTTACATTTTTCGGGTTTGTCTGCATATGGCTTTTATCACAAGAGCTTACCGGACGTGTGTTATCGTATGTTGGTATTTTGATGTTAGTGTTGGAAAGTGTATTACAGATATTGCGGCATCAGTTTATGCTGCCGTCAATATTGCAAGAGTTTAAGAACACTCCACAAAAGATCTTAATGGAGTATGGAAGCATAATCCTGTTGTTTCTGTTTGTGTGGTGGTATGTATTTTATCGCCAACATTCTGGAAAGATGACAGAAACAGAGTTAGCGAAGCAGCAGGAATTGAACAAAAAATTGAGCCTTATATTAGAGGCTGATTTTGGATTGTTATTGCGGCTGCAGGAATTTTCCGGACAGTTGTTTATACATTCGATGACGATCAGCAGTGTGTCAGCGCAAGCGGCCAGACATATGGGAGGAAATGTATTGTTGGCGCAGGCTGGCGGCCTATATCATGAGATTGGCAGGATTATGGGAGTTTCGAATTATATTGATGCAGGTGTTAAACTTGCGGAGGAATATGATTTCCCGAAGGAATTGACGGATATTATCAGACAGCACAGTATGCGGCATGAAAAACCAAAGTCTTTGGAAGCGGCTATTGTACTGTTTACAGACTGTATTGTGTCAACGAATGAATATTTGGAAAAAAGCGGTCAGAAGGAAGGTGTTTCTACACAGAAGCTGGTAGAAGGAATCTTTCAGAATCGTTTATCGAAAGGAACTTTATCAGAGTCCGGATTGTCACAACAACAGATTGATAAATTACAACATTTTTATATAAAGCAGTATTTTAATGGCTGATGTATTTGGCGTAAAGCAGATCAATGTGCTGCAGCACAGATGGTTCTGCAATGTTGGAAAGGAATGGAGGATAAGAATGACAATACTAATGGAGCAGGATGTCGAGAGTGATCTTCCTGTACAGTTAAATGAGGATATAGAACGGGTGATACAGCAGACGCTGTCTTTGGAACATTGCCCATATGAATGCGAAGTAAATATCACGTTTACGGATAATGATGGGATAAGGATGATCAATCGTGAGTTTCGTGAATTGGATGTGCCGACGGATGTATTATCATTTCCGATGGTGGATTATAAAGAACCGGCAGATTATGACTATTTGGAAACAGAAGAGGCACAGATCTCCTGCTTCAATCCGGAAAGCGGAGAATTATTGTTAGGAGACATTATCATATCGTTAGAACGTGCGGATGAGCAGGCAAAAGAGTATGGGCATTCCGTGCGTCGTGAGATCTGCTTTTTGGTAGCCCACAGTATGTTACATTTATTGGGATATGATCACATGGAGGATGAGGAACGACTCGTTATGGAGGCCAAACAAAAAGAGGTATTAGATACCCTTGGAATTACAAGAAATTAGGAGGAGTAAGTAAAAAACATGGAAGCGAATCAAAACAAAGCAGAAGGATTTTTGAAGCAGGGAAGTATTCTTGCAGCCGCATCAATTTTAGTTCGTTTGATCGGTATGTTTTACCGTATCCCGCTCGCAAATATTATTGGAGATGCCGGTAATGGAATCTATTCCGCAGCGTTTGAGGTATACAATATTTTATTGATCATTTCCTCTTACGGAATGCCGATGGCAGTGTCTAAGATGGTTTCGGCAAAATGCACCAAAAAAGAATACAAAGGAGCTTACCGGGTATTTCGTTACTCCATGGTCTTTTCGATTTTTTCCGGCGGATTAATGGCACTTTTTGTATTCTTTGGAGCCGGTTGGATTGAGAGAACTTTTTTCTCAAGTTTTCAGGGAATATCTATTCCACTGCGTGTGCTGGCACCGACAATTTTTGTCGTAGCTGTAATGGGTACGCTGCGTGGACTGTTTCAAGGAAAAAATACAATGCTTCCTACGGCAGTTTCACAGATATTAGAACAGATTGTCAACGCAGTGGTTAGTATTGTGGCTGCATATTATTTGATGAGTGATCACAGTGCTTCCAAAAACTTGTCAGCGTGGGGTGCTGCCGGTGGTACGGTAGGAACTCTGCTCGGTGCAGCGTCTGCTTTACTGTTTTTAGGTATGATCTATACTTTGTATCGCCCGGTTCTTCGCAGACAGGCGCGTAGGGATCGAATTACACCTAGGGAATCTGCTGCAGATTATTATAAGTTGATCCTTTGGACGGTCATTCCTATCATACTCAGCCAGACGGTATATCAGCTTAGTGGAATTATCGATGTTACAATATTTAACTTTGCGATGGAAGCCAGAGGTGTGAATGCTACCGTAATTAGTACTTTGCAAGGTATTTACAGTACAAAGTATCGTTTGTTAGTCAGTGTACCGATTGCAGTATCAACGGCAATCGCATCTTCTATGATTCCTAGTTTGGTGGCATCGGTTACGACCGGGGATCGTCGTGCGATCAAAGACAAAGTGACGATGGCGGTTAAATTTAATATGATCATTGCATTTCCATCTGCAGTTGGATTAGCAATATTGGCACAGCCGATCATACGTCTGCTGTTCCCGGCATCCGATTATGTGACAGGAGGAATGATGCTAATGACAGGATCGACGTGTATTATCTTCTATGCATTGTCAACTGTGACAAGTGGGGTGCTGCAGAGTATTGACCGGATGAATCTGCCGGTCATCCATTCTTTGATATCATTAGCAATTCATGTCGTTGTCGTGTTTACACTGCTTCGTTTTACCGGAATGGGAGCGTATGCGTTGGTATTTGGTAATGTAACTTATCCGTTAGTCGTTTGTTTCTTAAATGGCAGAAGCGTCAGCAGAAATTTAGGATTCAAACAGGAAGTAGTAAAAACATTCTGTGTCCCGTTTTTGTCTTCGGTGGTAATGGGAATACTGACGTTCGTTGTATACGAGTTGTTTTTCATTGTCAGCCATCGTATTTATGTTGCAATCGTACCTGCATTGGTTGTGGCGGTTGCAAGTTACTTTGCTTTGGTATTGAAGTTGCAGGGACTTTCCAGGTCAGAGCTTTATGAGTTCCCGATGGGACGAAAAATGTCAATCGTTGCAGATAAATTTCATTTGTTGAACGATTAGTATAGGAATGAGGGTATAATGCATGTATAAGATCACAAGAGAGGCAATTAGAAGACTTGCCACGACGGAGACTGTTTACTACCGCGGAATGCGTTATTATGCGGCGCATGCAGTGTCTGATGTGACGTGGAATGAAGCTACCAAGCAGTATCATGCATTTGTGCAAGGCAGCAATATATATGGTGTTACGATTGGATTTGGCGAAGATGAACAGATCACGCATAGCTGCAATTGTCCGGCTCATGCAAAATATCCGGGTGCCTGCAAACACGTTGTGGCTGCATTATTATTTATTGCAGATTATCAGCAGAGAGCAGATGCGTTGGAAAATCTCGGTTGGGAAGATCAAACAGCATACAAGATAATAGAATATTTCCGCAAACGGGAATATCGCAAACTGACACCGCAGTATTTTCATCTGGCACTGCAGGTTACGGTCAATGAACCGCTAAAGTCCAGACAGTCCAAGGCATTTGTTGGCCTGTACGCCGGCAGCAGCAAGATGTATAAAGTATCCAATACCAAAAAGTTTATTCAGGATTATTATAATCATAAAGAGATCCGACTAGGCAAAGAATTTCGGTATATACCGGAAGAATGTCAGTTTGAACCGACATCGGCGGCGGTTTTGGCTTATCTGACAGAAATATACGAGATTCAGGAGACATTAGGTAAGACGTATTATTCGAATCTATTTAATCGACAGGAATTGGTCGTATCACAAAATATGCTTTGCAAACTGTTACGTCTTGCAGAGGGATTACACTGTGATATAATTCTTCGGGATAAAAAGATGGAAAATATGGAGATTATGTGTTCGAATCCAAAGTTATCCATGGAACTGCAGATGGAAGATGAAGTGTTGTCTTTACATGATATGGGACAGGAGCCGATAATCTCTATTTGTGAAGATGGTTCGATCCTCTGTTATCAGGGAGGTATTTATCTGCCGGATATGGAGTTTTTAGCCAATTTGCGTCCATTTTTTACAACATTGTTTGGCAAAAAACAATCTGAATTAGAGTTTCGTGGTGAAAATATGGGCAGCTTTATCGAAAAAGTATTGCCGGTGATCAAAAAAACCATGAATATTCAAGTGCCGGAGAAGATCAAGGATCATTATATTGTGGAACAGCTCCAGCCTAAATTGTATTTTGATATAGACCGAAGCAGACAAAGACCGGTTTTAGTGGCCCGTATGATATTTGCTTATGGAGAGCATGAGGTCAATCCTTTGCAAGATGAGCATAAAGGAAGTTATATTTTAGTACGTGATCGTGAAGAAGAGGAACAGCTTTTGCGGTTGATGTATGATAAGCATTTTTCGGTGCGCAGAGAGCAGTTTGTTCTGACGAAGGAAGACGAGATATTTCAGTTGATGACGGAAGGGATGCAAGATCTATGTCGTCAGTTTGAAGTTTTTTATTCAAAAGAATATAAGGCGAATTCCATCAAGAAAGTAGGAATGCTATCGGCAGGAATCCGACTCAACACAGATATTAATTTGTTGGAAATGGATGTTGACTATGGGCATATTCCTAAGGAAGAGCTAAGAGATTTCTTCCGTTCGCTCAAATTAAAAAAGAAGTATTATCGCTTGAAAAGTGGTGCTTTTGTTAATCTGATGACAGAAGATAAGCAGATTGATGAATTGCGGGATCTGTTGTCGATAGGAGAGGTGACGGAGGATAATAAGATTGCTTTCTCGCAGACAGCTGTGATGGAGGTGGATGAGCTGCTTCCGCATACCCAGCGAATTACGAGAGATGCGGGGTATAAACAGTTATTGGAAGATCTGAAAAATCCGGATAAAACCAATTGGGAGCTGCCAAACGGTATGGAAGATATACTGCGGCCTTATCAGATAACGGGATATCGCTGGTTGTGTTCCTTGGCTCATTATGGAATGGGTGGGATTTTGGCAGATGATATGGGACTTGGTAAGACATTGCAGACAATTACCTATGTATTGGCGAATCCAGGTACCCGTACCTTGATCGTATGTCCGACTTCGCTGGCGTACAATTGGCAGGACGAGTTTTCAAAATTTGCACCGCAGATCGCCACACAGATCATTTCAGGAACACCACAGGAACGTGCAGATCTGATGCAGCAGAGTACAGATGTTCCGGTATGGATCACTACCTATCCATTGATTCGTAAGGATGTTGATCTTTACAAAGCGCAGATCTTTGATGCGTGCTTTATTGATGAGGCACAATTTATCAAAAATCCAACCTCGTTGGGCGCAAAGGCGGTAAAGGCTGTGCAGGCAAAGCATCGGTTTGCATTGACAGGTACACCGATTGAGAATACATTGTCAGAATTATGGTCAATCTTTGATTTTGTTATGCCGGGATTTTTTGGCAGATATCGACAATTTGAAGAATGTTATGAGAAGCCGATACTGCGCGATCACGATTCTGTTCAAATGCAAAAATTACGACGTAAGATCCGTCCTTTTGTGTTACGGCGTATGAAGAAAGAGGTACTTACCGAACTGCCGGATAAGATTGAAACCAGACGTATGGCAGAAATGGGCGCCAAGCAGCGTAAGATCTATGAATCGTATTTGGCACGCATTCAAATGGAGTTGGCCGGAGATGAGGAGAATACACCTGGCGGCAATCGTATGCAGGTATTAGCGGCATTGACCAGACTTCGTCAGATCTGTTGTCATCCGGCAACGTTTGCATCAAATTATCATGGTGGAAGCGGCAAGCTGGATCTGCTTATGGAGCAATTACCGGATATATTGGAGGGTGGTCACAGTGTGATCGTTTTTTCACAATTTACTTCAATGCTTTCAATTATTGCGCACGAGTTGAAACAAAGAAATATTCCGTTTTTCTATTTGGCGGGATCGACCAGCGCGCAGGAGCGTAAACGCGAGGTCAAGGAGTTTAACCGCGGTGAAGTCAAAGTGTTTTTGATCTCCTTGAAAGCGGGAGGAACCGGTTTGAATCTGACAGGAGCTGATACTGTGATCCATTTTGATCCGTGGTGGAATCCGGCAGTTGAGGATCAGGCAACGGATCGTGCATACCGCATTGGACAAAAGAAGAAAGTACAAGTGATCAAATATGTGATGAAAGATTCGATCGAGGAAAAGATCTATGAATTGCAGAAACGCAAAAAACAGCTTTCTGATCAGTTGATCCAGGCAGGGGAGAGTTTTGTAACACAGTTGACGATGGAAGAAATCAAAGAACTGTTTTTATAAAAAATATTTCTTGCAATATATTGCAGAGTGTGGTATTCTGTTGAAGTTGTGAGTAGAGATATTCCGCTGTTACGGTTGCAAAAAGCACAAAAGTATTAAGAATGTCAACATCAAAAAGGAGGTTCAACATGAACGATATTATTAAGGCGATTGAAAACGAACAGTTAAAGTCTGACATCACAGATTTTAATGTAGGTGATACCGTAAAGGTATACGCAAAGGTTATTGAGGGTTCCAGAGAGCGTATCCAGGTATACGAGGGAACTGTTCTTAAGAGACAGAACGGTGGAGCTCGCGAGACATTTACAGTTAGAAAACTTTCAAACGGTGTAGGCGTAGAGAAGACTTGGCCATTGCATTCCCCGATTATTGATAAGATCGAGGTAGTACGCAGAGGTAAAGCTAGAAGAGCAAAATTGTTCTATCTTCGTGACCGCGTTGGTAAAGCTGCTAAGGTTAAAGAGATCGTTAAATAAGTAGTTTCATAGACGGACGGACGTATTGGACAGGCGTTATGCGTTATAGCATAACGTCTGTTTTGTTTTTAACACAGACATCCGGGGCAATCCTTCAGGCATGTATACATCAGAGACATAACAAAATAAGAAATCACACAAATGTAACATTCTTGATGAATATTTGTAACATATTTATGCTAATATATACATCCGTTAGTAGAAAGTATTATATTACATCAGATATGGAGGAAGAGGATTGTTATGAAGAAGGGATATCAGATAGTAATAGGAGCAGCTATTGCTTTGGCTCTTGTTGGGGGAGGTTTTGCAGGCAGAGCGATGTATGCGGAGCATCAGAGGAATCAAGCTGCAGCAGAGCATGCAAAGCAGGAAAAACTGATGAACGATAAAGTAACTTCCCATGCAGATAAAACCTATGGAAATAAATGGATACTGGATACGGAGCTGTCCGGTAAAACGGCAGAGCAGATCACACCGCTACTCAAAGCAGTAATGCAGAAATATAGCGAACGAAAAGTGACGATCACAGTAGATGGGGAAGCACAGACGTACTCTATGAAAGACTGTAAAGAAAAGATCCGTTATGTTTGCAGTGATGGTACGAAGTTTAAGCCGGGGGAGGAAGATAAACTTGCTCAAAGGCTGATCGCAATGGACAAGGAACTTTCTGTATTGGATCAGTATGCGATCATTCAACAGGAGATGAAACCTTCTGCAGAAAAGATTACAATTGAATGTAAATCTTCTTCTAAGGGACTGAAGGCAGTACGGTCATCATTACAATCCAAGTATGTGATCCCGGTTACTAATGCACATATGAAGGCAAATGGCAAGATTACAGGTACGAAGGATGGTCAGACATTAGATTTAGATGCTATCCAAAAAGATTTGAAAACCTATTTAAATAGTAGTGAGCAGAAAGATTATGAAAATAGTTATGCGACGAGTGTTGTGAAACCGAGCTGGTATCCAAAAGATCTTAAAAAGATTAACACCGTGATTTCTTCGTTTGAGACGACATTTGTACATACGACGGATCGTGGGCATAATATTCAAGTGGGAGTATCTCGTGTCAATGGCATTTGTTTGCTGCCGGGAGAAAGCTGTTCCTTTGATGAGAGGATCCATGATAACTCGGATGGCCAGGCTTTTCGTAAAGCAAATTCGTATTTGCGGGGACAGGTAGTGCAAACGGATGGCGGTGGAATTTGTCAAATATCTACAACAGCGTACAATGCGATCCTGCGTGCCGGAATATTGCCGGCAAAGCGCTATCCGCACAGCATGCCGGTGCATTATGTGCCATTGGGGTTAGATGCGGCAATATCAGAAGGTGTTAAAGATTTAAAGATTACCAATACACTGGATGTACCGATCATGATCTATGCGAAAACGAAGAAAAATCGTTTGATCTTTGAAGTGAAATCTTATAAGAATGCACTGAAAGGGTATCAATATAAGCCGCGAGCAGTACAGCTTTCCAGTGTTAGCGCAAAAGCTTATCTGGATATCTATAAAGGAAAGAAAAAAGTGAAATCCATTTTGCTGCACACTGATAAATATCAGCAGCACAGCTAGGATTGCAAAGTCCCTTTCAATATTCTTCGATATAATAAGCGATATGTGGTTGTGAAGAATTTGAGGTATGGGAAGTTTGAGTTAGTAACTTATATTTAAAACAGGAAAACGCTATCGTGTATTATGTACGATAGCGTTTTTTTGCGTCCCATTCAAAATTCGATGACAGCTTGTCGGCTGTATGAAGTCTGAGACCGATCATGTTTATAAGTGGGATCAACAGGTGATCACAGTACCGGTTTTACCTTGAACACCGGCCAATGCAGTGTCAATGCTTGTAATGATCGATTTGCGACCATTGCCGGAAGAAGCAAAAGAAACGGCTGCTTCGACCTTAGGCAGCATTGCACCGGAAGAAAATTGATTCTCATTAATGTATTTTGTTGCATCTTCTACGCTCATTGCATCTAATGGTGTTTCTGTTGAAGTGCCATAGTTCAATGCGACTTTTTCAACACCGGTAAGTAACAATAAGATGTCTGCATCCAGACTTTCTGCTAAGCATGCGCTTGTTACATCCTTTTCGATAACAGCGCTAGCGCCCTTTAGACGTGTGCCCTGCTGCAGTACCGGAATGCCTCCGCCACCGGCAGCGATGACGATCTGCTCTGCATCCATTAATGCCTTGATTGCATCAAGCTCGTAAATTTCAATCGGACGTGGGGCAGCGATGACACGCTGATAACCTTTACCAGGAACTTCCTTTACATGATTACCTTTATCTTTTTCTTTTTTAGCCTCTGCTTCTGTCATAAAACGACCGATTTCTTTTGATGGATAGCTAAAAGCTGCATCAAATGGATCTACACGAACCTGTGTGATCAAAGTAGATACCGGTTTGTAGATGCCGCGGTTAAGCAATTCCGTGCGGATTTCATTTTGAAGATCATAGCCGATATAACCTTGACTCATTGCGCTGCAAATAGACATAGGTGCTACGGTGTTGCTTGGTTCCAAACGGCTGTACTCTGTCATTGCAGAGTGTATCATGCCGACCTGTGGACCATTGCTGTGTGTGATCACAACCTGATATTTTGCTTCGATCAGATCTGCAATTGCAGCAGCAGCGTTTTTGACAGCTTCTTTTTGTTCCGGGAATGTTTTTCCCAAGGCACTGTGACCTAATGCAACAACAATTTTTTTACTATTCATATGCAATATCTCCATTCATATTTATTTATCATTAATAATGTGATATCTTCGGTAGCTTATACCGATAGAACTGTATTTATTTTACCATGCGTCTAATGAAAATCAACAGAAAGCCATGAAAAGGGGACTGATCAAAAGGAGAGGGAGGACTGGCGATTCAGCGAGTTCAGCTTCACAAAATAAGTTAGCGCTGACAAACTGTTAAATAATATAAATGAAATGGCTGTTTGAAACTAATTTTCTAAAAAAATTAAAAAAACACTTTTCAAACCAAAAAAAGTGTGCTATAGTATCAGCAGTTGAATAAATAACAGACAAGAACAACGGCGTTCTCAAATTTATTTGGGTGCGTCTTTTTTTTTGGAAATTGGCATTACACTTTAGAATCTTAAGAAAAGATGCTAAAATGGAGTGGTAATCTGTTGATTCAACGAAGTATATAAGGTTTGTGAGACATCATAGACGTGGCTTCGGTGTCAGTTCACGTTGACAGCAGGAAATGACAACAGTGATGGACAACAAGACGGACAGCATGGTGAGTGAGCAGACATCATAAAATATACAAACCTTATTGTAAACTACATATTAATATGAAAGGAAGGTAGTAACATGGAAAACAACGTACTTGAGCAGGTTTATGGGAAAAACGTGTTCAACGATGAAGTGATGCAGGCAAAGCTTCCAAAGGATGTGTATAAATCCTGGAAGAAGACGCTGGAGAATGGTGAGGATCTGGATGTAGACATCGCCAATGTCGTTGCACATGCAATGAAGGAATGGGCACTTGAACACGGTGCAACACATTACACACATTGGTTCCAGCCGATGACAGGCGTAACTGCTGAGAAACATGATTCTTTCCTTAGTCCGGCATCTAAGAGCAGACCGGTATTGGAATTCTCAGGTAAGGAGTTAATCAAAGGTGAGCCAGATGCATCTTCATTCCCATCCGGTGGTATTCGTGCAACATTTGAGGCTAGAGGATATACAGCCTGGGATTGTACTTCACCGGCATTCTTGAAAGAGGATGCAGCAGGAGTGACTTTATGCATTCCAACAGCGTTCTGTTCTTATACAGGTGAGGCACTTGATAAGAAAACTCCACTGCTTCGTTCTATGGAGGCGATCAGCAAGCAGGCAGTTCGTATTATGAAGCTGTTTGGTTATGACGATGTCAAAAAAGTATCTTGTTCCGTTGGACCAGAGCAGGAGTATTTTTTGGTCGATAGAGAAAAATATCTGCAGCGTAAGGATTTGATCTTTAGCGGACGTACTTTATTTGGAGCACCGGCACCGAAGGGACAGGAGTTAGATGACCACTATTTTGGTACGATTAAAGAGCGTATTGCTTCCTTTATGAAAGATTTGAATGAAGAGTTATGGAAACTCGGCATTCTTGCGAAGACACAGCATAATGAGGTGGCTCCGGCACAGCACGAGATGGCACCGATCTTCACTACTGCCAATATTTCGACAGACCATAACCAGTTAGTTATGGAAATCATGAAAAAGGTAGCGAAGAGACACGGTATGGAGTGTCTGCTGCATGAGAAACCGTTTGCAGGAGTAAATGGTTCCGGTAAGCATAACAACTGGTCTATCGTAACGGATACCGGTATCAACTTGTTGGATCCGGGCAAGAAACCTCATGAGAATACTAAGTTCCTTTTGTTCTTAGCCGCAGTTATTAAAGCAGTAGATGAGAACGCAGAATTGCTTCGTCTGTCTGCTTCTAATCCGGGCAATGATCATCGACTTGGTGCTAATGAGGCACCACCGGCTATTATTTCTATCTTCTTGGGAGAACAGCTTGAAGATATTATCGAACAGATCGTGCGTGGAGATCTTTCTTCTTCCATTCATGGTACTAAACTGGATACAGGTGTTCATGTACTTCCGGTACTTCGTAAGGATGCGACAGATCGTAACCGTACATCACCATTTGCCTTCACCGGTAATAAATTTGAGTTCCGTATGTTAGGTTCTTCAATGTCAATTGCAGGTGTGAATTTCATCTTGAATACAATGGTTGCAGATGTACTTAATCAGTTCGCTGACGAATTGGAAAAGGCGGATGACTTCGATGCAGCAGTCAACGAATTGATCAAGAAAACTGTTACCGAGCATCAGAGAGTTATCTTTAACGGTGATGGATACTCGGATGAGTGGGTTGCTGAAGCAGAGAAACGTGGTCTTCCAAATGTAAAGTCTTTCGTAGAGGCAATTCCATATCTTGTTACTGATAAGACAATCTCTATGTTTGAGAGACAGGGCGTCATGACTAAGACAGAGCTTGAGTCTCGTGCAGAGATCAATTATGAGACTTATTCTAAGACGATCAATATTGAGGCAAAGACAATGATTGATATGGCTGGTAAGCAGTATATTCCGGCAGTTATCAGTTATGTAACAACTTTGGCTGATTCGATCAATAGCATCACAGCGGCTTGCGATAGTGCAGATGTTTCTGTTCAGAAAGATCTTTTGACGAGATGTTCTGCATTGCTTGCAAAGGCACAGAGTGCATTGGCTAACTTGGAAAATGTAGAGTCTCTTGCAGCTGCTAAGAGTGAGGGACAGGAGCAGGCTATGTACTTCCGTGAGGTAGTATTCCCTGCAATGACAGAACTTCGTGCACCAATTGATGAGTTGGAAATGATCGTGGATGAGGAATTCTGGCCGGTACCTACATATGGCGAGTTATTGTTTGAAGTATAAGCGTGCTTTCATATTAATATTCCCAATTAATAAATGAAAAGTGGAGGAACCTGCGTAATGCAGGTTCTTCTGCTTTTAAATAGAATCTTCGGTTGCAAAACAAGACAAAACCAAGTATACTAAATAAGATATTGAAGGAAGTAGATGGAGAGTACACATATTCTCTCACTGGATAGGAGTGTTTTTGTGAAAGATGCAGAACAGGTAAAGCAAAGATTTTCCCTCAAAGAGGCCTTTTTGAATTGGATCGGTCTGTTTTTGGTATTAGTAGCAGTCGTGATCTTGTATTTTGTGATCAGAAATATGAGTTATTTTCTTAAAATTACAGCTGGATTTATAAAGATTTTAATGCCGGTTATTTATGGTGCAGTGATCGCTTATTTAGTGAATCCGTTATGTAAGCGTTTTTATCGGCTGCTTTGTCGTACCGGGAAAGATAAAGAGCTGTCTGACCGTACTAAAAAAATATTCTATAGTTTTAGTATTATTTTGGGACTTGTCAGCGGTATTTTGATCATCGTTATTTTGGGATGGATGGTATTTCCGGAAGTATATAAAAGTATCCTGTCTATGGTTGATAATCTGCCGGAGCAGGTTAATCATTATTATACGGAATTGACCAAATGGCTGACGGACAATCCATATCTTGCCGGGCATATGCAGAAGATGCTTTTGCAGGTGACAGATTACTTTGACGCAAAGATGAACAGCGAGTTGTATCCATGGCTTCAAAAGGAATTGCTTCCAAATGTGAACACATTTGCCGGTTATTTTGCAAGTGGAGTTATGAGTTTTGTCAGCGTTTTATATAATCTGTTTATTGGTCTGATCGTCGCTATTTATCTGCTTGGGAGCAAACGGGAGTTTTTGGGACAGGCCAAGAAGATCCTGTATAGTATGTTCCGTAAAGATCAGGCAGATGTGATCTCACATTATACGCAATTGGCAAATCAGATGTTTAGTGGGTTTATTGTTGGAAAGATTGTTGATTCGACAATTATCGGGGTGATCTGTTTCCTGTTTATGTCGATCTTTCAATTTCCATATGCGTTGTTAGTCAGTCTGATCGTTGGCGTGACCAATGTCATACCGGTATTTGGTCCTTATATTGGTGCAGTACCAAGTGTTCTGCTGATCTTGATCGTAAATCCGGTACAGGCGATCTATTTTGCAATCTGGATCATTGTGTTGCAGCAATTGGATGGTAACGTTATTGGACCTGCAATCCTTGGAGAATCCACTGGCCTTAGTGCGTTTTGGGTGCTGTTTGCAATCCTTTTGTTTGGTGGCTTATGGGGGATTCTTGGAATGTTAGTCGGTGTGCCGTTGTTTGCTTTGATCTATCAGATCATTTCGGACATTGTCAATGCCAGACTGGAGCGTCGTAAGATGTCAACGATCACAGATCATTATATGGATCTGAAGGAGATCGTGGCACAGGAAGATGGCATGGTTTACGTCAAGTATACAGAGGATGAGTTATCCGGCAAAGCAAAAAAGCAGGAGAGTGATTTTATGAAAAACCTGCGCCGTATATGGAATGAGAAGAGTGTTTCTGTATTAAAAAAGCAGAAGGGTGATTCTGACAAAACATCTACGGGTAAAGTTTTGGATGATAAAAAAACGGTAGATAAAACGGCAGTAAACACATCGAAGGATGAGAATGATTCTTGACCAAATATAAGAAATATACTATAATTAAATGATTGTTGTGTTGCGAAATATGTTACAGTAGAATATTGCTGCTGTAATGATCGCATGACATATAAGGTGTCTACAGAAATGGAGAGTAACATGATTAAGAGTATGACAGGATTTGGGCGGTATGAGACTGTTACAGATGAATACCGCATTGCAGTAGAGATCAAATCGGTCAATCATCGATATTGCGATCTGAATATTAAGCTGCCTAAGAAATTTAACGAGATAGAAAATACGCTTCGTATGATGATGAAAGAAATTGCTGAGCGTGGCAAGGTAGATGTATATGTAAGTTATGAGGATTACGCAGGCAAAGGAACGCACGTTCACTATCATCCGCAGATTGCCAAAGAGTATGTGAAAGTTGCGGCACAGGTAGCTGAAGAGTTTGAATTGCATAATTCCCTGTCTGCAGAAAGACTCCTTGGATTTGCAGATGTCATTAGCTTGGAAGAAGAGAGCAATGATCTGGAGTCGGTATTTCCAATAGTGACGCAGACTTTGCAAAAGGCAGGCGAACAGTTTATTGCATCGAGAGAGCGGGAAGGTGAACAGTTATATCAGGATATCAAAGGAAAGCTGGCGTATTTGCTCACATTAGTTGCTCAGGTTGAAGAGCGCTCACCACAGATGCTACAGGAACATCGACAGAAATTACTGGAGAAAGTACAGGAGCTGTTGGGTGATCGCAAGATTGATGAAGGAATTTTGGCAACGGAGCTCATCGTCTATGCGGATAAAGTATGTGTAGATGAGGAGACGGTAAGACTACGCAGTCATATTGATGCAATGAGTGAAACACTGGATATGCAGGAGGCTATTGGTCGAAAGCTTGACTTTATTGCGCAGGAAATGAATCGTGAGGCAAATACGATTCTTTCTAAAGCGAATGATAAGGAGCTTTCCGGTATTGCAATCAACTTGAAGACCGAGATTGAGAAGATCCGTGAGCAGATTCAAAATATCGAGTGATATTGTGCGACATGGATAATAAAGAAGGATTTGTATGTTAATTAACATAGGTTTTGGAAATGTAGTAAATATGGACAAAGTCATCAGCATTGTCCGTGCTGATGCAGCACCTGTAAAAAGGATGGTTCAGGTTGCCAGGGATGGAGGAATGGCAGTAGATGCCACTTGTGGCCGTAAGACTAAGTGCGTGTTAGTCATGGATAGCGGTCATATTGTATTATCGGCGTTGCAGCCGGAGACAATTGAAAATCGTGTAACAGATAATCCGAGTGCAGGAGGAAAAGAAGATGACTAAAAAAGGAATACTTACTGTGATTTCTGGTTTTTCGGGCGCAGGTAAAGGTACCATTGTTCGTGAATTAGTGGATCGTTATGGATATGCGGTATCCATTTCAGCAACGACGAGGGATCCGCGTGCCGGTGAGCAGGATGGGGTTCATTATTTTTTCAAAACAAAAGAAGAGTTTGAGCAGATGATCGCTGATGGTGCGTTGATCGAATATGCTTCTTATGTAGATAATTATTATGGAACACCCAAAGATTATGTTATGCAGAAACTGGAACAGGGAATTGATGTAATATTGGAGATAGAAATGCAGGGTGCATTGAAGGTAAAAGAACGTTTTCCGGAAGTGTCCCTGATCTTTATTACACCGCCTGATGCGAAAGTGCTGCGCGAACGTTTGGAGGGACGCGGTACAGAAACGCAGGATGTGATTGAAAAGCGGCTTGCCAGAGCAGCACAGGAATGCGCATATATGGATCAATATGATTATATTGTGATCAATGATGATCTTGATGTATGTGTAGAACAGATTCATGGCCTGATTCAGGCACTTCATTGGAAATGCGTAAATCAACAGGGACAAATTGCCAAGATGAAGGGTGAATTTGCAAATAAGGCATAATTTGTTATACTGTAAACGGAAGTGTTATAAATGCTTCAATGGAAATGTTTGCAATCTCAATAGTGAGATTTCAATAGATATGATATGCAAGATAGAAAGGGGATTTTTATTATGTTACATCCATCTTACACAGATTTAATGCAGTTGGTAAATAGCGAGGTTGAAAGCGGAGAGGCTCCGGTTGTAAATAGCCGTTATTCTATTGTGTTAGCAACATCAAAACGAGCTCGTCAGTTGATTGATGGCGTTCCGGCAATGAGTCATCCGTCTTGTCCAAAGCCATTGTCTGTGGCCATTGATGAGTTGAATTCATCTAAGATTCATATTTTGAGCGAAGAAGAAGCTGCTGCTGCCAATGCACGCAGAGAAGCTAAAAAGAAAGAGGCAGAGGAAATGGATGAGATGGTCTTTTCTTTGGATGAAGAAGATGATGTAGAAGCGGAAGCAGCAGATACTGCAGATGAGATGTCCGCCGAGGAAGAATAATATAAAATACGGATGAGGGAAGTGAGGTTGTCATGAGCAAGGAAATTGATAGCGAAGAGGTATATGAGGATGATACTCCGGAATTGGAGCAGGCAGATGCCCTAGAGGACTATGATGCTGTAGAGGATGAAAAACAGGCTGCAAAAAATACAGAGGAATCTGATAAAGATACAGAGGATGCACAGGATGAAGTCTCCAAAAAGAAAAAGATTCGTGGCATTATAGCTGAATTGTGTTTATATGCGGCGATCATTATAGTTTGTGGTGTGTTTGTTCCAAGATATGTTATTCAGCGAACGATTGTTGATGGTAAGTCGATGATGAATACGCTCAAAGATGGAGAAAATTTATTAGCAGAAAAGGTTTCTTATCGTTTCGGAGAACCTAAAAGATTTGATGTTATTGTATTTTATCCGTATGGCAGAGACAATGATGCTTATTATATTAAACGAGTGATCGGTTTGCCCGGAGAGACGGTACAGATTAAAGGATCCACAATATATATTGATGGCAAACCATTAAAGGAGAATTACGGCAAAGATCCAATTGATTATGCAGGAATAGCAGAGAAGCCGATCAAGCTTGGTGATGATGAATACTTTGTGCTTGGTGATAATCGTGAGATCAGTCGGGACAGCCGTTATGAAGAGGTGGGTAAAGTCAAACGAAAAAATATCGAGGACGTGCAGTTTTGCGTATATATCCATTCGATAAGTTTGGTACATTTCGATAATACAAGTTTAGATCGTTCAAACAGAAGGGATGAGAGATTATGAAAAGAAGGATTAAGGCGTTAGCTGTAATAATGGCGGCTGTTTTGATGGTTTCCGGTGCGGGCAGTACGCTATATGAGAATGGTGTGAAAGCCGATGCAAAGGATACACTGAAATGGAATAGTGCGATAACAAAAGTAAAGGTTAAGAAACGTGTCGCACTTACTGTGAATGTAGAGGCGTCCAAGGTTCAGTGGTCTGTCGCAGGCAAAAATGCTGCAACAGCAGATCTTGCTTCGGCTAATGCTTATGCATCTGTTGATCACAATGGAGTCGTGACAGGCAAAAAGATTGGTAACGCAACTATCGTGGCAGTTATCAAGGTCAGAAGATCAAACGAAAACTCCATATTGCCGGTAAAAAGAAAATTGCATTAGATGCCGGACATCAGTCTCGTGGTGATTCTCGTAAAGAACCGGTAGGACCTGGTTCTTCTGTAAGAAAAGCACGCGTTGCAGGTGGTGCAACCGGTGTTGCAAGCAGAGTTCCGGAGTATAAATTTACATTGTCTGTAGCCAAACGTCTTCAAAAAGAATTGAAGAAACGCGGCTATGAGGTATATATGGTTCGTACCAAAAATAATGTAAATATCAGTAACAAAAAACGAGCAATGCTTGCTAATAAGAGTGGTGCAGATATTTATATTCGTATACATGGGGACAGTAGTGGTTCCAGAGGAGTAAAAGGTGCCAGTATTTTTTATCCATCGGCTAGAAATCCTTATGTATCAAGGCTGAGTCGATCTTCAAAGCGTTTATCTAAGAAATTATTAAATGCTTATTGCAAAAAGACGGGAATCAAGAAAAGAGGTTGTAGTGGAAGAGATGATCTAACGGGAACCAATTGGAGCAAAATTCCAGTTACTTTAATTGAGTGTGGATTTTTAAGTAATCCGTCTGAGGATCGAAAACTGCAGAATAAAAGTTTCCAAAAGAAAATGGCAGTTGGAATGGCAAATGGCGTTGATGCGTATTTTGGATACTAAAGATTGGGGGCAGTAATTCGATGCAAATGTTAAAAAATCTTATGGAAGACACTGTGTTGGAAAAAATTGACAGCTTATGGCCACAGACAAATTATTGTATGTGCGATCGGTGCAGATTGGATATAGCTTGTTATTCTTTGAACCATTTGCCAACGCGGTATGTGACAACCAATGCAGGAGCGGTGTTACATAAATTTGATTCCTTGACCACGCAGTCGGATGCGGAGATTACAGCATGTGTATACCGTGCGATTCAAATGGTCGGAGAATGCCCAAATCATGAGGTTTTTGAGAGTTCGAATACTGATTCTGATCAAAAAAATTAAAAAAATAAAAAAAATGCTTGCATTTTGTTGGAATATGTTGTATAGTATTTTTTGTTGGCGCGTCAATGAGATGCGCACAATGAGGTCTGTTGGTCAAGCGGCTAAGACGTCGCCCTCTCACGGCGAAAACAGGGGTTCGATTCCCCTACAGACTGCTATGTTTTTTGTAAAACAGCTCAACCCGTTAAAAGAACCTGTAAGAATACAGGTTCTTTTAATTTGCTATAAACTTTTTTGAAAGGGATTTTGCGTTCTTCGGCATTTGTATTAGTTTTTCTTGAATTCTAATAACTCTAAGCCCTCATTATCTTCTAATACCATGCGGATCATCCAGTCGTTGACAAAGAGCAAGAGAGGATTTCCTTTCATATCTTTAACTGCTTTGACGTTATTCATTCGTTTTAATTTTGTTACATCGGTAGTTGGATCTCCAACCCAGCGAATAAATCCGTAAGGAAGTGATTCTAAGCGGATTTCACAGCCATATTCATTTTCTAATCGATATTTCAGTACATCAAATTGCAATACACCGACAACACCGACAATGATCTCCGACATTCCGGCGGTGTATTCCTGAAAGATCTGAATAGCACCTTCCTGTGCAATCTGTGTGATTCCTTTGACAAACTGTTTACGTTTCATCGAATTAAGCTGGATAACACGTGCAAAATGTTCAGGAGCAAAGGTCGGATCCCTTCATACTCAAATTTGCTGCCAGGCATTGTGATCGTATCACCAATAGAAAACAGTCCTGGATCAAAGACACCGATCACATCACCGGCATAGGCTTCGCTGATAACCTGGCGATCTTGAGCCATGATCTGCTGTGGCTGTGATAAACGCAGCTTACGACCGCTCTGTACGTGATATACTCCTTGTCTGCCTGAAACTTACCGGAGCAGATACGGAGGAAAGCAATACGGTCACGGTGTGCTTTATTCATGTTGGCCTGAATCTTAAATACAAAGGCTGAGAAATCATTGGTCAGTGGATCGATTTCGCCTTTGTTAGACATTCTAGGCAGTGGAGAAGTTGTCATTTCCAAAAAGTATTTCAAAAAGGTTTCAACTCCAAAGGTAGTCAGTGCAGAGCCAAAAAATACCGGTGATAATTCACCTTTTTGAACCTGTTCCAGATCCAATGGATCACTCGCACCGTCTAACAGTTCGATCTCGTCGATCAGTTGATCGTAGAGTTCTTCGGTTGCCAGCTCTTTGAGTGCAGGATCGTTGATGTCATAATCTGTCTCTGCAGCCGATTTTGCACCACCGGTAGATACTGATTCAAAAGTGCGGACGGTTTTGGCACGGCGGTCATAAATGCCCTTAAAACGTTTTCCGGATCCAATTGGCCAGTTTACCGGACAGGTGCGGATGCCGAGTACGGACTCGATATCATCCAGCAATTCGAAGGAATCCCTCGCCTCTCGGTCCATTTTATTGATAAACGTAAAGATTGGAATATGGCGCATAACGCAAACCTTAAACAATTTGATCGTCTGAGCTTCGACACCTTTGGAAGCATCAATGACCATGACTGCGGAATCTGCAGCCATCAAGGTACGATACGTATCCTCTGAGAAGTCCTGATGTCCCGGTGTATCCAGGATGTTGATGCAAAAATCATCATAATTAAATTGCAATACCGAAGAGGTAACAGAAATACCACGTTCTTTTTCGATTTCCATCCAGTCTGACACTGCATATTTGGAATTTGCTTTTCCTTTGACAGAGCCGGCTGTATTGATCGCACCACCATAAAGCAGAAACTTTTCAGTCAATGTGGTTTTACCGGCATCCGGGTGGGAAATGATTGCAAATGTTCTTCTTTTTTTGATTTCGTTTGTTAATTCTTCCGACATATGATTCGTCTCCATTTCCATAATTTGTTCACGGCATTGATAAAACAATGCGTGACCATCTTTTTATTATACGGGAAAAGGGGCGGGGTTTCAACCGAGAAGTTCTAAATGAAATACAGGCGGCATACAATAGCGTAAGTCATGCGTGAAAATAATGGAGGAAAGTAGATGGCTACAGTAATGTTAGATGCCGGTCATGGGGGATATGACAGCGGAGCTGTTTATGGAGATCGATACGAAAAAAAACGATACACTAAGTCTTGTGCTGGCAGTTGGAACGATATTAGAAAATAATGGTGTCGATGTGTTATACACACGTACTACCGATGTTTATCAGAGTCCAAATGAAAAAGCGGGGATTGCGAATCGCAGTGATGCGGATTACTTTATTTCCATTCATCGTAATTCCAGCCCGGATCCAAACACATATTCCGGAGTAGAAACGTTGGTCTATCGGGACAGCGGAATACCGGCAGTATTTGCGCAAAACATCAACAACGAGCTTGCAAGGATCGGATTTGCAAATCTAGGGACAGAAGAAAGACCAAATCTAGCTGTCCTTCGGGGGACTAGGATGCCGGCCGCATTAGTAGAGGTTGGATTTATTAATACCGATCAGGATAATCAGATCTTTGATCTGAAATTTCCGGAAATGGCGCAGGCGATAGCAAATGGTATTATGCAGACTGTGCAGGGAGCAGATGTGACGGCGAACGAAGCGGTCGTGTACCGTATCGAAATGGGAATGTTTCGACATAAGAAAAATGCAGAGACATTAGCTGCGAATCTACAGGAAGATGGCATATCCTGCTATATTGAACCACAGGGAAGTTATTTTATTGTCTGCCATGGTGCTTTTGCGGATAAGGAAAGAGCCAGGGAAATGGAAGAAAAGCTTTTTTTGGCTGGATATGAGACTAGAATCACCTGTGTGGGAGAACAATAATTGGTCAAAATACGAAAAAAAGGCATGAAATGCCCGAAATATGCGAAAAAACAGCGAAAAACTCTTGCTTTTTTGACGGCAGAGTGTTAGAATATGCTTTGTAATAGATGTTAATGAAGAGTGGACTGCGAAAAAGTCCACTCTTTCATTTTGAAGAAAAGAGGTTATGTTTTTGACAAGAAGGGAAGAATATGAAGCTAAGGCAGAGCAGATGCTTACTCCTTTAATGGAAGAACATGGATTTGAATTAGTGGATGTAGAGTATGTCAAGGAAGCCGGAAATTGGTATCTGCGTGCTTACGTAGACAAAGAGGGTGGAATTACTCTGGACGATTGTGAACTCGTCAACCGCGCCTGGAGTGATATGATGGATGCGGATGATTTCATTGAGGATGCCTACATTTTGGAGGTTAGCTCCCCGGGGTTGGGAAGACAGCTCAAGAAGGAAAAGGACTTCAAGAGAAGCATTGGAGAAGATATTGACTTACATTTTTACAAAGGGCAGAAAATACCCGGAGGGAAAAATGGCAAGGAAGTCACTGTGAAGGATCTGACGGGAACGCTTTTAGCGTTTACGACGGATACGATAACGATACAAACGGATTTCGCACCGGAATATGTGGTGAACCGGTCCGAAGTTTCCAAAGTAAACTTAACGATTGATTTTTAGATTTGGAGGAAAGAGCAATGGCTGCAAGAAAAACAAAGAGTACAAAGGCAGATCGCACAGAGCTTATTGAAGCATTAAATGCGATCGAGAAGGAGAAACAGATCAGCAAAGATATCATTTTGGAAGCGATTGAAAACTCCTTATTGGCTGCGTGCAAAAATCAGTTTGGTAAATCAGAAAATATACGTGTCAACATCGACAGAGAGACTGGCGAAGTAAAAGTGTTTGCCGACTATGAAGTGGTAGAAGACGACATGATAGAAGACGATGCACTTCAGATTGGAATTACTGAAGCAAAACTGCGTTTCCGTGATGATGTTGAGGTTGGTGAGAAAGTCAGCACCGAGGTAACACCAAAGAATTTTGGTCGTATTGCCGCACAGAAAGCAAAACAGGTTGTAGTGCAGAAAATCCGTGAGGAAGAACGCAAAGTGTTGTATGTACAGTATTTGGAAAAAGAACGTGAAGTGATCACAGGTATTGTCCAGCGTTACAGTGGCAAAAATGTCTGCATTAATCTTGGCAGAGTTGATGCCATCTTAATGGAGAGTGAGCAGGTTCGCGGTGAGCATTTCCGACCAACAGAACATATTAAGCTGTATGTCGTAGAAGTTAAGGATACACCAAAGGGACCACGAATTACTGTTTCACGTTCCCATCCGGAATTTGTAAAGAGACTGTTCGAGGAAGAAGTTACAGAGATACAGGACGGTATCGTTACGATTGAGAGCATTGCACGTGAGGCCGGATCTCGTACAAAGATTGCCGTAAGCACCGTTGATCCTAATGTAGATGCGGTAGGTGCTTGTGTAGGTATGAACGGAAGTCGTGTTAATGCAATCGTAAATGAGCTTCGAGGCGAGAAGATTGATATAGTAAATTGGAGCGATATGCCGGAGATATTTATTGAAAATGCACTTAGTCCGGCGGTGGTTATGGATGTCAGCATTGATGAGTATGAAAAGACAGCACGAGTGATCGTACCTGAAAATCAGCTTTCACTGGCAATTGGTAAAGAGGGACAGAATGCCCGTCTTGCAGCGAAATTGACCGGATACAAGATTGATATTAAGTGCGAATAAGATTAACAAGTAATTGCAGGTGAAAACGAAACTATTCGTGAAGGGAGATGTCGGTATTTGGCAGTAACAAAAGGTGTTCGCCCTAAAAAAGTCCCAATGCGTCAATGTATGGGATGTGGCGAAAAGAAAGAGAAAAAGGACTTGATACGCATTATTCGGACTCCGGATGAAGAGATTGTATTAGATGTTACCGGTAAGAAAAATGGAAGAGGTGCCTATCTTTGTGATTCGATCTCTTGTCTTTCAAAGGCGAGAAAGAAAAAAGCAATTGACCGGGCATTGAATATGACAATTCCAGAAGACGTGTATCAACAACTTGAAAAGGAGATGATGAATCATGCAGATTGATCCGGCCCTTCGTATGTTGGGTCTGGCAGCAAAAGCCGGAAAAGTTGCCAGCGGTGAGTTTATGACAGAAAACTCCGTAAAAACGGGGATGGCTGCATTGGTTATTGTCGCGACAGATGCATCCGACAACACGAAGAAGAAGTTTCGCAACATGTGTGAGTTTTATGAAGTCCCAATGTATGAGTTTGGCATCAAAGATGTATTAGGACATTCGATCGGAAAAGAATTTCGAGCATCTTTGGCAGTTAATGATGAGGGATTAGCACAAGCAATTATGAAGAAAATGGACTAGGAGGCATGTAAGTATATGGCTAAAATGAAGATATATGAATTCGCAAGAAGTTTACAGGAAAGATATCCGGATATTAAGGGAAAAGATTTGGTGAAGCTTTTGCAGGAAAATAATTTTGATGTAAAGGCACCACAGAGCAGCATTGAAGATGCAGCGATCGCTTTTTTGCTGAAGCACTTTAATGGCAAACCGGAACCTAAGAAAGAAGAGGAGCCGGCGTATACTGTTCCTGTGAAGCGTGAATCTAATGTGAAGAAGAATCAGGAAAAGAAAAAGGCACAGGAAGAAGAGAAAAAAGTAGAAGAAACGAAGAAGGAAGAAACTACGAAGAAAGAAACTACGAAGAAAGAGGAATCAGTGACTGTTTCTGAGAAAGATAAAGTAGAGAAAAAGCCGGAAGAGTCTGTAAAGAAGACTGAGGAAACGAAACCTGTTGCTGCGGCAGAAACCAAGGAAGATAACAGTGCACAAACAAAAGAGCCTGTTAAAACAGAGGACAAAGCATCAAAAGCACATGATCAGGAACGTAAAAACGGACAGAATAATAATCATGGAAATGATCGCAAAGATGACAGACGCGGAAATGATCGTAGAGATAATAACCGTAAAGATGGACAGAATCGTGGCGGCGATCGTAGAGATGGCAACCGTGGTGGTGATCGTAGAGATGGTCAAAATCGCGGAAACGACCGAAGAGATAATAACCGTAGAGATGGTCAGAACGGTAACCGTGGAAATGACCGAAGAGATGGTGGATTCCGCGGAAATGACCGAAGAGATAATAACCGCAGAGATGGTCAGAATGGTAATCGCGGAAATGACCGTAGAGATGGTGGTTTCCGTGGAAACGATCGTAGAGACAACAATAATCGTAGAGATGGCCAGAATAATAATCGTGGTAGCAACAATCGCAATGGTTTTGGTGGCGGACGCAGTGCACAGCCAATGGACACAATGAAGCCAGAGGTAAAGCAGTCCCGTCAGCAGCGTGCCAATAAAGATTCCAGAAGTGCAAAACAGCGCTATGGTAAGGAAAGAAATCGTGATGATTATGAAGACGATATGTTCCAGAACAAAAATGCACGCAAGAAGAAAGATCCAAACCGTAAGGGTGCATTTATCAAGCCGGAGCCGGTTGTAAAGCCTGCTGAGCCGGAAGATGGAATCAGAACGATCACACTGCCGGAGAAGATGACTGTCAAAGAGTTAGCAGACATTATTAAGATTCCACCGGCTACATTGATCAAAGCACAGTTTATGAAGGGTAATGTTGTTACGATGAATCATGAGCTGTCCTATGAAGAGGCAGAGGAGATTGCATTAGAGTATAACTGTATCGCTGAGATGGAAGAGAAGGTCGATCTTGTTGCAGAGCTTCTCAAAGAGGATGAAGAAGATGAATCCTTAATGGTGAAACGTCCTCCGGTTGTCTGTGTAATGGGTCATGTCGATCATGGTAAAACGTCTCTGTTGGATGCAATCCGCGAGACACATGTTACTTCGCGCGAGGCAGGTGGAATTACACAGCATATCGGTGCATATGTTACTGAGTTAAATGGCGAGAAGATCACATTCTTAGATACACCTGGTCATGAGGCATTTACTTCCATGCGTATGCGTGGTGCACAGTCTACCGATATTGCAATTCTCGTAGTCGCAGCAGATGATGGTGTTATGCCACAGACTGTGGAGGCAATCAGTCATGCGAAAGCAGCAGGCGTGGAGATCATTGTTGCAGTGAATAAGATTGATAAACCAAGTGCTAATGTAGAGCGTGTTAAACAGGAATTGGTAGAATATGAATTAGTTGCAGAAGACTGGGGTGGAGATACTATTTTTGTTCCTGTATCTGCACATACTAAGGAAGGTATCGATCAGCTTTTAGAAATGATCCTTCTTACTGCAGAAGTGAATGAATACAAAGCCAATCCAAATCGTAAAGCACGTGGTGTTGTTATTGAGGCACAGCTTGATAAAGGAAGAGGACCTGTTGCAACCGTATTGGTACAGAAAGGTACACTCCATGTAGGTGATAACATTGCGATCGGTGCTGCTTACGGTAAGATCCGTGCTATGATGGATGACAAGGGTCAGCGCGTAAAAGAGGCAACACCATCTACACCGGTAGAGATTCTTGGTCTGCATGCCGTACCGGATGCAGGAGAGATCTTTATGGCAACCGAGAATGATAAAGAAGCAAGAAATATTGCCGAGACTTATATTAATCAGAGCCGTGAAAAACTGTTAGATGATACGAAGTCTAAACTTACTTTGGATGGTCTGTTCTCACAGATCCAGGCAGGTAATATCAAAGAATTAAATATCATTGTTAAGGCGGATGTACAGGGTTCTGTAGAAGCAGTAAAACAGAGTTTGGTTAAGCTTAGCAACGATGAGGTTGCCGTACGCATCATTCATGGTGGTGTTGGTGCGATCAACGAGTCTGATGTATCGCTTGCAAGTGCATCGAATGCGATCATCATCGGTTTCAACGTAAGACCGGATAATACTGCAAAAGAAATTGCAGACCGTGAGAAAGTTGATCTTCGTCTGTATAAAGTTATTTACAATGCGATTGAAGATGTAGAGGCTGCCATGAAGGGTATGCTCGATCCGGAATACGAAGAGAGAGTAACCGGTCACGCAGAAGTTCGTCAGACGTTCAAGGCATCCGGTGTTGGTATCATCGCCGGTTCCTATGTACTGGATGGTAAGATTGTTCGCGACTGCAAGGTTCGTATTACCCGTGAGGGCGAGCAGATCTTCGACGGTAAACTGGCATCTTTGAAGAGATTTAAGGATGATGTAAAAGAAGTAGCTGCCGGTTATGAATGTGGTCTGGTATTTGAAGACTTTAACGGTATTCAGGTAGAAGATCAGATTGAAGCCTACATCATGGTAGAAGTTCCTCGTACTTGATCGTAACCATTCAGCAAATGCAAACTGTCTTGTAATGTGACACCGGCTGGTTTCTTCATTACAAGCAGTTGGAAGTATGGAGGTAAACATGAAAAAAAACAGTATAAAATATTCGAGAATAAATGGAGAGGTACAGCGAGAACTTAGCCGTATCATTTCCCGAGAGATCAAAGATCCACGGATTCATCCGATGACATCAGTTGTGTCTGTGGAAGTTACACCGGATCTTAAATTTGCCAAGGTGTATGTCAGCGTTTTGGGTGATGAGATGGATCGTGAAAATACACGAGAGGGACTTGCAAGTGCTTCCTCACATATTCGATCTCAATTGGCAAAATCCTTGAACCTGCGCAATACACCGGAACTTCACTTTGTCATTGACGATTCGATTGAGTATGGTGTAAATATGTCGAAGCGTATTGATGAGTTGACACATCATACATCAGAAACAGAAGAATAATATATGCGTTTCCAATACGCATAAATGGAATGGGCTGGTAGTGAGTGCAAGGGGCATTTCTACCAGCCTTACGTCTGTGGGAAGGAGTTACAAACAATGGCAGAAGAAGTCAACGGAATTATAAATGTATATAAAGAAGCCGGGTTTACTTCGCATGACGTAGTGGCTAAGCTGCGTGGCATTTTACATCAAAAAAAGATCGGCCATACAGGAACATTGGATCCGGCAGCGACGGGAGTCCTTCCGGTATGCTGTGGCAAGGCGACCAAGGTGTGTGAACTGCTTACCGATAAAGAAAAAAGTTATCGGGCAGTATGTAAACTTGGAGTTATAACAGACACGCAGGATACGACAGGAACAGTTTTACAAACAAAGGATATATCCGGCGTAACACAGGATGAGTTGTCTGATACGATACAATCCTTTGTGGGCGATATCATGCAGATTCCACCAATGTATTCGGCGATCAAAGTAGGTGGCAGGAAGTTATACGAACTGGCACGCGAGGGAAAGGAAATTGAGCGGAAACCAAGACCGGTCACAATTTATGCAATTGATATCAAGGACATAGATTTGGAAAATGGCAGCTTTACGATGGATGTTACCTGCTCAAAAGGAACCTATATCCGTACATTATGCCATGATATTGGCGAAAAGCTTGGTGTAGGCGCAGCAATGGATCAGTTACTTCGAACAAAGGTGTCGATATTTGAGGTTGATCAGGCGCTTACTTTAGCACAGATCGAGGAGCGAATTCAACAAGAAGATCGCAGTTTTGTATTGCCGGTAGACCAGCTGTTTACACAGTATCCAAAAATGCAGGTGGCAGATGAAGAGGCTGCTAAAATGCTCCGCAATGGGAATCCGATCACGATTGGCAAATTGAAGTCATTCAATGAAGTAAAAAAATATCAGAATAAGAGTCGCGTACTTGTATATAATGAAAATGGCGAATTTCGTGCTATATATGAACTACGTGGTAACTATTATCGTGTTGTAAAGATGTTTTAGAAGATGTACTTATAAGATACTCAAACTTCGCACATCAATAATTACCATGTTGTCACATATTGCTTATTATGTAAATCATAAATCAGAGACAACAAAATCTAGAAATCACTGTGAAAACTAATTGCGGCAAGGCAATTGCTATAGTTTCTTCATGGCAGAACCCACAATATGGTGGCTGCAAAATATAATTAAACTATCGACATAATAAGCAATATGTGACCAGGTGGCAGCTTCGGATGTGCGAAGTTTGAATAAGATATTTGTTATGGCGTAGGGCATTATACAGCAAAAATATATACAGGTAGGAATGAGGTCGAGTATGGAGATACTTAGAGGAGTTACATTTCATCAAAAAAAGAGTGCCGTATCTCTTGGTAAATTTGATGGAATTCATTTAGGACATCAATTGTTGATGAATGAGATTATAAAGCAAGAAGATCTGGTCCCAACAGTATTTACGTTTGAAGGGATGAAGACTGAGCCGGAAAGTTTGCTCTATTCGGAAGCGGAAAAACAATATTTGTTAGAGCAGATGGGGATTGAGCGGGAAATATTATTTCCGTTTAATGACCAGACGAAAATAATGTCACCGGAAAGTTTCATACAAAATATGTTATGGGATTCTTTGGACGCAAGGTTGATCTGTGTGGGGGAAGACTATCGGTTTGGCTGTAAACGTGCGGGTGATGTAGCAATGCTTGAGAGAGCTTGTAAAAAACATGGATGTGCACTGCGGGTATTTCCAAAGCGGAAGGATGAACAGGGTGTGATCAGCAGCACCAGAATACGCGAATTGATCCGTTTAGGGCAAATGCAGGAAGCGTCAAAGCTGCTCGGTAGAAATTTTTTCTATTTGGGTACGGTAAAACATGGACAAGCGCTGGGGCGGACAATTCAGATGCCAACGATCAATATATTACCTCCACCGGAAAAGGTGCTTCCTCCATTAGGTGTGTATACTTCTGTCGTTACCGTTGGTGGAAGACGTTTTGGTGCCGTTTCTAATCTTGGTAAAAAACCAACGGTTGGAGGCAAAGCGATCAGTTTGGAAAGCTTTTTATTTGATTTCGATCAAAATATTTATGGAAAAACAGTGCGTGTCGATTTATTAGAATTTCAACGTGCAGAGCAGAAATTCGATTCCATTGAGGCATTGCGTGCGCAGATGGAACACGATAAAAAGACCGCGCAGACCAATCTGAAGGGTGCCCGGTTATAACTATGGGCAGAGAGTGGGCTGGTCATAGTATTGCAGCATAAAACAGCTGCATCGGATATTGTGAAGAGTTTGTGAAAAAATTGTAATTTGTGGGATATATTGGTATACTGGATAGAGCGGACAGATTAACCTATGATTCAAAGTGATCCATTGGTTCTTATTCGCGAGAAAAGCGTAGATTATAAAACTTAGGAGGAAACGTTATGTGGTGTCCAAAATGTAAGACGGAATACCGCGATGGCATTACAGTATGTGCTGATTGTGGAACACCGTTAGTAGAAGGAAGCGCAGAAGATTTTGACCGTATTGATCTTAGTACGTTTAAGGAAGAGAAGACGGCAGCAAAATTTTTAGAATATTTAGAGTATTCTGGGATTGCAGATGCGCAGCAGGAGGAAAATGAGGATGGAACTTATTCCATCACCGTGCCTACCAAGATGGAAAAAAAGGCAGAGAAATTATACCGTGGCTTTTTATTAGCAATGGAAGAAGAGGAAGAAGAAAAGATTGCGCCGAAACAGGTGGCACAGCCAACAGAAGAATCTGCACAGAATGCAGACGAAGAATCTGTGGCAGCACAATCCGAAGAAGACAACGAAAATCGGGAATACGATTGGGATGATGAAGAGGATGAGGCCGACCAGACGCCGTACAAAGAGACGGAAAAAGAATTTGAAGAGGCAGAGCAGCTTGTGTCAGAGGAAGATATTGATGAAAATCCGGAAGATCTGCTTTATGCCAGTGAAGGCAATTACGAGACAAAAGAAGATGCTTATAAGGATACAAAATATTCAGGCATTACATTTATCGTATTTGGAATATTAGGAGCAGTGTATTTGGCATTATGCAAACTGGACATTATCCCGATCAAGTACAACACATTTGTATTTATCGTGATCTGTGCTTTATTTGCCGGATTTGTACTGTTAGGAATTGTGAATTGTGCCAAGCATCTAAGATGAAACTGTTAATCCCGCAAGAGCAGGAAAAGACGGAGAAAATCACCCAATGGCTTTCTGAGAACATTACGGATGCATTTATCGAAAAATGGACGGATGACAGCGTTACAGAGATGGAAAACGATCTTGCGATCACTTCTCATATCCGTCAGAGTCTTCTTCATGAATTTCCAAATGAAGAAGTTGCCTTTTTGGAATATTTGGCAGATAAATACTATTCAGATACATTTTTAGACGAATAAAAGGATTGCAATTAGTGATTATTTGTTATATTATGATTATGTGATAATAGAATGACTCGATTTGTTGAGTTACGATATGTGCAGAAAAAGATTCGACAGGATGTCTTTACATCCTGTCGAATCTTTTTTAGGAATAGGAAATTGCTGTTATGTTGCGTTTTGCTCTTTTGATCAATGATTCGATATATGGAATCGCATTACAGAGTAACACCATTTTTTGCTAATAGAGCACGGGCTGATTCCACAGAATCAATACCGGTCTTATTTTTGATCGGAGCAAACTCTTTGTCGCGCTCTACCTCAAATGGAAGACAGGTGTCCATCATCTGGATCATATCCAAGATCAACGTCTCGAATTTGTAACCGTTTGGTTCTTCCGGTTTGATCAATGTTCCGGCATCATCAATATATGGAATCTTTTTCTCGACAATATGGAGCGGAAGCGTATTTTCGCAAATATCTTCCAATTCAGACTCCTTGAACAAATAATTGAGGATGACACCAAAGTTATATGCAGGCTCGCCGTTTTCATCGACAGCATCACGAAGTTCCGGTGTCAATTCATAATATTCAACGATAGATGGATGATTGTCTTTTAAGCACATAACGCCAACTTTTTCATCCGGATGATTTTTGCAGACTACCTTAGCACCAACGCTGCGGTTTTCTGTGATCGTTGCACCGACAAAACATGGGTCAGCAATGCGCTGTAATACGTTATCCACTGCAAATACATTGAGCCATTCAATACCATTTTCATGGATCAGATCTAATAATCCGGCATTTTTGAGGGAAGAGAACCAGCCGCCGTTGCCGTTTGGAGAGGTGGCTAATTTGTAAGGCTCTTCCAAAAAGATCTTTCCATCATACGTAGCAGCAGGTGCCATATCCTGCTTAAAGAAATGAATATAATCTTCTTTGTAACCAAAGAAGTTCTGTTCCTTAAAAAATGTCGTTGTCGCTGTATGGTTTTTATCGCTGGTCATTACAAATAAATGGATAAACTCACCACTTTCCCGAACAACATCCATCAGATTGCAGATAAGACGTTCAAAGATATACATTGGCTTGGTGACGCCAATATCATACATTCCCTTTGGATTATCAGAGCCGAGACGTGTACCCATGCCGCCAGCCAATAAAACAGCACCGACTTTGCCGGAGCGGATCGCTGACAGACCGGTTTCACGGTATTTGTCCTCGTTTGCATGGATTTCCTGCAGTCTGAGTGCACGGATCGGTGTGATCGTACCGGTAGAAGATTCTTCTTCGTTGCTGCCAATCTTATTCAGTACTGAAAAATCAGTTTCTTCAATTTGCTGTAATAAAGCTTCTTTTTGTGTCTCAGATAATGTGTCAAAATATTTCAGAAGATGTTCCTGACCGTACTGCTGTAATTTTTGCTTTGCACATTCTAATGTCATGAATGAATACCTAACCTTTCTTATTTTCGTATTGATGCTCGTATCTGAGCAAAAGTATCTAACTTAATTATACAGGAAATAAATTGGGGTGGCAAGTTTGACTTATTGGATAGGCAGTTTTATAATAAAGAGCAGATAATTTGGCGTTATTTAGTTTATAAGACAATGCTCGTAGTGTGGTGATATGCCACCAAGAATTGCTTTAGCAATTCTTGCAAAGCAAAGCGTTTGCTTTGCTTTTTTACAAGCGCAGAAATGGGGGAAGATTATGGCAGATCGAAGACGCAGACGCAAGGCGCAGGCAGAAGACGCAGAGCGAGCCTTACGATATATGCAGGCATTGCAGGGTAAGAAGATTCCATTGCTGACGTTAGATGCAAAATGGCATGCGTTGTTTCCGGATTTTCGCAAAACAAGAGAGATTAAGCGCTTGGAAAAAGAACTAAACCGTTTGATCGAAAAGCAGGGGCAGACTGCCAATGATCTGTTGGATTACAAAAAGGCAAAGAAGGTATTGATGCAGAATGTTATTGATAATATGACAGATGGTCATGAGTTTGACAGCCCGATCCGTGTGCGCAAACAAGAAAAGAATAAGCAGTTGATCGAAGAAATCAATGATAAGATCGCCAAAGCAAAAGAAGATAAGTTTCAATTTCCTGCAGAAATAGCAGCAAAAAATCATGAATTATTGATTGCCTGCATGCAGGTATGTTATACAGAGCTATCTGACAATACAGAGCGGATCGAGCAGGCAGAGGCGGAGATCACTGCCCTTAGAGAACAGCTCAAGAATACAATCCTCCATAAACAGGATATGGAGATGCGTAACACGGAAGTATATAAATATATGCATAATCTGTTGGGACCGGACGTCGTAGAAATATTTGACCGGGATCACAGAGTATGGCGTGGTAACATGGAAGAAAATCATTTGGATGCTGGAGGAAACAATGAGTGAGATTGTTGGCATTGGCGTTGACATGATAGAGATCAGCCGGGTGCTGGCTGCATACAGCAAAGAAAGTTTTCGAAAACGTCATTTCACGGAAGAGGAGCAGCAGCTTATTGCTCACAAAGAAGCTCGTGCGGCAACGACCTTTGCTGCAAAAGAAGCTGTCGTGAAAGCGATGGGTACGGGATTTACGGGAATTTCACCGATAGAGATCAATATATTGCGTGATCCGAGTGGAAGACCGACTGTGACGCTGTTTGGCAGGGCTAAAGAGAAAGCATTAGATCTGGGAATTGACCAAATCCTATTATCTATTGCAGATACGGAAGAAATGGCGATTGCGTATGCAACGGCAATTTCAAGCGGTAGATAATCGAGAAAGGAAAGCAAGATTAGAATGGAATATATCGTAAATGGTAGTCAGGCAAGAGAAATCGATCGTTGCTCCATACAGGAAATCGGAATTCCATCTATGGTTTTGATGGAAAAGGCAGCGATGTCTGTGGCGAGTTGTATTATGGCACAGGCGGATAAAAAACAAGACTGTATACTGGTTGTATGCGGGACAGGCAATAACGGTGGAGATGGTGTGGCTGCTGCGCGTATGCTGCAGGATGCCGGTTATATTGTCAGTGTCCTTGTTTTGGGACAGGAAGAACGTTGCTCAGAAGAGATGAAACAGCAGATCTCCATTGCAAGACATCTTGGTGTGTCCGTCTTTTGGGACAACCTTACTGGGAAAACGACATTCACAGAGACTAGTTTTTCAGAATATAGTATTATCGTGGATGCAATCTTTGGCATTGGATTATCGAGAGATGTAACGGGTGTGATTGCCGATTATATTAACGCGATCAATCGAAGTGCTGCAGATGTTTTGGCTGTGGACATTCCATCCGGCATTAGTGCGGATACCGGTGCGGTATTAGGAACAGCTGTAAAAGCAACGATAACAGTAACTTTTGGACATAATAAACGTGGGCTGGTATTATATCCGGGAACGGAGTATGCGGGACAGGTAGTGGTAACGGATATTGGATTTCCGGAAATGGTAACAGAGAGAGTGATGAAGCAGTCACAGACGTTTACGTATACCAAAGAAGACCTTTCAGTATATTTTCCAAATCGAAAGAAACGTTCAAACAAAGGAAGTTATGGACGTGTTGTTGTCATTGCCGGATCCAAGGATATGAGCGGAGCCTGTTATCTTTCCGGTGAGGCAGCCTATCGTATGGGGTGTGGACTGGTGCATATTGTGACAGCGCAGGAAAATGCAGAGGTCATCCGTATAAAATTGCCGGAAGCTATTGTTACCGGCTGGTCGGAAAATGTGACGGGGGAGCAGGAAGCAGACATTACCGCAGCGATACATAAAGCAGCAGCGGTCGTGATCGGTCCGGGATTGGGGCAGGAAGCCGGAGCGGAGAGATTGCTGGATCTGGTGCTGCAGGAAGCAAAGAAACTGCCTGAGCTGCCGGTTGTAATTGATGCAGATGGGTTAAATCTTTTAGCCAAAAAGGGATTGTATTCTACACTTGGCAGACAGTATGTTCTGACTCCACATTTGCGGGAAATGAGTCGTTTATCCGGGAAGAGTGTTCAGGAGATTGCGGACGATATGACATCGGCAGTTATGGGACAGCAGGCGGGAGCGACAATTGTGCTCAAAGATGCGAGAACACTGGTCAGTGATGGTGATTGGCTCTATATTAATTTATCGGGCAACAGCGCCTTATCTACAGGTGGATCCGGAGATGTGCTAAGTGGAATGATCGGCGGATTATTGGCACAAGGATGCACACAGAGAACGGCAGCTACGCTGGCAGTGTATATGCATGGATTAACAGCGGAGCAGTATTGCGAGAGTGCACCGCCGCATTGTATGCTGGCGAGAGACATATTAGAAATGATACCGAAGATTGGAGGCAACTCATGAAAACATATTATCGCGTGCAGGCAGATATAGACTTGGATGCTATTTATAAAAATGCAGAAAATGCAAAGAAACTTACTAAGCCGGGTACAAAGTTTATGGCGATCGTTAAGGCTGATGCATATGGTCATGGTGCAATACCCGTCGCTAAAGTATTAGATCCCATTGCAGATGCTTATGGCGTTGCAATTTTGGAAGAAGGAATTGAGCTTCGTCAGGCAGGGATCACTAAGCCGATCCTAATCCTTGGTTTTACGCCGGCACCGCTATATCCGAGTATGATCGAATATGACATTGCGACCGCCGTATTTCAGTATGACATGGCAAAGAAAATGTCAGATGCAGCGGTTCAACTAGGAAAAAAGGCAAAAATACATATCAGTCTGGACACGGGGATGAGCCGCATCGGGTTTGCTTTGACCGAGGAGAGTCTGCAGACGATATGCAAGATAAATCAGCTCCCGGGGATCGAGATAGAGGGCTGCTTTTCACATTTTGCACGCATGGATGAAAAAGATAAGACAAAAGCGGAACAACAATTTTCGCGCTATGAAACATTTGTCCATAAAATGGAACAGGCAGGGGTGAAAATCCCGGTAAAACATATTTCAAACAGTGCCGGTATTATGGAAATGCCTAAAGTGAATGAAGATATGGTTCGAGATGGAATCTGTCTATATGGATTATATCCTTCGGAAGAAGTGAATAAGGAGCGGCTGCCGCTTGAACCGGCTATGCAGTGGAAGACCTATGTTTCCTATGTCAAAGAGCTGGAAGCAGGTATCGAGATTGGATATGGTGGAACGTATACGACCACGAAACCAACGATGGTTGCAACGATTCCGGTTGGATATGCAGATGGTTATGCCCGCTCTTTGTCGGGGAGGGGATGTGTCCTTATTCACGGACAGAGAGCACCAATCTTGGGACGCATCTGTATGGATCAGTTTATGGTGGATGTCACTGATATTCCGGGAACAGCGGAAGGTGACGAATGTATGCTTTTTGGAGAGCAGGAGGGAGAAATCTTGTCAGTAGAAGAAGTCTCAGAGCTTGCCGGTTCTTTCAATTATGAATTTGTCTGCGATGTCGGACGACGAGTTCCTAGGGTATTCTATCAAAACGGTAAAGCAGTAGAGACCAAAGATTATTATCCGGAATATTAAGAGAGCGTCTGTTCTTGCTTTTTGTGAAGATGGGACGATTAATAGCAACAAAAGAAAACGTTTACGAATACTTTTCAAAAAACTGGTAAAGATAGGAAATAAGCCACAAAAAATTTTAGGAATGGAGCGTGAACGTTTTGGTTATTAAACGTGGAGACATATTTTTTGCAGATTTACGACCGGTAGTGGGTTCGGAACAAGGCGGGGTCAGACCGGTACTTATTATACAGAATGACATGGGAAATCGACACAGCCCAACGGTCATTTGTGCAGCTATTACATCCCGCATGAACAAAGCAAAACTTCCAACGCATATATCGTTGGACATGAAAAAATATGATATTAGTAAAGACTCTGTTATTCTTTTGGAGCAGATCCGAACCATTGATAAATCAAGGCTTCGAGAAAAGGTTTGTCATTTGGATCAGGACATATTGCAAAAGATCGATCAGGCTCTTTGCATTAGTTTAGCGATTGAGGAGAAAACACATCAATGAAAATTACGATATTAACCGTTGGAAAGATCAAAGAAAAATTTTTTCGGGGAGCGGTCGAAGAGTACAGCAAGAGATTGAGTCGTTATTGCAAGCTGGAGATCATCGAAGTGGCGGATGAAAAAACACCGGACCATGCCAGTGCGCATGAAGAAGAACTCATACGCGCCAAGGAGGCAGAGCGGCTCAAAAAATACATAAAAGACAATGCTTATACGATAGCACTTGCCATAGACGGTAAGCAATATTCCTCCGAGGACTTTTCTGCACATGTCCATGATTTGGGACTGAAAGGGGAAAGCCATTTGCAGTTGATCATTGGTGGTTCGATTGGACTTGCTCCTGAGATCTTATCGTTAGCGCAGGAGAAGATTAGCTTTTCTAAAATGACGTTTCCGCATCAGTTGATGCGCGTGATCTTGTTGGAACAGATCTACCGGGCGTATCGGATCATGAACGGGGAACCATACCACAAATGAGGGAAGAGTCGGTGAAATCTTAAATTATGGAGGAAAAGATAGATGATTTCTATTGACACTAAAAGACTACATCTACGCAATGTATCGCAAAATGATGTACATGTAATGTTTGATTATAGAAATAATGAAATATGTGCTCGATATCAGAGAGGGCAGACAAAAGACTTTGGAGAAATTCTAAATATAATTGAACATAGAAAAAATGATGAAATATCAATAGATTCGCCTTGTATGATTGCAGTAGCTCTAAAAGAAACAAACGAAATGATTGGTGAAATAGTTGTTAAGCCAAAGGATAATACAATTTCCTTAGGATATACGTTTTCTTATAAATATCATCGACAGGGATATGCTTTTGAGGCTCTGACCGTTTTGCATGAGCATCTTCATAAGATTGCTCCAGAATGGGAGTTTATCAGTTTTACAGAATGTGAAAATATAGCCAGTATCGAATTGCTTAAGAAATTAGGCTATAAGAATCTCGGCTATGTTCCAAGCGTGGATTCGCAGGCATTCGGCAAGTGGACAACATTGGTTACAGAGGAAAAATTTGCTCAACAAAGTAAATAACCTCCTTTCACAAAAACTTTAATTAATTTGTAAGAATAAAGGTTTTACTCAGGAGGCGCTTGCAGGAAAATTATATGTATCCAGACAGGCTGTAGCGAAGTGGGAGTCTGGACAAGCATATCCTGATAGTAGCAACCTTATTCAAATTAGCAAGTTATTCAATGTTACTATTGATTACTTAGTAAAAGACCAAGAGTGTATTACTACTTGTTTAGAGGATAATGAGACGGATATTGATCAGCTTATTGAATTTCGTTTAGAAGCAAATGTTAATACATACGCTGCTTATATGAATGAGACGGATTCGACGAGATTAGTAACACCGGAAATACAAAAATTGATAACGGAAAATTTATGAGGAACAAGTTGGAATCATAAAAAGAATTTATTATGGATGATAAATGCATTTATGGGAATTTGCGTATGAAATGTGATTATATGAACAGGGATTTGCGTGTAAAATATATTTACATGAACGGGGATTTCTGTGATTATTTTTGATGAAGTTCAACTGCTTCCAAAGGCCAGACAGGCAATTAAATATCTTGTTGCAGATGGAAGATATAAGTATATTGAAACAGGTTCCTTAATATCCATTAAAAAAAATATAATAGAAGAATTTGTAAAGCAGGAAGGATATTCAAACATATCTTGTTTCGATTCCGGGGATATGCCATTTAACCTGTATCTATCCAACCTTGAATAGATAGTTGTGTGGAAATTGAATGCGTGATAGAATGCTATAAAGGGAAATAGGTGATGATCGTGCTTTAAGCGCGAGGCGTTTCTTGTCCGTAGGGCAAGAAGATGGAAACTGAAGTAAACTTAACAAATCGAAATTTGTGCATTAAGGAGGTTTACAATGGGTTTTTGGATTTTTATGTTGATAATGGATTTACTTCTTCCATTTACGATGATTGGTTTTGGAAGATATTTTATGAAAAAGGCTCCAAAGGAAATAAATTCGGTATTTGGATATCGAACTTCGATGTCTATGAAGAACAAAGACACATGGGAATTTGCTCATAAATATTGTGGTAAAGTCTGGTATGTCTGTGGAATGGTTATGTTGCCGATAACAGTAATATTCATGCTTTTAGTGATTGGAAAAAATGAAGATTGTGTTGGGAGTATAGGAGGAATTATCTGTGGTGTTCAACTTATTCCTTTAATTGGGTCTATTCTCCCAACAGAAATAGCATTAAAAAAGAATTTTGATAAGAATGGAACAAGACGATAAATTCAAGTTTGCCGAAATATCTTTCTAACTTTCCCTATTTTACAGGCTTTTCAGCCCATTCATTAGTGAAATGATATGTATTTTCCCTTATTTTTGCCCTTATGAGATAATTGTAAGGGAAATAAGGGAAAGTTTTATTTAGTCATTGCCTGCCACTTTATCAAGTAACCTTGCAGATTCCCGCTTGGCTTTTCTTGTAGAGTGTGCATAGACATTCATGGTGGTACTGACATCTGAGTGCCCTAACAGTTCCTGCACATCCTTTGGTGCTGCTCCATTTGCCAGAAGGTTGCTTGTGTAGGTGTGTCGCAGCTGGTGAAAATGAAATCCTTCAAATCCATCCAGTTTCTGAGCAATCTTCCTGCAAACAATTCCTAACGTGCTTGGCAGTTCCAGACTTCCATCCGGTCTTAAGCAGACAAAGGATATTTCCTTATAATCCTCTGGAACATTCTCTGTTCCGTCCAGATGATAGAACTCATAGTAAACTCTGTTTTTGTCTTTTACTTCTCTGTAGTAGTTTTTGTGGTAAAGTTCTCCGTACTGCATTCGGTTTTTAAGCTGTTCCTTTCGGGCATTGCGAAGAATCTCTGCCAGCGTATCTCCAAAATCAACAATCCTTACCTTTTTTCGTTTGGTTGGTCCGATGATATTCTTGTGCCTTGAACCATCATATCGGATACTGCGTCTGATTGTAAGGCACTGTTCTTCAAGATTTACATCCTGCCATGCCAGACCACAGGCTTCACCGATACGAAGTCCTGCATAATAAGCTATCTGGATTGGAAGTATTGCCGGTGGATTGTAATCCTGTAGAAATTCAATCAGTCTTTCATAATCCTCTCGTGGAATTGGCTGTATATCGCTATCCATGTCATCATCAGAAAACAGGTCAACCTCATCCGTCTGGTATTTCAGCTTAATATACTGCATCGGATTGAAAGTGATATATTGCTTTGGTGATACTGCAAATCGGAATGACTGCTGTAATACTGCCGAGAAAGAACGAATGTAATCTTTGCTATAAGCTTTTCTTTCTGAACCATCTGGATAAGTGCCACCAAAGGAAAGCAGATCGAAGAAGGCTTGTAAATGCTCAGATGTTACATTTTTCAACTTTCTCTCTGAAATTGGATGCTTCTTGATGTTGGTAATAGCACCGAGGTAATTCTGGACTGTCCCATTACTGAGAGTACCGGTCTTTAATTCTTCCTCTGCCCATATATCAAGTAATTCTCCAACTGTAATATTTTCCGACTTTGCAATGAATTTCTTGCTTTCGTAATCGTCCATTGCCTGACGGAGCAGTTTTTCCGTTTCACTCTTGCTTTCTGTTCCAGCGTATTCTTTCTGAACCAGATTGCCGCTTGCATCTTCTACATAGAAGCGGTAGTACCATTTCTTTCCTTTTTTTCTTACAGATCCTTTTGCCATAATCGTGTGTCTCCTTTCGATATCAGACAATCGGAACTGATGAAATGCTTCTTGCGTGTAGGCATCTTATGGACAAGTCCATAAGCCAATTCGCCGCTCGTCAAATCTGTAAACAGCCTGACTCGCTCGTGCTCATTGTATCATAACTCCGGTTGTCGTTCTATACCGAATCGGAATCCTCATACAAAACTTCTGATAAAAGATTTTCAAGCCTTTGTTCTGCCATTTCCGGTTTCTTGGAATAGAGCCTTACAATATCTGCCATATCATTAAAGGCATTAACGGTATGGGTGATCTCCCGGAGAAACATAATCTCGTTATATTCATCATTCGATTCAAACCCCATTACCTTTGCAATATCCGCTTCATTCGTGTTACCCTTGTAATTCTTGCAGGCAAACTGGAATGATTCCAGAAACAGGTTATATTGCTTTAACATTAATAGCAGTAAATCTTTTGAAAAAGCATCTTCCTTTTTACTAAGGTCGAGAGGTAACTGTTTGAGAATATCGCCCATTGCATCACGAATCTGTAATTCTTTCTTATCCGTAATATCGGTTTCGTATT
>NZ_QUFB01000130.1 GCF_003478335.1 Clostridium sp. AM49-4BH
ATAAAGAAAAATTAAATCATATTATCTTTGATGGTCTTTACGGGAATAAATTTATTGAATCTTCATCTAACCAAAAAGCAATACTTATATTGCATATTAATTCGGATGATTATAATGAAGCTTTAAAAATTTCAGATGATTTTTTAGCCGAATTGTACGAAAAATGTAATCTAATAGGAGAGTGGCAATTAGTTGAAAGTTGTAGAGGCTCTTGGATTTTGACATTTGTTATTTCAGCGATGATAATAGTAATGTTGCCTAAAATAATCAAAAATTACTATAACCTTATCTCTGAAATACAAATTAAAAGTAGCCTAAAAAAGAAAATTTTAAAGAAGGCAGACTGTCCTAGACTAACAACAAATGAAATGGAACAGTTAGTTGATATTGTCGATAAATTAAAAATATTGGAGCAAACAGAAATTGATATTCCTCAAAAAATATCAAATATCAAGCAATTTTGTAATGCGCTAATAGATTTATAAAGTGTTTCTCGTTTTGCCATTAAGTTAATTCTAAAGCAATAATTTTTTTGATCAGTGTACAAATATCTGTCATGTGGTAATGTTAGAACATTGCTTTTAATTAAAATTTCTTTGGCGATTGATAAGTCATTTTGAGAGTTAAACTTGCTTCGTGGAATACCAAATAGACAGTATATTCCACTTACACAGTTACTCACATATATTTTTTTATTGGTTAACATACTAAACAGCAAATAATAATTATTTTGGGCATAATCAATATTTTGAGTTAATTGTTGCATTATGAATGAACGCTCATTTTGGCTGTAAAGCTTTTGAATGTAATTATATTGCTGTGCTGTAATTGAGCCAAAAAATAGAACACTATTTTTTTCAATTTTGTCTATCCATTCAGAACTGGAAAAAATAGAGCAATGTTTTATTCCATTGAGAAATAAATTTTTAGCTAATGATTCCAATATGATGAAATTATGATAACAAGATACTTTATTGTATAGTTCAAAATCATTTAGCGAAGCCGTTTGCTCCCCATTTTAAACCATTATAGATATTGTCAATCAATATACAACCGTTTGTTTTTTAGTAGTGCG
>NZ_QUFB01000131.1 GCF_003478335.1 Clostridium sp. AM49-4BH
ACTGTGAAAAAGAGCAAAACCAGCGTTTTGCTCTACAAGAATTGCTAAAGCAATTCTTGGCGATGTCACGCTACATAACAGCAATTTCCTATCAACTGAAAACTAATTGTGGCAAAGCAATTGCTATAGTTTCTTGAAGGCAGGACTCACTATATAGCGTCTGCAAAATATAATCAGGCAATCGACATAATAAGCAATATGTGGATTGTCTGTAACTTCCGGTATGGAGGGTTTTAATTGAGCATTTATTTTATATTCTTTTTATTTGACATCAGATGCCCCTAATGTTACTATTTGAACAGCAAATAACCATTTCAAACTCTCTCCCTGATATACAGAGAAGTTTGAATAAAAACGTATTATATTTTGTTGCACGTATGTAGCAATAGTAAAATGGAGGATATCAATGAACGACAAAAATAACGCATTATTTTTTAATGAAGATAACGACTTTAATGCAGTGATCACTCTGACAGATGAAGATGGCAATGACATGGACATGGAAGCTGTTGCCGCTTTGGAAATTCATGAACTTGGCAAAGAATACATTGCTGTAGTTCCTACGGAGCCAAATGATGAATTCGAAGATGGCGAAGTATTATTATTGATCTATTCTGAGGATGCTGATGGCAATCCGGTATTTGAAAGTCTGGACGATCCGGAAGAATTTGAGATCGCCAGTGCCGCGTTCGAAGAATTGATCGCAGAAATGGCCCAAGAAGATGATGATGATGATGACGACGATGAGGAAGATGACGGAAATATCGGTTATCTGGACGATATTTCTGATATTATTCCGGGAGTCTCTATTGATCTGGACAACTAAATCCTTTGAATTGGCTAATGTACAGGCAGATGGAATAATCCCAATGGCATTAAGTTAAGGCTAATTATGAGAGAAGTTGGTATCTTTTTTCGATACTAACTTCTCTTTTCATTTTCTTGTCACAGATTAAATTCCATACATTAATCAAAA
>NZ_QUFB01000132.1 GCF_003478335.1 Clostridium sp. AM49-4BH
CCCCCCTATTTTCTGGTATAATGTCAATCGCCAAACCAACAAAACAAGAAACGAGGTTATTGCTCATGGACATTATACTTTATTTATTAAATTACATCAATTACCAACGCAAAATTATTGGTCAGTTATTGAATTTTATTTGCAGATACATCCCACTAAAGCAGTGGGCTTTTGATGACTCTCATTCTCCTAAATATCAAAAGTTCAAGATAGATGAACTCCCTAAAATTCTTCACTACGAGTCTTGGGATTATCGTCTTCTACTTCCATACTTAGAATGGAAGTATGGTAAGAAAATCAAACCTGTGCATCGTCGCTCAGGCTGCAACATCCCTGACGATTGCTCCTGCCCTCGTTGCAACGCTCCAAAGATTTATCTTTACAAAAACAATGGTTCTAAAGGACAAATCTGGTGTAAGGTTTGTGACACTAAATTCAACCTTAACGAAAATCGATTCACAAAAACCACTTCCCTTCGTTGCCCTCACTGCTCCAGAACACTGGAACCTATCAAGAGTAGAAAGCACTTTATCATTCACAAATGCAGAAACCTTAAATGCCCTTACTATCTTCATAATCTTAAAAAAGTTGATAGAGAACATTTAGATGAAAAACATGGAAAAAGCAAATATAAACTCCACTACATCTACCGCGAATTTACGATAGATTTTTTTAAGATGGATTTATCTTCTCTTCCTAAAAACGCGTCTTCCTTAAATTTTAAGAGGCACGATTCCTACACCATGTCACTGTGCTTAACCTATCGTGTCAACTTAGGTCTCTCTTTGCGAAAAACCGCTCAAGCTCTCCGAGACATTCATGGAATAAAAATATCTCATCAACAAGTAGCGAATTACTGTACTACTGCCGCCATCTGTGTAAA
>NZ_QUFB01000133.1 GCF_003478335.1 Clostridium sp. AM49-4BH
ATAATTTGAATCTCTCCTAATATTTATGATATTATAAAATTGCAAATGTATAGAATTTACATACGAAAAATACAAGAAAAACACCTAAAATAGGCAAGATGCTACTGTGAGTTGCGCAAATTCCAACTTTAAATGGTTGAGGATTTTCATTTTTTCACTAAAATTTATAACTGTACATTTACTCATATCAAAATTTATAGATTGCGAGATAGGGGGTGCTCACTTTTTAATTTTTTAAGCAATTTGGTAGCTTGAGTTATTTTACTATACAAAAAACAAGAAGGAGAGGAGATATAAATAATGACGTTTTCTAGTAAATTGCAAAAATTAAGAAAAGATAATAACTTATCGCAAGAGCAACTAGCTTCTGAGTTATGTGTATCCAGACAAGCCATCTCAAAATGGGAACTGGGAACCCTACCGGATATTAATAATTTAGTAAAGGTAAGCAATTTTATTTATCTCTTTAGATTATCTTATGAATGATGATAAAGAAGACCAATTTGAGGAGGAATTTAGCAACGAACAAACTAAGATTGCAAATAATGAAAATGTAGCACAAAAGCCACTGCAATCAAAAGGCATCTCAAATTCATATTATCTGGATCTGGAATGGCTATTTCGATTATTTTCCTTATACTAATAAAATTAATATCAACATTTTTTCCAACTCCCATTGCCAGACAGGCAGAATCTGGAACCTGGTATACAGGTTTTATAGGATTCATCGATTATTATGATTTGTATGGAATTGTTAATATAGCATTGCTTTTGTTTATGTTATCATTTACATTTTTTTCTTTTTTTATTGTTAAAAAGAAAAATAAATCCAAGAAAAATATCTTATTAACCTTAAT
>NZ_QUFB01000134.1 GCF_003478335.1 Clostridium sp. AM49-4BH
TGTCCGAGCAGATCGAAATATAGGATTTTACATTTGAGCCTCTTTATGATATGATTAAATTTGAGTATTGAGGCTCTTTTTGTGTGAAAGGAGCTGCAATATGGGTAAAAACCTAAAAGGAAAAGAGCTTGGTCTGGGAATAAGCCAAAGAGAAGATGGCTACTATGTTGGAAGATATACGAATAAATATGGGAGACGTGTTCAAAAATTATTCCTAAAGCTTCAAGAGTGCAGACAGTGGCTGGCTGACTCCGCATATCGCGATGAACACAGCAATATAGATTTCCCGGAGGAAATGACGGTTAATTCGTGGTTTGAGTATTGGATTTCGATGAAGAAGAGAACTGTTCGACCAAATACAGTTCGAAACTATATGGAACGATATCACCGCAATATTAAACCGGTTATAGGGAAAAAGATACTGGGTAGTGTGAATACCATTCAATGCCAGACGGTTATGAATCGTATGGCGGATGAAGGCTATCGCACTTCAACAATCTATCAGGCGCGGATTACATTGTATAATATGTTGGATTATGCCTATCAGAATGATGTGATCATGAAGAATCCATGTAACAAGATGGTTCGTTCTGATATAGGTAAGCCTTCTGAAAAGAAAGAGGCATTGACATTACAGTATCAGCGTGAGTTTTGCAATGTGATCAAGGGAAATGCGTACGAGTATCAGTACCGTTTCCTGCTACAGACCGGTCTTCGTACCGGAGAGCTGGTAGGGTTGAAATGGTCAGACATTGATATGGATCGCCGTACCATGACGATAAGGCGCTCTATGGAGTATCGCCATTCTACAAAGGAATGGAGGATTGGTGAACCGAAAAGCAAGGCGGGATATCG
>NZ_QUFB01000135.1 GCF_003478335.1 Clostridium sp. AM49-4BH
ACTGTGAAAAAGAGCAAAACCAGCGTTTTGCTCTACAAGAATTGCTAAAGCAATTCTTGGCGATGTCACGCTACATAACAGCAATTTCCTATCAACTGAAAACTAATTGCGGCAAGGCAATTGCTATAGTTTCCTGATGGAAGGATCCATAATATAGTGGCTGCAAAATATGTCAATACTACCGACATAATAAGCAATATGTGGTTGTGGGAGATTTGCGGTATGGAAAGTTTGAATAAATATTATACAAAATGGTGGAAAGTAATGAAAAGTGTATTTCAGAAGTGTTTGCGAAAAGATTTTGGAAAGCATGAGTATAAGAGATATGTTGCGCTAAGTCGCAGAGAGTTGAAAGGACAAAAGCCAAATGAACTTTCTTTTGTCAATAAACCGGTGTACCAAAGAATGTACCGTCATCTGATGGCCGAGTCCCCGGATAGACGTGCACAAAGGGCAGAGGGGCTTCTAAAGGCGTTATATAAAGCACTGCGGATAGGTCAAAGTTTTGTGCCGGTGACAATCGTATATGTGATCGCTAATTTTTTGCTGATCGGATTGAAATTAGATTATGTTGTTACATGCATTAGTCTTGCTGTATTAGGCATCAGCTTTTTGTACAAATTAACCGAATATTTAACCAATCGCTATTGTTTTATCGACGCTTACTTGGTAATGGTATACCGTGCCGTTCTTGAAAAACTAAATAGCTGAAACAGCCCGGAACGGCAAGCTGAAATAACCGAAATCACAAAATCAGTCAACCGAAGCAGCACAAAAGCAAAGCTGAAATGCCGGAAAATGAAAATTAAGTCACCCCAACCACCCGAAGAGGCAAGCTGAAATAACCCG
>NZ_QUFB01000136.1 GCF_003478335.1 Clostridium sp. AM49-4BH
TAGGTCTCTCTTTGCGAAAAACCGCTCAAGCTCTCCGAGACATTCATGGAATAAAAATATCTCATCAACAAGTAGCGAATTACTGTACTACTGCCGCCATCTGTGTAAAACCTTTTACCGACAGCTACGATTACAAAGTTGGTAAAGTTTTAACTGCAGATGAAACCTACATAAAGATCCGTGGTATCAAAGGCTACATCTGGTTTATCATGGATGCTGCCAGACGTTCCATCCTTGGCTATCAGATCTCCGACAATCGAGGCGTTGGTCCATGCATTCTTTCAATGCGTATGGCTTTCAAACACTTTAAAGATAAACTGCCTGAAAACTTTAAATTTATCGCTGACGGATACAGTGCATACCCATTAGCCGCACAACAGTTCTTCCACAAGTTTGGTAAAAAGTTTAAGTTTGATATCACCCAAGTCATCGGTCTTACCAATGATGACGAGGTATCTGCCAAATACCGCCCTTATAAACAAATGATCGAACGACTTAATAGAACCTACAAAGAATCCTATCGTCCTACCAACGGCTTCGACAACATCGAAGGTGCCAACTACGATTTAGCTCTCTGGGTCACATACTATAACTTTCTACGTCCTCATAAACACAATGGATTTCGTGTCCTAAATCATGTACAGGAACTCGACAACGCTGACAATATGCCAGGAAAATGGCAGCTGCTAATCTATCTGGGACAATGCAGGATCAAACAGATGCAACAGGGCGAAGCCCGTAACTGTTCCTAGATTCAAAGCCCGAGGTTAATATCAGCCACCGTAAGCAACGCTTACGGCTGTGTCCTTGAAGGCACACAGAGGCAATGCTAAAATGCTGTGATGCGA
>NZ_QUFB01000137.1 GCF_003478335.1 Clostridium sp. AM49-4BH
TAGGTCTCTCTTTGCGAAAAACCGCTCAAGCTCTCCGAGACATTCATGGAATAAAAATATCTCATCAACAAGTAGCGAATTACTGTACTACTGCCGCCATCTGTGTAAAGCCTTTCACCGACAATTACGATTACAAAGTTGGTAAAGTATTAACTGCTGACGAAACCTACATAAAAATCAAAGGTATAAAAGGTTACATCTGGTTTATTATGGACGCTGCAAAACGCTCCATCCTCGGATACCAAATCTCTGATAATCGTGGTGTTGGTCCATGCATTCTTTCCATGCGTATGGCATTAAAACACTACAAAGAAAAACTACCAGAACACTTTAAATTTATCGCCGACGGATACAGCGCATACCCATTAGCAGCTCAACAATTCTTCCGCCAGTTTGGTGGAAAATTTAAGTTTGATATCACCCAAGTAATCGGCCTTACCAACGATGATGAGGTATCTACCAAATATCGCCCTTACAAACAGATGATTGAACGACTTAACAGAACCTACAAAGAATCCTATCGTCCTACCAACGGTTTTGATAACATCGAAGGCGCCAACTACGATTTAGCTCTCTGGGTAACTTATTACAACTTCCTGCGTCCCCATAGGCACAATGGTTATCGTGTCCTGAATCATGTACAAGAGCTTGATAATGCCGATAACATGCCAGGAAAATGGCAACTACTAATCTATCTAGGACAATGCAGAATTAAACAAATGCAACAGGGTGAAGCCCATAACTGTTCCTAGATTCAAAGCCCGAGGTTAATATCAGCCACCGTAAGCAACGCTTACGGCTGTGTCCTTGAAGGCACACAGAGGCAATGCTAAAATGCTGTGATGCGA
>NZ_QUFB01000138.1 GCF_003478335.1 Clostridium sp. AM49-4BH
ATGCAGATGCACAGCTTGGACGCTCATTTGAATTTTCCCTGCCGAAAGAATGGAGCAGACAGGAACAGATTGATTATACAACCGAATATATTCAAAAGACTTTCGTGGATAAGGGAATGTGTGTCGACTGGAGCATACACGATAAGGGCGACGGGAACCCACATGTGCATTTACTTGTAACCATGCGACCATTCAATCTGGATCATTCATGGGGCAGCAAAGAAGTCAAGGACTGGGATTTTGTCAGAGATACTGACGGAAATATCGTGGTTGATGAATCCCACCCGGACTGGTGGCAGGATAAGAAAAATCCTGATCGGCATGGAATCCGCATTCCGGTACTTGATGAAAACGGAGTACAGAAAGTCGGTGCAAGAAACCGAAAACAATGGAAACGGGTTCTGACCGATGCTACCGGCTGGAATAATCCAAAGAATTGTGAGTTATGGCGAAGCGAATGGGCTGGGATGTGTAACCGGCATTTATCCATAGACAATCAGATTGACCACCGCTCTTATGAAAGACAGGGCAAATTAAAAATCCCTACGATTCATGAGGGTGCGGATGCAAGAAAGATTGAGGAAAAATATCTCACCGGACAGATATGGAATGGTTCATGGAAGGTAGAGGAAAACCAGATGATTAAAAAACAAAATGCACTACTGCAAAAGGTAATCACAACCTTTGGTAAGGTATCCGGTGCATTGTCAATATGGAAGGAGTGGTTGAATGACATTAGAAGAAAGCAAAGAAGTAATTCCCATGATGGAAGCAATGATTACACAGATAGAGGAACAGCAGAATATCATGGCAGAGATGCTTCAGGA
>NZ_QUFB01000139.1 GCF_003478335.1 Clostridium sp. AM49-4BH
ATGCAGATGCACAGCTTGGACGCTCATTTGAATTTTCCCTGCCGAAAGAATGGAGCAGACAGGAACAGATTGATTATACAACCGAATATATTCAAAAGACTTTCGTGGACGAGGGAATGTGTGCCGACTGGAGCATACACGATAAGGGCGACGGGAACCCACATGTGCATTTACTTGTAACCATGCGACCATTCAATCCAGACCACTCATGGGGCAGCAAGGAAGTCAAGGACTGGGATTTTGTCAGAGATACTGACGGAAATATCGTGGTTGATGAATCCCACCCGGACTGGTGGCAGGATAAGAAAAATCCAGACCGTCATGGAATCCGTATTCCGGTACTTGATGAAAACGGAGTACAGAAAGTCGGGGCAAGAAACAGAAAACAATGGAAAAGGGTTCTGACTGACGCTACCGGCTGGAACAATCCAAAGAATTGTGAGTTATGGCGAAGCGAATGGGCAAAGATGTGTAACCGGCATTTATCCATAGACAATCTGATTGACCACCGCTCTTATGAAAGACAGGGCAAATTGAAAGTCCCTACGATTCATGAGGGTGCAGATGCAAGGAAGATTGAGGAAAAATATCTCACCGGGCAGATAAGGAAAGGTTCATGGAAGGTCGAGGAAAACCAGATGATAAAAAAACAAAATGCACTGCTGCAAAAGGTAATTGCAACCTTTGGTAAGGTATCCGGTGCATTGTCGATGTGGAGGGAGTGGTTGAATGACATTAGAAGAAAGCAAAGAAGTAATTCCCATGATGGAAGCAATGATTACACAGATAGAGGAACAGCAGAATATCATGGCAGAGATGCTTCAGGA
>NZ_QUFB01000014.1 GCF_003478335.1 Clostridium sp. AM49-4BH
TACGTCACGTTACTTAATGTCTCTGAAATACGAGACATAAGTAACGACGAGCGCAAAGTCCCTTTCAAAAATGATGATTACCTTGCTTCCGGGACTTCGAGTTTCCGAAGGGCATGTAAATCAATCATCAGAGACAACAAAATCCAGAAATCACAAAAAACGAAAATGCGGCAAGGCAATTACTATAGTTCTCTGCTGGCAGAAATCGCTATGTTGTGGCTGCAAAATACTTAGTATTCTGACATAATAAGCAATACGTGACAGCATGATAATTTTTGATGTGCGAAATTTGAGATCATAAATGTAAAATGAAAAAGGCGCCTTCCGAAGAAGACGCCCTCTTTATTTTATTTGGATGATTACAAATTATTTGTATAATTCAACCAACTTCTGTAAGTGCTCATAACGAGCCTTTGCAGCTTCCTCAGATTCCTTGAAGAGTCTGTCAGCACGCTCTGGGAATGGTTTGATCAGACGAGTATAACGAGCCTCGTTATTCAGGAATGCCTGATAATCGTCGAAGTTTACACCCTTCTCAGATGTGAATGTGAACGGATTCTTGCCCTCAGCCTTATTGGAAGGATTGAAGGAGAAGAGATTCCAGTAACCAGCTTTCACTGCTTTCTTCATCTCATCCTGGCAGTGGTTCATACCACCCTTAGCGATTCCGTGAAGCTCACATGGTGCATAACCGATGATCAATGATGGTCCCGGATATGCCTCTGCCTCTGCAATTGCCTTAACAGCCTGTGCAGGGTTAGCACCAAGTGCGATCTGAGCAACATATACATAACCATAGCTCATTGCGATCTCAGCAAGTGACTTCTTACCGATCTCTTTACCGGCTGCTGCAAACTGGCAAACCTCACCGATATTAGAAGCCTTAGAAGCCTGTCCACCTGTATTAGAATACATCTCTGTATCGAATACCATAACGTTTACGTTTTCACCGGATGCTAATACATGGTCTAATCCACCGAAACCGATATCATATGCCCATCCATCACCACCGAAGATCCATACGGACTTCTTACCGAGGTAATCTTTCTTAGCAAGTGCAGCCTTAGCGTTCTCGCATCCGGCAGCTGCTGCTTTCTCTAACTCAGCAACCAAAGCATCTGTAGCTGCTACGTTAGCCTTTGTATCTTCTTTCGTCTCCATGAATGCATCGAATGCAGCTTTCAACTCTGCAGGTGCCTTATCAGACTCTGCACAAGCCTTTACATTCTCGATAGCCTGATCACGTAAGTACTTCTGACCTACATACATACCAAGACCATGTTCTGCGTTGTCCTCGAACAAGGAGTTAGACCAAGCCGGACCCTTCTTCGTATCCTTATTTACAGTATAAGGAGAAGTTGCTGCCGGGTTACCCCAGATAGAAGAACATCCTGTTGCATTGGAGATGTACATCTGCTCACCAAAGAGCTGTGTGATCAATCTAGCATATGAAGTCTCTGCACAACCTGCACAGCTTCCTGAGAACTCAAGGAGTGGCTGGTTGAACTGGCTTCCCTTAGGTGTTGTGTCAGCGAATCCGCTGTCTTTCTTACCAACATTAGCTACTAAGTAGTCGAATACCGGCTGCTCAGCTGCCTGAGACTCCTGAGGTACCATCTTGATAGCGCCATCAGCTGCCTTAGGACATACTGTGATACACTCACCACATCCCATACAATCCAAAGGAGATACGCTCATTGTGAACTTATATTCTCCAGCCTTTGGCTTAGTATCGGAAAGTTTAATATTAGAAGGTGCTGCTTTCACCTCATCCTCGCTCAGCAAGAATGGACGGATCGTTGCATGAGAACATACAAATGCACAGTTGTTACACTGAATACATGTATCCGGATCCCATACTGGAACGGTTACTGCAGTACCACGTTTCTCATAAGCGGAAGCTCCTGTTACGAACTGACCATCTGCAATATCAGCAAATGCGGATACCGGAAGGCTGTCACCATCCATCTTGGAGATCGGCTCAAGAAGCTTGTTGACCATATCAACAACCTCTTTACGTCCTGTCTTCTCCTTAGCTGGAGCATCTGGTGTAGGATTTTTCCAAGAATCCGGAACTTCTACTTTGTGTACAGCGTCAACACCGGCATCAATTGCCTTGTAGTTCATCTCTACGACAGCGTCACCCTTCTTAGAATAAGACTTCTTAGCTGCCTGCTTCATGAACTCAACAGCTTCATCGATCGGCATAACGTCTGCTAATTTAAAGAATGCGGACTGTAAGATCGTGTTAGTACGTTTACCCATACCGATCTCGATTGCCTTATCGATCGCGTTGATCGTGTAAAGCTGAATGTTGTTATCAGCGATATATTTCTTAGCCTCTGCGTTCAAATGATGATCTAACTCTTCATCACTCCACTGGCAGTTGATCATGAATACTCCGCCCGGCTTAACATCCTGTACCATCTTCATACCCTGTGTTACATATGCAGGATTGTGGCATGCTACGAAGTCAGCCTGGTTAATGTAGTATGGGCTCTTGATCGGGTTATCACCAAAACGTAAGTGAGAAATGGTAACACCACCGGTCTTCTTAGAGTCATACTGGAAGTATGCCTGAATGTACTTGTCTGTATGGTCACCAATGATCTTTGTAGAGTTCTTATTAGCACCTACTGTACCATCTCCACCAAGACCCCAGAACTTGCACTCTTTTGTACCAGGTGCGGATGTGATAGGAGCCGGCTTAACCTCTGGCAAGCTCAAGTTTGTTACATCATCGACAATACCGATTGTGAAACGAGCCTTAGGAGCATCCTTCTCCAACTCTTTGTATACTGCAAATACAGATGAAGGAGGAGTATCTTTAGAACCAAGACCGTAACGACCACCTGTTACCACGATATCATTTAATCCTGCCTCGCGAAGAGTAGTAACTACATCGAGGTACAATGGCTCACCAAGAGAACCAGGCTCTTTCGTACGATCAAGTACAGCGATCTTCTTAGCAGTCTTAGGAATTACCTTAAGAATTGCCTCTGAAGACCATGGACGATACAAACGAACTTTGATCAAACCAACTTTCTCGCCCTTAGCTGTTAAGTAATCAATAACTTCCTCAGCTACGTCACAGATGGATCCCATTGCGATAATAACACGGTCTGCATCTGCTGCACCATAGTAGTTGAACAGATCATAGTCTGTACCTAATTTTTCATTTACTTTCTTCATATACTTCTCAACAACTGCCGGAAGTTCATCATAAGCCTTGTTACAAGCCTCACGATGCTGGAAGAAAACATCACCGTTCTCGTGAGTACCACGAGCTGCCGGATGCTCTGGGTTCAATGCATGTGCACGGAACTCTTCAACTGCGTCCATAGGACACATATCTTTCAGATCTTCATAATCCCATTTCTCGATCTTCTGAATCTCATGGGATGTACGGAAACCATCAAAGAAGTTGATGAAAGGTACTTTACCCTCTAATGCAGCAAGATGTGCTACCGGGCTTAAGTCCATAACTTCCTGTGGATTTGTCTCTGCTAACATTGCGAAACCTGTCTGACGACAAGCATATACATCACTGTGATCACCGAAAATATTCAAAGAATGTGTAGATACGGTACGTGCAGATACGTGGAATACACTAGGTAACTGCTCACCAGCGATTTTGTACATATTAGGGATCATAAGTAAAAGACCCTGAGATGCGGTAAATGTAGTTGTAAGTGCACCTGCTGCAAGGGAACCATGTACGGTACCTGCTGCACCTGCTTCAGACTCCATTTCTACCACTTTAACTGTGTTTCCAAAGATGTTCTTCTGTCCTGCTGCAGACCACTGATCAACAGAATCTGCCATCGGGCTGGAAGGTGTGATAGGATAGATACCTGCTACTTCTGTGTAGGCATACGCCACGTGTGCTGCAGCGGTATTTCCATCCATAGACTGTTTTGCTCTAGCCATTTTTGAATTATCCTCCTTAATTTATGAATTCTGTGAGATATTTTATCACTAAGCATCCAAAAAGTAAAGAATTTCAATGTAGATTTTGTCGAATTTACACGCTTTTTACGATAAAAGATCGATATAAATAAGTATATTTTCTCATTTGAACCGCTATTTGATCATTTTTCTCAATAAAATTTTATTTCTTACCATTTATGTAGGAAATAGCCTGTAAAATGGCGGAAAGACGAGCAAATCTTGTCATTTTCAACCACGAAACCCGCAAATTTTCAATTGACGATTTACACGACTTATTTTAGAATAAGAAATTGTGTGACTATGAATGGCAGATTTGACAAACTATTTGTCCTGCCAAAAACAACAAAATAAAATACGCTTTGCAGCAAATGTCAAAGCAGAAGGAGGAAAAATATGGGAAAAACCTATGTAAAAAAAGTGATGTCACCGGAGCAGCTATTAAGCGAATATCCACTTCCGGAAGCCCACAAACAGTTAAAAGCACAAAGAGATGAGGAGATTAAGAAAGTCTTTACCGGTGAGTCTGACAAATTTTTAGTAATCATTGGTCCTTGTTCTGCTGACAACGAAGATTCTGTATGTGATTATATTGGCCGTTTGGCAAAGGTTCAGGATAAAGTTAAGGATAAGATCCTTATCATTCCAAGAATCTATACCAACAAGCCTCGTACTACCGGGGAGGGTTATAAAGGAATCGTTCATCAGCCGGATCCGGAAAAAGCACCCGATCTTGCTGAAGGTCTGATCGCTATGCGCAAGATGCATCTTCGCTCTATCGCTGAAACTCATTTATTTGCAGCAGATGAGATGCTCTATCCTGAAAACTGGCCATATCTTTCTGATATCTTATCTTATGTTGCCATTGGTGCACGTTCTGTAGAGAATCAGCAGCATCGTCTGACCGCCAGCGGTATTGATATTCCTTGTGGCATGAAGAATCCAACCAGTGGTACTTACAGCATTATGCTTAACTCTTGTATCGCTGCTCAGGGAAGTCATACATTTATGTATCGCGGATGGGAAGTTAAGACAGATGGCAATCCGTATGCACATACTATTTTGCGCGGTGCCGTTAATAAACACGATCAGAGCAAGCCTAATTATCATTATGAAGATATGATCCGTCTGGCAGAAATGTACAGTAAACTTAACCTAATGAATCCGGCCTGCATCGTTGATGCTAACCATTCAAATTCTAATAAGTGCTACTATGAGCAGCCAAGGATCGTTTATGAAGTATTACACAACCGTAATGTTTCAGATGAGATCAAGAAATTAGTCAAAGGTGTTATGATCGAAAGCTATATTGAACCGGGCAACCAGAAGATCGGTGATGGTGTTTATGGCAAATCTATCACAGATCCTTGCCTTGGATGGGATGAAAGTGAAAAGCTGATCTATAATATTGCTGACCGCTTATAATATTTATCATAATATATGATTTCTTTCAAGAACTGCCACTCTGACAAAAACGTTAGAGTGGCAGTTCTTGTATTTTTCCTGTGCCGTGTGCAAATAAATACAACTCATTGGCACGTATCTGTCCAAGCACCGGCGTCTCATATTGTTCACTGTGCCACACTTCCTTAAACCCTATCGCGGCATTATAATTCAATAAAACATACCGATACGTCGATTTTTCCGGATTCCACACACATAATCCAATATAACCGCGTCGGTTATCCACGATCACATTTTCCTGCGGTCGATTTTGAGGATATATTTTGGACTGCTGCTTTCCGGTATCTGATCGCATGCACAAAGTCACTTCTTTCCCAAAGTCTATATTCACCTGCAAATTTAAATCTCTATCATAAGGAACTAATGTATGATCTGATCCTTGAACTTGTTGATACCATTTATTTTTTTGCAATGCTTTATCTCCATTGACGGTATCCTCTTTCGTCTTTGGCGAATTCTTTGGCTCTTTAAGCTGCCACCGGGCAGCGTATAACCGATATCTTGTCCTGCATCCCAAATATAGACTTACGGCAGACGGCTTGTCCTTTTGTTTAGTCACAACCCACAGATATTCTCCCGACAGGTTGGTTCCCACCAAACTGCCTTGCTGCTCATAGGTTTGCTCTTCCACAGGTTTCTGCGGATCCGATACCTCGTAAACCGTTGTCTGTATCTGCTTTTTCTCATGAATATCTTGTATAATATACACTCGCGCGCCATACTTCCAAAAAATCGTCGGATGTGAGAATTGCTTTTCATATACTTTTTCAACACCATTGCTATCGGTGCGGTAAATACCGAATAATGCACCTCCCGACGTATCCTGCTGCACAATATAGCTATAATCCCCCTCGGATTCTGCTTTATCTGCAAACACAAAAGAGGCTTCTGACACTTGGTCCGGTTTACCCGCCTGGTTCTTTCTTGAAAATGTGATCATAAAACAGACAGCAGTCACTAGGACTGCTGCCATAATAATAATGTATTTGATTCGTTTCATTTATTCCAAACCTTTTAAGAAACTTTCGATACGATCCAGGCCCTTTTCGATCTGCTCAATAGAGATTGCATAGGACAAGCGCAAATGATCGTCAAAACCAAAGTCAGCGCATGGTACAACTGCGGTGTTATACTCATTGATCAAAATCTCTGCCATGCGTGCTACCGTACCGACTTTCTCACCCTTGTAAGACTTATCTAATACTTCACCGGCATCAACAAATACATAAAATGCACCCATTGGCTCGATGCAGCTGACAAGCGGCATCTTCTGGATTCTCTCATACATGTATTTGCGTCTCTTATCAAATTCATCATGCATTGCTGCAACAGAGTCCTGTGGGCCGTTTAATGCTTCTACGGTTGCTTTCTGTGCAATGGAGTTTGGATTAGAAGTCTGATGACTCTGTACACTACCCATCATCTTCGCAATTTCTTTGGAAGATCCGGTATAACCGATTCTCCAGCCAGTCATCGCATAGCTCTTTGCCACACCACTGCAAGTGATTGTTCTGTCATAAATATCTTTGCCAAGAGATGCAATGCTGACATGCTTCTGCTCGCCATAAACGAGATTCTCATACATCTCATCAGCAACTACATAGAAATCGTTTGCAACAACAACTTCTGCAATTGCACGAAGCTCTTCCTCTGTATACAACATACCGGTTGGGTTATTTGGTGTATTTAATACAAGAGCTTTGGTCTTGTCTGTGATCGCAGCCTTAAGATCATCTACGGTCAACTTGTAGTTCTGCTCCTTGGTTGTTTTTACAATAACCGGAACACCTCCTGCAAGCTTTACGATCTCCGGATAGCTCAACCAGAACGGAGCCGGAATGATCACTTCATCGCCCGGATTGATCAATGCTGTAAATATATTTGTCAAAGAATGCTTGCCACCATTACTGATCACAATCTGATCCGGTGCATAGTCCAGATTGTTAAAGCTCTTGAATTTCTTAGAAATTGCCTCTTTCAACTCATTTGTTCCAGAAGCAGGCGTATACTTCGTAAAGCCACTCTTAATCGCATCAATAGCAGCATTGCAGATATTTTCCGGTGTATTAAAATCCGGTTCACCTGCACCAAATCCTACTACATCTTTGCCCTGTGCCTTTAATTCCTTTGCCTTAGCAGTGATTGCCAACGTGGATGACGGCTTAACTGCTGCTGCTTTCTTTGATAATTCTAATGACATAGTCATTCTCCTTTCATTGATTCCCATTACTCTTTTGGTGAGATCTTGTCGAATCCGCACAAGCTCGCCTCGGCACATCATATCACAAAAGTATACTTGCGTCAATGTATAATTGTATACAATTGTTCAATCCGGATCATTCTGCATCTCTCATGCATTTTTACTGACCAACCGTAATATTGGCACCCTCTTCTTTTTCCCCCTTGGTTGCGAGTGTACTACCATAAATAAACTTCTGCATTTTATTGACACTCTTAGACAACGGATCCGGCAAAATGATCGACATCTTTCTGGCACGAGTGATCTTATACCCGCCCTCCACAGGAACATTGAGCGTATAGATCTTTTTGTTCTGATCCCGCACCTGTACTGCCATCGCAATATAGTTGACCAGATCTTCTTTTTTGATATTGGTCGTAAGCATCGGCAGGATCTTCGGTATCATAGCAACCAGTTCCAGTGTTGACTTGTCGATCACACGTTTATAAAGTGCTGTCATGACCGTACGATGCCGAAGTGTTCTTGCAAAATCACCGCATTCTCCATCACGCATAACATAACGCACACGTGCAAAACCAAGGGCTTGATTCCCGTTCATATGATTTTTACCAACCGTCAACGTATGGTTAGATGTGTCTGATATATAATTTGTACTGTTTAAGTATTTGACCTCTTGTTCGTCCAGCGTAATATCAATGCCACCAACAGCATCCACAATTTTTTGAAATGAATCAAAATTAACCAATACGTAACCATCTACAGCAATACCAAAATTTTTCTTGATCGTTTTGATCAAAGTTTTCATACCACCATTATGGTACGCCGCATTGATCTTATTGTCCGAAAATCCCGGTATCTGCACATACGAATCACGCATAATAGAAGTTAGCTTAAGCTGATTGTCCTTTTGATTGATCGTAGCGATCATAATACTATCTGTGCGACCTCTTCCACCACCAATACTCTCTTCACCACACAACAAAATATTGATAACATCTTTGTTGGTAGAGACGCTCTCTGCACTATCTAAATGAATACTATTCGGATCCAACTCTTCCAAATTACCGGTATTTTCATCGGTATCAAAATATTCCTTTGCAGCCGGGGTATCATTATCTTCTAATCCCTTGATATTCATTTGATGGTAATAATACGTAAATACGCCATATGCGATCCCTCCAAGCAAAATAACAGCGATCAGAATACCGATCAATATTTTGGACCATAAGGGCAGTCTTTTTTTATCTGCCGATTTTATTTTATTATTCACTCTAATCCTCCATGTGCCTGACAATCCCTAAATCCGGGATCATCAGGCACAATTCATACACATGATTCTTTTTGTCACTTACCGCTTAGTTTTTAAAGCTGTGAATTGGTGCCGGGATGCGTCCACCACGATTAATAAACTCTTCACAATCAAAAGAATTCACCGGCATTATCGGTGCATAGCCAAGCAATCCACCAAATTCAACTGTTTCTCCGACTTTTTTGCCAATAACCGGGATCAATCGAACTGCTGTTGTCTTCTGGTTGACCATACCGATCGCCATCTCATCCGCAATGATGCCGGATATCGTTGTCGCTTTGGTATCGCCAGGTATAGCGATCATATCCAGACCTACAGAACATACGCAAGTCATTGCCTCTAATTTTTCTAAGGTCAAAGCTCCCTCCGTCACTGCATCGATCATTCCCTGATCCTCGCTGACCGGAATAAAGGCTCCACTTAATCCACCTACATAAGAGGAAGCCATAACGCCACCCTTTTTCACTTGATCGTTCAACAACGCTAATGCTGCTGTCGTTCCCGGTGCACCGGCCTTTTCCAGACCCATTTCCACGAAAATATCTGCAATGCTGTCGCCAATTGCCGGAGTCGGAGCCAAAGAAAGATCAATGATTCCAAATGGAATACCAAGTCTCTCTGATGCTTCTCTTGCGACCAACTGGCCAACACGTGTAATCTTAAACGCTGTCTTCTTGACTGTATTACAAAGCGTTCCAAAATCTGTTCCATGAACGGACTCCAATGCCTTGCGCATAACACCCGGTCCACTGACACCAACGTTAATTATCTCATCTGCCTCCGTAACACCATGGAAAGCACCCGCCATAAACGGATTGTCATCCGGCGCATTACAAAATACAACTAATTTAGCACAGCCAATGCTGTCTTTCTCTTTGGTTGCTTCTGCCGTCTGCAAAATGATCTCGCCCATCATTTTTACTGCATCCATATTAATTCCGGTCTTTGTAGATCCCAAATTCACGGAACTGCAGACAAAATCTGTTGTTGCAAGAGCCTCTGGGATCGACTGGATCAAAAGTTCATCACTCTTCGTCATTCCTTTAGACACCAGGGCACTATACCCACCGATAAAGTTGACACCTACCGTTTTGGCTGCCTTGTCCAGAGTCTGTGCAATACGCACATAATCCTGCGGTGTTTTACATGCGGATGCACCAACTAAAGCGATCGGAGTTACCGAAATTCTTTTATTTACAATTGGAATACCAAACTCTTTCTCGATTGCCTTTCCTGTTTCGACAAGATCTTTTGCAACCGTTGTAATACGATTGTATATCTTGTCGATCAAACGATCCAAATCGTTATCGCAGCAGCTAAGCAAGCTAATGCCCAGCGTAATTGTACGCACATCCAGATTTTCTTTTTCTATCATATCATTGGTTTCTAAAACCTCATGTATGTTAATCATAGTATCCTCCATTTCTGTCATTAAATACGATGCATTTTGTCAAAAATATCTTCACGCTGTGCCTTGATAACGCAGCCCATTTCTTCCCCGATCTGCTCTAATTCATCAACAACGACACCAAATTCTTTGGCGCAGTCTTCCAGATCTACAATCATCATCATATTAAAAAAGCCACCCACGATCGTCTGTGAGATATCCAAAATATTAATGGTGTTGTTTGCCAGATATGTGCATACCTTTGCAATGATCCCTACACTATCTTTACCTACTACGGTTACTACTGTTTTTTTCATGATGTCCTCCATTTCCATACATGATCTGTATGTCTTTTTATATTGTAACAAGCTGTGATGGCTTGTCCCTCTCGGCTACTTGTAACTGAAATGGAACTTCTTTAGAGCCCATTTCCTCCCATATCTGGCATCGTACCGCTTCATATGCCAATGCCGGATAATTGTTCTCTTTGGATAAATGTGCCAAAAATGCATATTTCAAATGATCCCCCATCAAACTGCATAACAGCCGTCCGGAGTCCTCATTGGACAAATGTCCCCATTCTCCCAAAATACGACGCTTGAGCGGATACGGATAATGTCCTGCCTCCAACATACTGATGTCGTGATTTGCTTCAATCAGCAACACATCGCTGTCCTCTAAATGATCTACAATGTAGTCATCGTACACCCCCAGATCGGTTGCCATGCTGACCTTTTGCCCGTCTGCTTCCACAGTATAACATACCGGATCAGCAGCATCATGTGACATTTTGTATGGCATGATCTGCATATCACCCATTCCTACCGGTTGATCTGCATAAAGTTGAAATAGATTTTCTCTTTTTACGACATTTTTTTTATCCTTTTCACAGATTTGATCTAATGTGCCTCCCGTTGCATAGATCGGCACTTCAAATTGCTTTGCCATCATGGGTATTCCTTGAATATGATCTGAATGCTCATGTGTCACAAAAATGCCGTCTAACTGCTCCGGTTCGACGCCAATACTGTGTAGTCCCTCCACAATTCTTTTCCGGCTAATGCCGGCATCTATCAATATGTTTGTTTTCTCTGTGCCGACATAAATACAGTTTCCACTGCTTCCGCTGGCTATACTGCAAACTTTCATGATATTACTACATTCCTTTCTCCACCGCATACTTTACGCCCAGAGTTACTAAAGTCCTAACGGGTAACCCAGCGCAGGATAACGGCATCGTGCTCTGCTAAAGGCTGGCTGAATTCTGCATCCATACCATTTATCTTAATCTCCATATAATCGCCATGCGCCTTACTGGTGTCAATCGGGTAAATATCTAACACATCCACTAATATGTAATGTGTCTTTCCACGCAACGCATAAGGTTCGCCGTTCACCGTGATTGCAAAATCTTTCTCCGGATCAAAGCTCTGACTCTGCTGCTCATCTGTGATATTCTCTGTGTTTACCGTTTCTGACGATTGACTTTCATCTGTCGTATCTCCGACAGACATCGGTTCGTGCGATCGGTCTGTATCTGTCGTAGCACTGACGTTCCTTGGCTCCTGTGATGGAGCTATCTCTGTTGTATCACTGACAGGCATCGGTTCGTGCGATCGGTCTATAGCTGCCGTATCACTGCTGCCCATGGATTCCTGCGGCACAGCTTCCGTCTCATGAAACTTGTCCGTTATTTGGCAATCTACCGTGAAATTCTCATATACCTTTGTCTGCAGATTTGCCGGAACATGATTGACAAGTACTTCCCCCTCCGCAGCAATATCCATAAAGTCTAACAGCTGTTCCAATGTGTAATATGGCAATATCTCAATCTTATCTTCATTTTGAATTTCATAATACGCAGATACCAATTGCCCGTTTGCAGAGACAAAGCAAGGACAGTCGACCTTGGTGCCATTGACATAGAAAGAAATCGCACTCTTGTACTCCGGCAGTGCTTGTATCTCTATGCTTCCCGGCTTTCCCTTCGTCGATACTTCAATTTCTACCACATCATTTTGATGAATTGGCGTTGCAATGGAAGCTTCCTCTCCATTCACGCGGATAACCGCAGATTCTCCCGGCTCTCCCCGCTGCATACGTAAGTTTCCCTGTACATAATAGGCAACTGCATCGCCTCGCTGTGGAAATACCTTATCATTCGTAAGCCCTTTTTGAAGCGCAGCATCTATAACCGTAAGATTTCCCTTATCATAAAGCTTAATACGCTCCCCATTCACAGAGACGAACACAAAATTATTACGTTGCTCATAATAATTCATACATATACCGATCGGTGTAACCAGCAGAGAATCTATCTCTAAATCCTGACGCAGAAACGTAACCTCACGAAGCACTTCCGAACCACGCAATGCAACCCTTTCTTTTGCCACTCCCAAATACTCTGCCAGACATTCTGTAAATCCTGTGATCTTACCGCCGCCTCCGACAACAAACACCGCACTTACTGACTTATCTCCATTTAATTCTATGATCTTCTCTGCAACCTGTTTTGTGATCGATTGCACATTTTCTCGAACAACCTCTGCAACATCTGAAGACTTTACTGTCATCGGCAGTCCCATAATATCCTGAAATTCTACTTCTTCCTGCTCGGTACTCTCGCACTTTATGCGATCTGCTTCCTGAAAATCTACCAAATAATGTTTGGCAATACATTCTGTTAATTCGTCACCTGCCGCAGGTATCATGCCATAGGCGATAATACTGCCATCTTTCGTGATCGATATATCAGAAGTTCCCGCTCCAACATCAACCAATGCAATATTCAACAAGCGAAAACGTTCCGGTATTGCAATATTGATCGCAGCAATTGGCTCTAACGTCAGATTTTCGACATGTAAGCCTGCACGTTCCACGGCTGCATACAATCCATCCACAACTTCTTCCGGTAAAAATGTTGCGATCAACTCTGTACGTATTTTAGAGCATTTATGCCCCTCCAAATTCGTAATCGAATAATCATTCTGATAATAACGCATGACCGAGTAACCGACACAATAATATTTGAGTCCACTGTTATCAGACTGCCGCAATGTCTCATGTGCCTTTTCTACCGCAAGCATGTCAAGCGAATACACATGTTCTGTCGTCACAACAGTCTCTGTCGCAAAGGTAACTTCCGCTTCCTGCTCTACTGTCTTTAATACACGACCGGCAGCAGCAATACATACATTATTTAACTTCTTGCCCGTCAGCTGTTCCAATTGATCACTCACAGAACGGATCGTATCTGCTACTTTACCAATATCATGGATCTGACCATCTAACATTGCCCTTGTTTCATGCTGCACTGCGGCCTGTGCCACAACGACAAAATGACCGTCAGGCTGTCTATAACCGACCGTCCCCACGATACTTCTCGTTCCTATATCTAAACCAAACACAAAATCGTCCGGTAATTGTGCCTCTGCAGAAACTACTGCTTTCTTCTCTGCGTCACTTAAATTCATAATCCCAGAACCTCCCGTCCTGTTGGTAGTAATGTTTCTCGCTCATTATAGCACACATCAATGGCAATTTTCAATTTGCCAGTCGATCGGTGCGATACCATGCTCCTCTAAGAAACTATTTGCTTTACTGAAATGTTTGCATCCAAAAAAGCCGCGGTATGCAGACAATGGACTTGGATGCGGAGCCTTCAGTACTAAATGTTTCGGATTGGTCAACATCGGGATCTTGCTCTGTGCCGGTCTGCCCCAAAGCATATAAACGATCGGCCGATCCTGTGCATTAACTGCCTGAATGACTGCATCTGTAAACTGTTCCCAGCCTTTGCCCTGATGGGAACCTGCCTGATGAGCCCGCACCGTCAACACTGTGTTCAATAATAGTACTCCCTGATCCGCCCACTTCTTTAAGTATCCGTTGTCCGGGATATCACAGCCCAGATCATTGTGCAATTCTTTATATATATTTTGCAGCGACGGTGGTATCTCCCGCTGATCCTGTGGCACCGAAAAACTAAGTCCATGTGCCTGGTGCACATTATGATATGGATCCTGTCCTAATATTAGAACTTTCACTTTGGAAAGAGGCGTAAAATGGAACGCATTAAAAATGTCATCTGCAGGCGGATACACAACACACTTGCTATATTCGTCTTTCACAAAACAAAACAGATCTTTATAATATTCCTTGCTAAATTCCGGCTTTACCGCATCAAGCCAGTCATTGGTTATCATTGCCATTGGTACTCTCCATTCTATGCTCTTCCTACAATCGAACACTAATGCCCTGATCTCGTAAATATTCCTTCACTTCTCTGATCTCCAGCTCTTTATAATGGAATAACGAAGCCGCTAATACCGCATCTGCTCCCGCTTCCGTGAAGGCATCGCGAAAATGCTCTAACTTGCCCGCACCGCCCGATGCGATTACCGGAATTGATACATTATCCGAAATGATCTTGGTCAGCTCCAGATCATAGCCATCTTTCGTTCCATCGCAATCCATGCTGGTAAGCAGGATCTCTCCGGCACCTAATTTGTCTGCCTTCATCGCCCATTCTACCGCATCAATGCCCATATCAACTCTGCCACCGTTTTTATAAATATTCCAGCCACCATCCGGTCTTCTCTTGGCATCAATTGCCACAACCACGCACTGGCTGCCAAACTTTAGTGCTGCCTCTGAGATCAAGGTTGGATTGGCGATCGCGGCCGAATTGACCGACACCTTATCCGCTCCCTCTCTGAGCACCTGACGAAAGTCTTCCACGGTACGGATCCCGCCGCCAACCGTAAACGGAATAAAGACGGTTTCTGCAACACGGCGTACCATATCAAGCTTTGTTGCTCTGGCATCCGAGGATGCCGTAATATCCAAAAAGACAAGCTCATCCGCACCAGCCTGTCCGTATGCTGCTCCAACAATAACCGGATCTCCCGCATCTTTCAGATCCACAAAATTAACTCCCTTGACCACGCGTCCATTATTTACATCCAAACATGGAATAATTCTCTTGGTAAACATAATTATCGACTCTCCATTCTGTTAAAGGTTGCAAAAGTTCTTCAATATCTGTAATCCAATATCTCCACTCTTCTCCGGGTGAAACTGGCACGCAAATGTGTTGCCGCTTTCTACCGAAGCATGGATCGGTACGATATATTCGGTTGTTGCCGCCACGTCTTCCTCTCTTGCAGCCTGTAAATAATAGGAATGAACAAAATATACATATGCATCCTGTGGAATCCCCTGAAACAGTCTTGCTCCCTCTTTGATCTGAATAGAATTCCACCCCATATGTGGAATCTTGAAGCCTTTTTTCGGCGGAATTGCCTTGATCTTGCCCGGCAATACACCAAGTCCTTTTACGCCCGGCGTCTCGTCGCTTTCCTCAAAAAGCAACTGCAGTCCTAAGCAGATGCCCAGAAACGGAATCTGTTTTTCATTTACCTCACGAATCACAGATACCAAATTGTATTTATGTAGTTTTTCCATCGCATCGCCAAACGCACCTACACCCGGAAGAATGACCTTATCCGCTTTCAGGATTTCCTGTGGATCTCGTGTGATCTTTGCCTCTTCTCCCAAAAATTGCAGTGCATTTTCCACGCTGCGAAGGTTGCCCGCATCGTAGTCAATAATAGTAATCATAGTCGTCTCACCTCTGTAGTCGTTTTTGTAAGTGTACCACAACCATGGGTTGTTGTCGATATTATTTGCTCCTAGGCATTGAACATTTTACATCTGAGCAAGCAGTTGTTATACTTAATATCGAAAATTTACATAGTATAGGACTGATTTATATGAAACGAATAGACTTTGAAAACGGAACGGTTACAAGAAACATACTGGGTGCTGCTCTTCCAATGCTGATTGCTCAGATACTGAACCTACTGTACAACATAGTGGACCGCATTTATATTTCAAGAATCCCGGACGTTGGAACAAGAGCACTTGGAGCTGTCGGACTTTGTTTCCCGGTAATTACGATCATCACAGCGTTCGCCAATCTGTTTGGCGGTGGAGGCGCCCCTCTCTTCTCGATCTACCGCGGTCAGAAAGAGGAACACAAGGCAGGTCGGATTATGAATACTTCCTTTACTATGCTGTGTTTTGGTGCGATTGTCCTCATGAGCGTTGGACTCTTGACCGCCAGACCTCTGCTAGTGTTATTTGGTGCTTCTGCGGATACACTTCCCTTTGCACAGCCGTACATAATGATCTATCTGATCGGCACACTGCCATCCATGATTGCTGTCGGAATGAATCCATTTATCAATGCACAAGGGTACGCCCTGATCGGCATGTCCTCTGTGGCTGTCGGCGCTGCCGCTAACCTGCTGCTCGATCCCCTGTTTATTTTTGTGCTTGGACTGGGTGTCGAAGGTGCCGCTATTGCAACGGCGATCTCGCAATTTCTATCTGCCGCATTTGTTTTATATTTTTTGATGCGAAAAGCGGAATTAAAAGTACGTCTTCTGCGGAAATACGAATTTCGCGGCTGTTTTGGTTACGCCAAAAATATTGTCAGCCTCGGCACGGCAGGTTTTATCATGCAGCTTACCAACAGTCTTGTATCGATCTGCTGTAACCACGTACTTTCCATCACAGGTGGCGATATTTACATCTCCGTCATGACGATCATATCCAGCGTACGCCAACTCGTGGAAACTCCTATCTATGCGATCAACGAAGGCGCCTCTCCTATCCTAAGCTACAATTACGGAGCCAGGTGCCCGTCTCGTGTCCGTAAATCAGGACTGGTAATGAGCATCATGATACTGAGTTATACCGCTGTCATGTGGTGTCTCATCATCCTCGTTCCTGGGACACTGATCCGTGTGTTCAGCTCTGACCATAATTTAGTACAGGACTCTATCCCCGCACTCAAGCAATATTTTGCCGCTTTTATCTTTATGGATCTGCAATACATGGGACAGACTGTGTTCAAATCACTGAATAAAAAGAAGCAGGCAATATTTTTCTCCCTGCTTCGTAAAGTAATTATCGTAGTGCCATTAACCTATCTGATGCCATTTGCCTTCCATATGGGAACAGATGGCGTATTTCTTGCAGAACCAGTCTCCAATATTATCGGTGGCGGCATCTGCTTTATTACCATGCTCTCTATTGTTTTACCGGAGTTAAAGCGAATGGAGCAGGCGCAGTGAAACAAGACCTTCTGCACCACTGTATTCACAGTCTTCCAACCGTTCATCCATCAAATTTTATTATAAAATATTGATTGACGCCCATTCACTTGTCTAGTATAGTGAAAATTAAGAAAACACTATATTGAAGTTCGATATAAGAAGAATGCTGTGTAGTTCATAAAAACTATTTGGCAGCGAGGAGGGGAAAATAATGAAACGACAGATTGCTTTTCCATTGGTATTATCCATAACTATTTTATTGCTTTTAGGCGGAATGCTGTATGCAATTCTCGCTGCGCCCACGCAGTCAACCAAAAAACTTGCCATGACATCTAAACATCAGCCAACTCCAAAGATTACAGCTACCGCTGCAAATAAAGCTTCTGCAGAACCAACTATGCCAAACGATACCCCGGCACCACAAACCAAAATCACCAAAAAGTACATTCGTATACAGGCAACTGATTCTTCGTTGTGGAAATATAACCGCAAGACACACACTCTGATCATAACCGGAAACGGAGGCACCAACAGTGAGTCTGCAGCAATTATTGATGCAGACTCACAAATGGATAAGGATGATGGACAGCGATATAACATTGGAAGTTTTTCGTTAGATTCTACGGCAAAAGGTCGACATGCGGCAAACGAACTAATTACCAAAACCGAAAAGATCATTATCAAAGATGGCATTACAACGATTAATTCTGCTGCATTTGCTTCCTTTCAGTCTTTAACAAAAATAACTATTCCAAATAGCGTCAAAAAAATCGGAGATTTTGCATTGAAAGATTGCAAACGCCTACAACAAATAACTATCCCGGCTTCTGTTGTCAAAATTGGCGGTGGAGCCTTTGAAAATTGCACTAATTTATATGATATTAAATTTGAAAGCGGTTCAAACTGCAATTCTATGGAAAATTATCCAAATAATCCCGGATCAAGCCCTATTCAAAATTGCAAAAGTTTGAGAACCTTTCAAATGCCAAACCGCATTAAGTACATCAGTAAATACTTTTTTGAAGGATGTGATTCATTAGAGTCCGTTTCTTTCGGGAAAAATTTTCGTGGATATCAAATGACCTTCGGCGATGAAAATATTTTTGATGATTCGTCGTCATTGTTAAGTAAAAAATTGCAAAAAATAAAAGTTGCGAAAAGTAATCCATATTTAGAAAGTATTGATGGCATTCTATACGATAAACAGCAAAAAAGACTGTTGCTTTATCCAAGAGGACGGATTTCTACCACTTACCGCGTTCCCAAAGGAACCAAAAGCATGAGCGATTCCGCATTCCGTTTATGTGATCGTCTGCAAACCGTAATTATTTCAGACAAAAAGCTTAAGCTCCATTACAAAAGACTTTTTGAGGATTGCAAACATGTAACCCTGTATGTGAAAAGCAACTCGCAAGTGTTAAACTATGCCAAGAAATGCAACATAAACTATAAGATTATAAACTAAACGGGGACAAAAAGCACATTTTGATCTGTTACGCCCTATGCACATTTTAGCGTAATTGCAAACCGCAGCAATTATCGTGTGGAAATATATTCTCCCAACATTTGTTGTACACATTTTTGTACATTCTGCGCAATCTCCTCACAACTATCCTTTGACATTCCCGCCTGTACTCCTACCCTGACAAGTTCCTTAAATCCCGGATCCTTTCCATTGCCATCCACGGTTGTCGTGTGTTCGCCAAAGTGAGTAGTGCTATATGTGAGATCATAAGCAGGACTTAATTTCCAACGATCTGATCCCTCATCATACAAAAAGGAAAAATTTTTAGAATGGTCATCCCTGTTATGTGCAAACACATTGAAACACATACGACGATACATCTGCTCTCTCTGCTCATGATCGTCTGCAGTCAAAAGCTGTGTCAACTTCATCAAACTATGATAATCCAGACTTGGTTGTTCATAATCCAGTTCCAGCAAAGCTGCAGCCGTTGCCACATGAACTCTCTTAATTTTCCCATCAACTTTCTCCCGATCAAATCGCTGTATTCCAAAATATCCATCACAATTCTCTGACGGAAACAATTTTGTCTCACTCATGGTAATCCCACATTCCCTAGCGCACAACGAATACTCGTACTCCTGTCTGCCTATATTTTTTCCATCCACATGAGCCGGAAATTTAATGATCCAATCCTTTCCCTGATACTCCGTCATAATCTTTGGACGAGCACCACCACTTGTTCCGCCCAACTGATATAATTCATCCAGTTTGTCAGAATATTCGGTATTCAATATTTTTTGACACTGCCCTGCTAATTCATCCAGATCATCCATTCTTTTTTCCTGAGTGATCTCTATCTGCGGTTCATAAACAAGCTTTCCCATTCCTGAATTTCCCACTATTGCCAATCTATCTAATACTGTATAACTATCTGGATTCTTGCCTTTCTGCTGAAGAAGCCGATTTAGCAAAAGTCTTCCCCAAGCATCCGGAAGACTGTCTGCAAATATACCAAACAATCCGCCAAAATATGTTTTTTCCGGCACATACACCTTACTGCTTACCGGCAAAGAAAACGGACTGATCGATATCCCCCGTTCTATCCATTGATCACTATATTGAAATGCAACACTCCGATCCGGTGTCATTGCTAATACTCCTACAAGACAATCATCCCATAAAACATTTATACTTTTATTTGTTTTCATTGATAACCTCCTGAATATCTTGATACGGAATCTGTGTAAACGCATTCCGCAGATCGCCCGCAATATCCAATGCCATAGCTAATTTTGTAAGGCTAACCAGAGATATTTGTCCCGTTGTTTCAAAACGCTTGATTGATCCATAACTAACCCCACTCATATCCGCTAATTTTTTCTGGGATATCGACCGTCTCCGACGGATATTTCTCACCCGCTGCGCTAATTTCAAATCCAGTTCTTCAGCGGTTTCCCATACTAATCCTCTCATACGACATCAATCCTCCATACAGTTTTCCTTAACATGTGGATTACAATTTGTATTTTAAATGATATGGATAATATTTTATCTATTTTGTTGTATTATATGCAATAATAGACAAAATATTATCTCTTATAGTTTAACATTTATAATCGTTTTATGCAATCATATCGTACACCCCTAACATTTGCAACACTTTAAATGCCCCACTTCATCAGTAGGGCATATGTAACCTTCTTCTATAATCAACTTTAGTATTTTTGAAATATTTCCTTCACTTTTTCATATGCCAATTTGGGTCTTCGATATTCATCTACGATACCTTTATTATTCATCTCTCGCGGTCTTCCGGCAAACCACTCAGAACTGACACGCACATCACAAAACTGCCAAATATAAACGCCCATACACTCTGAAGATTCTAAACACGCTGTCAACTGCTCCGCCAAAGCTTCTGCCTGATATTCTTCCGTCCATTTTCCATGATAAGAATTGTGACAGCCATACAACGCTCCTGCCCCAATCTCCGACACAATAAACGGTTTATCTTTTCCTTTTCCATCTTCTTTAATCCAATCACACACTTCCGCCAAATACTGCCGCACCGACTTGTCTATATACCATCTTGGATATATATTACATGAAATCACATCCGGTAGATCAAAACAAATGTCCTGAAAAAATTTGCAGCTTGCAAAAGTACAGGGTCTTGTAGCATCTAACTGCCTGATCAGTGCAAATTGTTTTTGATAGCATGATCTTCCAACTCTGTTTCGCTGGCGCATTCATTTAGTATGCCCCAAATATAGATACTTGGATGATTAAAATGGTTCATTATCATTTCCCTGATAACATTTTCTGCCTGCGTCTCAAAAAGAGGATGACGCATTTCTGGTTCCTCTATTCCTCTTGCATGATTCTCTTCCCAAACCAAAATACCCAGTTCATCACACAAGTCCAAAAATATCTCATCATTCGGATAGTGCGCCGTACGAATCGAATTGGCGCCCATTTGTTGAATTAACATAAGATCATGACAAATTGCTGCATATGGTAATGCACATCCATAGTCTGGATGATCTTCATGTCTGCATACTCCCTTGATGCGAAATTTCTTTTCATTTAATAAAATTTCTTTTCCCTGCACCTTAATTTCCCGAAAGCCAAAACGGTCTATTAAGTCATCCATCACAATGTCTCCCACTTTTGCCTGTAGCTTTACCTCATATAATTTGGGAGAATCCGGACTCCATTCCTGCACATCTTCAAATATGAGTTCCGTAGACAATATCTGTCTGTCCCCTTTGTCGGACAGCAACTGCCAATCATAGATTACTCCTCCTATTTGAAGTGAGATCACCACATTCTCACCAATAAGCCTCTTTTGATCCAAAATATGGACCGCTACTTTCACGCCGGCTGTCCATTTCCCATTTTTATGATATGTTTTAACATGTACATATTCAAAATATAAGGCACCAATTTTCTCCAACACCACAGGACGCGATACTCCACCATATGACATATAATCATTCGGAATATGTAATGCACTTTTCTCCGTAAAACGATTATCCACCTTAATTTCCAACAAATGGGTTCCCTCTGTCAAATCTTTCTTAATAACAGAAAATGGTGTATAAGCATTATAATGCTGTGCAATCTGTTCCCCATCTAACAGCACTGTCGCTGTATGGCTCACTCCTTTACACTCAATACGGATATTTCCGCCAGCAGTAATTTTTTTACGAAAATAGGCTTCTCCACGGTAATTTGCAAAAAGTGGATTTGTTTCAAAGCATCCCGGTGTTGCCATCTGAAACTTTGTTCCTGCATAATCCCCCTCGCATGGCTCAAATTCCCATAAACTCCCTGTCAGTTCTTCCTGCATACGCACTTCATGTGTCTTAAATGTACGAATCATCGTTCTTCATCTCTCCTCAACAAATCTATTAATTTCTCATGATCTAAAACTTCGTCTGAAATACAATTACAAACTTTTTACCCACTCGCTAATCTCCTGTTTAGACATACGATTTAAGAGTTTTCCTTCCACGATCTGTGCATTAGGAGCCGATGGCTGTAACTCACTGACCGTGTTGCCAAATCCGCTGCCACCAGATGTTGCAAATAATACAATCTTTTTGCCGCTCAGATCATATTTCTCCAAAAATGTATTCACGATAGTTGGTGCAACATACCACCAAATCGGGAATCCTAAAATAATCTCATCATAAGAAGATACATCCACATTAGAATCTACGATTTCCGGTCTGATTGATTTGTCGGCCATCTCTACACTGCTTCGTGATTTTTTGTCCATCCAGTTGAGATCCGCTTTCGTATATGGAACCTTTGGTGCGATCTCGCACAGATCAAAATCGCCTGCCTCTGCGATCATTTCTGCTGTTTTCTTTGTTGTTCCGCTTGCGCTAAAATAAGCAACTAACTTTTTTGCCATAAAATAACACCTCGTTTCTTAAACATAAACAAATGTAGTTCTGCAAGAATCGCTTTAGCAATTCTTAGTGGCATAGCACTACATTATAAGCAGTTTTCCATAAAGTTAAAAATGTGCAGGAAGTTTTATTTCTCCTACACATTTATTATAATACTCCATTTTCAATTATGTCTACTACTTATATCGTATTGCTATCTATGCTTTTTGGGCATCTGACTGCTCTGTCGCCTTGCTTCCTTTTCTCTCAAAAATGGTGCGGAAGATCAAACGAACTAACGGTCCGCAATAGAACATTTGATAACAGATTGCCACCAGGAAATTCATCGCCCATGTTTGAATCCAAGTACCAAAGGTTTTCGTTTCCTTAAACAACAAAGTTGCCACAAGGCTCATGAGCGGACACATGATACAACAGATGCAAATAGAGATCGCGTAGGTGATGATCTGCGGTCTGTCGTCTGGTGTCACAACCGTAAACGCAAGTGCTTTCGCAATCTTTCCGACAATAAAAAATTCTAAGACAAATGCGACCGGCACCATAATCAGCAGTTCATGAACTGCTGCAAGAAAAGTCTCTCCGGTTACTTTTCCCATGTTTAACGCTACATTGTAAACGACCATCCCATATACCATGATCGTTGCCATAATGGCTGTGAATACGACATCTTGAAATTTGTTTTTTGGCATAAAAAAATCCTCCTAAAATAATAACTATTGTCATGTGTTGTTCGTTATCATCCCGGAGGATTGTGCGTTTCCAATAAAAACCATATAATGCTGTGAAATTATAACATATTATCTCTAAATATGTAATACCCAAAATTAATAATCATCAAATTTTTGTGCTAATTGAGTCAGATCAACCCCACATTTTTCTTTTATTTTGTTCAAAAACGCCGGTATGTCCACACCATAAAGATAATGCGTCAATGTCATTCCATCTGTATTCTTCTTATTACCATATAACCAAAAATACTTCTCCATTCCATCTTTACCATTGGTTTTGTCTCTGTCCTTTTGTGCGGCTTCCATCGTTTTTTCTCCTGTCGTTCGCATTTTTTTCAACGATTGTTTCTGATCCTTTGCTATCGCTTTTTGTGATAGCTCCGTCAAAAACAGCCGGTCTTTCCCTGCCAACACATCAATTTTTAAGGTTGGATATTTCTCATCCTTTGTCAGCGAAAATTTGAAAGTATATGTCACGGAAGAATCTGCCTTTTTGAAAGACACATCTTGGCGATATTCTTTTTTCGTATCGTTACGCACGATCGTAACCGAATAGTCGACATTATCCACCACGAGATCTATTACACGTCCACGAATCGTATCTGACTCATCCACATATAATTTCATTTTCTTCCATACCATACTGTACTTGTTGGTCATAAATTCACCGGTATGATACACAATATCATACTCCGTACATGCATCAGTAATCCCTTTCGGCTTCACATCCTCTCTGCTCTTCGTGACAGTCTGTCCTTTTTGCCAAAACATGCCAAGCCACTTTTGCATCTCACTTTTGAACGTAACTTCCGTCCCCATCGGTACAAACAAGGCTTCGGTCAATTCCGTCTCCAACATAAGATAATCTTCTTTTAATTCAGGGATCTGCAGGCAACTAACCCCTCCGGATTCTCCCACAAATCGCTTCTGTGTTCCATCATGAAAAGCATTAAAATGTACTGCCTTTTGGTCATTTAATAACACTGTCCCCTGTCCGGTCACCGTGTCTTTATCCATCTGAATATCAGACTGTACCGTGACCTTTTGCAAGCCACTTTTCCTTAATAACGCTTTCCATACATCGCCAAGTGTAATCTGCGTTGTTAGTCCCAGTCCTTCACTGCTCCTGTCTTTCCAATCTGCCTTCCAGTCACAAAGCTGTTGAATTTCTTCATCCAGCGTTCTCTTCTCCAATTGTTGAACATACTCCGTTGGCGGAAGCTTCTTTTGCTGTTCCTGCTTTTTATAATAGATCACGCCACCTGTACCCAATGCCAAAACAACAATAATACAAATAGCTGCCACAAACCATTTCTTTCTGCTCTGTTTCATAACCCCTCACTCCTTTTACCATAAAACAATATGCTGTTATCTATACAACCATCGGCCGCATCAATATAATTAAAAGCACTCTTCTCGTACTTTTTCACACCACCATCACATCTCCACTCTGAAATAGCACTTTTTAGAAAACTTCCTCTGCCTAGTTTTCGTAAATTTTTCGGTAAAACAACCTTTTCTAAATAATAATTGCCTCGGAAGGATAAAGGTGCCGTCTTGCGAACTGTATCCGGTACAACAAAGGTACTGCCCTTCTTACTCATCGGATAACAGATAAGTGTTGTCATTTTCTTATTGTATAACACACCATTTTGCGACCTGTACTTTGGATTAATCGAAGAAACACGAATATTTGTAATGTAGATTTGTGCCCCAAATGCCCCTTCTTCAATTTTCGTCACACTTACCGGAATATAAAGTTCCTTTATCTGTATATCACCAAACATATTGGCTGTAATGGTAGTAAATCCTTCTGGCAATTCCACATATAACTTCTCGTACGCATCGTCTCGTTCTCTGGCAAGATCCATACACCAACTAAGCCCGTAATCATCTGATAGTCCTTTACCTATCAGTCTTACACCATAGGTTTAAAACTACCATATGTAAAATACTTTGAATGCCTTATTTTACGTATTCCCCTTCTCTTATCTCCTAGGCCAAGCATAACATATCCGTTATCAAAAATAAAGCACAATCTTTCCTTTCCCCCTGTCATTTTATATCCGTTTATGGTATCCTTATTGTGGGGTTATTTTTTACCGAATGTTGATGGGAACGTTCGTGTTATTACAAGAAAAAGGAGATTTTCAATGAAACAAATTGGCTTTGATAATGATAAATACTTATCCATGCAGTCTGCACATATTAGAGAGCGCATTTCTCAATTTGGCGATAAGCTGTACTTAGAGTTTGGCGGCAAATTATTTGACGATTATCATGCATCACGCGTACTTCCGGGCTTTGCACCGGACAGTAAATTACAAATGCTTTTACAACTTGCCGATCAGGCTGAAATGATCATTTCGATCAATGCATCAGATATTGAGCGTAACAAGATCAGACATGATCTCGGAATTACCTACGATCAGGATGTATTACGTCTGATCGATGTATATCAAAAGAAAGGACTTTATGTCAGCAGCGTAGTTATCACCCGTTACGCCGGACAGCCATCCGCAAATCTGTTTCAAAAAAAATTAGAATCCATCGGTATCCAGGTTTATCACCACTATACTATCGATGGATATCCAAACAATATCGACAAGATCGTAAGTGATGACGGCTATGGCAAAAACGATTATATTAAAACAACCAGACCGCTTGTCATTGTTACTGCACCGGGACCGGGAAGCGGTAAGATGGCAACCTGCCTTTCTCAGCTATACCATGAAAACAAAAACGGTATCAAGGCCGGTTATGCAAAGTTTGAGACATTCCCAATTTGGAATATTCCTTTGAAGCATCCGGTCAATTTAGCCTATGAGGCCGCAACTGCTGATCTGAATGATGTTAATATGATCGACCCATTTCATTTGGAAGCATATGGTGAAACTACGGTAAATTATAACCGCGACATTGAAATTTATCCGGTGCTCGCCGCCATGTTTGAACGCATCTATGGATACTGTCCATACAAGTCTCCAACAGATATGGGCGTCAATATGGCAGGCAACTGTATTATTGATGACGAAGTCTGTAAGGAGGCGTCGAAGCAGGAGATCATTCGCCGCTATTATCAGTCGCTCAACCGCTATATCAAAGATGAGGCATCGGGTGACGAAATATACAAACAGGAACTCATCATGAAGCAGGCTAAAATATCCGTAAACGATCGTGCTGTTGTTCCGATTGCTAACGAGCGGGCTAAGCAAAAAGGATCGGCTGCTGCAGCAATGGAACTGCCGGATGGAACCATCGTAACCGGTTCTACTTCTGATCTGCTCGGTCCGGCGTCCGCTGTACTGTTAAATGCGATCAAAGTATTAGGAAAGATTGATGATAATGAACATCTGATATCCCCTTCCTTTATTGAACCGATCCAGCACCTTAAGACCGGTTATCTTGGCAGCAAAAATCCACGCCTGCATACCGATGAAGTACTTATTGCGCTTTCAATGTGCGCTGTATCGGATCCGAAAGCCAAACTGGCATTAGAACAGCTCCCAAAATTGTCCGGGTGTCAGCTTCATGTTTCCGCGATCTTGTCATCGATCGATATCAACACTTTCAAAAAGCTTGGCATTGAATTAACCAATGAAGCCGTTTATGAGGGTGCTGCTACAACAGAAACGGAATGATCGTATTCCCGCATGCTATAATAAAAAGTTTCCTATAAAATAAAAAACAGCGTTTTCAAATTTTTTGAAAACGCTGTTTTTCATTTCTTATGTTTTCTATCACACGAAGATCATTCATTCCCCGTATTCTTTTTCATGGCTATCTCAACAACTTTACTGGTATACTCTGCCTTGTCTAAGCTTAGCAGTTCCCTTGCCTGCGACTCACTGACGCCATACTCAGATTGTAACAGAGATACGATCTGTTCTTTGCAGCCATCTACCTCGTCCTCGATCTCAAGCTGTTTGGCAGTCTCTAAATTTGCATCATATCTCTGCAAACCACGGATCAGCGCATTTAAGGCATCTGGATAATAATTCATAGCATCATAATTTTGATAAGAATCCAATGCTCTCTGTACCTGCATCACTGTTCGAATCTTATTATAGGTATCCGGATCTTTTTCTTTCACCTTCGTTCCTAACACCTCTTGGTATGCCTGCTCGTACTTACCCATCTCAAAGTATTTCATAGCCTGCTTCTTTGAACTGGAGTAACCATGTATGTTTGTGCCAGCAATCTCCACTACCAGAAAAGTAACGGTCAAGATAGCAATGATCGCAACACCAACTTTATTGAGCTTGCCGGTAACTTCATATTTTTCAGCTTCTGCCTCTTCTTCCTGCTGTGCTTTTTGCTCAGCCTTTTTGGCTTCTTTTTCCGCTTTTTTTGCAGCTTTTTCTTCCGCTTTTGCTGCTTTCTTCGCTTCTTTTTCTGCTTTTTTTGCTTCCTTTGCCTGCTCTTTTTCTGCCTTTTTCTGTTCTGCCAACTCCGCTTTTTCCGCAGCTTTTTGTTCTTCCTCTTCCTGTGCTTTTCGTTCTTCCTCGGCAATCTCATCGTTGATCACATTACCAAAGACACGCTGAAACAATCCTTTCTGATCTGTTGGCTCCTCTTCCGGATGTTCCTCCGGTGCCGCAATATCTAGCAGATCATCAATAGACACATCCTGTGATTCCGAATCAGCACCAAGCATATCAAAAATATCTGCTGCCTCAGCATCCTGATCTTCTACCAGTTCATCCTTTGATGCCGTCTCCTGCTGCAACGATCCAGTCATATCCAGATCATCCAACAATCCATCTAACATCATATTTAATGCCTGATCATCGGTCGAAGATTCTGATTTTCCGTCATTCATTAACGCTGCCGTCTCTGCTGAATCTCCGCCACTTACATCGTCAGAATACAAATTGATATTATCTAATAATTCACTGGTATTAATCGTCGCACTATCACCAGCCGGCTGTGAGATCTCTTCAGTACCTCCGTCGTCGATCGGTGCTGGAATCTCTTCAGAAGCTTCCGCAACCGACATTGGAATCTCTTCGGAAACTTCCTCCTCTACCGGCATTGGAATCTCTTCAGAAACTTTCTCCTCTACCGGCATTGGAATCTCTTCAGAAACTTCCTCCTCTACCGGCTCTACCGGCATTGGAATCTCTTCAGAAACTTCCTTCTCTACCGACATTGGAATCTCTTCGGAAACCTCCTCTGCCGGCATCGGTGCATCCTCAGACTGCTCATCTGACTTAAACTCCTCTATCCCTTCCAGATTTTCCAAATCTTCTATGTCCACAAAATCCGCCAAGGAACCCATATCCGCGAAATCAGCCGCATTCAGATCTTCTAATTCTTTGTCTTCTCCTGACATTACCGCAACCTCTTTTCTTCCTTATTGATGGTCCGTTACTCCGATCAAGTTATCTAATGCAGCAACCAACTGTCCAATCTCCGGTTTTGACAACTGGGCATCAGCTCCGAGCGACTCCCCTTTACGACGCATCTCTTCGTTGATCAACGAGGAAAAGATGACGACTGGAATATGGCAAAACTGATCAGACTCTTTGATCAATTTTGTCAAATGGTGTCCATCCATCTGCGGCATCTCAATATCTGTGATCACACAGGATACTTTCTCGTCCAAATTTCCCGACTTATAATAGTCGCATAACCGATCCCAACATTCCTGACCATTGTTTGTTGCCGTTACGTTTACATATCCGGCCTCAGACAAGCAGTTGACGATCATCTTGCTAAGCAAAATAGAATCTTCTGCAATCAAGATCGGTGTATCGTTTCGTTTTCTTCCCGTCAAATGATCGACAGAAGAGGCCTTCAATCCGGTTTCCGGATTAATTCCGGCAACAATCTCCTCAAAATCCAGTATAATAATCAGCTTACCATCAATCTTAACGATGCCTGTCGCCATGCTGTTATCACCACTATTCACCGTAGAATCCGGTTTCAAAATTTCTTTCCAGGAAATGCGATGAATTCCTGCAACTCCGTGTACATGAAATGCAGTATGCAACCCATTAAAGCCCGTTACGATATACATATCTCCCGCCGTATCTGCTTTCTTAGGCAGATTCATAACCACTGCCAGATCAATAATAGAAAGGATCTCATCTCTCGGCATAAATATCCCCTCTACTCTGGGATCTGCATTTGGCACCGGTGTTGGCACCTGATATGGCAAAATTTCCCGCACTTTCGCAACATTAATTCCATAGCTGTTGCCACCAACGGTAAATTCCAAAATCTCTAATTCATTTGTTCCACTTTCCAATAAAATACCTGTATCCATGCTCGCGCCTCCTATTTGATAGCTATTTCTGCCTGTTTGTCATCCCGTACAGCTACCAGTGATACATCTGACAAGTTAATTTCCTGATCCACCTCAAACACCAAAACTCCCTGTCTGTTATCTCCAGCCTTGATCTTCTGCTGAAAATATTGCAATTCGCCATTCGCAACTGTATGCTGTAGAAGTCCCACCTGTTTTCCCTCTGACCGCAGGTAAAAATCCGGTTTGTTTTTATGTAAGTCAACCTTTGCATTCGTATTCCCAGTATTTTTGATCCGAAAATATAATACAAGCAGTTTCTTACCCTTTCCGACTTTACAATACGCATAATCTGCACCGAGCGAAGATTTCAATTTTGCTGACACAAAGTCTACAGAAACCCCAGGAATTCCATACAATTTCGTTAAAGGAACTGTTATAACTTCTGCCTCTCCGTCCTTTCCGGCCGCAGCCTGCCCCGGTTCAGCACTCTGCACTGCTGCAGTTTCTGTCGGTGCCGGCGCAGGAGTAACGATCGGCGTTGGAGTTGGAGTCGGATTTAAAATACTACGGTCATAATCCAAACCATATGCATATTTACTGTCATGTTTTAACAACTCTCCTGCCATATATTCCGATGCTTTGCCGGCATCCAGCTTTGATAAATCAGGAACACTCGTGCTGCATCCGGTCAATGCACACGCGGCAGTGAGTACAGTTGCTATAATTCTCTTTTTCATCCTGCACTACCTCTTTTTATTGCGGGCATTTCATATGATTTTGCCCATACATTCATTATCTTTATACTACCATATTACCGCTATATCAGTCAATCGTCTTACAATCGAGTTCAAACCAAAATTCTACACCATTCTCATGATTGATCACTCCACATTTCTGATTCATAGAATCCATGATCGCTTTGACAATCGACAGCCCAATTCCGTTGCCTCCATAGGCTCTGGTACGCGCCTTATCCACCTTATAAAACTTGATCCATATCTTATCAAGGTCTTCCTCCGGTATCGTCTTACCGGTATTGAATACAGAAATGCGCTCAACATCGCCTCTCCGCTCCATTGTTACTCGTATAACCCTTTCACCATCCACATGATTAACTGCATTGCTGATATAGTTTGTAATAACCTCTTCGATCATATACTCATCTGCCCACACATAAACCGGATCCGTTTCATAAAATAAGATCTCTGCATCCTTTTGTTCTGCCAGCAAAGTTGCGGAATTAACCGAAGAACGAAGTACCTGTACAATATCAAAACGTTCAAAATGCACTTGATCACTGCCGAACTCGATCTGATTCAGTGTCAAAAGTTTTTTAACCATTTTATTCATTTTATTTGCTTCATCAATAATGACTTCGCAATAAAACTCCCGGCTCTCCTGATCATCGTTGATATTGTCCTGCAACCCCTCCGCATATCCTTGTATCAATGCGATTGGGGTTTTTAATTCATGCGATACATTCGACAAAAACTCCTTACGCATCTCATCAATCTGTATTTTATTTTGAATATCTTTTTGTAATTCGTTGTTCGCTGATTTTAATTCCAAAATGGTATTTTCTAACTTATCCGAAAGAGCATTAATACTGTGCCCTAATAAGCCGATCTCGTCTTTTGTGTGTACCGGATAACGTACATCAAAATCAAGATTTGCCATCTGATTAGCAATATCTGCAATCTTTAAAATTGGTTTTGCAAAACTATTGCTGACCACGATCATCAGCAGCATACTGACAACAACCGCTCCAACCGCCACATACCCAAGAAAATGATTAAAGATCGCCACACTCTCAGTCATGCTTTGATAATTCGTCCGCATATAGACAAACTGTCCGGACTTTAACTGACCAAACAATTCAATATACTCCGACCCTATTCGATCATCCATTATCTTATAAACTGAATAATTTTCGGATTCCGTAATCTTTTTTTTGGAATCACCACGTTCGCCAACACTGCCACCCCTTTCCAGCCCGAGCACATATTCCCTCGTCTTCTCTTCGACTGTCTTGCTCTGCCGTTCAGAAATGGTATCCGAAGATGGATAATCAAACGAATACATAATATTACCCAAAAAATTAGTCAGCTCAAACAGATAAATGCTATAGGAATGGTTTGCAGACATAATATCAATCTCACGTACACTTTTGTCGGACAATTGGCCATTCTTACTAAGCTGCGGCTGATCCTTCTGCGTTATCGTGTTGACCGAATTGTACGAATCCACCAGCATGGAAACCTTTTTGTGCTGGTAATATCCCGGCAGCAATGCATAATTTAACATCCAAAAGGCGCATAATGTAAAACCCAAGATCAAAAGCATCGTTATCATTAATTTTGTGCGGATCGACATGCCACGCACGTTACAATTTTCACGCTTTCTCATACTTCAAATTTATACCCCATTCCCCAGATTGTTTTGATATATTCGCCCTTGTCACCTAATTTGCTGCGCAATTTTTTTACATGCGTATCGATCGTTCGTGCATCCCCAAAATAATCATAATTCCACACATTGTTCAATATACGTTCCCTCGATAATGCAACGCCTTGATTGTCCATAAAATAGGTCAACAGTTCAAATTCTTTATAGCTGAGTTCTACCAGTTCTCCATTGATCCGCACCTCATGTGCAGCCCGATTCAGACTGATTCCTCCCGCTTCCATCACATCATCTTCAAGTGCATTAGTTCTCCGCAAGATTGCCTCTACACGTGCCACTAATATCTTCGGGCTAAACGGTTTCGAAATATATTCATCAACACCAAGATCAAATCCGAGTAACTCATCTTTCTCATCACTCTTGGCTGTCAACATAATGATCGGCACCTGTGAATACTGACGGATTTCCCGACAAACTTCCCAACCATCCATCTTCGGCATCATCACATCAAGGATGATCAGCGCAATGTCTTTGTTCGCAAAAAATACGTCAACCGCCTGTTCCCCATCTTCTGCTTCCAGCACGACAAATCCCTGTTTATTTAAGAAATCTTTGACAAGTTTACGCATACGCTGCTCATCGTCCACCACTAAGATTTTCAATTGTTCCATAGCTTTCACCAACCCTTTCTCATTATTCTATTTAATAAGAAGTCAATGAATATGCTCATTGACTTCTAAAATAAGTATATAAAATAATTATGAATAATCTGTGATAAGATCACTTATTTTTTAGTGCGTTTTCCCGCTCATCCAACTGTTTTTCTTTCTGTTCCAATTGATCCTGCCACTGCTCATATTCATCTACTAATTCTTCCCGCATTTCTTCTTTATAATTTGTAAAATACGTAAACACAGAATATCTGGTCTTAAATGTCACTAACAACATTCCCAAAATAATGATCAACAAAACGGTTATGACCATGTTTTTGATCGTTTTACCAGTCACTGCATCTTCATATGCTTTCTTATATCGTTTGAGCTGTCGCTCTATTTCTGTCTTGCCTGTCACACCAGAATCCGTTGCGCCCGATCCTTTACGTTGTTTATCGGAAGCGGCCTGTTCTGACACTGCAACCGGAATAGGCGCAAGTGTATCTTCTCCTACGATACCTGACTGCAGGATCTCAGTACGAAGTTCCTGTAAAAACTGCAGTCCGATAACTGTACAAAACGCATGCTTTTCGACGGATCGATTGTACACCTTTAGCAGTTCCTTTGGTTTCCCGGAACGAATTGTTTCCTTGAGATAGGAAATTGTTTCTTTCTCCTTGTGTGCCCGTTCAAATTCACGTTTTGTCAGGAATTGATATCCGTCCAAACAATATAACGTATTCTTCATACCATTCCCCATTTCTGTTATTTTGAAAACGTTGCATGCTTTGCGATCCATTTCTGTACAGCACTACTCAACGCATTATCCTTTAAGCTTTCTCGATTCTTCTTCTCATATTCTGCTTCAGAATCATATTTTTCAGTGTTATACTGATATTCCTCTGCCACCAGGTCTTTATATTCCTTGTCCGAATAATTGATCCCCTCTGCTTTTGCAATTGCTTCAACGACCAATTTTTCTTTGACAGCCTGCTTCGCCTGTTCGTCCAACTCATTTTTGACAAAGTCTTCTTCATTTTCGCTGCCCCAGGACTGAAAAATTTCGTCATGGCTCATACCGTACATATCCGCCATATCATAATACCCCTGCAGCACTTCCTGCTTGGCATCTTCTAATAATTCTTCCGGATATTTTTTTACTTTTGCATTTTCAAGAACTTCTGTCCATGCAAAATCCTGCTTATTATTCTCATTTTCTTTTGCTAGCTCCGTGCGAATATCAGCTTCATACTCTTTTGCTGTCTTAAAATCCGAAATCGACTGCACAAATTTATCATTCCAGGTCGGGACGATTTCATCTCCACAGATATATTTTACCGTAGCCTTAAAGGTAACTTCCTTACCGTCAATAGTATCATCTCCATAAGTTCCCTTTGGAATATTGATCTTAAAAGTGATCTGCTTGCCGGTCTTGGCACCTACAAAAGCACTTTCAAACCCTTTTACAAATTGGTCAGATCCAAGCTCTATAACCTCTTCTCCGCAAGTATCATCTACCTTTTTGCCATCAATATAGCCATTAAATTTAGCGTATATTTTGTCATCTTCCTGTACGGTGCCCTTTTTCTGTTCATACGTGACATTATCCTGTATCAGACCGTCGATCTCCTGCTGTACATTGTCATCAGTAACCGCTAAAGATACTTTAATTCCTTTATAATCACCAAGACGCACGCATTTGTTTGCATCATAGTCAGCCCCGGTATTCTCCTGTGTTATCTTGCTCCAAGGCTGCTTTTGTACGAGTAATGTGCCACCGACTCCCAAAGCAATCCCAAGAATAAGCATTCCACCGGCAATTGCCGTCCACTTTTTGCCAATCTTCTTATTATAAGAAGATATTTGACTTGATGCAGGCTGCTGTGTATTATCAACATCTGACATTGCCTGACACGGTGTTTCCGGAATTTGTTGTTCAAACCATTCAAGCATATCTGCCGTAGTGTGTACTACATAATCTGCACCAGCCTCTTCTAATTCTCCGGTTTCCGCATAACCATAATAAACACCTAAAGAACGGATACCACAGGATTTTGCTCCAATGACATCGTATTTACGATCACCAACCATTAATACTGTACCCTTATCCTGCTCAGTTACATTTAATCTACGCAATGCTTCTTCTACAACAGCCTGTTTGGAACCACGATCCCCTTTCAACGTATCTCCAGCAATCACATCAAAATATTCTTTAAGATGAAAGTGTTCCAAAATACGTTCTGTATATTCTTCCGGTTTTGAAGTTGCTACCGCTATTTTTACCTGCGTTTTTTTCAAATATTTTAAAACAGCTTCAAACCCTTCATACACATATGCCTCAAACAGACCTTCCGTCTGATAACGCTCCCGGTACTTTGCCGTAGCAGTCTTCGCCTCTTCTTCCGTTAAATCGGTATACTCACGGAATCCAACCACCAACGGAGGTCCGACAAATTTGCGCAGAGTCTGTTCCGCCGGTATCTCGCGCCCCATCTGTTCTAACGCATATCGGATACAATTCATGATCCCCTCTCCGGAGTTCGTAATTGTTCCATCTAAATCAAATAAAATATATTTCCACATAAAATTCTATTACTATCCTTTCCTATAAATTCTTATTTACTCAAACCTACCATAACTCAACATTTCACACAACCACATATTACTTATTATGTCAGCAATGAATATACTATTTTGCAGCCAATACATTAAATTGTTCTGCTATCAGAGAACTAAGATAATTGCCACAGAACGCAATGTTTTTACGTGATTTCTTATTTTGTTAAGTCTCTGATGTATACATGCCTGAAAGAATGTCTGAGATGTCCCGGTTTAGCAAGGTATCATCCATTTTTGGACGGGACGCTTTCGCTACGATGCGCTACGTCACGTTACTTAATGTCTCTGAAATACGAGACATAAGTAACGACGAGCGCAAAGTCCCTTTCAAAAATGATGAATACCTTGCTTCCGGGACATCGAGTTTTCTGTAAGGCATGTAAATCATCCATCAGAGACAACAAAATTTAGAAATCGCTATAAAAACAAAATGCGGCAAGGCAATTACTATAGTTCTCTGATGGCAGAAACCACTCTTTGACGGCTGCAAAATGCTATATAGTCATTGACATAATAAGTAATATGTGGTTTTGCAATAACTTCCGGTGTGGGAAGTTTGTATACAAGCACATACTTAATTATAACGAAATTTTATTTAAAAAACAAGAAGAGCCCGGGAAGGCTCTTCTTGTCGGGTAGCTCGCACTACCCAGCGTATAATAGGGTGGGAGTAGAAAGTTTTCACTTTCTGAAACCTATTATAACGAGCATATGTGTCCAAAGTGTGTCTGTTTCGTAAATGTTTTTTCTGATTTTCGACATATTTTTTATTGTTTTATACAGTATATGGTAATTTTGCACTTTTTCTACTGCATTTTTGTAATATTCCTGTTCTTTTAAATGTCATTTAGGTGCTAATCAAATCGGAAATTTACGAAAATCTTCATCTCCTTAGCAAAATTCCCGCCCCCTCGAGCACAAACACAATTTATACTTTTAATTCTTACATTATAGTATATTATATTAACATGTCAAAAATATGTCATTCAAATTATGCTCACACCTTTAAAAATTTTGTATAATTGTATACTATATTTATTTTTCAATTGTTTTTTCATTTTTTTATTGAATTTCTACGGTTTTTGTGCCATACTAAGAAGGTAGTAGCGTGATAAACACGTCAGGCTGGTATCCTTGTATACCAAACACTAAACATAAGGAGGTTTTTTAGCAATGGCGTTAAAGAATCAGTATTTAATTGACTTACTGGAAACAGTAAAAAAGAGAAACGCTGGTGAACCAGAGTTCATTCAGGCAGTTATGGAGGTATTTACCTCTTTGGAACCAGTTGTTGAAAGAAGACCTGACCTCGTTGAGGCTGGTGTTTTCGAGCGTATCGTTGAGCCTGAGAGACAGATTATTTTCCGTGTGCCTTGGGTTGATGATAATGGCAAGACACAGGTAAACCGTGGTTTCCGTATTCAGTTTAACTCTGCTATCGGACCATATAAGGGCGGACTTCGTCTTCATCCATCCGTATACAGCGGTATCATCAAATTCCTCGGATTTGAGCAGATTTTCAAAAACAGCTTAACAACACTTCCTATGGGTGGTGGCAAAGGTGGTTCTGACTTCGATCCTAAGGGCAAGAGCGATGGAGAAGTTATGCGTTTCTGCCAGAGTTTCATGACAGAGCTTTGCAAACATATCGGTCCTGACTGTGATGTTCCTGCTGGTGATATCGGAACCGGTGCTCGTGAAGTTGGTTACATGTTTGGTCAGTACAAGAGAATCCGTAATGAGTGGTCTGGTGTATTGACAGGTAAGGGATTAACTTTCGGTGGTTCTCTTGCTCGTACAGAAGCTACCGGTTATGGTCTTTGCTACTTCACAAATGAAATGTTAAAAGCAAATGGTAAGAGCTTCAAGGATCAGACCGTTGTAATCTCCGGTTCTGGTAACGTAGCTATTTATGCTACTGAGAAAGCTACAGAATTTGGTGCTAAAGTTGTTGCTCTTTCTGATTCTTCAGGATACATTCATGATCCGGATGGAATCGAGCTTGATCTCGTAAAACAGATCAAAGAGGTTGAGCGTGGACGTATCAAAGAGTACGCTGCCAGAACATCTCATAAGAATGTTACTTATACTGAGGGATGCAGTGGTATCTGGACAATCAAATGTGATATTGCTCTTCCATGTGCTACTCAGAACGAGATCGATGCAGAAAGTGCTAAGGCATTAGCTGCTAACGGCTGCTATGCAGTTGCAGAGGGTGCTAACATGCCTTCTACTCCAGAAGCAATTGATGTTTACTTCGCAAACAACATGCTCTATGGTCCGGCTAAGGCTGCTAACGCAGGTGGTGTTGCTACATCCGGTCTTGAGATGACACAGAACTCTCAGAGATTGTCTTGGACATTCGAAGAGGTTGATAACAAACTTCATGATATCATGAAAGAGATCTTCAAGTCTTGTGATGAGGCTTCCAAAGAATATGGTATGGAAGGCAACTACATGGCTGGTGCTAACATTGCTGGTTTCCTTAAGGTTGCAGAGGCAATGAAGGCTCAGGGTTGTGTATAATACTTAATTGAATTATCCTTTTGAAATAAGTAGAGAGGGTGTCACACAAACGTGTGGCACCCTCTTTTTTGATGAAATAAAAAACTCATCATTAAATCTTCTACGCAATTTCTAAGACCTATCATTTATACATCAGACGTGATATACTCTGGCAGTCTGTCACAGATCTGCGACACAGCCTCCGGTATAAATTGATACATCTCCTGATACGGCAAAAATATCGGATCCTCTATGGTATGTTCTGTTTCGAAAAAATAATTTTTGATCCATTCCCGACTTGCAGTTAATTCCTGTTCGGTAATATAATCTGCTATTTCATATGGTGTTACTTGACACAACGCTTGATATGCCTTATCGATCCCCGGAAACTCTTTCACAAGACGAAAATCGATCTGATCTACATCACGTCCAAATTTCACGTAGGTTTGCGGATTATCTCGATCATAACCGGTCACGGCGATCCGCTGCAATACATATGGATGAATTTCTAATATAAATTTCTCATCGGTAAGCATATGTGTCAGATAACCTAAATACAAACTGAAGCGTTCTTCTTTGTTATTATGTTTTGCAAAAAAATCCGACAAACGCCTTCGAAATAACTGTAAATGTTCCGGTTGCCGAAAGGTTCCATCCGGTATTCCGTCTCTCATGTGCGTATGCAGTTTCATCTCTCGACAGTACCTTCACGTGCCATAATTCCATCGGGACATATATTTCCCGCAAAAAAATCGTTCGAACAATATTTATCTGCCATCTTTCCCAAGTACCGCTCCGGTTCATTGGCAAATAATTGATCCAACTGTGTTGCAACCGCTAGATGAACAATCGTTCCTGCCATGCCACATCACCCGCTTTCCATCTATCTGTGCCGGTATTGCTTCGTTGCTATTTTAAATGCTGCTGTTTCAACCATAATTTCATCATTACTTTTTGTGGAAGCAGCTTACTGGCAAAATGTGCACCTTTCACATGTGCTCCGTATACGGAAATATCTTTTCCTCGGCGTGCATCCCGCATCGCCCTAGCCGCAACCACATCCGGCTGTACCATCCCGGCAAAATTGCTCGCTGCCTTTTTCGCACCGATCAATCCTCTCTCATAAAGACCGGTATCGATCCATCCCGGACACACCGCCGTTGCCGTAATATGTCTGTCCTTCAGTTCCACATTCAATGCTCGTGTATAATTGCGGACAAAAGCTTTGGTAGAACTGTAAATATTTTGATACGGAAGCGGCTGAAACGACGCTTGGGAAGCAATATTAATAATGTGGCTACCCGGTTTCATATACGGAATACAATACAGTCCCAGCGCAACTACCGCACTAATATTAAGATTGATCATATTAATGGATTCCTCCACACTCAGATCATCATAAGAACAAAATTTAGCATAACCTGCATTATTGATAAGATACTGTATCGCTGCACGCTCTTCTGCAATCATTGCACTGAGCTCTTTCCTCTGAACATTATCACTTAGATCCTTGGCAATCGGTCGTATTTTAGTGCCAAATTCTTCAGCCAGTTGTTGCAATTTCTGCGCATTCCGGGCAACTACCCAGATTTCAGAAAGTTTCTTTTCTTTGGATAGTATCTTGACAAATTCTCTGCCAAGACCTCCTGATGCTCCCGTAACAATAGCAATCGTTTTGTCCATAACGCCCCCCTTTGTCGTTATATAACACAACCTCCGCAAAGTTTGAATAATATAAAAATCCTTGAAAATACATATAATTTTCAAGGATTTATGTAAAGCTGAAAATCGGACTCGAACCGACGACCCCTTCATTACGAGTGAAGTGCTCTACCAACTGAGCTATTTCAGCACTGCGGTTTCCTAAGAAACTCACTGCCGTATATGTTATCACAATTTTCCTCAAAAAGCAAGTGATTTTTTACATGCTCTATCAAGCTTTTTCGATCCACCACTGTAGTTTTTCTATTGTAGTTTTCCCATGATTTTCCCAAAATATAATGGATGAGAAATTGAAAATATTTTTGACAAGGCATTTATATAATATAATCAAACTTCATACACTAACTACAAACCAACGAGGAGGCGGATTGGTTAGTGCCATAAAAACAATCGACAAAATTCATGGTGGCATGTTCTATCAAAGCAAAAAGCGCTAGAATCGACCAACGGCCGGTTCCAGCGCTTTTATCATGAAATACTTATTCTGTTTACTTGGATAATAGTCCTCATCGCTTTAATGCTGCAATTTCATCGGCTGTCAGTTCCCGGTACTCTCCTGTCTTCAGAGAGTCATCCAAGGTAAGCGTCCCCATGCTCACTCTCTGTAAGTACAATACCGGATGCCCTACTTTAGCAAACATTCGCTTTACCTGATGGTAACGTCCTTCACGAAGTTTTATCGTAACCGTCTGCTCCTGTTCCTCTGGGAACTGCTCCAAACAAGATACTTTCGCCGGCAGCGTCAGCTTCTCATCACCGATATCCATTCCCTGCTCTAGCTGCTTCACATCTGCATCGGACAAATTACCGGCGATCCGCACAAAATATGTTTTATCAACATGCTTACGCGGCGAAAGAAGCTCATGTGCTAAGGCACCATCATTCGTCAGCAGCAGCAATCCTTCCGTATCAATGTCCAACCTGCCCACAGGAAAAACATCTTGTGTATTAGCTTCCTGTAACAGATCTATTACCGTTTTATGCTCTCTATCTGTTGTTGCAGAAACAACACCGGCAGGTTTATTCAGCATATAATAACAAAACTGCTCGTATATGATCTGCTCACCGTCTAAGGTCACTTGATCTCTGTCCGGATCCAACTTGGTTTCCGGACGCTGCACCTTTGTCTCATTTACATACACTCTACCCTGTCGTATCCACTTCTTCACTTCAGCACGACTGCCTTCTGTCATCTCAGCCAGCCATTTATCCAATCGCAACACTCACGTTCCTCCCAGGAGACATAATAAAAGTCGATACAGCCACAAATTTGAGCATCAGCTCAAATTTGCTATGCGAAGCATAGTCTTTCTTAGCGACCACTTTGGTCGCTTCAGAAAGACTCTTCGTATTACATTCTGTTATACAGATCTGCATACTTCTGCGCAGATGAGTTCCAGGAGAAGTCCATTGCCATGCCACGATCAATGATCTTGTTCCATTCACGTTTGCGATTGAAATACACATCTTTAGCATAACGAATGGTATTTAACATTTCATGCGCATTATAATTGGCAAAGGAAAAACCGGTTCCTGTACCTTCATACTCATTGTATGGCTGCACAGTATCACGCAGTCCACCAGTCTCACGAACGATCGGCACGGTTCCATAACGAAGACTCATCAACTGACTCAATCCACAAGGTTCAAACAGAGATGGCATCAAAAACGCATCACAGGCTGCATAAATCTTGTGTGAACGTTCATTGGAATAGAAAATATTTGCAGATACTCTGTCATGATATTTCCACTCAAAATGACGGAACAGATTCTCATATCTTTCCTCACCGGTACCGAGTACAACAAGCTGCGTATCTTCTGCACAGATCTCCTCGATCACATAGTCGATCAGATCAAAACCTTTCTGATCTGTCAAACGAGAAACAATACCGATCATAAATTTCTTATCATCTTCCGCTAATCCGAGCTCTCGCTGCAGACCACGTTTATTTTTGATCTTTTCTTTGCGGAAATTCTTAACATTATAGTTGTGATATATGTATGGATCTTTTTCCGGATCATACTCGTTGTAATCCAGTCCATTGACAATACCGACCAACGAATTACTTCTGGCACGCATTAGACCATCCAAATGCTCACCATAAAATGGCATCTTGATCTCTTCTGCATAGGAATCACTCACAGTCGTGACAATATCTGCATATACAATACCGCCCTTCAAATAGTTGGCATCCCCAAATGCCTCTAATTTGTCAGAAGTAAAGAAATATGACTTCAATCCGGTAATATCCTGTACTTTCTGCAAGTCCCATACTCCCTGGAATTTCAAGTTATGTATTGTCATAATTGTCTTAATGCCATGATAGAATGGATTTTCCGCAAACATATCTTTCAGATATACCGGAATCAAACCTGTCTGCCAGTCATGGCAGTGAATAATATCCGGACGGAAATTTAAACTCGGCAGTGCGGACAAAGATGCTTTGCAGAAAAAGGCAAACTTTTCTATATCCTCATGTATATTGCCATATGGTTGAAAACCGGCAAAATAAAACTCATTATCAATAAAATAAAATTTTACGCCTTCATATTCCATTTCCATAATACCGACATACTGTTTTCTCCAAGCCAGGTCGATGTAGAAATGTGTTACATAATTCATTTTGTTCTTCCATTCTTCTGGAATACATGCGTATTTTGGCACCATAACGCGCACGTCAAATTCATTCTTATCGAAGTATTTTGGCAATGATCCCACAACATCTGCCAACCCACCTGTTTTTACAAATGGTACACATTCTGATGCTACAAACAATACATTTTTCATGGAATACCTCCTTTTTCTTTCGGATTCCCCAATTTAATTTGCTCCCCACCAGTCCTATTACTGATGTGCACATATCCACTGATATTTTGCTAATATTTAGCAGACACATACTCCCTTTATTATAAACTAAATCGAAGATGGTGAAAAGTATTTTTTATCAATTATGCGTTCATCTTGTATTCCAATCGAATCTTATCAGCAAGCAGTGCAATAAATTCTGAATTCGTTGGTTTTCCTTTGCGGTCGCTGACCGTGTAACCAAATAATTCCTCAATAGTATCGACTTTTCCACGACTCCACGCCACCTCAATCGCATGACGGATCGCACGCTCCACGCGGCTTGGCGTTGTCTGATGTTTTTTGGCAATATTCGGATACAACCGTTTGGTGATCGCTCCAAGCATTTCCGTATCACTGACCGACATCAGAATGGCATCTCTCAAATACTGATATCCTTTAATGTGCGCCGGGACACCAATTTCATGAATTGTCTGTGTTATTTCTGCCTCCATTGAATGATTTTGCAAACGATTTCTATTTTCAAAAACCGTAGTAACTACTTTATCACCTTTCTCTCCCGTCATACCTACTGACTTGACGCGCGCTATGATAACACGTGTATCAAAAGGTTTTAAAATGTAATAAGCCGCTCCCAATGCAAATGCGTGCTCTGTAACGCTTTCCTGACTGACCGCCGACACGACTATCACCTGTGGATGTACCGGGAAGTCCGGCCGCTGCATCCGTTCCATCACCCCCAGACCATCGATCTTCGGCATGATCAGATCTAACAATACAACATCGGGTCGTTTCAAATGTATCATCTGCAACGCCTCTTCTCCATCCGATGCTGTCCCGACTACTTCCACTTCCTCTTCTTTTTCCAATGCATTTTTCAACAAATTAACAATTCGCCGATTGTCGTCTACTACTAATACCCTAACCTTTTTCACATTCTGCCTCCATTCTCCCTAAGAAACACTGCAGTTACTTTGTTTTCATTATAAATTCTGATCAATTGCAAACTCAAGCAGTGTCCTATTCTTTTATTCGACGTGTACTGGCATAATATGTGAAAAACACTGTTATTATTTGGTAGTTTGTGTCGTATGACGCCATGTATAAATTTGCCGGACTTCGTACATACTTTCCATCAACAAGTTTTTTCAGAAAGGCGTGGTGACAGTTTATGAATCCAAATATTCAAAAAAGAAAACGCATTTACGCTGTGTACTCCTTTGCCTGCTGCTTATTGTATTTGGAGCAATTTCCTGTCGTTATTACACTGCCGCAGCCAAAAAAATACCGACGAAATTGATATTATATAAAAATCGCACTGAAAGTTTTAATCTGGGCTTTCCGTTTTATGCCAAATTGTCGTCAGATGATGCCAAAGCCGTCTCTTTTCAAAACGATGTTAAATCCACAAATCATGCACGTTCCGGACGGAAAATACAGGCAGTTGGCAACCATATCGGAAGCTACAAAGCAGGTCTGTCTCTGTTTGGTGTTATCCCCTGCGGTTCTCTGACGATTGATGTTGTCCCGGAAACAAAAGTGATGCCTGCCGGGAACGCTGTCGGCATCTATTTGGAATCCGATGGCATCATGGTCCTCGGCACGTCCGATGTACAGGGCAATGATGGTTTTATGTATCACCCTGCCAAAAATATCATAAATGCCGGCGATTACCTGTTAGCCATCAATGAAACTTCCGTCCAAAACATTCAACAGGTTACTTCCCTCCTACAGAAAAACGGTTCAAAAACCGTCACTCTGAAAATCCGACGCAATAATAAGGATCTTCAGATCAAGCTAAATCCCATTGCTACAAAAGATGGTTCTTACAGTCTGGGAATCTGGCTTAGAGAAGATACCGAAGGCATTGGAACGATGACCTGTGTATTAGAAAACAATACTTTTGCCGCTCTGGGGCACGGCATTACAGATGTAGATACCGGTCTGTTGATCGAATTAAATAATGGCGGCTTATATCAAGCTACCGTCAATAAGATCGTAAGTGGCAAAAAGGGAACACCCGGCGAATTATCCGGAATCGTTCATTTGAATAATAACAATAAGATCGGTTCAGTATTAACAAATAATCATTGGGGGATTTCAGGAAAGGTATCCGACCATGCATACCAATATCAGGAAGAAAAAGGAATCTCGTTAGCACTGAAACAAGAAATAAAAACCGGCAAAGCATCCATTCGCTGTCAGCTTGGCAAAGAAATAAGAGATTACGAAATCATGATCGATGAAGTTCAGATGAATGCAAAAGATAACAAAGATCTTGTTCTTCGGGTTACTGACCCGGAATTACTCCGAAAAACCAGTGGAATCGTACAAGGAATGAGTGGCAGTCCTATTCTCCAAAACGGAAAACTGATCGGAGCTGTCACTCATGTATTTGTCAATAATCCCCGCAAAGGGTATGGTATTTTTATTGAAGATATGCTCACGAAATAGACTGACGGATCTCTGCCTTTTTATGGATCGCAAGTTCTCTCATCTCACGTGCGCTGTCCATCACGGCATCTGTGATCTGTGCGCCGCCCAAAATTCTTGCAAGCTCCTGCACAGACTGTTCTTCATCCAAAGCGTAGATCGTTGTGGCCGTATGCGCATCCTCATTATTTTTTTCGATCAGATAATGCGTATCTGCCATAGCCGCGATCTGCGCAAGGTGTGATATACAGATCACCTGATGACATCCACCAATGAGCGCCATTTTTTCTGCGACTTTTTGTGCCGTTCGACCGCTGATCCCTACATCAATTTCATCAAAGATCAATGTACTGATCTCATCATGTTCCGCCAGTACCGCCTTAACTGCTAACATAATTCTAGATAATTCACCGCCGGATGCCGCCGTTCCGATCGGACGCATCGGCTCTCCCGGATTGGTCGAGATCATAAACTCAACCTCATCTCGTCCATTGACAGAATAATCGGCTGTCTGACGCACCTCGATATGAAACTGCACCTGTAAGAAATTCAGTTCCACCAATGCCTCTGTGATCTTTTGTTCTAGCACCGCTGCATATTCTTTGCGGTATCGCGTAATGACCGTACTCTGCATGGAAAGCTCTTTTTCCTCAACAGCAAGCTGTTCCTGCAATCCCTTCCGATACGTATCATATTCCTCATATTTTTGCAATTTTTCTGCGATATTTGCCGCATATTCCTCGACAGCTTCTACCGTACTGCCATATTTTGCCTGAAGGGATCTGATCTGATCGAGTCTTTTTTCCACTTGCATCTGTTCCTGCGGATCGCACTCAAAATCTTCCATATAACCGGAAACATCACGGTTAAAATCCCCTAACAGGCTGTCAATCTCTGATAACTGATCTGCAAAGCCCTGTACAGACTCATCATATTCTGCAATCTTGTGCAAATGACGAAGTGCTTCTCCAATCTGATCACTGGCTGCCCCACTGTCTGTCGCAGTCAAACGGCAGGCTTCACCCAAACCTTCTGCAATCGCAGATGCATGAGAAAGTCTTTGATAGTTCTCTTCCAGCTCTTCTTCCTCGCCCTCGCGCAGCTTAGCTTCTGTGATCTCCTGTAGTTCATACTGTAAAAAAGAGATTTCCCGCAGACGCTCTTCTTCCGGTATTTGTCCCTCTTCCAATTCTGCCTGTATATTCCGATAGTTGCGATAATGCTCCCCAAATTCCTGCAATGCCTGTGCAAGTTTTTCCTTCCCATAACGATCCAAAATTTCCATATGTTTTGACATATGCAACAATGACTGCTGCTCATTCTGTCCATGAATATCAATCAATATTCCGGCAATCTTCTTGATCAGAGACTGTGTTACTGTCTCTCCATTGACACGACATACACTGCGTTTCTGCATTAATTTACGAGAGATCAGCACATCCTCTCCATCTACCGTTACGCCAAGTGCTTCTAGTGCTTCTCGCTGCTCTGGGCGGTCCACGGTAAACAATAATTCCACCAATGCCTGATCCGCTCCGGTCCGTATCATATCTCCGGTAAATTTACCGCCTAATGCCAAATTGACCGATCCGATAATGATAGACTTTCCCGCACCGGTTTCACCGGTGAGTACATTCATATTTTCGGAAAAATCGACTTCCACTTCATCAATGATCGCCAGATTTTTCACATGCAAGTTTACTAACACCAGGTACCTCCTTCTACTCTATCTTCATTCATACTCTCTTTTGCTTTATTTACAAAACGCCAACCGGAATCCCGGCTGACGTTTTGGTTCAATATTATTTATTTACAGACACGATCGTCACTTTACATGCCACTTTACATCCATTGACATACGCATAAATGTAGGTCGTACCCTTTCCTCGTCCTGTCACGACACCATTTGCAACACTGGCTACACGTGCATTAGAACTATACCATGTAACGGTATCACTGGTTCCAAATACCGTCAATGTTTCTGTATCATATTGCCGCATGGACAACGATGACTTATTCATCGCTACGACATTTACACTTACGGTAGAACTTACACCGCCACTCGACATAATGGTGATCGTTGCATTACCGGTTCCTACCGCAGTAACCACGCCATTGGAATTTACCTTTGCGACACGCTTGTTGTCCGAAGCAAACTTCAAGGAATCCGATGTGTTATTTGGCAGTACACTATAAGCAAGTTTTGCCTTATCTCCGCGTTTCATCGTCAGACTGGACTGCGCCACTACAATACTGGAGATAGGAATTTCCTCCATCACTTTGACATGGCATACCGTTTTCTTGTTGCTGCCATCCTTAGTGCGCGCTGTGATCGTAACCTCTCCTGCTTTGAGACCTGTCACTTTACCACTTCCGGTCACCGTAGCAATGCTGTTATCCGAAGATCTCCATTTCAGCTTTTTAATGCTTGCCTTCTTTGGTCTGATCGATACATTCAGCTTGATCGAATGACCCACAAAACAGGTAGCATACTGTTTGGTCATTGTAATACTTGTAACCCGTCGAATAACTGTTACACGACAAGTTGCCTTCGCCTTTATTTTGCCCTTCGTCGTCACTGTCACCTTAGCAGCACCGATCCGCTTTCCTTTCACTTTACCGCCGGAGCTTACGCGGACCACTCGTTTATTCGAAGAACGCCATTTAACAGAAGGAGCTTTCGTTCCATTCGTTGTTATCGTCTTTTTCAAACGATATGACTGTCCAACACCAATACGTATATTGGTCTTATTTAATTTGATCTTTGTTTTTAATTTGGACACCTTAACACGGCAAGTCGCCTTGACACCGGACTGCACCAAAGTACAGGTTATCGTACAGCTTCCATACTTCTTACCGGTCACCTTACCATTCGCATTGACCGTCGCAATCTTAGAATTCGAGCTTCTCCAATTCGAAGCTGTGCTAGCATTTGACGGTGCTACGATCTTGCGGATCGTAAAACTATGTCCTTTCGCAATATTTTTGCTGACCGGTGATAGTCTCAACTTAACGGCCGGTACTACGGTCACTGTACAGGTACGTGTGATACCGCTTTCCACTGCCGTACACACGATTGCCGTAACTCCTGTCTTCACACCGGTAACCTTGCCCTTGGCATCAACCTTTGCCACACTGCTGTTTCCAGATTCATACTTCACGGACTTATCCGTTGCATTCTCCGGCGTAAAGACCGCATTGATCTGGAACGAACCACCTACCGTAACAGTTTTGTTCGTTGGACTGACGGCAAAATCTGTCGCTGGAACTTTCTTTTCTACAACTGTAACATAGCATTGGATCGGATCCTGCTTACCGATATCTTCTGCCCAACAAGTAACAACTACCGGGCCTCCTACTGTTACACCATGTACAACACCATCATCAGTTACTGTCGCTACTTCCTCATCGGCAGATGCAAAATGCAGTGTTTTATTGACAGAATCCGAAGGATTGAATAAGACATCCAGCGTCAAATCACTTCCCTCTTCTACTTCTACATATTTTTCTGCAAATTCGATCGACTGCAATCGATTGCGCACTGTAATAGAAATCACTGTCTTTGCAGGACTCTTACCATCCTTACGTGGATTACCTTCTACCATTACAACTGCTGATCCTGCAGAAATTGCTGTAATTCGACCCTCTTCGTCAACAGAGACTACTTTTTCCCCACTGATCACACTCCAGTTCAATGTAGGATCCGATGGTTTTTCCGGCTTAAACGTTGTTGTTACCTGGTAAATATCCCCTACGATCATATCCAAATGCGTGACATCTGTCGTAATCTCCGTGATCGGATCTTCTTTGATCGTAATAATACATTGTGCCTGTACATGGTTCGGATTATACTTTGGCGTAACTGTAATGATCGTTTCGCCCTCCGTTAACAATGTCACAACACCATTCTTATCAACACTGGCAACCGGCTCAGAAATATTAGAATTCACATTTCTGGCAGTCCAGACAAGCTCTTTTTCCGTTGCATTTGCCGGCTCGTACAATGCTTTCAGAAATACAAAACCGGACGCAAGTGTCGTTGTATACTCTGTTCCTTTATCAATGCGCAGACTGGTGATCGGTGCAGTGACCGTGATCACACAAGTTGCGTACGCTTTATTATCCATATTAAAAGCGGTAATAACAGCACTTCCGACTTTATTTAAGGCTGTTACTTCAGCCGAAATATTACCATCATTGGCGGAAACTTTTAACATTGATGTATCCGAAGATATCCATTCAATATTCGCTTTCGGCGCATCAATATTGGTATGTAATGTAACGCTGCCTCCTACTTCGATCGTTGCATGATCCGGTGTGATCATAAAATCTGTCGCGGCTACATTAACCGTGATCACACAAGAAGCGACCCAAGTAACACCATCACTGTCTGTCCATTTCAAAGTAACCGTAGCATGTGTGTTAGCTGGCGTTTCTTTCTTAGCAGTCACCGTAATATACTGTCCCTTTGTATCACTGAGCGAAACATACTCTTCGCCATCTACGGTCCATTCAAACTGCGATGCCTCTGCTACGGCATCTGAACCAATGACACCATGCAGATCTAATGTACTGCCGACTGCCATACTTGTTTCAGATATATTTAAGGAAAATGTATTTACAACGGTCACGCTCACAGTAACCGTATCTGTTCCCGTTGGAAAGCCCGGAATCTCATCGGTCGAAACCGATCCGTTCAGTTTCACTGATAATTTTGCATTACCGAGTGCCTTTGTTCGAACTAACATCTCCGCTTCATCAATAGAAATGATCGAATTACCGGTCGCTCCTAAAACAGTTGCCGTAAACTTCTTTTTCAGAACATCTCTCGGAATGTTAAACGCCGTCGACAGATCATAGGTACCACCGAGACTTACTGTAACTTCCTTATCGGTGAAGTCACACGATACGCTTGTCTTTAAGTTTACAGATCCGCACGCACAATTGCCTGACTTACTATCCTCAAAATTTTTGTAGGTTCCTTTGACATAAAACTGAATGTTGTATTCTCCGGACTTAGCATCAACACGGTAGTACGACTTGCCATTGCTGCGGAAATAATACAAGTCAATATCCTGATAATCTTGTCCCAGATTGCCAAGAGAATCGCGTACTAACACAGAATGTTCTCCTTCTCCTTTGGAAATAACCCAACTGATCTTATCACCGATTGCGATCTGCGGGTTTGCATCACTTTCAACCGTAAGTTGGATCATATCACCGTCTCTTACCACAACCGATCCGGTATCACTGGAACCACCGGCTAATATTGTGTTGCCATCTTGCGATAGTATCTGCGGCCTGACAAATACATTGATCGTATCCGTGTAACTGTCTGTACCTTCCGTCCATGTCACCGTAAGTGTTGCAGGGCCTGCTCCTACAGCCTGTAATACATGGTTCACAGCATTATATCGAATAACATCTGTATTACTGCATACCCAATCCGCTTCTTTACCATTTCCGAAAATTAACTTCAGAAAATTATTGCCGTCGGTAGAAGAACCTATATTTACGCTGCTTCCGTAATTCATGATCAATGCTTTTCTGGAATCTTCCGGATACAACTTTTCTAACTTAACACCCTGTACTCCCGTCAGATATTCGTTGATAGAAAACGCAAGTTCCAACGTCATTGTTATAATATCTGAAGTACCATCTGCATGATCGATCGTAACACGAACTGTCACATCACGAATCTGCGCATCTACCTGTTTGACAACTAATACGGCGGTACCACCTTTTTTGAATCCTGCGGCATCTGCATTTTCAATCTCAACAAGACTGGGATTCAAACTCTGCCATGTACAGACATCATTGGACTGTATTCCAAGCACAGCAAAAGTATCCCTCGAACGACGCATTGCAATACGCCCTCCATCTCCTACCTGATTACCGGAACTATCCGTAAATGTATATTCTGCTGCCTGTACAGATCCCGTATTCTTAATAGCAAAATAAGCGGCAAACCCTGTCAGGCATACCGCAAATAAACAAACTAATGCTATGATTTTTTGATAAAGGCATTTCTTCTGTCGGCTCATAATTCTCCTCATTTCCAACAATTACAACGTTCTAATAGTTATTTCGGCAGAACTATATCTCGTCTTAACCGTCTACTCATCCCAATTATGATATACATACTGTACATCATCATCTTCATCTAACAGATCCAATGTACGCTGCAACTGTTTAATATCATTTTCATCATTCAACGTAACATACGTTTGTGGCAACATTGTGACTTCTGCACTTGCCATCGCAATATTCTCTGCCTCTAACGCCTCTCTAACTGCACTAAAATCTTCCGGTGCTGTCGTAATTTCAAAGGAATCATCCTCTTCATTAAAGTCATCAGCTCCTGCATCCAATGCGATCATCATCAGATCATCTGCCTCCATATCGCACTCTTCCTTGTCGATAATGATCTGTCCCTTTTCATCAAACATATAGGATACACAGCCCTGTGTTCCAACACTTCCGCTACCCTTTGTGAAGGCGTTTCGGACATTACTAGCCGTACGGTTCTTATTGTCTGTCAACGCTTTTACAATGATCGCCGTACCATTCGGACCATATCCCTCATAAGTTACCTCTTCGTAATTAACTGCGTCAATATTACCTGCTGCTTTTTTGATACCACGCTCGATCGTATCATTTGGCATATTATTGGCTTTAGCTTTCGCAATAACATCACGAAGTTTGCCGTTGTTGTCCGGATCCGGACCGCCCTCTTTGACGGCTACCGCAATCTCTCTTCCGATGACAGTAAAGATCTTACCTTTTGCTGCATCATTCTTCTCTTTCTTATGTTTAATGTTTGAAAATTTTGAATGTCCTGACATTTTTTTTACTTCCTTTCTCTTATTTCACACTACGAACAAAGCCGCCTTGTGTCTTTCAGCCCTGTCGTTCCTGCGAATGCTGTTTGTACGCACCCAGCCAAATTCCAGTATATCACGAAATAAGTTTACTGTCTATCCTCATGAACCAGTTCCGCGATCCGCATCTGCACTGCTGCCACTTCCCCAACAGACCGTATCGCGCACATCACCGTATCATCCCCGGCGATCGTCCCGACCACACCGGAAATCTCCAATTTGTCGATCGCCGCCGCAACAGCCATCGCCATACCGGAAATCGTTTTGATCACCAGCAGGTTTTCTGCCTGTTCCAAAGAAATCAAACCATCCTGCAGTACACGGACATACTTTTGATATAAATTAGCCTCTTCCTGAAGCAGCGTGTATTTTTGTCTGGGGCCATCTCCCACAGACACTTTTGTCAGCTTTAGCTCACGAATATCACGCGATATCGTTGCCTGCGTCACAGAATACCCTGCCTGCTGCAATCTTTCCGCTAACTCCTCCTGCGTCTCGATCTCATACCTTCCGATCAACTCTATGATCTTCGCTCTTCGCTCCAGTTTCATATATTCCGCACCTCACTCCGATTTCTGCCGTTAGCATTAGTTGCCGTTTAATTTCTGCCGCATCTTCTCATAGAAATTCAATCCGGATAATTTGATGAAATCAGTCGTAGCATGCGGTACCTCAAGTACAAGTCTGTCACCCGTTTTCAACATACCAACCGTCCGCCCATCTGCCTGCAGCACTGCCGTATCCTCCCCGGCTTCTTTCGTCTGTCCGATTTCCAGGACAATACGTTCTTTAGCATCTAGCAAAAGACTCCGCTTGTTAAGAGAGTGTGCACATATCGGTGTGATCACCGTTGCATGCAGTCCCGGTACCAACACCGGTCCTCCTGCCGACAGATTGTATCCGGTCGACCCGGTCGGTGTCGCCACGATCAGTCCGTCTGCACGATAAATATCTACAAGTTCCTCCCCCTGAAATACTTTCACCGTGATCAAGCGGCATTCACCCTGTTTGGCGATCACCATATCATTTAATGCATAACAGGATGTGCGGCTGTCTTCCCCCTTAAATTTTGCAGTTTCTTTTAACATGATACGACTCTCTGTCGTATAATCATCCTTAAGCAGCCGTTCCAGCGCCTCCTCCAGATTTTGGCATTCCACTTCCGTCAAAAACCCGAGCGTTCCCGTATTTACTCCCAAAATCGGCACATCACAATGAACCAGGTCGATCGCTGCCTGTATCATCGTGCCATCTCCACCAAGCACGATCGCACACTCAGCGTCTTTGGGAATATCCTGTACCGCCGTAAAATGCCTGATCCCTCCGGTTTCTTCCAGAAAATTTGGTAATATGACGCAATCTGCATCGTGCGCACGCAAATATTGCACTGCCCTCTGTGCAATCTGTGCATTAGCCCCTTTATCGCTATTCGTGATGATACAAAAATGCCTCATGCGCTGCCTCCACTGTCTCTTTGGCAAGTGCCAAATACTGTTGTTCGAACTGTTCTTCTGCCTTCTGATCTGCTTCTTCTGCAATTTCCGTAAGTGCCTGCGCATCTTGCGGTTTCTCTATGTACAACAGATACTCTATATTACCCTCCGGTCCTTTGATCGGTGAATAACTTAACCCTAAGATCTCAAATCCCATAGATAGTGCATATGTCATTATATGACATACCACTTCTTCATGAACCTTTTTATCCCGGACCACACCTTTTTTGCCAACCTTCTCTCTGCCTGCTTCAAATTGTGGTTTCACAAGACATACAACCCTGCCGCCGTTTTTCAACAGATTCCATACCGGGATCAATACCTTGGTCAAAGAAATAAAAGCAACATCTATGGAGGAAAAGTCAATCGGGTCGGCAATATCTTCCGGCGTAACATATCGTATATTCGTCTTTTCCATGGATACTACCCGCTCATCCTGACGCAATTTCCAAGCCAGTTGGTTTGTCCCTACATCAATAGCATACACCTTAACCGCACCATTTTGCAGCATGCAGTCGGTAAAACCACCGGTAGAAGATCCTACGTCCATACACAGCTTGTCCTGTAATGGCACATGCCAAAGTTCCATTGCCTTTTCCAGTTTATATCCTCCTCGGCTGACATACTTCATCGGCGTTCCCTTGATGCGGATCTGCGCATCTTCTGCAAACGTACTTCCCGCTTTATCTTCGCGTTGTTCCTCAACAAAAACATTACCTGTCATAATAATGGCTTTCGCTTTTTCTCTGGATTCTGCTAACCCACGCTTTACAAGTAAAACATCCAGCCGCTCTTTCTTTTTTTTCTCTTTCACTGCTGCCTCCATACCTGTTCAATACGAGCCGCCACGCTCTCCGCATCCTGGCCGTATTTACTTCGTAACTGTTGCACCGTTCCGTGTTCTATAAATGCATCCGGCAATGCGATATTAACGATCTTCGGACACTTTTCACCCCGCTCTGTCGCTGCATACCATGCTGCAACTGCCTGTCCAAAACCTCCGGTGATCACACCGTCTTCCATCGTCACAACAATGGAATGCTGTGCTGCCACCTGCTTTAACATTTGCTCATCCATCGGCTTGACAAATCTGGCATTGATCAACGTAGGATCTAATCCCTTTTGCTGAAGCATTTCCACCACATGAACTGCGACTTCAACCATACTTCCCACAGCAATAACAGCTATATCCCGTCCGGTGTGTATCCATTCAGACCTTCCCACTCGGATCGCTTCTCTATGATCCGACAGCCCATCGTACGCCGCTCCTCTGCTATACCGGATTGCAACCGGTCCTTCCTGTGCAAACGCAAAACTGAACATATCCTCTAATCCTGCGAATTTTTTGGGGCCATTACTGTCAGATTTGGCATCTGTGACAAAAAGGCAATATCAAAGATTCCCTGATGCGTCTCACCATCACTTCCGACCAATCCGGCGCGATCCACCGCAAAGACAACCGGAAGGCTGCCAATGCAGACGTCATGCAGTATTTGATCATAGGCACGCTGCAAAAAAGTAGAATACAATGCCACGACCGGTCTGCTGCCGCCTAACGCAAGCCCCGCTGCAAAAGTCACTGCATGTTCCTCGGCAATGCCAACATCAAAAAAGCGATCCGGGTATTGCTCAGCAACAGCAGATAATCCGGTACCGGTTGGCATTGCAGCCGAAATGGCCACGACATCTTCCCGATCTTCCATTGTCTTTAGCATCACATTTTGAAACACCTTGGTATAGGTCGGTACATCTTTTTTGCTATGAAGTAATGTACCATCCGATACCCGAAACGGTCCCACACCGTGAAACGAAGAAGGGTCTTTCTGTGCAGGCGGATACCCCTTTCCTTTTTGTGTGACCACATGAACGATTACCGCTGCATTTAATTTAGAAGCACTATTAAATGCCGTTACCATCTGTCCTATATCATGGCCATCAATAGGACCAATATAAGTGATTCCCATATCCTCAAACAACATTCCCGGAATGAAGATACGTTTGATCAAATCTTTGACACCGCGTATCCGCTCTGTTAAACGATTTCCAAAATGCGGCAATTTCTCCAAAGCATTCTCCACATCCTGCTTTAACTCCGTATAATTAGTATCGGTACGGATCTTACCTAAATAGTTCGACATTCCACCTACATTTTTGGAAATTGACATCTGGTTATCATTTAATACGATGATCATATTGGATCTGAGTCTGGCTGCATTATTTAACGCTTCATACGCCATTCCTCCAGACAGAGCACCATCTCCGATCACTGCAAATATCTTATTATGTCTGCCCTGTAGATCTCTCGCTTTGGCAAGTCCCAGCGCAGCACTGATCGATGTTGAACTGTGCCCGGTATCCATCGCATCACATTCACTCTCTCCACGTTTTGGAAAACCACTCATGCCGCCATACTGTCTAAGACTGTCAAACGCATCCTGTCGCCCGGTCAATATCTTATGCGTATAGCACTGATGTCCCACATCCCATACAATCTTATCCTCCGGCAGATCACAGCACAGATGCATTGCCATCGTCAACTCCACCACTCCCAGATTGGAGGCGAGATGTCCTCCCGTTCTGCTGACCTTGCGCACAAGAAATCTACGGATCTCTCGCGCTAACTCCCGGTATTCGGACGGATCTATCAATTTAATATCATTTGCTTCTTTTATCTGCTCTAACATTACAGTAGTCTGTCATTCCTTTCTATATCCGCTGATTCTGATCCGCAGACATAATTCTTTCTTTGCAAATATTATCCATCAAAAGTATTTATTTCTTGCGGTGGATCAACGACACGATCAGTTGATCTAAAAATTCATTTTCTTCTGAAAGATTTTCTAATATCTCCACAGCTTCTTTGGAATACTCCTCGACTGCTTCCTCTGCTTCTCTCATCCCATGCAAAGATACATAGGTTGTCTTTTCATTACGCAGATCGCTGCCTATCGGTTTACCAAGCTCTTCCGCCGTACTTGTCAAGTCTAAAATATCATCTTGGATCTGAAAGGCTAACCCGACTAATCTGCCGACACACTCTATCTGTGCAATCTCTTCTTCAGCGGCGCCGGCTAAAGCGGCCCCTGCCATCAAAGAAGCCTCTAACAGTGCACTCGTCTTATAACGATATATAAAATCGAGCTGCTCCTCCGAAATCGGCTTGCCGGTCAATTCCACATCGACCACCTGACCTCCTACCATTCCATATACTCCGGCTTTGCGGCTTAAAATCTGCAGTGCCTTCAAACCATTTGCCGGATCCTTCAGCTTAAGTGCACCTTCCACCGCTGTTTCATATGCATAATTGAGCAAAGCATCCCCGGCAAGGATCCCCATATCTTCACCATAGACGATATGTGTGGTTTTACGGCCACGACGATACTCATCATTATCCATCGCCGGCAGATCATCATGCACGAGAGAATACGTATGGATCATCTCGATTGCTGCCATAAACGGTTCAATCTCAGTTTCATCACTGCCGCCAAACAACCGATAAGCTTCTAACATGAGCATCGGTCTGAGACGCTTGCCACCCGCCATCAGACTATATTCCATCGCATCTGCAATCGTCTTTTGCATCGTAATATTCTTTGGCAATGCACTCACTAATACCTTTTCTATTGTGGATACTCGCGCATTTAATGCATCCTGAAATTGTTCTTGTGTCATACTTGTCACCCCTCTGTTTCCTCCTGCTCTATGATCTCCAGTTTCTTTTCTACTTTGTCAATTGTATCACTACAATGTTTGATCAGTTTCATTCCCTCTTCATATTTTTGAAAGGACTCCTCCAACGACAGATCCCCCTGCTGCAAGCTGCCAATGATCGTGTCTAACTGCTCGAAAGATTCCTCTATGCTCAATTTTTTTGCCATAATTTATCTGCCTTTCTAGCGCTTTGATGCTACATCCTGCACCACAACATCTGCTTGTCCATCTTTCAAAGTAAGGGTCAATCGCTGTCCCTTTTTCAACTGATCGATCGACTTAATATTATTGCCGGCGTCATCTGCCACATAAGCATAACCACCTTGCAATTTATAGAGCGGTGAAAGCCCCTTTAACTCTTCTGCATACAACGCCACCTGATGCTTTGCTGAAGTAAGTTTTTGTTCCAGCAAACGCTTTAAGCGTTCCTCACTGTCCGCCAAATATAACCTGCGCTGTCGGATCTGATCCTGTGGACTGGAATGAGATAATGCCATTTCATATCTGGTCAGCAAGATTTTCTTCAACTTGATCAATGATAGATACTTTGCTGTAATTGTCTCGCAGATTCTCTAAGTTCCATCGTAAGATCCCGGTAAGAATACACTGCTAATTCTGCGGCCGCCGATGGGGTCGGTGCTCGCATATCTGCTGCATAGTCTGTCAGCGTTGTATCTGTTTCATGTCCTACTGCTGAAATGATCGGTTTTGTACACGCAGCCACCACTCGAACCAGTTCCTCTTCATTGAACGCCCACAGATCCTCGATAGATCCGCCTCCGCGCCCGATAATGATCGTATCTACATCCGTCTTTTCAAAATAACGAATTCCCCGGATCACTGTCTGTGCGGCTCCCTCTCCCTGTACCTTGGCAGGATACAACCGTATCTGTACATACGGATTACGTCGATGGGTTACATTACAGATATCCTGTATAACCGCACCTGTCTGAGCTGTCACCACACCGATCGTCTTCGCATATTTGGGAAGTGGCTTTTTATTTTCTTCGTCAAAAAGCCCCTCCTCAAGGAGGCGCTTTTTTCGTTTTTCATATTCTTCGTATAATTTACCGGCACCCTGCATACTAATATCACGGGCATACAACTGATATCTTCCATCTCTTTCATATACACTGATGCTCCCATACACAAGAACATTCTGTCCCTCTTCCAATCGGAACGTCATACCTCTTGTATAACTTGCAAACATCACGCAGGAAATCTGTGCTGCTTCATCTTTTAACGTGAAATAAATATGACCGGAAGAATGATATTTAAGATTTGATATTTCTCCCTGCACCTGCACGCGGCTCAACAAATAATCTCTAACAAACAGATTTTTGATATACTGGTTGATCTGTGAAACCGAGCATATCTTTTCGACACCGCTACTGCGTCTCTGCATCCGTATTGCTCCTTTCGCGTACAACGGCAGCTAACACTCCGTTAATATAACGCGGTGAACTATCGCCACAATACTGTTTTGCAAGCTCTACAGCCTCATTCACAGCCACATTATCCGGTACGTTTTCATCAAACATGATCTCATAAACTGCCAGACGAAGTACGGTCAGATCCGCCTTCGGCAATCGACCCACTTTCCATCCGGTAGATTTGTCATTGATCATGGAGTCCAGCTCCTCTACATGAGCAGCCACTCCATGAAATTTATCTGCTAATTCTATACGATCTGCCTCTCTGATCTCCTGCAGATCATCCATAAAAAGAGCCAACTGTTCATCTAACTCTGCATCTTTGTGAAACTCCAACTGAAATAACATACGGTATAGTTGTTCCCGCATTTCTTTTCTTGTCAATTTCCTAGCCATTCTCGTTCAATTCTCCTCTACTCATTGCCCAGATTTACTCCGGATACACGTACATTAACCTCTGAAACCGTAAGACCCGTCATCGTCTCGATCTGCTGGCTTACTCTCTCCTGTACCTGCTCGGTCACCTTTGGAATGCTGTATCCATATCGTACACTTATCATCATGTCTACATGCACAACACCTAACTCCATCTGTACCTTAACGCCCTTCGTTAATTTTTTCTTGCCAAGCATTCCTGCCAGTTCATTGGTAAGTGTACCTGCCATAGCATATACACCATCAACCTCTGTTGCCGCCAATCCGGCAATCGCTGCAACAACATCGGCTGCAATCTTTACTTCGCCAATACTTTTATTTTTCTGTTCGTTTGCCACGATAATAACCTCCTTTTATCCGCTGATATTATAACCTGTCATTTGTGTGCTATGCATATTTCAGGAAAGCATCAGCACCTCACAGTTTATTATATCAAAAAACAGGAGATTTGCAATGTATTACTAATTTTTCTCAATCTGCACCGGTGTAATAACAATATTTTCTGCCGCAAATCCTGTCTTACGTTTCACAATATCAATAATCTGTGCCATCTGTTTGCTGCTTAACTCTTCTGCATTAACAACAACATCCGCACTCTTGTCACTCAGGCTGACCATTGCATCTGCAAATCCCTTTGCCTCTAACATCATCTCCGTCGCATTTTCTTTTTCCGACAATTTAGTGATCGCAGCCACTTCTTTGACCGCTGCTTTTTTGTCCGCAGAAGCTAACGCCTTATTATTGACAATCTCTAATAAAGTTTCCTTATTTTTGGCACGCGTCTGTTCCCTGGAAAGTTTTGCCGAAGAAAAATAATCCGTCCCGATCGTATTGGATACCATAACTGCTTCTCCCGGATTTTCCTGTGACGCTACGACCTCTCCGTTATCATTGACCGTAACTTTTGCACTATCTTCTTCGGATATATCTTTCGTCACCGCATCCTTTTTACTGTCCGCCTTTTTGGCAGTTGTCTTGGCGCCTTTCTTTGATACTTTCGTCGTTTTACTCTCTTTTTTGTCCGTTTTTTTACCATCCGCCTTCACCTTACTCTGTGTCTGTTTTGCATCTTTCTGCAGAATATTACCGGTCGCAATCTCCTGTCCCGTAAAATTCAAATATCCTGCCACCACGATCATCACCGCAAGGGCAGTAATGATAATTTGATTTTTGTGTACAAGCTTTTTCATAAACTTCCCTCTTTTCTGCGTATTTCAGCAACTATCTCATTTGCCGCATACGCTGCATATGTTATTTCATCTTCATTACCCTAATTTTATGTGCCTGCACCGGAAATAATGCCTGCACCGCTGCAATTATTTCTGTGTCTGTCTGACCACTATCGGCCCCCGACGCCACGACTACCACGCCTTCAATCTCCGGCGTTAATATCTGCACCAGATATGGCGTATCCTGTCCATCTTTGCGGACAAGAACACTTTCCGTTGTCGCTGATTCCTTCTGCCGTTTGGACCCGGTTCCATCCTCTCCTGTACTTTCCGTTGTTGCAGAATCATTTTGCAGCGTTACCCGCTCTTCGGATGAAGCAAGAGTGATCATCACCTGCACATCACCCACTCCATCTACCTTTCTTAACAGTTCACAAAGTTCCTTTTCTATCTTTTTGTTATATTGCTCCATAGCATCTAACGCAATCTGCTCTGATGCCTCCTCTGATGTCACATCCGATGAGTTTTCCTGCTTTCCGATCTTCTTTTGAGAACCACCTGTCCCCGGCAGAGAGAGCACCAACAGTACAATGCCTACCGCTACGATCACAAGGATCTTGGGGAGCCCAATATCTTGAAGCCGCAATGGTTCTCTCCCCTCCGAGCCCCATATATTTTTTAGATCCATATTTCTACCTGCTCTTTCTGCAGTTTATATTGACTGCATAATTGGTTCTTAAATTGCCGCAATTGCTCCTTTGTGACCTTGCTGGTTTCCTCTGTTTCCAGATGCAGTTCTATCTTGTGGATCACTCCCTTTGCATCCGCTTTCACAGTTACCTCATCCGCAGGCAGAGCATGCTGCCCGGCCTGCTTCTTAATCTGCTCTTCTAACTGCTCCGTATATTGCTGCATAATAACCTCCTGTCTCCTGCCCTCCGTAACTGCGAGCTGCTCTTGGATATCATTTACATCCATTTGAAATAAATATTGCTCCACCGTATCATGCCAAGCCGTATCTTGATGTAAAACGCGTAGCACCGGACTGACTACCAGCAAGATCAGTACGATCCCGCTAAAAAAGCGAAAATACTGCTCGTACTGCGGTTTCATGATCAAGCCGCGCAGAACCGTTACCAAAATAACGTAAATGATAATCTGTCGGATCCACTCCTGCATACGACAATCTCCCCTTCCTGTATCAGATCATTCTACCAATCTGAAATCAAGGTCCCCCTCATCTGATCATACTAACAATCTGAACCCGGATTTTTCTGTATCAAGTCATGCTGCTGATGACCAAAATAGACGCAATAAACAACATGGCACCAAATGCTACGGCACGCACCAACAGTGCTAAAGATTCTTTAATCGCTCCTAAACAGCGTATAACGCGTGGTTCTGACACCGGCTGTACTACGGCCGCCACCAGTTGATAGCCAAACTGCCAAAATAACAACTTAAGTAATGGCACTGCGCAGAGTAAAAATACGGCGATCACGCCGGCAACACCAACCGCATTTTTTACCAATTTAGCGGCAACAAGCACCGTATTTGTCACTGTGCTGATCGTGTTTCCCACACCCGGTATCGCGCCCCCCGCCTTGATCAATGTAGAATTTTGAAGTTCTGCTGACACCGGAACGATCAAGCCTTGAATCACATTGATCCCCATCATGATCCCAAACATTGTCTTCAGCGCCAATGTAACCAGATCTTTCACCAGCTCTGCCATCTTGCCAAACATTTCCTCTTCTGATAGTTCGTTGGCAAGCTGCAGCAAAAAAAATACATTAATAGCAGGTAACAGTATCTTCACTAAAACCAGATCAATGACGGCTACGATGACTAATGTGAATTCATAGTATACCGCCCCCGCTCCTGCTCCACTGGCAAAACTCATACTGATGAAATACGCCGGTGTCAGCACCTTGATAAACTCTAACAATCCGGATAACGTCTGCACTGCCAGCGTTGATGCCTGCATAAATGCACCTGTTAATACCGAAAACAGTAACAGATACACCCCATAAAATGCTGTTGTTGCAACTTGTTTTCCCTGCATCAGCTTGGAAAAATTCGTAATAACTGCTCCAATGACCGCCAAGAGCAATACATACAACAGCATACTCTTTTGCTGACCGATATTTCCGAAAACACTCTGAATCAATTGTCTTCCCATATCAGCAGGATCAAACGGGACCTTTCCCTGTATGATAGATGCAACATAATCCATAAAAGAAATAGAAGAGTTCCCCATCAGCGTATCCAAAACACTCTGGATCTCATCTCCGGATATTTCATCTAAGATCACATCTGTCCCATTCTCAGCCATAGGTGCCTCCTTTCATATTCCCATTTGCCCGATCAATGTGATCAAATTTTGAATGATCGGTATGCTAACCGCCAGCAGCATGATTTTTCCAAAAAATTCAATCTGCCCTGCCACAGCACCAAATCCGGCATCTTTACATATTTCTGCACCAAATTCTGCAATATAAGAAATCCCTATCATTTTGAGCAAAACCTGCAGATATAACGCTCCACTTCCAAGCGCCTCCTCCACTTCCCTGATCATTGTCAGGATATTCTCAAGCTTAGATAATGAAATTCCCATGATCAAAAGGCACGCTGCCAAAACAACCCACAGACTTTGTCCTGCCTTTTCCCCTTTTAACAATAGAGCTAATAACGCCCCCATCACTCCGATCACTGCAACTTTCAGCATAGTACTCCTACATTCCTTTCCCCATCTGCCAGCTTGATCTACGCGATCATCCCTCAGCTCTTTTCCACCCTGCACCCCCTTCCTCGCTCTTTCTATCCGCAAGGTTTCCTTTAGACGATAAATAACTGTTCTATCGTCTGAAACAACTCCTGAATATAAGGTACAACCCACAGTAATACTAAGATCAGTCCGGCAAGACTTACCAAAAAAGCCTGCTCCTCACGGCCGGAATGTTTTAGCACCTGTCCCAAAACAGACACTAAGATCCCCACTGCAGCTATCTTAAAAATCAAATTGATTGTCATAAGACTCCTGCCTTTCCACTTTTGCTATACGAACAAGATTACCAGAAAACATCCTGCCGTCACCCCCACAACACGATACACACGTGCCTGTGTCTGAGATTCACTGCGAATCTTATTCACAACTTTATGTAATCTTTGTTCGTGCAGCTTTAACATGTGCAGCTGCGTTTTACGATCTGTCTGCCCTAATGCACGTCCCACCTCCTGCAAAATATATTGTTCTTCCTGTCCCAAAAAACAGATAGGTGAAAGACCGGTTTTACGCTTAGTTTCTTCTCTCCACACTTCCCATAACCGCACAGAATCCCCACGCTCTAACCGTTCTATGATACGCTGCCATAATTCCGAAAAATAAATACTTTCTACCTGTAAGATTTTTAAGATATCAATCATATCATTACCGGCATACTCCATTTCCCCGTATAACCGCTGCAATAACACCTCCAATTCCTCTAATATACGTATTCGTCTTTTAAGCCCCACAGCCATCACCATTCCTCCGCCGACACATCCTGTCATAACTAATATACAACCGATCCACTTTAACATCTCTTCCTCTTCTCCTCCCTGTTGTCACATTATCGTAGAACCTCTGTCATCGAAAATCGCTTTCACATTACCGATGCCATCCCCTAACAATACATAGCGCTCAAAGAACCGGTGTTTGATCAAACGCTCAATTCCCGGTTTACGCTTTATCTCGTCCATACTCGCTCCATGTACCGTTGCTAGCAGCTTCACTCCGCTATTAGCGGCATATTCCATCGCATCCACATCTTCCATCGAGCCAATCTCGTCCACGGCAATAACCTGTGGAGCCATCGACCTAACCAGCAATATCATTCCCTCTACTTTGGGGCATCCATCCAAAATATCCGTCCTACAACCAAGATCATTTTGTGGTACACCATGATAACACGATCCAATTTCCGAACGTTCATCGACAACACCAACAGTCACTCCCTCAAAGTGTTCTCCTCGTACCCCTTCCGTTATGCCCGAGGATAAAATACGGATAATATCCCGCAATAACGTTGTTTTACCACCACACGGCGGAGACAGGATCAATGTATTGTGAATACTATCTCCTCCTTGCAAATACGGAAAAATACGATCAGCACAGCCTATCACTTCATGTGCCAGACGGATATTCAGACAGGATATGTATTGCATCCCTTTGATGTGCTGCTGATCTTGTATGATCCTGCCCGCCAGTCCTACGCGATGTCCACCGCGAATTGTCAAAAAGCCCTGCTTGATCTCTTGTTCGTATGCATAACGAGAATAATTACTCATATATTCCATGGATTCCTTCAATTGCTCCCGTCCCACACACACCGCTTGTCTCGCTTCATGAACCATGCCGCCACGCCGTGCCAAGAAATATTCTTTTTGCCGATACCGCAAAATAACCGGTTTACCGACACGCAAACGTATTTCCTGCAGCCCCTCCCAGTCAATGGAAAGAGATTGTACCTTTTGCCGAATCTCTCCCGGTAAAATGCGCATGATTTCCTGTTTTCTATCCTCCACCAATTCATCCTGCCTCCTATCACCTTTCTTACTCTCCAATATATGCGGCCTGTCCGAATATATGAATTATTTACTCAAACTTCCCGTACCAAAAGTAATTTCCAACCACATACGTCACGTTACTTAATGTCTCTGAAATACGAGACATAAGTAACGACGAGCGCAAAGTCCCTTTCAAAAATGATGAATACCTTGCTTCCGGGACTTCGAGTTCTCCGTAAGGCATGTAAATCATACATCAGAGACAACAAAATTTAGAAATCACGATAAAAACAAAATGCGGCAAGGCAATTACTATAGTTCTCGGATGGCAGAAACCACTTTTTAGTGGCTGCAAAAT
>NZ_QUFB01000140.1 GCF_003478335.1 Clostridium sp. AM49-4BH
TCGGACGTTTCGGCTGATGCCATATTCCTAAACACGCAGGTGGAAATCCATCTATCCCATATACAGCTTCTTTTCTCATGACACGTTCTACAACCTTCAACACTTTCTTATTAACCTGCTTCATTCTCTCTCACCTCCTGTTTAAAAATTTTTGCTATACACAGCAAAGCTGCACATAATATAACAGCTATTGCCATATAACTAATGTAAACCATATCCGCATCTAACAGAACACATCCCAATATTATACACCCCTCAAGTAAAACAATAGTCCTTGCGGATTTTTTCGATTCCATCAATTCCTCTGATGTCATGTGCATATTAGGATGATTCACTGTACCAATCAATCCTATCCCCGTTATAGCAATTACCAATATTGCAAATAACCATTGCGGATGTTCTGACAGTCTTGCACTGATAATTACAATAACTAAATAAGAAACAATGGTTGCCAAATAACATTTATAATACTTGTCCAGATGATATCCGCCAGTTCGCTTTCTTAATTCTAAGAAAAACACAAGAAAAAATATAGTTGGAAACAGTTTATGGAACGCCAAACTGATTACGATAATACTGCCAACCGTAATAAATTTCTCAATCCAACAGATAAAGACATAAATATATCTTTCTTCCATGTCTTTATCAATTAACCTTGCTTCAGTCATCTGACCAATTAAATCATCCGCCATTTTTTCAATCATAGTTATGCCTCCTGCCAGATTAAGTATAACTTTATCTGTTTACAAAACAATATCTATTGCAGAAAGTGACCTTTTTTTGCAGAAAATGACAAAAAAAGTGATTTGCTTGC
>NZ_QUFB01000141.1 GCF_003478335.1 Clostridium sp. AM49-4BH
CGAAGGCAGGCTCGATAACTGGGGTGAAGTCGTAACAAGGTAGCCGTATCGGAAGGTGCGGCTGGATCACCTCCTTTCTAAGAGAGAGAGTAAGGGTTGTTTTACTATTTGGTTATCAAGGACCGAGTGCACAGATGCAGGTTTGGCTCAGATGAAAGTTTACTTTTGTGATGAGACAAACAAGCAGATGTATATGAGGGATTGCCTCCATGAGTACGAAGCGAAGCGGAGTATGAAGAGGGAAGACCGGCACGAGGGACATACCAAAACATTTGGTGGCGATGCGCTTAGGGGTAACACCCGTTCCCATCCCGAACACGATGGTTAAGACCTAAGCGGCCGATGGTACTATGCTGGAGACGGCATGGGAGAGTAGGTGGCCGCCAATTAAAAAGAAAATAACGCTGGATCAGCGATGCGTGATAAGAAAGCATTCTTATCATGGATGACTGATCCAACATCAGTCAGAAAGCTACAAAGTGAACATCAGAACTGATCTTCACAAAGTAGCGGACAGCACAAGTTGCGAAGTATTGATTCAAGTTTGATCTTCACAGCGTAGTGTAAACCATAAGTTGCGAAGCATTGATTTAAGTTTGATCTTCACAGCGTGGTGTAAAGCACAAGTTGCGAAGCAACTTGCAAAAGATAAAATCTTATAGATTTTATCTGATAGTACCTTGAAAACTGCATATAGAAGAATAAATCATAGAGATATGATTTGTCAGACATCCAAGCCAAATAATTCTGAAGAATTAATTGACAAGCAAAGAAAAAAAGATGTAACGC
>NZ_QUFB01000142.1 GCF_003478335.1 Clostridium sp. AM49-4BH
CAGAAATACTCACAGATTCTGCTACAAGGCTCTGTGTCATACTTTTTACATCATTACCAGTTACGGATAAGGTATAATCACCCGTTTCCTTTCTTTCTGCCGATTTTTCTGCACGTTTCTTTGCAGCTTTTTCTTCCTCTGCTTTTTTAGCAGCTCTTTTCTCTTTTACTTTTTCCTCTTTTTCTCTGTTCTCTTTTGCCTTTCGTTCAGCATTCTCTTTCGCTATTTTCCCATCTGGATCATTTGTACAAGATGCTGTCTCTATAATATTTCCGTTTGCATCAATCATATAACTCTGATTTGTCACAGTGCCCAAACATCCATTAATCGTATCTTTTGTACAATCCGGAATGGCTGCTAAGTTTTCCTCCAAATACTTTGCTTTTTCCGGATCATTCATGCACTTTTGTAAAAATGCACTTGAAACAGATACCGTTGTCGGAATACCCTGCATTGAAGTCAGCCCTATATTCATATAATGGTATTTTCCTTGCAAGTATTTTGAATAATCATTTACATTACTATACCCTGTCTTAATCTGCTCTGTTTTTGTCACACCGGGACGTGATGTTTTTAATTCAACTGTACTTGTTGTCACGTTGCCATCTTTTGTATTTGTACTATCCTTTTCACTATCTGTTTTTTTTACAGTATTCTTATAATTTGAAGCATAATACGATGTGTAACTGCTGTTATTGATACCCGTAATTGCCATAATCCTACCTCCCTGTTATTGAAACTTAAAATAATTTCTATTATATTGAACGACTTGGATATTTAATTTC
>NZ_QUFB01000143.1 GCF_003478335.1 Clostridium sp. AM49-4BH
CAATGCGGAAAGCGCAGGACAGCTTTTTTCACTCTGGCTGTACCGGCGGAAATATTATGGGATCAATACCGATGCAAAATTTTGTTTTTTCTTTACCCTGAGAGATCATTATGGACAAACAAAGTATGACGAACAGAAGAATTATCTGGGCATTTCCAAAGAACTGCTGCAACGGGAAAAGCTGGATGAGATCTTTGGCAGGATCTATGCTTTTCAACCGAAGTGGCTGTTGTTACAGCCAAGCATTGCCATGATCTTAGCCAGATACATATATGAGACGGGAGCAGAAGTTCCGGGATCGCTAACGTATATCGAGCTGAGTGGTGAAATGGTAACGGATCGACAGCGCAGATTTATTGAAAGTGCGTTTGATGCAGTAACGGCCAGCCAGTACGGCTGTAATGAGATTGGATCGATCGCATATGAATGCCCGGAAGGAAATCTGCACGTGATGGATCATAACGTATATGTGGAGATCGAGCCCTTTACGGAACAGGAACGGGCGGCGGGAACCGGTCATGTGATCGTGACAGCACGGCATAATAAGGTGATGCCGTTTATCCGGTATGATACAGGGGATATTGCCGGGTGGAAAGATGTATCCTGTACGTGTGGCTGCCATGGAGCAGTATTAGAACTGACCGGTGCAAGAAAAGATGACATGATCCGTCTGCAGGACGGACAAAGGATATCTGCCAACCTGTTCCGCAGGGTCATCCAGGCGGTAGAGTGCTGCATGGAGGGACGGATCTATCAGTATCAGGT
>NZ_QUFB01000144.1 GCF_003478335.1 Clostridium sp. AM49-4BH
ATGTAAAATCCTTCTTGTTATACTGGCAATTTTTTTATGTGTGGCTTTTTATGAATTGCTCGGAATCTGCGTTGCATATAAAAAGCAGCCGGAAGTGTCCAATACAACCAAAAAAGAAACAAAAAATGGGTCATGGAACGAATGCAGTGAAAATACAGAACGGGCAGTAATCATAGAAAAGAATCCAGAAGCGCTTTTACAAAGAGTGCGTTTGATCAAGAATGCAAAAAAGGAAATTATTCTTTCTACTTTTGCATTTCAATCCGATGAAAGTGGAAAATTGATTTTAGGAGCACTGCATGATGCGGCAGACAGAGGTGTACATATTCGTCTGTTAGTAGATGGAATGGAGAGCTGGATTGATATGGAAGGAAATCCGTATTTCTATGGATTATCTTCCCATGAGAATGTTGAAATTAAACTATATAATAAGGCCAATCCGTTGAAACCGTGGAAAATGATGGGTAGAATGCATGATAAATATTTGATTGCAGATGGAAAGAGATATATTCTTGGGGGAAGAAATACATACAATTATTTCCTGGGTGATTTTCCGGGACATAAGAACTATGACAGAGACGTGTTAGTGGTTTGCGATGAACCTGAGAAAGAAAATTCAGTTAACCAGTTGTTAGAGTATTTTGAAACGATATGGGAACAAGAAGACAGTGGTTATTTTCATGACAATAAAAAACTGGCAAATAGAAAATCTGTAAAGAACGCAGTTTTAGAGCT
>NZ_QUFB01000145.1 GCF_003478335.1 Clostridium sp. AM49-4BH
ATAAATAACAAAATTAGTGTTAAAATGGAAATTATATGATACATTAGAATAAAAGAAGAATAATGATGCAAGGAGAAATTTATTATTTGTTGATAAAAATAAGGAGGAGAGCAATGGTAAAAAAGACAGCAAAAGAAATGTTGGAGATAGCAATAGAAATGAGAAAAAAATCATATGCACCTTATTCGAATTTTTGTGTAGGTGCATGTTTAGAATGTACGGATGGAAAATATATTACCGGGTGTAACATTGAAAACTCCAGTTATGGAGCAACCAATTGTGCAGAGAGAACAGCTTTTTTCAAAGCAGTAAGTGATGGAATAACTCATTTTTCAAGAATTGCTATTGCGGGAGGACAACGAAATGGAGCACTTCAAATATGTCCACCTTGTGGAATTTGTCTGCAGGTCATGATGGAATTTTGTGATCCGGATCATTTTGAGGTGATTTTAGGAGATGGTGAAAATGATATCACATACTTATTAAGGGATTTGCTGCCAAAAGGATTTGGACCAGAAAATATAAAATAGTGTAAGTAAAACAAATAATATTGCGCAAGAGTAGGACAAGATAAAAAAACAGGTTTTACAGAAACACAGAGAGATGATGAAAGATAGTGTCAAGTAAGCTATGAAAAACGAGCCGAAGAAAAATAGGCTCAAATGAACCTTGAAAATTGCAGATATTTATGTTTTTGATAATGGACGCCATCCTTGAGGG
>NZ_QUFB01000146.1 GCF_003478335.1 Clostridium sp. AM49-4BH
ATGACATGATCCGTCTGCAGGACGGACAAAGGATATCTGCCAACCTGTTCCGCAGGGTCATCCAGGCGGTAGAGTGCTGCATGGAGGGACGGATCTATCAGTATCAGGTACGGCAGACGGCAGTGGATACGTTCGAGATTTTTATGGCAACAGATGGTGAACCGGAAGAGATCGAGGGATTATTCTGTGAATTTATCCGGGACAGCCTGGTAGGGGAGGCGGCGTTTTTATTTCGATATTATGAGCAGCTTCTCCCGGATGAACTGACCGGCAAGTTGAAGTTTTTTTGGTGCATGATACCGGAGCAGACAGGGGATGTAGAAAGTGCTGCAGATCAATAATTAGAGGGAGAGAAAGTGATGGATAGAATGACAGATGGCAGTAGTAACGGCACAATGACAGACAATGCGATGATATTGAAAAAATTATCAGAAATCCTGCGTCGATATGTAGAACCGGATCCGGAGACCGGAGATCCTATAGTGATCACGGAAGAAACCGACATTTTCGAAGATCTGGGGGCGGATTCGCTGATGGTGATGCAGATCATTGCTGATGTGGAGGAGTGTTTTGGTATTACGTTTGATGATGTGGATCTGTTGAGTGAAAATTTCAGCAATACAGGCAGTTTTTGTGAAATGATAGCCAGACAGGTGCGGGAGGGATGACGGATGGGCAGGATGGTCACAACAGAG
>NZ_QUFB01000147.1 GCF_003478335.1 Clostridium sp. AM49-4BH
AGTTGTTAGAGTATTTTGAAACGATATGGGAACAAGAAGACAGTGGTTATTTTCATGACAATAAAAAACTGGCAAATAGAAAATCTGTAAAGAACGCAGTTTTAGAGCTACAGAACGGCTATCAGAAATATTTTGAAGAGAATAAGGAAAGAATCTACGATACCGATTACACGGACGAAACTTTTGAGACAGAAAAGATTGCATTAGTGTCAAATCCTATCCACACAGGTCCCAAGGAACCAGTAGTCTGGTATCAACTGGGAGAACTAATGAAAAATGCAAAAGAGCGCGTGAAAATTCATACACCATATATTATCTGCAATGATATGATGTATAATACATGGAAAGAGATTGCGGAGAGAGTTCCGGATTTTTCTATCATGACCAATTCGGTTGCCAACAATGGAAATCCGTTTGGCTCTGCTGATTATGCGAGAAACAGAAACAGAATTTTAAATACAGGAATTGATATCTGGGAGTATGAAGGCGGCTATTCTTACCACGGAAAAAGCATCCTGATTGATGATGATCTATCCGTAATCGGTTCCTTAAATATGGATATGAGAAGCACGTATCTGGATACGGAACTGATGCTTGTAATTCGCAGTAAAGATATTAATAAACAGTTGGAAGAAGGCATGATGGAATATGAAAGAGTGTCCCGACAGGTATTGGAAGATG
>NZ_QUFB01000148.1 GCF_003478335.1 Clostridium sp. AM49-4BH
AGTTGTTAGAGTATTTTGAAACGATATGGGAACAAGAAGACAGTGGTTATTTTCATGACAATAAAAAACTGGCAAATAGAAAATCTGTAAAGAACGCAGTTTTAGAGCTGCAGAACGGCTATCAGAAATATTTTGAAGAGAATAAGGAAAGAATCTGCGATACCGATTACACGGACGAAACTTTTGAGACAGAAAAGATTGCATTAGTGTCAAATCCTATTCACACAGGTTCCAAAGAACCAGTAGTGTGGTATCAGTTGGGAGAATTGATGAAAAATGCAAAGGAACGCGTAAAAATTCATACACCATATATTATTTGCAATGATATGATGTATAATACATGGGAGGAAATTGCACAGAAGGTTTCGCACTTTTCTATTATGACAAATTCTGTTGCAAATAACGGAAATCCATTTGGAGCTGCTGATTATGCCAAAAACAGAAACAGAATTTTAGAAACAGGAATTGATATCTGGGAATATGAAGGCGGTTATTCGTATCATGGAAAAAGTATTCTGATTGACGATGATCTGTCAGTAATAGGTTCATTCAATATGGACATGAGAAGTACTTATCTGGATACGGAACTGATGCTTGTAATTCGCAGTAAAGATATTAATAAACAGTTGGAAGAAGGCATGATGGAATATGAAAGAGTGTCCCGACAGGTATTGGAAGATG
>NZ_QUFB01000149.1 GCF_003478335.1 Clostridium sp. AM49-4BH
GGAACGGCGCTGTTACTTTCCCAGTTTATCCATAAGAGGATGTCAGTGGTATTTATCCCATTTATCGTGTATTCCTATATGGCGTATCTTTTTGGCGGCCAGGCACAGTACGAAAGGTTTTCTTTGAAAAGTGTGATCAACATGTCAGAAGGTGCCATCACGGTGACAGCAGAGTACACAGCAGTCATGCTTGCGAGTGTAACCCTGGTCACTTTTTTGGTCTATTATGTTGTCGGTATCACGAAAGAGAGGATACATTAACATGGCAAAGTATCAGACAAACAAAACAAAGCGGATGCAGCATGGGAACGACGTGTGCTGCAACGCTATCCGATCCTGCGTGGCAGTGTGAAGTATATTCAGATAGAGGAGCTGCCACGTACGATGAATGGAAAGTTGGATTACAAAAAGCTGCAACAGTATTGAACCCCGGCAGAGTATGCTTTGCGGGGTAAATTTTAAACAAATCTTAAACAAAAACCACATTGAATCTTAAACAACAGTTGTTTACACTAAATTCATAAGTTATCACAATAGATAGTGTCAAGTAAGCTATGAAAAACGAGCCGAAGAAAAATAGGCTCAAATGAACCTTGAAAATTGCAGATATTTATGTTTTTGATAATGGACGCCATCCTTGAGGG
>NZ_QUFB01000015.1:2170-63236 GCF_003478335.1 Clostridium sp. AM49-4BH
TTGAAAACTGCATATAGAAGAATAAATCATAGAGATATGATTTGTCAGACATCCAAGCCAAATAATTCTGAAGAATTAATTGACAAGCAAAGAAAAAAAGATGTAACGCTATACATCGAACGAGAACAAAGTTCTTAATCAGGTCAAGCTGATAAGGGCGCAGGGTGGATGCCTTGGCACTAAGAGCCGAAGAAAGACGTGACAAGCTGCGATAAGCTGCGGGGAGAAGCAAATATTCCGTGATCCGCAGATTTCTGAATGGGGAAACCCGGCTGAGCAAACCTCAGTCATCCATACGCCAATACATAACGTATGGAAGGGAACCCGGGGAACTGAAACATCTAAGTACCCGGAGGAAGAGAAAGAAACATCGATTTTCTGAGTAGCGGCGAGCGAAAGGGAAAGAGCCTAAACCGGATCGCGTGCGATCCGGGGTAATGGACTGCAAAAGTGAGCTGAAAGATAGAAGAAGGGTTTTGGGAAAGCCCGCCATAGAGAGTGAAAGCCTCGTAATCGAAATTGGAAGGCAGCGGCAGTATCCGGAGTACCACGAGACACGTGGAACCTTGTGGGAAGTCGGGGGGACCACCCCCCAAGGCTAAATACTACTTAGTGACCGATAGCGCATAGTACTGTGAAGGAAAGGTGAAAAGAACCCCGGGAGGGGAGTGAAAGAGAACCTGAAACCCTGTGTCTACAAGCTGTGGAAGTGCTATATATGCACAACCGCGTACTTTTTGTAGAACGGTCCGGCGAGTTATGCGGTGTGGCAAGGTTAAGCAGAGAAACTGTGAAGCCGAAGGGAAACCGAGTCTTAACAGGGCGTCAAGTCACATAGCATAGACCCGAAACCGGGTGATCTACCCATGTCCAGGTTGAAGCTGCTGTAAAAGGTGGTGGAGGACCGAACACACATCCGTTGAAAAGGGTGGTGATGAGGTGTGGGTAGGGGAGAAATTCCAATCGAACCCGGAGATAGCTGGTTCTCCTCGAAATAGTTTTAGGACTAGCCTGTTATTAGTCTGCTGGAGGTAGAGCACTGAATTCCTGCGGGGGCGTCAAAGCTTACTAAAGGATATCAAACTCCGAATGCCAGCCAGATGATGTAACGGAGTCAGACTGCACGAGATAAGTTGGGTAGTCAAAAGGGAAAGAGCCCAGACCACCGGCTAAGGTCCCAAAGTGTGTGTTAAGTGGAAAAGGATGTGGGGATTCGAAGACAACTAGGATGTTGGCTCAGAAGCAGCCATTCATTCAAAGAGTGCGTAACAGCTCACTAGTCGAGAGTCCCTGCGCCGAAAATGTCCGGGGCTGAAACACAACACCGAAGCCGTGGAATCGAGAGATTGGTAGAGGAGCATTCTTATCACGAAGAAGCTGTACCGAAAGGAGCAGTGGAGAGATAAGAAGAGAGAATGCCGGAATGAGTAGCGAGAGAAAGGTGAGAATCCTTTCGGCCGAATATCTAAGGTTTCCAGAGTAAAGCTGATCTGCTCTGGGTAAGTCGGGGCCTAAGGCGAGGTCGAAAGACGTAGTCGATGGACAACAGGTTTAGATTCCTGTACTTCATGATATCAGAACTGTGGGGACACAGAGACAAAGGACGAGCCGGGAATGGAAAAACCGGTGCAAGCGAGGTAGCTTCATGGGAGGGAAAACCCCCATGTATAAGGCGAATGCGTGAAGCGTAGCGAACTTAAAAGTAGCGAAGCGTGTGGAGTCACTGTCAGGAAAAGCCGCTATTGCGTATCATGAACCCGTACCGTAAACCGACACAGGTGGATGAGGAGAGAATCCTAAGGCCGACGGAAGAAGCATTGTTAAGGAATTCGGCAAAATGACCCCGTAACTTCGGGAGAAGGGGTGCCTACGAATGTAGGCCGCAGAGAATTGGCCCAAGCAACTGTTTAGCAAAAACACAGGTTTATGCGAAACCGAAAGGTGAAGTATATGAGCTGACGCCTGCCCGGTGCTGGAAGGTTAAGGGGAGAGCTTAGAGGCAACTCGAAGGTTCGAACTTAAGCCCCAGTAAACGGCGGCCGTAACTATAACGGTCCTAAGGTAGCGAAATTCCTTGTCGGGTAAGTTCCGACCCGCACGAAAGGCGTAATGATTTGGGCACTGTCTCGACAATGCATCCGGTGAAATTGAAATACCAGTGAAGATGCTGGTTACCCGCGCCAGGACGGAAAGACCCCATGGAGCTTTACTCCAGTTTGATGCTGGGATTCGGTACTGCATGTACAGGATAGGCGGGAGACTAGGAAGATATAACGCCAGTTGTATCAGAGTCGCTGTTGGGATACCGCCCTTGTAGTACTGGGTTTCTAACCTGCCACCGTGAACCGGTGGAGGGACAACGTCAGGCGGGGAGTTTGACTGGGGCGGTCGCCTCCGAAAGGGTATCGGAGGCGCTCAAAGGTTCCCTCAGAATGGTTGGAAACCATTCGAAGAGTGCAAAGGCAGAAGGGAGCTTGACTGCGAGGTCGACGGACCGAGCAGGTACGAAAGTAGGACTTAGTGATCCGGTGGTAGAAAGTGGGATTGCCATCGCTCAACGGATAAAAGCTACCCTGGGGATAACAGGCTAATCACTCCCAAGAGTTCACATCGACGGAGTGGTTTGGCACCTCGATGTCGGCTCATCGCATCCTGGGGCTGTAGCAGGTCCCAAGGGTTGGGCTGTTCGCCCATTAAAGCGGTACGCGAGCTGGGTTCAGAACGTCGTGAGACAGTTCGGTCCCTATCCGGCGCGGGCGTAGGATATCTGAAAGGAGCTGGCCTTAGTACGAGAGGACCGGGCTGGACGGACCGCTGGTGTATCTGTTGTCATACCAATGGCATAGCAGGGTAGCCAAGTCTGGAAGGGATAAACGCTGAAGGCATCTAAGCGTGAAGCCCCCCTTAAGATAAGATATCCCTGGAGTTAATCCAGTAAGACCCCTTGAAGACGACGAGGTAGATAGGGCAGAGGTGGAAGTGTGGTAACACATGGAGCTGACTGTCACTAATAGGTCGAGGGCTTGACCAAAAAGGAACGAAGGCGTCGGTCTGCGAAAGAAAGTAGCCATGAAAAGAATTTTCAATGGCTGGTTGAAAGAGCAGACAGGCATCTGAGTGGGAAAAGGCATGAAATAAACGAGCGAAGCGAGTTTATGAATGACCCCGCGAGGAGGCGTAGACGACGCTGGAGTGGAGTCTCAGATATGAATGACCGCGAAAAGGCAGTAACATCTGAGCGTAGGAACGAAGGCATAAGGCATCTGAGTGGGAAGATAATGACCCCGCGAAGAGGCAAGGACGATGCCGGAATACCAAGAACAAGTTCAACTTTGTGGATGAAAGATACTATATGCAGTTTTGAGTGTTTAAGAGGATACTAAGAAAGACATGGTTTCGGCTATGTCTTTTTTTGATATAGGAAAATACTCGTAACGTATTACTTACTCAAACTTGCCATCCCGGAAGTTATTGCAAAACTACATATCGCTTATTATGTCAGCAATAAATGTGACATTTTGACCTTAACAGCATATTATGGTAGTATACTCATTGGGTTAGCTATAACTAACACATTTGCAAATATGTTGGCAGAAGGGAAAGTAAGATTACTATGAATATCAATACATCAGAATTATTTGTATTAGCAATACCCTTTATGGGAACTACACTTGGTGCAGCAATGGTTTTTCTGCTGAAAGATAATATTGCACCCAAGTTAGAAAAATTATTGTTAGGTTTTGCATCGGGGGTGATGATCGCAGCATCGGTGTGGTCTTTGTTGATCCCATCGATAGATATGCAAAAGGCGAGAAATGGTGTGGCATGGCTGCCGGCTTTGGTAGGATTTTTGGTTGGCATTGCATTTTTATTGCTTTTGGATACGGTAATACCGCATTTACATCTGAAAAGTACAGAGCCGGAGGGAATATCAGTAAAAAAGGGACATATATCCAAAACAACGATGATGCTATTTGCGGTTACTCTGCATAATATTCCGGAGGGAATGAGCGTTGGCGTCGCATATGCGGGGGCTGCCTTACAGGGATCCGGCATTTCGACAGCGGCAGCTTTTGCCTTAGCTATCGGTATTGCCATTCAGAACTTTCCAGAGGGAGCCATTATTTCTCTGCCGTTATGCGCAGAAGGAATGAGCCGGAAAAGAGCGTTTATCTGCGGGATGCTTTCCGGTATTGTGGAACCGATCGGGGGATTTATTACAATTTTGATCGCCGGGCTGATCTCTCCGATTTTGCCATATTTATTATCGTTTGCGGCAGGGGCGATGATATATGTCGTGATCGACGAGTTGATACCGGAATCGCAGGCGGGGGAACATAGCAATATTGGAACGATCGGCGCAGCGGTTGGATTTGCGTTGATGATGGTGTTAGATGTCGCCCTTGGCTGACCATGAGGATGGTGACCTATAAAAAAGAACAGATTATTACGAAAGAGGACTTATAATAAGGTGATACAAAGAGGATTGACAATGAGATGATACAAAGAGGACTGACAATAAAGCGATAAAAAAAGACTTGATAATGAAGCGATACAAAGAGGACTGACAATAAAGCGATAAAAAAAGGCTTGATAATGAAGCGATACAAAGAGGACTGATAATGAAGCAATTCAAGGAGGGGACAATAAAACGGCAAAAAATGGCTGACAAAAAAATGACACAAATCTGAACCAAATTTGACACATTTTATTCCAATTAATGTCAAATTTGGTCGATATTATTTTTTTTGACGAAATCGGACTGATGAATGATGAAGTATTAGGGAGATGTTGTAAGAGTTTGTTCTTAATATGAAAGGTATCGTCTGATAATAATGTCAAGAAAGAAGGATAAAAATGAAAGACAGATTGTCTCATTTGGATAATTTGGAAGCGGAAGCGATTTATATTATTCGGGAAGTAGCAGCGGAATGTGAGAATCCGGTGATGTTGTATTCGATCGGAAAGGACAGTTCGGTGATGTTGCATTTGGCGTTGAAAGCGTTTTACCCGGAGCAGCTCCGTTTCCTTTTTTACATATAGATACTACGTGGAAATTTCACGAGATGATTACGTTTCGAGATAAGATGGCGCAAAAATATGGGCTCCGTATGTTAGTTTATACGAATGAAGAGGGGGTAAAGCAGGGGATCAACCCATTTGATCATGGATCTGCATATACAGATATCATGAAAACGCAGGCACTTAAGCAGGCGTTGGACAAATATCATTTTGATGCAGCATTTGGAGGCGGTCGTCGCGACGAAGAAAAATCTAGAGCGAAAGAACGTATTTTTTCATTTAGAAATAGTGAACATGGCTGGGATCCAAAGAACCAGCGGCCGGAGATGTGGAAGTTATTTAATACGCAATTGTTTCAGGGGGAAGAAGTTCGTGTTTTCCCGTTGTCCAATTGGACAGAGAAAGATATCTGGCAATATATTCGTAAGGAAAATATTGAAATCCCTTCCTTGTATTTTGCAAAAGAAAGACCTGTGGTGGAACGCGATGGCAATTTAATTATGGTGGATGATGACCGTATGCGTTTGCTGCCGGGAGAGAAACCGCAAATGCGTAAAATACGATTTCGAACGTTGGGATGTTATCCGCTCACCGGAGGTGTGGAATCGGATGCGGATACGTTAGATGAGATTATTGAAGAGACGCTTGGCGCCGTATCCTCAGAGCGGACGAGCCGCGTGATCGACAATGAGGCGGCAGGAAGTATGGAACGCAGAAAACGAGAGGGCTATTTTTAGTATAATACGTTGCCTGTTACGATCTGGCGTTGAATATAAATATGCGGATCTGAAAGAAAACCTTACGAGATAGGAAGAGAAGGAACAGATCATAAGGCATAAATTACGAAATATGGAAGTGAGAGGATAACGATGCAAAGCTTATTGAAATTTATTACATGTGGCAGCGTAGATGACGGAAAGTCTACATTGATCGGGCATATGTTATATGATGCCAAACTGCTTTTTGCCGATCAAAAGAGGGCACTGGAATTAGACAGCCGAGTAGGCAGTACCGAAGGACAGATTGATTATTCGTTGTTGTTAGACGGACTAATGGCCGAGCGGGAGCAGGGAATTACGATAGATGTGGCGTATCGCTATTTCACGACAAAGGAACGAGCTTTTATCGTGGCAGATACACCGGGACATGAGGAATATACGAGAAATATGGCGGTTGGGGCATCTTTTGCAGATCTGGCAGTCATCTTGATCGACGCAACAAAAGGTGTGTTATCTCAGACGAAACGGCATACACGTATCTGTGCAATGATGGGAATACGATCCGTTGTGTATGCGATCAATAAAATGGACTTAGTGTCCTATAAACAGGACAGATATGATAAGGTTTGTAAACAGATCAAGAAACTGACAGCAGAGTATGCGTTCCAAAGTTATATCATTCCGGTATCTGCGACAGCAGGAGATAATATTACCAGCCCGTCCAAGCATATGCCGTGGTATAAGGGAGATACGCTGTTGCATTATTTGGAAACAGTAGATGTGCAAACGGAGGAAGCACAAAATGGCTTTGTAATGCCGGTGCAGAGGGTGTGTCGTCCCAACAAGGATTTTCGTGGGTTCGCAGGGCAGATCGAGGTTGGAGAGTTATCTGTAGGAGACGAAATAAGGACGCTGCCGAGTGGCGAAACAGCGAAAGTGACGCAGATTTTTAACACGGACAGATCCGTGGAACATGCGATAAAAGGGCAGGCGGTAACAATATGTTTAGACCGAGAGGTGGATGTATCCAGGGGATGCATGTTATATCGCAATGCATCGCTGCAAGTAGGGCATATGTTTATCGGTAAGCTTTTGTGGATGGATGATAAACCATTGATCGCAGGGCGTAATTATCTCTTAAAAGTAGGGACGAAATCAGTACCCGCAGTGGTTATGAAGATCCGTGCCAAAATAGAAGTCAATGAGGGGAATGAGGTCCCGGCAGATAAAATTTTCAAAAATGAAATGGCAGTGTGTGAGATCAATTGTCAGGAAAAGATCGTTTATGATCTTTTTGCACATCATAAGGAACTGGGCGGTTTCATTTTAATTGATCGTGTTAGTCATATGACTTCAGCTTGTGGAACGATTGAGCAGCGTTTGCAGCGGGAGGATCATGTCGTTTGGCAGAAGATGGACATCACACCACAGTATCGTGCAGAACATATGAATCAAAAGCCAAAGACAATATGGTTGACCGGATTATCTGGTGCCGGTAAGTCAACGATTGCAAATGCTTTGGAAAAACGTCTTGCTGCAGAGGGAAGATTCACAATGACGTTGGATGGAGACAATGTGAGGATGGGACTGAATCAAGATCTTGGTTTTGAGGAGAAGGACCGTATTGAAAATATCCGTCGGGTCAGTGAAGTGGCAAAACTGATGAATGATGCCGGACTGATCGTATTAGTGTCATTTATTTCTCCGTTCCGGGAAGAACGACGAAAGGCGCGGGAAATTATTGGAGAGCCGTTTGTTGAGGTGTATGTGAGCACATCCTTAGAAGAATGTGAGCGCAGAGATGTGAAGGGGCTGTACAAAAAGGCGAGAAGTGGAGAAATTGCTGAATTTTCGGGTATTTCCAGTCCGTATGAGCCACCGGAGCATCCGGACATTATCGTGGATACAACCAATCGAAGTGTAGAAGAAGTGGTAGATGAACTTTGGGAGTTTTGTCAGTAATGAGAGGTACAAGGATCAGGGGATTGATGCAGGCTATGCTGCGAGTCGGTGTGATCGGCTTTGGAGGTGGCAATGCGTTGATCCCGGTTATGGAAAAGGAGTTTGTGACGAAGAAACTGTACGTCACGAAAGAAGAATATGACGAGGCGGTTTTGGCAGCAAGTATTACGCCCGGGGCACTTCCTGTGGAGATTGCCTGCGGTATTGGCCGCAAGTATGGAAGAGCTTGTATGCTGCTTGCTGCCAGTCTGGTCGCACTTCCGGGAGCTGTGGCTACCGTTGCACTGTTAGCGATGATGGAACATATTGATGAGCAGACAATACGTTGGTTATCTGTGTTTACCAAAGCGGTTAGTTTATTTTTGATCTATCTGTTGTTTCGCTACATTTGCGGTATTGCCCACGAGGCGATGCAGGAGAGCCGAAAACGATTTGGAAAGGTGCTTCTGATATTTGTAGCAGTATTTTTGCTCTGTGGTGGCAAAAATCTGTACCGTCTGATGGGAATTCACGCCAGGCCGTTATTTGTACTTTCTACAGTTAGTATTCTGGGTCTGGCACTGTTTTTTATTTTGTGGACACAGGGGCGGTATTCAGTGAAGCGTGTTTTGGTGCCGGGAATATTGATCGGTGCGTATCTCGCCTGTGTTTGCTTAGAACGGCATTATGAGGTGGCACCGGTAAAAGGCATTTTAGTGATACTCATGATCATGGTTACCATAGGAAAACTATATGTTACGTATATTCAGCGAATGAAAGGAATGCATGCGGTAGGATCGATTGGAACGACTTTGTTTGGAATTGGTAAGGAGACTATCGGAGACATTGTTGTATGGCTGTGTTTTCTTGTTGCATGTACGCTGCCGATGATCATTTTATTTTCACCCGCTGCGGATTATCTGCTTAAGGGAATGTATTCGTCTTTTTTGTCTTACGGAGGAGGCGATGCTTATCTGACTGTTGCAGATGGTGTATTTGTAGACACCGGGATGGTAAAGGAAGGGGTATTTTATCAACAATTGGTTGCCATTGCGAATGTATTGCCGGGGTCGATCCTGTGTAAGATACTTACCGGTGTTGGCTATTTGATCGGCTATGGGATTCATCAGAATATCATAGATGGGATTTTGATTGCTTTCTCAGGATTTGTATGCAGTATTTGTGCGTCGGGGATCGTATATTCGATAGGGGATTACCTTTGCAAAAATTTTGAGCAGTTGCCGTTGTTTGAACTGATCAAGCGATGGCTTCATCCGATCATTGGCGGCTTGCTGCTCAATGTTATAGTTGCGCTTTTGAACCAGATATGGCTGCCGATGGTTTAGAAAAGATAAGTGATCTTTTTGACGATATCGCGGATCGACAGATCTTCGCAGTCTACAGTCACATCTGCATAGCGCTCATAAATAGGAATACGTTCTTCGTACAGGGTTTCCAAAGTCTCTCCGGGACGGATGGAAACGCCACGTTTATTGAGATCACCAAGACGTTCGGTCAATTCTTCATAGGATAGTTTAAGATAGACGACCGTTCCGAGGGCTTTTAGGTGCATCATCGCTTCGGTGCCATATACAACGCTGCCACCGGTGGCAATGACAGTGTCTTCTGCTTCGATAGATGCATTTACCTCAGACTCGATCTGATTAAAACGCTCCAATCCGTATTTTTCAATGATTTCATGAAGCAGGAGTCCCTCCCGTTCCTGGATCAACAAATCAGAATCAAGAAATGCGTATCCGAGTGTTTTTGCCAATACAACGCCGACAGTGCTTTTGCCGACGCCCGGCATACCAATTAAAATAATGTTATTCATAATCATCCTCCATACTCCCACGACCACCCGGTCAGGGTGATTTGGTACAATACGAATTTGTTTGTTATGTACCTGTTCGTAATATGCAGTATGTATTGTAGTAGATTTTGGCTAAAATGTCAAAAAAATATTACAAATATGACGGAAGTATGACATAGTGAAGAAGTAATATGTGAGGGAAGAGGGTAAAGGATAGAAAAAAATATGGGGAATGAGAGTGAGGGAAAAGGATAGAGAAGAAATATATGGGGAACGAGAGTGAGGGAAAAGGATAGAGAAAAAATATATGGGGAACAAGGAAGAAAGGAAACAATTGTGATGGAAAAATGCGAAATGAAAGAAATCCATACGAAAGAGGAGTTGACAAAAGTATTTGAAGAGGAAGAAGATCTTGTGATCGTGCAGCACAAAAGGGTAGCCCGTGTATTGCTAAGGTTTGCCGGACATCTGCCGTTTCAACCACAGATCAAGGAAGTGCTTACGTTTATTCCGCTGACGGCACCGAAAAAAATTCTTGGAACACCTTGTGTGGACACGACAATGACCACGGCACGGGCAAAGGCATTGTATGTGATCGTCCGTTTACATGAAGAGGCGCATGAAGAGGCTGTGGAAGCAGCTAAGCAGTTTGGTGCAGTACGTATTTTGCTGGTGGATTATGAAGTGTTTGCAGAGATTTCTCGGCAGGAAAATCCGCATATGGATTTCTTATGTGTGGGCTTCACGAAGTGCGGCACGACATCGCTTAGCAATGCATTACGTGAATGTCCGGAGATCGTACTTCCAAAGGGGAAGGAGACGTTCTATATGCATTGGCGTAACAAATATGATGATGCGCCGGAACGGTTCCGCCACAAATATTTTCCAGAGCAGAATCCAGATAAATTATATGGGGATATCGAGCCGTCCTATCATGGATCGGCACGCAATGTGTATGAGTGTTTTGGACCGGAGGTCAAGCTGCTTTTTTTGGTACGACAGCCGTCGCTTGCGACGTTTTCTTATTATAAAATGTTAATGCGCAGACCGAGACATTATCGATATGTTCGCTATTATCGGGGATTTCGCCGTTATTCGGTCAAATTATTTACCAAGTTTGCAAATGAGGAGATTTATACGGAGCGTAAAGATCGTTTTCAGTATGACAAATGGATCAATGAGTATTTGCAATACTTTCGACCGGAACAGATCAAGGTTGTTGTGATGGAAGAACTGATGCGGAACTCCGAAGAGCAGATGAAGGAGATTCAAGAGTTTATCGGTGTGAAACATCCGATCTGTGTGGAACAAATGCCAAACAGCAATGAGGGCAGTGCTGTTTCTGCCAACTGGCTGGGGGCATATATCAATTATCGGTATTATGCGTCGATCCGTGGGCGAAAGGAAAATACGACACGCAGTAAAAAGCAAAAATTATTTTTTCGATTTGCGAGATGGGTACAGCGTTATACAACGATCGAAAATCACGACAAGATGACAGATGAACAGAAACGTAAGATGGATGCTTTCTATAAGCCAAGTGTAGAAAGATTGGAGAAGATGACAGGGCTGCCGGTGAGAAAATTGTGGGATATTTGAGTGTCCGCTTGCAAAACAGTGTGTAGTCATGTAAAATATACGTATACATAGAATCATATTTTGCTCGTTACGAAATATGTGAATGGGGAATAGTGGAGTCAGATCGGAGGTTTGCATTACTATGGATACAAATATTTTATTAGAGAGTGGAACAAATGAATTGGAGATTTTGGAGTTTGTCGTGGACGGACATAACTATGGAATCAATGTGGCAAAGATCCGCGAGATCATCAGTTATACAGAATTAACGCCAATCCCGAATGCACATCCTTTTGTGGAGGGAGCATTTAGTACGCGCGGAGAGACAATTACTGTTGTCAATCTGGCGAAGTGTCTGGGAATGAATGAGCGCGAAGAGAAGAAGACAGATATGTTTTTGGTGACATCCTTTAATGGAACGAATGCCGCTTTTCATGTACATAGCGTAGTGGGGATCCATCGTGTGAATTGGTCACAGATCGTGAAGCCGGATCGTTTGATCAGTAATTCGCGAACAAGCATGATCACAGGTATTATTAACATTGATAAGCATCTTGTGATATTGTTGGATTTTGAAAATATTGTGGCACAGATCTCACCGGAGGCAGGCATTCAGTTGTCGGATATTGAGCGGTTAGGGTCGCGTCCAAAGAATAACAAACCGATTTTGTATGCAGAGGATTCTCAGTTTTTGAGTTTAATGATCTATGATGGACTTACGGCAGCGGGATTTACGAATCTGATGCCGTTAAATAATGGATTGGAGTTGTGGGAGCTGCTGGAGCAGTACCGTCAAGAGGGAACCTTAAAAGAGAAGGTTGCATGTGTCGTGACGGATATTGAGATGCCGCAGATGGATGGACACCGTCTGCTCAAGCTGATCAAAGAGACGCCTGCGTACAAAGATATTCCGGTCATTATTTTCTCTTCATTGATCAATGAAGAGATGCGCCACAAAGGAGAGCAGCTAGGTGCGGATGCACAGTTTTCCAAGCATGAAATGGCTGAATTTGTCAAAGAGCTGGATCGTGTTTTGGCATAAAAGATATCAGATAAGAGCCTTCCGTGTATCGGGAATGTCATTCGAGCATGATGACGTTTCCGATGCACGAAGGCTCTTTTTACATTAATCTTTATAGGAAACCGCTCACAATGTGGTGTTATGCAAAGCGCTGGCTTTGCTTTTTTATAGTCTTGTTGGCGGAGTGGAAAGCATGAGGTCGCATTGAATCAGTCCCCAGCCCTGTCTCGTATGGCTGTATCCAAGATCGAGTGCGGTGTTGCGAAGGTGCAGCTTTATTTCGCGATTCGTCAGATCCGGATATTTTTCTAACAGGAGAGCGATGCATCCGGCTACGATCGGTGTTGACATAGATGTGCCGCTTTTGGCCTGATAGGAGGAGCCTGCAGCGAGACTGACAATGCGTGATCCCGGTGCTACAATATCCGGTTTTTTTATACAGCTATTGGTTGGACCGCGGCTGGAATAGTCGGAGTCAAAACGATACTGTAACGGGTCGGAAGAGCCAACGGTAATGATCTTACGGCTGTTGCCCGGTGCACCAATACTTCCGGGAGCCGGGCCATGATTTCCGGCAGCTGTGAGGACAACAAGACCGTGTTCCCACAGAGAGTTGACACTTTTTACGAGAGGAGAGTTTTCGTCAAACTGTCGGCCGCGGGTACTGCCGATGGAAATATTAACGATGCGGATATTATATTCTTTGTAGTGCTGTAACAGCCAGTGAATGGCTTCTAAGACGTGTTCAATATGCCCTTCGCCGTTTTTGCCAAGCACTTTGATGGAATAAAAATGACATTCCGGTGCAACACCACAGTAGAGTCCGTTTGAGACGGAGCCGTTACCGGTCAAAATGCCGGTAGTGTGTGTTCCATGTCCATTGTCATCGTAATAGTGTGTTTTATGATTGACCAGATCCAGAAAACCGGCAAGACGATATCCGCCTTCTTTAGAATAAAAATCCGGATGAAAATCAATGCCTGTATCCAATATAGCAACACCGATCCCTTGCCCGGTCAGACCGTGTTGTCTGGCATAATCTAAATGAATGATAGAAGAGACTCGGTTCATAGAGCCCTCCTTTCGAGTGGTAATTTGTTTTCTATTATTGTATGCATACGAGAGGTGGTACGGAAGTGGGGATTTACAAGTAAAGTGATATTCTGTTAAAATATAAAGTTAGTTGCCGGCAATGAACGTTGGCGAGTTTGGAAAGGAATAAAAAAGTCGTATGAAACAGTTAGGTTACTATGTATTTGCGGGAATATATAATTTGCATCGAAAATTTGCGAAGATGCATAATAAAGTTGTACTTTTTAATGGACATAACCATGGGCTGAATGGTAATTTGGAGTTGGTGTCTGAGGAGATTACAAAACGTGATCAGGGCTGTCAGATTGTGGCATTTAGCAAGCAGGATCTCTTTCATCCGAACGGAGGGATATGTTCTAAGATTAAGGGAATACTGTGTTTTTTTGTAAAAGTACCGTGGAATATGGCAGATGCCGGGAAGATCTTTCTCAATGACAATCTGCTTCCGCTTGCCTATATGCATACGGAGGGGCAGCAGATTATTCAGTTGTGGCATGGTGCTGGTGCGTTTAAGCGATTTGGTCTTTCTACAGAAGAAAATCCGAATGTTCGTAAACAGGTTGCTGAGGCTAATAAGCATGTGACACATCTGTTTGTCACTTCGACGCAGATCATACCGTATTATAGTGAGGCTTTTGCCATTCCGACAGATCGCATTTATGCAACGGGCATTCCGGTTTTGGATGCGTATTTTGATGAAGAGGACAAGAAAAGACGAGCAGAGAATGTATATCGTCAGTATCCGGTCCTTCGTGATAAAAAGGTATTATTGTATGCGCCGACGTTTCGGGCAACGGCAGAGGAAAATGCACAATTATTGGAAAAATTTGACATTGCAAAAATCTGTCAGACACTTGGAGATGATTGGTATGTTCTTGTTAAACTTCATCCGAAATTTCCGTCAGAAAATATTACCTTGCATGAACATTGCCTGAATATGACAGACTATAGTGATATAACAGATCTTTATATGGTCGCAGATTGTTTGGTCACAGATTATTCTTCAACCGTTGTGGAATATGTGCTTTTAGATAAGCCGATTATATTATTTGCCTATGACCTTGACAAATATGACCGCGGTTTTTATCGTGACTATCGTTCGACGGTTCCGGGTGATATTGCATATTCGACAGAAGAACTTTTGCAGCTTTTGCAAAAAAATGTGGATAATGCTCAAAAACGCCAAGATTTTGCCAAATTACAGTATGATTATATAGAAGGCGGATCTCTTGACAGAGTATTTGCAATATTACAGAAAGAGTAGAGCATGGAGGATGAAGCATTATGTTACAGTTGTTTGACAGCATCAGAAAACGGAAAGCCAGAATAGCGGTTATGATCGTTGCTGCACTTGTCTGCAGTCTTTTGGGAGGGTTTACGGCTGCCCCAATGGCAAAGGCAGAGGAGACCGGCGAGGAAATCTATACACCGGATAGAGTAGATTTGATCGCACCGGTGGAGGGTGCTGTATTTTTGGAAGAGAAAGATGTGCTGACCGGGTTGGAAGTAACAGAAACGACCACGGACTCGATCACGGTAGCATGGGATGAAATGCCCGGAATGACATCGTATCTTGTGTATTATTATGATTTTGAGAAGTCTGCTTATGTTTTTTTAGATGAGACGAAAGAGCAGAAATATACGTGGAAAGACCGAAAAGCCGGTGATGAATTTTATATCACAGTGTGTGCCTATCGTCAGTCAAGCGGAGAACAGAGCCACTTTGCAGAACCGGTTCACACGTTTACCCGGCCGGAAGCACTTACGACATTTTCGATCATAAAAAATGCTTCCACATCGATCACACTTGGCTGGGAGAAGGTGGAGAGTGCGACCGGATATTTGATCTACCGCACAGAGGCAAATGGCGTAGAAACAAAAGTAGGAAGCACAACGACATTAGAATATAAGGATACCGGCTTGAAATCGGGTGTCACATACCGTTATCGCATTCGAACCTATTTTGCAGACGAGGAAAACACCGGAGAATATTCGGAGCAGATTTCGACCACGACGAATCCTGCCAAACCGTCCATGAAGCTTCGTGCCGGAAATGGCCGGGTAAAGCTCACGTGGACAGCGGTAAATGGTGCGACAGGATACCGTATTTATCAGTTTAATGGTTCACAGGCGGTTCTTATAGCTGATTTGAAAGAAAAATCTACGGTCCGTTATCTTCGTACCGGACTCAAAAACGGTACCAAATATTATTACACGATGACAGCATACCGCACCTATAAAGAGAAAGATTATGAGAGCAGCAAGGCGACGAAGAGCGGCGTCAAACCGATTGCTGTAGCAAAGACGAGTACCGGTGCCAAGCTGTATAAATCGAAAAAGGCTTTTTTGAGATCGGCAGCAGTTAAGGCGTGCAGTTTTGTAAAGAAACAGTTAAACTATGCAAAGAGTATCGTTTTGCCGGGAATGACAAATACTAACGTTTTGGAATTTGGAAGTAAAACAATGGTACCGCAGGGAATGACGTTTGCCGGCTCGTATTTACTCGTCAGTGCTTATGACAGCAAGAGAATCGATAATTCCGTGGTATATGTTATGAGCAGATCCAGTAAAAAACTGTTGACGACAGTTGTATTGCCAAATAAGACACATGCGGGTGGTCTTGCTTATGACGGGCGTAATCTTTGGATATGCCAGTCGACATATCTGCGCAGCATATCGTTTGCTCAGATCAAAAAAGCGGCGGTTGCTAAAAAGAAATATTTAGAGATTAAGGCGTATGGGACCAAGAATGCGTTAGGGCAGCAGGCGGCTGCGGTAACGTATTATAAGGGACTTTTGTGGGTGGCTTCGTATAGCGAAAGTAATTCCGGCTATTTGGGCTCCTATCGGATCGCAGACAAGACCGGTAAGCCGGTGCTTACCGTATGTGGGCGTATTAAGCTTCCTAACCGTGTACAGGGATTAACGTTTACTTCGAATGGACGATTGATCCTGTCGAGATCTTGTCAGACCAATTCGACGAAACGAGGCTATCTGCATCAGATGGATGTGTACAAACCGAATCTGAAAAAAGCAAGAGCCGGTAAGATCACACTTGGCAAACGCAATAAAGTGATCAATATGCCGTCGATGAATGAGGAGATTGCGGTAAGTGGTAAGTATTTATATGTAAATTTTGAATCGGTACAGTTTACTTCAGCTACGAAGCGGGTTGACCGGATCTGTGCTTTTAAGGTGGCTGCTGTGACAAAAAAGGAAAAGGCAAAGAAAAGTACGAAGAAAAGAACGAAGAAGTAATATGGAGGACACCTGTAGCAGCGCGTGAAAAAATATTGATGGGCTGACAGGCTGAGAAAGGAATGGAGAGATAGCGTGATAAAGAATCTGCAGGCTGTTGCTGATGTGACCAAAACAGACCGATCGGTTGTCTATGAACTGACGGTATCCGGAAAGTTAAAAGGATACAAAACGACTGCGGCGAGGATGCATATGCTGCTTAGTTTTGTACAGGACATCGACGGACAAAAGAAAAAGCAACGGTATTATCCAATGTTTGTAGAATGCACAATGACTAAGGAGGGAGATTGCAAGTTTATAGGCACCTCCAAAGTGGAGTTGGCGTACGTGTTTGCGGATAAAAAAGGATTGCAGTCTGATCGGAATGTGTCGGTTTCACTTTGTTATGTGGATCAGAATATGCAGTGGCAGGAAATAGAAGTTTCAAGAAATCTGCGGGGAGAGCAGTTTTTTGACCTATATCAGCAACCACGTGTTTTGATCAGAATAGTTAAGCGCGCGTTGTTTGGTCTGTGCACAGTGCTGCTGCCGGTATGGTTGTGTTCCGGTTGGCTTGCCTCGAAAGGAATTGGTAAGCTTAGCCCGAGAGCACAGAAAGCATCCGGTAAAAAGGCAATTTTTTATCATGCAAATGATATGGTAAAGGCGTGGACGGGATATGATTATAGTGTTCGCGATCACAAAACCAGATATTTTGCCAGACAGTATGCTCGTGCCGTAAAACAGATCACCACGCCGGAGGGTGTGTTATTTCTGTCGGAAAGACAGGTGGATGCAGGCGGTAATCTGGACCGGGTTCGGAGTCTTTTGCAGGAAGAGGGAAAGACAGAGTTAAAAGAGTTTTTGACAACGAAGACAGTAGATAAACTGACTTTTAGGGAACTGAAAAAAAGTGCATATCTCGCAGCGGGGGCAAAGGTGATCGTTTTAGAAGATTTTGTGCCGCAGCTAGGGGCACTCAACGTCAGACAGGAGACTGAGGTGCTGCAATTGTGGCATGCCTGTGGCGCATTTAAGCTGTTTGGGTTGTCAGAGCTTGGGCTTACGGATCTGGCACAGAATACGAGAAATCATAGAACATATACACGGGCGATCGTCAGTGGATCTGCAATGGCACCGTTTTACAGTGAAGCCTTTGGTATGCACATTAATAATATTCGTCAGACAGGCATACCACGTACCGATGTATTTTTTGATGAGGATTATCGCAAAGAAACGGTTGCGGCTCTTTATGAGCGTTATCCGCAGTGGAAAGACAAAAAAATCGTGCTCTTTGCACCGACTTTTCGTGGAAGTGGTAATAAAACGGCGTTTTATCCGATGGAACGATTTCCAATCGATCTTGTGATGAATGCATTACCGCCGGATACCGTGTTGCTTGTAAAGCAGCATCCTTTCGTACGTTCCGATCTTTCGATGTACCGGGAATGCGATTTTGCAGATCGTCTCTTTGATCTGACCGGCAAAGAAAATATTAATGATCTGTTATTTATCACCGATCTGTTGGTGACAGACTATAGCTCGTCTATTTTTGAGGCAGCATTGATAGATATTCCAATGATCTTTTATGCGTTTGATCTTGAGGAGTATTTGAGAGAGAGAGATCTTTATTTTGATTTCGCAGAGTTTGTACCGGGTGAGATCGTAGAAGATCTGCAGACGCTGATAAGTAGGATGAAGGAAGTACTTATCAGTCCGGCGAAAACTTCTGTGGATGATTCTTTTCGTCAATTTTTCTTAGGCCTGTTGGATGGCAGTTCCACACGCCGGACGACAGATCTGATCTATGACATGTTAGATGGTACGGATCAGCCGACATATATTAACTAGCGAAGCAATGATGTGCCTGCGGCAGGATGAAATTGTTATCAGTCTGCGGGAACGGAAAGGAATGTGGGATTCGTGGATCAGATCAAGATGAAAGATCTTCAGACAGAGGCAGAAAAGAAACCATTTGCAGCAGCGGTTAAGGCACTGTGGATCGAGATGTTTGAAGATAAAGAAAGTTATGTAGATCATTACATGAGCAGCACCTGGAAACACAACCGGGTGCTGCTTTTGCTGCGTGGAGAGGAAATTGTATCGATGTTGCATCTTAATCCGTACACTTGCATTGTGCAGGGCGAGCGGCTCGATCTGCATTACATTGTGGGTGTTTGCACGAAGAAAGCAGAACAGGGAAAAGGATATATGGGGCAGTTGGTTACGGAGGCACTTCGTATCTGCAAAGAGGACGGGGAGCCGTTTACGTATCTGATGCCGGCGGCAGAGGCGATCTACCGTCCGTATGACTTTGTGTCAGCGGGATGGTGTGATAAGTTCGTGATAGAAGCAGAAGAAGTAGAAGAAGCAGACCCATCCCTGCCACAGGCACGATGGGATGCTATTGTGCCGGAACTTGGACAGGCGGGATCAATACAAAATGTCGGAAATCATACATTACAGATATGCCCGTTTGATCGTTGGACGGCGGGACAGACGAAGCAACTGGAGAGTTTTGCGGCAGAGCTGCCGATGGATATGCACGCAGCATGGACGGCGGCATATTTTGCAGAAACAGATCAGCAGATGAAATGCTACGACGGAGAGCTGGTTGCAGTGTGGGATCAGGAAAAACCGATCGCAATTGCCGCCTATCTGTGTGAGGAAGATCAAAGTGAGGCAGAGATCACTCATGTATTGGCAGCAAAGCAGTATCAGAAGTTGGTGTGCAGGCAGTTGGCAGAATATGTACGGAAACGTTCGAACAGGCAGGATATACGTCTTGTTTGTGATCTGCCGGCGTACTCTTTTGATGCAGAAAGAATGCATTGTACGACAATGATACGACCGCTGCAAGAGGAATGGTTTGCAAAGCGAATTTCTCCTGCGGATGGTGATTGTATGAATATACAAAATTTGGTAAAATTATGGTTACAGGGAGTGATGATATATACTCCGGAATTAGTATGAGCCGTACAATGGGATACAAAAAGTACAGTGTCTGCTATATACAAATAACATCGTGGAGGATCAGAATATGACCTATAAAAAATGGGACAAAGAATTGAATAAACTGCAGGAGGGAACCGGTAAATACGAATGGGATGAGCTGGAAGAACTGATTACAGATGCTTACGAAGAGGAAGAGTTGACAGATGAACAGTTTGATATGCTGATGCAAAAGCTAATGGGTATTGAATGCGAGTAAAGATGGGCTTTTCGTTACTTGATTTTGAATGAAAAAAATCGTATACTACAATACAAAGTGTTTCGATGATGACAATACAAAAGTTACATACTCCCACGGCTGGCGGCCATATATACGGGTTGTTGGACACATGAGTGGTTAGGAGGCTGCATATGGAAGACAACAAAATGGGACAATTGGGGTTTAAGATTGATACGGGGGAGTTGGCAACAAGTACGATTCCGGAGGATTTTACAGCACCGGAGGAGTTATATAAAAAGTTAATTACAATGATCCGTAAATATCATCCGTCAGATGATATTTCGATGATCGAGAAAGCGTATCAGATCGCATCAAAGGCGCATGAGGGGCAGCTTCGTAAATCGGGGGAACCATATATCATCCATCCGATCTGTGTCTGTTTGATACTTGCGGAATTGGAACTTGATAAGGAGACGATCGTTGCCGGGATGCTTCATGATGTTGTTGAGGATACCGTTATGACCGGACCGGAGATCGCAGCAGAGTTTGGAGATGAGGTTGCTTTGTTGGTCGATGGTGTGACGAAATTGACACAGATCGACTATGTGGCCGATAAAGTTGAAATGCAGGCAGAGAATCTGCGTAAGATGTTTCTTGCGATGGCAAAAGATATTCGTGTAATCTTGATCAAGTTAGCCGATCGCCTGCACAATATGCGCACAATGCAGTACCAGACGCCGATCAAGCAAAAAGAGAAATCAACAGAGACATTAGATATTTACGCACCGATTGCGGATAGACTCGGTATTTCCAAAGTTAAGGTCGAGTTGGATGATCTGTCGTTTAAATATTTAGAGCCTGAAATGTACAAACAGCTCGAAAAAAGTCTGGAGCAGGGCAAAGTGAAGCGGCACGAGTTTATCGCCAAGATCGTGGCAGAGGTGCGCAGTCACATTGCAGCGGCCGGGATCAAAGCGACGATCGATGGACGCGCAAAGCATTATTTTAGTATTTATAAGAAAATGGTTACCCAGAATAAAAAATTGGATCAGATCTATGATCTGTTCGCTGTGCGTATCATTGTAGACACAGAGAGAGATTGTTATACGGCGTTAGGTGTTATTCATGAGATTTATAAACCAATACCTGGTCGATTCAAAGATTATATCGCAATGCCAAAGCCGAACAATTATCAGTCGCTTCATACGACATTGATCGGTTCGGAAGGACAACCGTTTGAGATACAGATCCGTACGTACGAGATGCATCGTACCGCAGAATATGGTATCGCAGCACATTGGAAATACAAAGAAAATCAATATGGACAGGATACTTCCAAGAGTGAGGAAGAAAAGCTTTCCTGGCTGCGCCGTATTTTGGAATGGCAGCGTGATATGTCGGATAATAAGGAGTTTTTAAGTCTGCTTAAAAGCGATCTGGATCTGTTCTCCGACTATGTATATTGCTTTACGAAAGATGGTGATGTCAAGAATCTGCCTGCAGGTTCGACACCGATCGATTTTGCGTACGCAGTACACAGTGCGGTTGGTAACCGCATGGTAGGTGCCAGGGTGAATGGCAATCTGGTGACAATTGATTATCATATTCAAAATGGTGACCGTGTGGAGATCATCACGTCACAAAATTCCAGAGGTCCAAGCCGCGACTGGCTGTCTATTGTTAAAAGCACACAGGCCAAAAATAAGATCAATCAGTGGTTTCGAACGCAGTTTAAGGAAGAAAATATACTGCGTGGCAAGGAATTGTTAACGAATTATTGTAAAGCGCAAGGAATTGTACTTACGGATCTGGTCAAACCGGAATATACGCAGGCTTGTATGAAAAAGTATGGTTTCCGTGATTGGGATTCTGTCTTGGCTGCACTTGGTCATGGTGGTCTGAAAGAGGGACAGGTGATCAATAAGCTGCAGGACGCTTATCGTAAGAAAAATCCGCAGTTTGCAACGGATAAAGATATATTAGAAGCAGTAGGAAAAAATAATGCATCATCCAATGGTCAGACGAGAGCAATGGCAGCGATCAAGTCCAAGAGTGGTATTGTAGTTGCAGGGCTGGACGATGTTTCTGTACGTTTTTCACGTTGCTGCAGTCCGGTGCCGGGAGACGAGATCATTGGTTTTGTCACAAGAGGTCGTGGCGTATCCATTCATCGTACAGATTGTGTGAATGTAATGAACATGAATGAGGCGGATCGTCAGCGAATTATCGAGGCAGAATGGCAGGTGACTCCGGATAAAGAGGAAAATGAGCTGTATGATACCGAACTGGTTATTTATGCATATGACCGAATTGGTGTATTGTTAGACTTGACCAGAGTATTTACGGAAAGCGGTATTACGATCAATAATGTCAATTCCCGTACGAGCAAACAGGGCATTGCAACGATCACGATCGGATTTGCGATCCGTAGTGTAGAAGCGCTGCATGTGCTAACCGCAAAACTGCGTCAGGTAGAGAGCGTTAAGGATATACAAAGAACACATTCATAAAAAGGAGTAATTATGAGTCGATTGATTTGTAAATTTCAAGTGGTGGGACCGGTACAGACAAACTGTTATTTTTTGTATCGTGAGGATACAAAAGACTGTGTGATCGTGGATCCGGGAGATGAAGCAAAACGTATTAAAAAGTTTATAGAAGATCAGGAATTACATCCGGTTGCCATCTTGCTGACACACGGACATTTTGACCATGTTATGGCAGTGGATAGCGTGCGTACGGCATATCATATTCCGGTGTATGCGGCAGAAGCAGAAAAGGAGACAATGCAGGATGCGTCCATCAATCTTTCCATCAATATGGGCGGTGCCATGTTGTCCGTAGAAGCAGATCACTGGTTGAAAGATGGGGAGACGATCACTTTGTTAGATCAGGAAGTACGCTGCATTTTGACTCCGGGACATACGGTGGGCGGTATGTGTTTTTATTTTCCTAAGGCGGGAATGCTTTTTTCCGGAGATACACTTTTCCAGGAATCGGTCGGCAGGACTGATTTTCCGGGAGGAAGTATGTCAGAGATCGTGCGGTCGATCCGTGAAAAATTATTTGTTCTTCCGGATGCCGTGCAGGTGTATCCGGGGCATGGACTTATGACATCGATCAAAAATGAAAAGATGTTTAATCCATTTGCGGTAGAATGATTTTCGGACATGGAGGATTGAGATGATAGGATTTACATTGTCTGAAAAAGAGTTTGACTATGAACTACAGGCGTTGGCAACCGGATTTTCCGGAAAACGCACACAAATAAATGGGGAATCAGGAGACCTCCATATTGCCATTGATTATGGTGATACGGAGATTTCTGTTTGTGTGGAGACAAAAGCCGGACGTAAAGCGTCTAGTGCAGCGGTAACCGGAGATGACGACTGGCACAAAAAAGAGGGGAAGCTTGCGCACCCATATCGGACGTATTACAAAAATATCGTTAAAAAATTAGTATTTACAGTGCTCCGTGATTTCCCGGAAGAATGGCTGCCGGAGGGCTTTGAACGACGACTTCCGGTTTGGGGCACGATGACAGGGGTACGTCCGACAAAGATTCCGATGAATATGTTGCTAGAGGGACGTGAGCGAACGGAAGTTATGGAAATACTGCAGAACGTTTATTGTTGCAGTGAGCAAAAGGCTGCGCTTGGAACTGAAATTGCTGCAAGAGAGGCAGCTCTGCTGCAGCAAAATGAATATCAGGACGGATATAGTTTGTATGTAGGTATTCCGTTTTGTCCGACCACCTGTTTGTATTGTTCCTTTCCGTCGTATCCGTGCGATCGTTTTGGTCATTTGCGGGATGATTATGTGGCAGCACTGCAGCGGGAGATCAAGGGAACGGCAAAGTTGATGCAGGGAAAGCGGCTGACAAGTGTATATATGGGTGGTGGGACGCCAACAACATTATCACCGGAGCAGCTTCGTACTGTGATAAAGACGATGCAGGAGTATTTTCCGATGGACACGTCTGTAGAGTTTACAGTGGAAGCGGGAAGACCGGATAGCATTACGGAGGACAAATTGTTGGCTCTGCGTGAGTGTGGTGTAGACCGGATCTCGGTCAATCCGCAGACAATGCAGCAAAAGACGTTGGATCTGATCGGAAGAAGGCATACGGTCGATCAGACGATACAGGCATTTGAGCTGGCAAGAAAGCTTGGATTTACCAATATTAATATGGACCTGATCATTGGTCTGCCGGGAGAAGAGCTGTCCGATTTTGAGGATACATTGCGTCAGGTGGGGCAGTTGGCACCGGATAGTTTGACGATCCATCCTTAGTGATCAAGCGAGCTTCGAGACTGCGGAGTGTCTTGGAAGAACAAGGCGCATTGGGGGAGACGGAGCAGATACGCGGCAGACGGATGGAGCAGATGTTGGCTCGCGGGGAGCAGTTTGCCGGAGAACAGGGATATCTGCCGTATTATATGTACCGCCAAAAGAATTCTGCCGGTCATGCCGGAAGTGGTGGCCAGGAAAATATTGGATATGCAAAACCGGGGAGCGAATGTTTGTATAACATTTTGATCATGGAGGAGATGCAGTCGATCGTTGCGTTAGGAGCAGGTGCATCAACGAAGAAATATCATAGTGACCGGGGACAGGTAAGCCGGATTGAAAATGTGAAGAGTGTTACGGATTATATTTCCCGTGTGGATGAAATGATCGAGCGCAAAAGGCATGCGCTTGAAAGATAGAGGGATTTGTTGTAAGATAGGAAACGAAAATTAGAATTACCGTGCAGGAAAGGGATTCCTGCAGCAGAGATTGGAGGAACTATGGCTGAGTCGATGAAAGGCTTAAAACGCACATGCCGTTGTGCGGAGCTGAGTGAACAGAATATTGGAGATACCGTTACCGTGATGGGATGGGTACAAAAACAGAGAAATAAAGGTGGCATTATATTTGTCGATCTGAGAGATCGTTCCGGCATTTTGCAGTTGATCTTCGAGGAGAGCGAGATCGGCAGTGAGGGATTTGCAAAAGCAGAGAAGCTGCGCAGCGAGTTTGTTGTGGCTGTGACCGGTGAAGTGACAGCACGTTCCGGTGCCGTGAATGATAAACTGGCAACCGGTAAGATCGAGGTTCGTGCTAAAGCAATTCGTGTGTTATCAGAGTCTGAGACACCGCCATTCCCGATTGAGGCAGACAGCAAGACCAAAGAAGACATTCGATTAAAATATCGTTATTTGGATCTGCGCAGACCGGATCTGCAGCGCAATTTGATCATGCGCAGTCGTGTGGCAACATTGATCCGTCAATTTTTGGCAGACGAAGGATTTTTAGAGATCGAGACACCGATGCTTACCAAGAGTACACCGGAGGGTGCCAGAGATTATCTTGTGCCAAGTCGTGTGCATCCGGGTAATTTTTATGCACTGCCACAGTCTCCACAGTTGTTTAAGCAGCTTTTGATGTGCTCCGGTTATGATCGTTATTTCCAGATCGCCCGCTGTTTCCGAGATGAGGATCTGCGTGCAGACCGTCAGCCGGAATTTACACAGGTCGATATGGAGTTATCTTTTGTGGATGAGGACGATGTGATGGACGTCAATGAGAGACTTCTTCAGAAGATTTTCAAAGAAGTGCTGGATGTTGATGTAGAGCTCCCAATTCAGAGAATGACTTGGCAGGAAGCGATGGATCGTTTTGGTTCAGACAAGCCGGATCTTCGTTTTGGCATGGAGTTACATGATGTTTCTGAGGTCGTGAAGGGATGCGGTTTCGGCGTATTTACCGGCGCATTGGAAAATGGCGGTTCCGTTCGCGGTATCAATGCAAAAGGTCAGGGGGCAATGCCTCGTAAGAAGATCGATGCATTAGTGAAGTTTGCCAAAGATTTTGGCGCAAAGGGACTGGCTTATCTGTGCATTAATGAAGATGGCACATATAAATCTTCGTTTGCAAAGTTTATGACAGAGGAAGAGTTAGATGCACTGGTTAAGGCAATGGATGGAGAAGCCGGTGATCTGTTGTTATTTGCAGCAGACAAGAACAAGATCGTTTGGGATGTTCTTGGTAATCTGCGTTTAGAGATCGCACGCAATCTTGATCTGTTGGATAAAAATGTATATAAATTCCTTTGGGTTACTGAGTTCCCAGAGTTTGAATATTCGGAAGAGCAGGGTCGTTATGTAGCAATGCATCATCCGTTCACGATGCCAATGGAAGAAGATATTCCATTGTTAAAGACAAATCCGGAGAAAGTACGCGCCAGAGCATACGATATCGTGCTGAACGGTACTGAGCTTGGTGGTGGTTCCATCCGTATTCATCAGGACGATGTACAGGAAACGATGTTTGAGGCACTTGGCTTTACCAAAGAAAAAGCGAACGAACAGTTTGGCTTCCTCATCAATGCATTCAAGTATGGTGTTCCGCCACATGCAGGTCTTGCATATGGTCTGGATCGTTTGATCATGCTTATGGCGAAGCAGGACAGCATCCGTGACGTCATCGCCTTTCCAAAGGTAAAAGATGCTTCTTGTCTTATGACAGATGCGCCAAATGCTGTAGATGATAAGCAGTTGCAGGAGTTATGCTTAGACGTTGTGAAAAATGAGGAAGAAGAGTGAGAAAAGAAGCTTATGAACGAATCTTTGCGTGTATTCAAAAAACACGTTATGGAGTGAAGATCATAAATGGAATAAGTACGGCTATCACATATGTGACAGCCGTGCTGTATTTTAGCGTTTTATTTTGGCTGGTGTGGCAGGAAAGCTATTGTGACGCTTGTGTTACGATAGCCGTGCCGGCAGTATCTTTTATACTTGTAAGCGTTTTTCGTGCCAAATTAAATGCACGCAGACCTTATGAGGTATATCAGTTTCAACCATTGATCCCGAAGGATAAGTGCGGAAATTCCTTTCCGAGCAGACATGTATTTTCTATTTTTGTGATCGGTACGACAATTGCTTGGCAGTGTATGTGGGCAGCAGTGGTCGTCTGGGTTTTGGGTATCGTCCTTGCGGTGACTCGTGTGGCCGGTGGCGTACATTTTCCAAAAGATGTGATCGCCGGAATGTGTATCGGTATCATTTTGGGAGCAGCCTGTCGGTTCTTTTTGTATTGATAAGCGGAAACAGCAAAAGAGAGTGATATTTGTTATCTTTACAGATGACAGATATCACTCTTTGCTTTGTAGGAGACAGATCACTGCTAATGCAGTCTATCTCCGGAAACTGCCGGCATTATTTGCCTGCCATTTCCTGCTCCTGACGCTTGATCATCTGGCGAACCATCTCGCCACCAACGGAACCGTTCTGCTTAGAAGTAAGGTCACCGTTGTAACCGTTCTTCAAAGGTACGCCTAATTCGTTAGCTACCTCCATTTTGAATTTGTCCATTGCTTCCTTAGCCTGTGGCACTTCCATTCTGGAACTGTTATTGTTTGTCATGGTTTTTACCCTCCTTTATATTTGTCCGACATCTTTGATTTCGAACAGATAAATCCTGCCCAAATTGATAGCTGCCGGGATTTGATAAGTGTTTTTTCACGCTTATCATGGTACTAGTATGCGATAATGCAAAAAAAATATGTTGGCAGATATAGGAAAAAGATTGTTTTTTTTGAGAATTATGGTACAATAAACTTATATGGGTTCATTTTGAGAGATGGACTTTAGAATATGTTAATGGAGGATACTTATTATGAAGCATATCAAGACATTGAATCGCGCAAATCTGAGTGCTACTGCGAAAAAGGGTGGATGCGGCAAATGTCAGGCATCTTGCCAGTCTGCATGCAAGACTTCTTGTACAGTAGGAAATCAGAAGTGTGCAAATGAGGAAAATAAATAATTTTCTTCAGATCAAGAATGATAAATGGCTGTTACAAACACTGTAACAGCCATTTTGTTGACACAAACGAAAAGAAGTATAGAAATGAGGATAAATATATGATACACAAATTTAAAGCGAAAGGCTTGAATATTTTGCTCGATGTCAACAGTGGTGGAGTACATTTGATCGATGATGTGACATATGATCTGTTAGACTATGCACAGCCGCCTTTTGAGGAAGAATGTCCGACAAAATATATTGATGCGTTGAAGACAGATTATTCCGAGGAAGAGATTAAAGAGTCTTATGCAGATATTGTTGCTCTGTATCACGACAAGCTGTTGTTTAGTGAGGATATTTACGGAGATTTTGCAAATACAGCAGTAGAGTCTCCGATCAAGGCAATGTGCCTGCATATTGCACACGACTGTAATCTGCGCTGTAAGTACTGCTTTGCTTCTACGGGAGATTTCGGTACAGGACGTAAGTTGATGCCGTTAGAAGTAGGCATTGCGGCAATTGACTTTTTGTTAGAGCACTCGATCGGACGTGAGAATTTGGAGGTTGATTTCTTTGGTGGAGAGCCTTTGATGAATTTTGAGGTAGTCAAAGAAATCGTGAAGTATGCTCGCAGCAAAGAAGAAGAATATCATAAAAATTTCCGTTTTACGATCACAACGAATGGCATGTTGTTGACCGATGACAAGATTGATTATATCAATGAAGAAATGTCTAATGTCGTATTGTCTATCGACGGCCGTAAAGAAGTCAATGACCGTATGCGTGTAAAAGTTGATGGCAGCGGGTGTTATGACCGCATTGTAGATAACTATAAGAAGTTAGTTGAGAAGCGCGGTGATAAGGAATATTATGTGCGTGGAACGTATACGAAATACAATTTGGACTTTTCAGAAGACGTAATGCATTTGTACAATGCAGGATTTGATCAGGTTTCTGTGGAACCGGTTATGGAAGATGAAAGTGTAGAATACGCAATCACAGAGAAAGATTTAGATCAGATCTATGCGGAGTATGACAAATTGGTGGATCAGATTGCGGAGATCAAGGATAACGGTGGAAGTATCAATTTCTTTCATTTCATGATCGATCTGGATCAGGGACCATGTGTGATCAAGAGACTGCGTGGCTGTGGTAGTGGCAACGAGTATGTTGCGATCACGCCGGATGGCGATATTTATCCATGTCATCAGTTTGTAGGTCATGAAGAGTATTGTATGGGTAATTTGGAGCAGGGAACGTTTAACACCGACATTAAAAAAGAATTTGCCGGTGCACATGTATATTCCAAACCGACTTGCCGAGACTGCTGGGCAAAATTCTATTGCAGCGGTGGATGCAATGCGAACAATTATATTTATAATGGGGATATTCATGATGCTTATGAATTATCCTGTAAGATCATGCGCAAGCGTTTAGAGTGTGCGATCCTAAGTCAGGTTCGCGATATGCTGAAATAGGCGAGAGCGCAGAATGTGGTCTGAACAATAACTTCTGATATGGAAAGTTATCATTAAGTGGAAAAAATCCCGGTAACTGATTTGCAGTTTACCGGGATTTCTTTCTTTGTAAATAGTTAGGTAATAATACCTAATCTATCAGCATTTCTAATAAATTTACATTCGTTGGCATATAAAATGCAGGAATCGGATAATTCTCATCATTGTAATTTCCTTTGGCAAAAATAGAACAGATCCGCTCGTGTGTCTCTGTAGTATAAACCAGAGACAGTACTCTTGCTAAATGATTAAACATCAATGGAGAGATGCATACGCCCCACTCTTCCGAATCATTTTCGTCAAATAGCTTTGGTGTGATGGCTAATGTCTTGCCATTTTTAGTATTTGTGGCTGTCAATTTCAAAAATCCGGTCTGAGGATCCGTCGTGCAGCTTAAAGTACAGATTCTTCGAAATTCTCTCGGAAATGCATTGTCTCCAATAAAGAAGAATTCACATCATTTAATGGATTGCATAAATCCTTAATGATCTGTTGCTTATCGCTTGTAATAAGATATATTAATTTGTCGATGCTCTTCTGGCTCATGACATCACTGTTAACAGAGCCTTTCTTAGCATTCAAAAAATCAACCAATACATCAATTTCCTCTTGACTGAGTAAGGAATAACTTTGGCTTTGTATGGTATTCATAATCAGTACCTCCCGTTAAATCTATCACACATTTTGCATAATCATAATTATATGCTCATTATACATGGTCTGAGCGTTTGTTTCAACTACGGATTAAAAAAAATAAAAGTGGGGATTCTGAATAAAAAGCAAAGTCAGTGCTTTGCATAACACCACATTGTGAGCAGATTCCTATAAAGTGAAAAGAAGAGTCTGCACAGAGAAAGGAGCGTGGTCTGGGATGTTAGTAGGACCAAAAAAGAATCCGGTGGAAATTTTAACGCCGGAGGACATTGTTAAGTTGCCGCAGCAGGAACAGCATAAGTGGGAGATCGCTGCAGAACTTGGATTGTTTGATAAGATCATAGAACAGGGCTGGGAGGCTTTGACGGCACGGGAGAGTGGCAGGATCGGAGGAATGTTGGCTGCAGCTCAGAGAAAGAAAAAGTAGTTGACATTCCGACAGGAGTATACTATTTTCTACATGGACACAATTATTTTTGAGGTGACAGATAATGGGACATAAAAAGGAATATGAAGAGAAGCAGCGTCATGGTACGGTAGAACTGCCGCTGGGATTACACAAGATGGAATATCCGGAGGGAACAGACGCTATTTTTTATTTACATTGGCATCAGGAGTTTGAGTTTTTTGTCGTGACAAAGGGCAGTGTGCTGTTTATGGTCGACGAGAGAGAATATATGCTCCGCAAGGGAGATGGTATCTTTATCAATTCGAATCAGCTGCATTCTGCCAAAACAATAGATGGTCATGCATGTGCTTTTTTTGCGGTGGATTTTTCCTATCAGATATTAGCAGAGGATATTCATAGTCGTTTTGCCCAAAAATATATCCGACCGGTACTGAATGGTGAGACGGAGTTTGCAGTTTATCTGGCAGGAGATGGAGAACAGTGGCAGCAGGAAGTGATCAGCTTGCTGCAGGATATCGGAGTGTGTCCGGAGCATGGTCTAACCGATCATGAACTCTTGGTTCGCAGTCGGATCTATGCAGTATGGGATCAGATGACACATCATGCAGCATATACAATGCGGGAAAAATCCGGGAAACACTCTTCGGAGCGTCTTGCACCGGTCGTAGAGTATATGCATCAGAATTACGCTTATGAGATCACGTTAGCAGAGCTGGCGGCACTTTTGCCCATGAGCGAAGGTCAATTCTGTCGTGTTTTTAAGCAGGTGATGAAGCTTTCGCCAATGCAGTATTTAATGCGATATCGTATTTTACAAAGCTGTAGGATGCTGCAAGACACGGATAAAAAAGTTGGGGAGATTGCCAATTTGTCAGGTTTTAATAATATCAGTTATTTTAACAAAGTATTTTTGAATACGATCGGATGTACTCCAAAAGAGTATCGTGCGAATAGTATGTATTGATGGAGGAATGAGGATGGTTTATTATAAAACGATTTTAGAGGCAGCAAAGCATTTTGAAGAGAAGAAAGCGTTCTTGTTCGACATGGATGGACTGATATTTGACACAGAACAATTATTCATGGAGCAGCTTGCAATCGTCATGAAAGAACATGGGTATACTTTGACAAAAGAGTTTTATATACAAAGTCTTGGGTTGACGGGAGAAACCCTGAAAAGCCTGATGTGTGGTGCGTATGGGGAAGAGTATCCTTTTGCAGAACTTAGCGCAGAGAGCCGCAGAAGGGTCAGTATCGTTGCTGAGACAGTGGGACTGAGGGTAAAGCCTGGAATCCGGCAATTGCTCGGGTGGCTGTGTGAGCATCATAAGAACTGTGCGGTCGTTTCTTCCACGCACGCAAAATATGTACGAAAATACTTAGAATATGCGGGGATAGATTCTTATTTTAAGGAAGTGATCGGTGGAGATATGGTGGAAAGATCCAAGCCGGAGCCGGATATTTTTCTTTTGGGCTGTGAAAAGACCGGGGTAACGCCAGAGGAGGCGGTGGTTCTGGAAGATTCTGAAAATGGTATTCGCAGTGCGTCAAGAGCCGGGATCGCGACGATCTGTGTGCCGGATCTAAAATATCCGGGAGAACAGGTGCTGCCGCTGATCGATGTTATTGTCACAGCCGGAGAAATAACGGAATGACCGGATCATTTTTTGGAACAGTGTCGAAATAATACTATGCAGCTTATCAGAGAGATCACACCGATCAAAGTGCACAATGTCGAAACCGTGCCGAGCGTGAGAACTGCGTAGTCAAAATGCATCAGACATTGTCGGATGCACAGAAAATCCAAAATACATATAATAAACAGTGCGATCAGCAGATAAATGCGGATCGTTACTAAATGGGGGCGAAGCGGTGTATTGCCCCTGCTTTCCGTATAATGTCGAATTGCAGATGCAGTTCGGCTTTTTTGATGGGCAACGGTATACCAGCCGACCGCAAAAAATGAGATGCAGTGGCTTTCGTACAATACATTGTGTACACCGGATAAAAACATCATACTGACAAACCACAGAAAGATATTTTGTAATGATGCAAATTTTGTGATCTGTTGGAAATACGATTGATATACAAAGAACAGGAGGCAGGAGAGTATTGCAGCGGTTACGGTGGAGATGATCTGCAAATGTCCTGCTTTTTGACGCAGTGTGGTCGCATTTGGAACGGAACTGCTAAGCAGTGTGCGAAGTCTGCGGCGGCAAATAGACGAAATGCCGTAAAAACAGACACAGACAATAGCGCAGACACAGTAAGCCCCTGCCAGAGGAAAGGCGATCAGTCTGCGTACCACCCACAAAAGACAACAGATAGGAAGCAGTACACTGACAGCTCCTGTCAGATCGCTTAAAAGGAGATACAGACAGGAGAGCGGCTGGTGGCTGCGTACGATGTCTTTGCAGTAACGCTGCAGATTGAACCCTCGGAATCGGTTTGGCGCAATCCCTGCTCTTGCTGCCTGTGCACTGCGCGTTTGTTCGCGTTCTATTTCGTCGTTTATTTGCTGCTCCGTCAAGATAGAACCTGCTTCTTCGCGAAACAGCGCAGCAAAATCACGATCTGTGACGGGTGTATCTTGTACCATAGATTATCCTCATTTCCAGTAGGAATGCGTTTGCATTGTACTATATTTGTGATTCGTAAACGGGGACATTAACGGCTCAGACCGGATTGGAGAAAGGGTTTGATAAATTCATATTGCTTTTGACCGGAAGCAGATAAATTCTCTGTGAACAGCTCCGTAAGTAACTCATTCTCCTCTGCGGTGAAACGGATGTTTTCACGATCTATCTGCGTTTTCCATTCCATCAATGCCGGAAGTGCTTCTGTGATCGTGTGTCCCTGCAGATGACCAGTCAACTGTAAGATCATTTCCTGCTTTTTAGGATCCAGAGAACGGAATTTTTCATTGTTCTGCCATGGGTGAAGTTGTTGTGTCATAGGCGTTCCTTTCTGGTGACTGGCACCGTCCATTATACATGATTTGTTGAAATTGTTCAAAGGTGGATTTTTGCTCCGGCGCAAGCTGAGATAACAAAAATTCCATCAATTGACTGTTGGGTGAATTGCTGCCGGTGTCTGTAAGATCAGCTGCGGGATGTGATTTTTGAAATTCCCGATAGCTTCGAAACAGGCGGTTAGCTTGTAAAACATTTAAGACAGTCTGGACAAAATCAGCTTCTTTTGGAGTACAGTACTCACGAATACATTGCAGCATTGTCTCAGGATTTGGTGTGAAATCCGGTGCAGACGGCTGGCCCTCTAATGAGAGTCCGGCAGCCTCCAGACTATACCGTTCATCGCTTTGCCCTCTGGCGGTATGGATCAATGCATCTGCCTGCAGCATGATCTCAATAGCACGCCTGCTTTCCGGCATTGCATAAGGAAGTGCTGCTTTAAGCATTGCCATGTGTCGGTTGTGATCGGGTGGTACTTGCATAGTATTTCCTCCTTTTTTAGGCGACAACTGCAGTATGGATATTTTGTGTATTTTGCATAGAAATCCGGTGCAGTGTTCTATATACGATATGCATCCGGGTGACAAGTCAGAACAAATTATAGTTGAGATTTTTGAGAATATCGTGTATTCTAATACCGTCTCCTGATGCAGGCATACCCGCAGGAGACGGAGAGGCTGGTGTATGCAGAAAAGAGGAGAAGCAATGCAAATGATATCATTGGAGCAGGAGTTAAAGCAGAATGCGTATCCGGGACGAGGCATCGTCATTGGGCAGTCTGCAAATGGAAAGTATGCGGTGACCGCTTATTTTATTATGGGAAGAAGCGAAAACAGCCGTAATCGCGTTTTTGTTGAAGATGGTGATGGGATCCGTACTCAGGCATTTGATCCATCGAAATTAAGCGATCCGAGCCTGATCATATATGCACCGGTACGTGTACTCGGTAATAAAACTATTGTAACAAATGGTGATCAGACAGATACCATTTATGAGTTGATGGATAAACAGATGACATTCGAACAGGCATTGCGCACAAGAGAATTTGAGCCGGATGCACCAAATTATACGCCGCGTATTTCCGGCATTATGCATGTGGATCAGGGAAATTACAGTTACGCTATGTCTATCTTGAAAAGCAACAATGGCAATGGTGATTCCTGCAATCGTTATACGTTTGCTTATCAGCAGCCGGTAGCAGGCGAAGGCCATTTTATACATACGTATCAGTGCGATGGCGATCCGCTTCCAAGCTTTGAGGGAGAGCCAAAGTTAGTAGCGATTCCGGACGATATGAAAGCATTTACGGATATGCTTTGGAACAGCTTAAATGAGGATAACAAAGTATCGCTGTTTGTTCGTTATATCGACATTGCTACAGGCGAGGCAGAGTCTGTGATCGTTAATAAAAATAAATAAAACTATAATCTTATATTGAAAATGGAGGAATTAGTTCATGAAAGAATTAGAATTAAAATATGGATGTAATCCAAATCAGAAACCATCTAAGATTTATATGCAGGAAGGCGAGCTGCCGATCACGGTATTAAACGGTAAGCCGGGGTATATTAATTTTTTGGATGCGTTCAACGGCTGGCAGCTTGTGCGCGAATTAAAGAAAGCCACGGGACTTCCGGCAGCCACCTCGTTTAAGCATGTTTCACCTGCAGGTGCGGCTGTTGGTCTTCCGCTTAGTGAAGTGGAAGCAAAGATTTACTGGGTGGACGATCTTGGCGAATTGACACCATTAGCGGCAGCTATGCAAGAGCGCGTGGCGCAGACAGAATGTCTTCTTACGGAGATTTTATTGCGTTATCTGATGTGTGTGATGTGTGTACCGCTAAAATGATAAAGAGAGAGTTCTCAGATGGTATTATTGCACCGGGTTACGAGCCGGAAGCATTGGAATATCTTAAGGGAAAGAAAAAAGGAAATTATGCGATCATTCAGATCGATCCGGAATATGAGCCGGCACCGATCGAGCATAAAGAAGTGTTTGGTGTGACTTTCGAGCAGGGAAGAAATGAGTTGAATATTGATGAGCATTTCTTTGATGATGTTGTAACAGAGAATAAAGACATTCCACAGCAGGCAAAGATCGATATGGCGATCGCAATGATCACGTTGAAATACACACAGTCTAACTCCGTATGTTTTGTGAAGAACGGACAGGCGATCGGTATTGGTGCCGGACAGCAGTCACGTATTCATTGTACCCGTTTGGCAGGCAACAAGGCAGATAACTGGCTTTTGCGTCAGTCTCCACAGGTGCTTTCGCTTCCGTTCAAAGAGGGAATGAAACGTGCAGACCGCGACAATGCGATCGATCTTTACATCGGTGAGGATTATATGGATGTATTGGCAGATGGCGAGTGGGAACGCGTATTTACGGAGAAACCGCCGGTATTTACCAAAGAGGAGAAACAGGCGTGGATCTCTCAGGCAACAGATGTTGTTTGTGGTTCAGATGCGTTTTTCCCATTTAGTGACAATGTAGAGAGAGCATTCCGCAGTGGTGTAAAATATATTGCACAGCCGGGTGGCTCCATTCGTGACAATGATGTGATCGAAGCATGTAATAAGCATGGTATCGCAATGAGCTTTACAGGCATCCGTCTGTTCCATCATTAATGCGAGTTCGTAAGAAAGGTCGAATGCGGTTGTACGCATCGAAATGGAAAGAAATATGGCAGGATCAACATTTGGAAATTTATTTCGCGTGACGACTTGGGGTGAATCACATGGACGCGGTATTGGTGTGGTTGTAGATGGCTGCCCTGCAGGGCTTCCATTGGATGAGCAGACAGTGCAGCAGTACCTGAACCGACGCAAGCCGGGACAGACAAAGTATTCTACACCTCGCAAAGAAGATGATCTGGTAGAGATTCAGTCAGGTGTCTTTGAGGGGAAAACAACGGGAACGCCGATATCCATGGTGGTATACAATAAAACACAGCGGTCTTCTGATTATTCGGAGATTGCATCCTACTATCGCCCTGGGCACGCAGACTATACGTTTGATCAAAAATATGGATTTCGAGATTATCGCGGTGGTGGCCGCTCCTCCGGTCGGGAGACGATCGGACGTGTTGCCGGAGGCGCTGTGGCATTGGAAGTGCTTCGGGCACTGGGAGTTGAGGTTTATGCGTACAGTAAGGAGATTGCCGGTATTGTGATCGATCCAAAGCGTGCAGACCGCAGCAATATCAGCAAGAGTCCATTGTATATGCCGGATCTGGAAGCGTCTGCACAGGCAGAAGATGCTCTTATGGCATGTATGCAGGAGCAGGATTCTGCAGGCGGTGTGATCGAGTGTGTGGTTCATGGAATGCCGGTTGGCGTTGGTGAACCGGTATTTGACAAGCTGGATGCAAAACTTGCGCAGGCAGTTATGTCGATCGGGGCTGTCAAAGGAGTAGAGATCGGTGATGGATTTTTGGCAGCACAAAGCCGTGGTTCACAGTTTAACGACAGTTTTGTTGTGCACAACGGCGCTGTTTGTACTAAGACAAATCATGCCGGCGGAATTTTAGGTGGTATTAGTGATGGCTGTGACATTATTCTCCGTGCGGCAGTAAAGCCGACACCATCCATTGCGTCTGCGCAGGAGACGATCGGTCGTGACGGCGCAGAGAGGGAGATTCATATCAAAGGCCGGCATGATCCGATCATTGTACCTCGTGCCGTAGTAGTGGTAGAATCTATGACGGCGATCACCTTGTTAGACTTGCTGATGATGTCGATGACTTCTCGTCTTGACCGGATGCAGCATTATTTTGGGATTGACCCGGAATAGGATACGACAAGATCGCGGCAGATTGTGTCTTTGTTCCGTAATTTGCATAGAATATGTTAGGGATACCTTAACAATCCTAAAAAATACGATATTTTGTATGTTTGTATGTGCGATGAAGCTGCAGACGTACTTTGGAGGATATTTATGCGATACTATCATTACGGAACTAAGCGGCATGAGAACGTACTGAAAGGAAGCGGAATGCCGCTGTCGGAACAGGCAGATGCTTTTTGCAGAGGCGACCGGGATCTGATCATTGAAGACGATACAATTTATGAGATTGACAGAGAATGTCTTGGTTGTCGTCAGGAAAGGGTCAGAGCAGGTAAACGGGTCTGAATTATATAGTGAAAAAGGACAGTTTTCTATAATGGGAACAGAGTGTGCTTTGCGCACTTTGTACGTCACCGCAAAAAAGGCTGACATTGGATGAATGTCAGCCTTCTTTCAAGCTGGTTGGTAAAGTCTGAGAGACAGCCCTAAGCTGCAATTGTCAGACTTAACTGTTCAGCCCTCACCTGCAGTACAAAGCATAGACTTTGTAATGGTTATCGGAGAGTGGAAGGGTTTGTGATGCAGTGCTTTAGAAACCGCATCCGCAGCAGCAAAGAATAAGTATGATCCAGATGATGGAGCTGCAGCCGCTGTCTCCACAACCGCCGCCGAAACCACCAAATCCGTTGCCGTTACCACAGCAGCAGCACAGGAGCAAAAGGATAATGATCCAACTGCATCCGTTGTCATTTGAAGCGCATCCACAGTTTGTAGCTGCTAAATCACTCATAAGTCCTCCAATCTGTCGGAAGTGTTCCGACAGTAAAATATATTTACAGTGTTATCCTATGCGGAGGTGCTTGGACAGTTTCCAAAAATATAAAAAAGATTTTGTAGCTGTGCGTGAGACGTGCAGATACATAGAAAGGCATGGGTGTTTATGATGTCAGATCGAAACGTAACAAAATATTGCAAGCGGTTTCTTGCACTGTGTATTGTGACAGGATTATTGTTCACAACGACAGGATGTAGTGTGTTTGGACCAAAGCAAAAGCCGTACAAAACCTATAAGCCGTCGGTGTCAGAAACGCCGGTGGCATCCGAACAGCCCGTTGTTAATTTATCGGAAGAACAAGCGGGAGAGTTTGCCAGACGTTATCTTGCGAAGATGACGACCGAACAAAAGGTGGCACAGCTTTTCGTAGTTAAGTTAGAGGAACTGGATGGCTCACAGGGAGGATACTATGAATTTCGTAAATGCACGAAAGGGATGAAGACAACTTTAAGTCAGATCCCGGTAGGTGGTGTTGTGTTATTTTCGAGAAATATTTCCACTCGGAAGAAGACATCAAAACTCATCCAGAGATTACAGGTCAACAGCCAGACACCGTTGTTTGTCACTGTAGATGAGGAAGGAGGCAGTGTTGCGCGTATTGCTTCTAACAAGAAAATGAAAACGACAAAATTCCCGACGGCAGAAAGCATTGGCAAGACGAAAGACGGGGAATACGTTTATAATATGGGAAGGACGATTGCCAGAGAGATACGGGCACTTGGATTCAATGTGAATTTTGCGCCGGTTGCAGATGTTAAAACGAGTGATCTGAATACGGAAATCGGAGAACGTTCCTTTGGATCTGATCCCGGTAAAGTATCTGATATGGTAGCCGCTTTCGTACAAGGCAGTCAGGAGCGCGGGGTATGTGCGACGTAAAACATTTTCCGGGACAGGGATCTTCCGATGGAGATACGCATCAGGGAAGTGTTGACATAGACAGCAGCATTTCCAAACTGCGTGATCTGGACTTCGTGCCGTTTAAGGCGGGAATTGATGCGGGGGCAGAGTTTGTTATGGTATCCCATATATCGGTCAGTCGTGTTACAGAGACGAAAGAGCCGGCTAGTATGTCGGAATTGATCATGAAGACGATCTTACGTGAAGAACTTGGCTTTTCGGGAATCGTGATCACAGATGCTTTTGATATGGCTTCGATCACGGATAATTATACACCGGGTGAAGCTGCACTCCAATCTTTTATGGCTGGAGCAGATATTATTTTGATGCCGAACGATCTGACACAGGCCTATCAGGCAATATTGAATGCGGTAAACAGCAAAAAAATTACGCAGAGCCGCTTAGATGAGTCGGTGATCCGTATTTTGACAACAAAATTTAAGCACGGTATTTTGACGCAAGAGGATCTGACGGTATGGGAACAGCCGACCGCAACACCGAGTGTTACACCGGCAGTTACTGCATCGCCAAAGGCAAAAAAAGGGAAAAAGAATAGGGAATCCGCAAAAACAATAAAAAAATCGACAAAAAATAAGTCGAAAAAGTAGTTGTCCCCTTGCTAGATTTTCAGAAACAGTTATAATGTTATTGGTGAAAGTATTCCATCCAAAAGAGGATAGACAGCATGAAGGAGAACAAAATGATGTGTGACAGACAGAAAGAATGCCTCGCATGCACCAACAGATCGTGTATGATGGCTGGCATTGAAGATCCGAAATTAGGAGAAGAATGTGGCGTATTTGGAATGTATGACATGGATGGCGGCGATGTTGCTTCGTCCATTTATTATGGACTGTTTTCGCTGCAGCACCGAGGACAGGAAAGCTGTGGTATCGCAGTGAGCCGTACAGACGGTGAGAAACGGAATTCCCAGATGATCAAGGGAATGGGACTTGTCAACGAAGTATTTGATGCAGAGAAGTTAGAACAGCTTCATGGTGATATTGGCGTAGGGCATGTGCGTTATTCAACGGCTGGAGCCAGTATTCCGGAGAATACGCAGCCGTTGGTATTGAATTATATTAAAGGCACTCTGATGGTTGCACACAATGGTAATCTCGTTAATGCAGTTGATCTGCGCAGAGAGTTGGAATTGATGGGAGCAATTTTTCATACCAGCATTGATTCTGAGGTGATCGCCTATTTGATCGCCCGTGAGAGATTGCATGTTGGAACTGTGGAAGATGCGGTGAAGTTAGCGATGCAGAAGATCCGGGGTGCGTACTCGCTGGTGGTTGCCAGTCCGCGCAAAATGATCGGTGCGAGAGATCCGTTTGGATTCCACCCGCTTTGCATTGGTAAGCGGGATAATGCATACTTTTTCTCATCTGAAAGCTGTGCGTTGGACACAGTTGGTGCAGAATTTGTACGAGATGTTGCACCGGGAGAGATCGTTACGATCACGCCGCAGGGAATACAGTCAGATCGCAGTATGGCTTCTGACAAATGCGCAAGATGTATTTTTGAATATATTTATTTTGCCAGACCGGATAGTTATATCGATGGGATATGTGTGCATTCCTCTCGATTGACAGCAGGAAAGATCCTGGCGCAGGAGCATCCGGTGGATGCGGATATTGTCGTAGGTGTTCCGGAGTCCGGTAATGCAGCAGCGATGGGATATTCCATGGAGTCGGGAATCCCATATGGAACCGCATTTGTTAAGAACAGTTATGTGGGACGAACCTTTATTAAGCCGAAACAGTCAGCTAGAGAGAGCAGTGTTATGGTGAAGCTAAATGCACTGCGCGAGGTAGTAAATGGCAAACGCGTGATTATGATCGATGATTCGATCGTGCGAGGTACAACGAGTGCACGTATTGTAAAGATGATCCGCGATGCAGGTGCGAAAGAAGTGCATGTCCGCATCAGTTCACCGCCATTTATGTATCCATGCTATTTTGGTACGGATGTTCCATCCAGTGACCAGCTGATCGCTTATAATCATTCTGTAGAGGAAATCTGCGAGATGATCGGTGCAGATTCTTTGGGGTATTTGGACAAAGAACGTTTGGCAGAATTGATCGACGGCGATGAGGGATACTGCCATGCATGTTTTACCGGTCAGTATCCAATGGAACCACCAAAAGAGGATATTCGTGGTGAATATGACCACTAAAATAAATTATCAACGAAAAGAGGAGAATTATGAGCACAGATAAGTACACAAGCCCATTGTCAGAGCGTTATGCAAGTAAGGAGATGCAGTATATCTTTTCTCCGGATAAAAAGTTTAAAACTTGGAGAAAATTATGGATTGCATTAGCGGAAGCAGAAAACGAGCTTGGACTCAAAAACGAGCAGGGCGGTCCGGCGGTGACGACGGAACAGATCGAGGAGTTAAAGGCACATGCAGAGGATATTAACTATGATGTTGCCAAAGAAAGAGAAAAGCTGGTTCGTCATGATGTTATGAGTCATGTCTATGCCTATGGACAGCAGTGCCCGAAAGCAGCAGGAATTATTCATTTGGGAGCAACTTCCTGCTATGTAGGAGACAATACGGACGTTATTATTATGACAGAGGCGTTACAGCTTGTGAAAAATAAATTAGTCAATGTTATTGATGAGCTGGCAAAGTTCGCTATGAAGTATAAGGATCTTCCGACGCTTGCTTTTACCCATTTTCAGCCGGCACAGCCGACAACAGTTGGTAAACGTGCAACCTTGTGGCTTCAGGAATTTATGATGGATCTGGAAGATGTGGATTATGTACTGTCTACGATGAAATTGCTCGGTTCCAAGGGAACGACAGGTACACAGGCAAGTTTTATGGAGTTGTTTGACGGCGATGAGGAGAAAGTAAAGAAATTGGATCATTTGATCGCAGAGAAGATGGGATTCAAGTCCTGCTTCCCGGTATCCGGCCAAACATATTCCCGTAAGTTAGATACACGTGTGGCAAATGTTTTGGCAGGAATCGCTGCAAGTGCACACAAGTTCTCCAATGACATTCGTTTGTTACAGCATTTAAAGGAGATCGAGGAGCCGTTTGAGAAGAATCAGATCGGATCTTCTGCTATGGCCTACAAGAGAAATCCAATGAGAAGTGAGCGCATTGCTTCTTTGTCACGTTATGTGATGGCAGATGTTACGAATACCATGTTTACATCAGCTTGCCAGTGGTTTGAGCGTACTTTGGATGATTCTGCAAATAAGAGAATTAGTATTCCGGAGGGATTTTTGGCAACAGATGGTATTTTGGATCTGCTTTTGAATGTCGTAGATGGATTGGTCGTATACGATAAGGTTATTGAGAGAAGACTGATGTCAGAACTTCCATTTATGGCTACTGAGAATATTATGATGGATGCAGTGAAGGCGGGTGGCAATCGCCAGGAGCTTCATGAGAAGATCCGTACGCTTTCCATGGAAGCAGGGCGTAATGTGAAGGAACTTGGTAAGGAGAATAATCTGTTAGAGCTGATCGCAGCAGATGAAGAGTTCCCAATGGGTATCGATGAGCTCAAAGAGGCTATGAAACCGGAGAAATATGTAGGTCGTTCGGTTTCCCAGGTGAAGGAGTTTATCGAAGAGGTTGTACAGCCTGTTCTTGATGCCAATAAGGACATTCTTGGCATGAAGGCAGAAATTAATGTATAAAGCAGCAAAGGCAAGGAGGAAAACAAATGGTAACAGCGATTGTAGGTGCAAACTGGGGTGACGAAGGAAAAGGAAAGATTACCGATATGTTGGGAGAGGAGTCCGATATTATCGTGCGCTTCCAAGGCGGTAGTAATGCAGGCCATACGATTATCAATGATTATGGTAAATTTGCATTGCACTTATTACCATCGGGTGTTTTTTATGATCACACGACAAGTATTATTGGTAATGGTGTTGCACTTAATATTCCCTATCTTTTCAATGAGATCAATGAGATTGTGAAGCGTGGTGTACCAAAGCCAAAGATTTTAGTATCAGATCGTGCACAGATCTTAATGCCATATCACATTGCCTTTGATCAGTATGAAGAGGAACGTCTTGGAAAGGCTTCCTTTGGCTCTACCAAATCAGGCATTGCTCCGTTCTATTCTGATAAATATGCTAAGATCGGCATTCAGGTATCTGAGTTGTTTGCCGATGATGAGGTTTTGAGAGATAAAGTAAATCGAATCTGCGAGCAGAAGAACGTCATTTTGAAGTATTTGTATAATAAGCCGGAACTCAAGCCGGACGAGCTTATAGCTACACTGCATGAGTATCGTGATATGATAGCTCCGTATGTATGCAATGTATCAGCATATTTAAGGGAAGCGATCAAAGAGGGCAAGAATATCCTGTTAGAGGGGCAGCTTGGTTCTTTGAAAGATCCGGATCACGGTATTTATCCAATGGTTACTTCTTCTTCTACATTGGCAGCTTATGGTGCGATCGGCGCAGGTATTCCGCCATATGAGATCAAGCGCATTGTCACGGTTGTAAAAGCATACTCCAGCGCAGTAGGTGCCGGCGAGTTTGTCAGCGAGATTTTAGACGAAGAGGAAGCTTCAAAGCTTCGTAATCACGGTGGTGATGGCGGAGAATATGGTGCTACGACAGGAAGACCACGCCGTATGGGCTGGTTTGATGCAGTAGCAAGCCGTTATGGCTGCCAGATTCAGGGTGCTACCGATGTAGTATTAACGGTGTTAGACTGCTTAGGATATCTCAAAGAGATTCCGGTATGTGTTGGCTATGAGATCGATGGGGAAGTAGTCAAAGAGTTCCCTGTTACGGCTAAGCTTGCGAAAGCAAAACCAGTGTATGAAGTGCTTCCGGGATGGGCATGTGATATCTCCGGCATCAAAGAGTATGATAAGCTTCCGGAAAATTGCAGAAAATATATTGAGTTTATTGAAAAAGAACTTGGTGTACCGATCACAATGGTATCTAACGGACCAAAGCGTACCGATATTATTTACCGCAACAAGTAAAATATTTACCGTAAAGGGCATAGGGAGGGGCAAAACGAATGTTTTGCCCTTCCGACTATAAGCAGGTGAAGAGGAAACAGGATTCATGAATTATAGTGAGCAGGAGTTGACGAAAAAACAGAATATGCTGTTAGATACCCGGATCAAATGGAAAAATCGACTCCGGGTTAGTTCACGTATAGCGGTAATTGTATTGTTGATCGCATTTCTTTTACTACAGCTTTTTTGTGTGGCGGGTGTGGTTAAGGGCGTATCGGACAGTGCACCGAGTCTGAGTAAACTCGATCTGTTGGCAAAAGGAACGGGAGCGGTGATCTATGATGAGGGTGGCAATGAGCTGCAGACGTTAAGCACGTCTAGTGAGCAGAAAGAGTATGTAAAACTTGATAAAATACCGGCTTGCGTGCAATATGCATTTGTTGCAGCGGTAGACAGCCGTTTTTATGAGCATAAGGGTGTGGATCTGTCAGCAATCTTTCAGGAATTTGTTGATGATCTTTCTGAAAAAGATCAGGTAAAAAGTACCAGTACGATCACGCAGCAGCTCCTTCGAAATCAAGTGATCTGGAAAGGAAATGGCAGCTCTGTATACGAAAAGATTACGAGAAAAATTCAGGAGCAGTATTTGGCAGTGCAGCTTGAGCAAAAGCTGGATAAAGAACAGATTTTAGAATACTATTTAAATACAATTAATTTGGGACAAAACGCAATTGGAGTGCAAAATGCTTCCATGCGATATTTTAATAAAGATATTTCGCAGCTTTCGATATCGGAGGCGGCAGTTTTGGCAGGAACACAGCAGAATCCAACAGATGATAATCCGATCACCAATCCGGAAAATAATAGCGAACAGCGCAAAAAAGTGTTAAAGGCGATGTTGGATCAAAATTATATTTCAGAAGAGGATTATGAAGATGCATTAGGAGATGATGTATATACCCGTGTGCAGACAACAAACCAAAAGAAAAGCAATGACAGCGAGAGTGGTAATTCCTATTATGTAGATGCGGTCATTGACAATGTTTTTGAGGACCTGAAAGAAAAATTAGGATATACGGAAACGCAGGCATACAATGCGTTATATCGCGATGGTTTGCGTATATATTCTTGCCAAGATGAAGAGCTGCAGTCAATCTGTGATAAAGTGATTGGTAATGATGCGAACTATCCAACCGGAACGCCGTCATATCTGACATATCATTTGGCGGTCGAGGGACCGGACGGGACCGTGACAGAGTATACCGAGCTGGATCTGCAACAGTTTTATATACAGTCCGGCAAAGAAATTACATTATATTTTGATAATGAACAAAAAGCAAAGCATATGATTGCAAAATTCCGTAAGGCAATGACGCTTGGCGGGGCCAAAACAAAAGAAGAGACAATCCGTCTGGTAAAACAGCCGCAAGCATCCTTTGTGCTTATGGAACAGGGAACCGGCAAAGTTCGCGCTATTGTGGGTGGTCGTGGAGGAAAGACTTCCTCACGCACGTTGAATAGAGCTACTTCTTCCGTGCGCCAGCCGGGAACCGTACTTAGTACTTTGGCAGCCTATCTTCCGGCACTTGACACGTGTGGAATGACACTTGGTACTGTGGTGGAGGATGCACCGTATCGTTATACGGATACAGATCATATGGTGCAAAATACGGCAAAGGAATATGGGGGATTGACGACGATACGGGACGGACTGGCAAATTCTGTGAACACTGTGACAGCGCGTATTTTTGAGAAAGTCACGGCTGAAACGGGATTTGATTATCTGAAGCAAATGCGTTTTTCTACGTTAGTAGATGCCCGCAAAGATGATGATGGAGTAACCAGCACAGATATTAAGTTGTCTGCCGGATTGGGGGAACTGACGGATGGAGTTACCAATCTGGAGTTGACAGCAGCGTATGCAAGCATTGCGGACGGCGGAGTGTATCGTGAACCAACCTTTTATACCAAAGTAGTAGATGAGGATGGTAATGTATTGTTAAGCAGTGATTCTTCGCAGACAAGAGTGATGAAGGCTTCGACATCATGGATGTTAACGGATGTGCTGCAGGAAACCTTAGAGAGTGGGGATGGCAGACAGGCAGCTTTCGATGATCAAAAGATGGCGGTAGCAGGCAAGAATGGTGCTTCGAAAGAAAATTATGATTTTTGGTTCGAGGGATTTACGCCATATTATACAGCTGGAATCTGGACCGGTTATGATGGAACTGCCAAACAGGATAATACGTACTATTACCAGAAGATATGGAAAAAGATCATGACCCGGGTACACAAAGCTAAAGCATGTGAGGCAAAGAAGTTTGCTAAACCGGATGATATTATTTCAGTAAAGATATGTACAAAATGTGGCAATCTGGCAGTTCCCGGATTATGTGAGAATGCTATGGGCGGTTCGACCGTGCGCAAAGAGTATTTTGCAAAGGGAACACAGCCTTTACAAAATTGTTCTTGTCATGTGAAGTACAAGATATGTAAGAAGTCCGGAAAGGCAGCTGCAGCCGGTTGCCCGGATAAAGATTGCGAATATAAGGTATACCTCAAGAAAGAAGATGATCTGGGAACGAAAGATGCGCCGTATCTTGTTCCAAAGACGATAGGGGATACTTGTAAGCTGCATGCAGAGAATGAAAAGCAATGATAGTAGCATGGAGGAATGGAATGCATCGTTTTTTAAGAGCAATCGGTTTTAGCAAACAATATAGCAAACAAGAGATCGATCAGTTGCTTGGGTATGTGATGAATGAGCCGGATTATCATACAATAATAAAGAGTGGAAAAACTAAATATGTAGAAATTAGAAGACAAACGGGTAAAAAGACAGGCATCGTAATCTGTGGCGAATATGATCAGGTAGGTTTTTTTCATGTAAAGCACTATTTTCCATACGTTTTTAGTGATGTTTTTACAGCCTTGGAGGATGTTGTCGTAAACAAACGTGTAGATACGGATGCATATACCGGCATGTGTGATGATGTTCGTATTGGTATATCATTGATCTTTTACTTGCAAAATGCTGCAGATTATCTGCGATTAGGTTGTGAAGACAACACTCCGCACCGAGCTAAGATTTCCTTTTCGGGTTTGTCATTAGGCGGCAAGATTATATTAGGTGTGTATCGATCAAATACTTCTCAAATACAGAAAATGTGTGAAGGACATGAGAAACAGGAACTGATCAAGCAGGCAAAAGAAGGAGATCAAGATGCCATTGACAGTTTAACCTTAGATGAGATGGATCTGAGTTCACAGATACGCCGCCGCATAAAAACTGAAGATCTGTATAGCATTGTAGAGACAACATTTGTGCCTTACGGCTCAGAATCGGACAATTATATGGTGATCGGTACGATCATCAATTGGACCAGCGTATCCAATCAATACACCGGAGAGCAGATCGTGCTCTTGCAGATCAATTGTAATGATCTGCTGATCACGATCAGTATTCACAGGGACGATCTGATGGGAGAACCGATTCTCGGTGCCAGATTTAAGGGCATTGTCTGGATGCAGGGAAATGCAGATTATGACAGTCCGGATAAGTTATAGACAGTTGCACAGGAAATATTGTATTTCCAACGGAAATTCGATATGCTATAATGGACGAATAGGATTGTGAAACAAGTAAATGAGAAAGGCATGGAAATAACATGGGAAAGATTGCAGTAATAACGGATAGCAATAGTGGAATCACGCAAAAGCAGGCAGAACAGTATGGGGTTGTTGTTGTGCCAATGCCGTTTTTGATAGCCGGAGAAACGTATTTTGAAGATGTTACGTTGACACATGATGCATTTTTTGCAAGATTGCAGGAAGATGTTGATATTTCAACATCGCAGCCCTCTCCCGAAACCGTGATGGAAATTTGGGATAAAGCACTTGAAACATCAGAGGAGATAGTATATATTCCGATGTCCAGTGGATTGTCCGGCTCCTGTCAGACAGCGATCATGCTTGCAGATGATTATGATGGAAAGGTACAGGTTGTTAATAATCAGCGCATTTCGGTTACACAGAAGCAGTCTGTATTAGATGCACTCACTTTGGCGGACCAGGGGTGGAGCGCAAAGCAGATCAAAGAAAAGTTAGAAGAAGAAAAGTTAGAATCCAGCATTTATATTATGTTAGATACCTTAAAATATCTCAAAAAAGGTGGACGTATCACCCCGGCAGTGGCAGCGTTAGGAACAGCACTGCGCTTAAAGCCGGTTCTTCAGATACAGGGAGAGAAGTTAGATGCCTTTACGGTCGCAAAGACCAGTAAGCGTGGCATTTCCAAGATGTTAGATGCGATACAGGATGATATCGAGAAACGTTTTGATGGTATCGAAAATGTCCATATGGAGGTTGCGCATACCTGCAATGAAGAGGCAGCGGCACAGTTTTGTGATCTGATCAGGGAACGTTTTGGTGACGTGGGCGAGATCATGACAGATCCATTGTCGCTAAGTGTATCGTGTCACATTGGTCCAAAGGCGTTAGCAATCGCGTGCACGAAAAAGTTATCAGTATAAACAAACATATAAGGGCTGTTATGCGTTACACGTGTGACAGCTTTTGCACTTTTACATTGGAATAGGAGGACAGGAATGAACTACATACAGCAATTAGGACAAAATGCAGCAAGAGCCAAAAAGCAGATCGCCGGCTGCCCGACAGGGGAAAAGAATCGTATTTTAACAGAGATTGCAGCAATTTTACGTGCTAATGCATCAGAAATTCTGAAGGCAAATGAACAGGATATTGCACAGGCAAAGGACAATGGAATATCCGATACGATGATCGACAGATTGCGTTTGACGATGGAGCGTATTGACGGTATTGCCGATGCGTGCCTTAAGCTGACTGATTTAGAAGATCCGGTAGGTGAGGTGATCGAAGGATCGACCAGACCAAACGGCATGAAGATCACTAAGATCAGAGTACCGATGGGTGTTATTGGTATTATATTTGAGTCCAGACCAAATGTTACGGTAGATGCTGCTGCCTTATGTATTAAAAGTGGTAATGCAGCTATTCTGCGAGGAGGCAAGGAAGCATTTCATTCCAATTGCAAGTTAATGGAACTGATGCGCGAGGCTGTAGCTAAATGCGGCTATGACAAAGACATGATCCAATTAGTGGAAGATACATCTAGAGAAGTATCTACGCAAATGATGCGTGCCAATGACAGTATTGACGTGCTGATCCCGCGTGGAGGTGCCGGGCTGATCCAGGCAGTTGTACAGAACGCAACGGTTCCCGTGATCGAGACGGGAACAGGCAACTGTCATATATATGTTGATGAGACGGCAGATCTTGCAATGGCAGTGCAGATCACTGACAATGGCAAGACACAGCGCCCAAGCGTATGTAACGCATTAGAAACCTGTTTGGTGCATGAGGCAGTAGCAGAGCAGTTTTTGCCGATGCTGCAGCAAAAGCTGGAAGAGCATCAGGTGGAGATCCGCGGCTGTGAGAGAACAAGACAGATTTTGGGAGACAGTGTTATCCCGGCAACCGAAGAAGATTATGCAACGGAATTTTTGGACTATATTATCTCCATACGCGTTGTAAGTTCTGTGGATGAGGCAATACAACATATTTCCAAATATTCTACAGGTCATTCGGAGTGTATTATCACGGAAAGCTATCGTAATGCGGAAAAATTCCAAAAGGAAGTGGATTCTGCATGTGTATATGTCAATTGCTCGACAAGATTTACCGATGGTGGAGAATTTGGTTTGGGTGCAGAAATTGGAATTTCGACGCAGAAACTGCATGCGAGAGGACCGATGGGACTGCGGGAAATGACAACAATGAAGTATTTGATCTGTGGAGATGGACAGATTCGATAATGGAGACGTCATACAAAAAGGAGAGACAGCGATGGGATTACAGACAACAATGTATGGTGATCGTCTGCAGATCGTACTGCTTGGCAAGACGAATGCAGGCAAATCAAGTTTGATCAATGAGATTACAGGACAGCCGCTTGCAATCGTTTCTGATACGAAGGGAACGACAACGGATCCGGTGTCGAAGGCGATGGAAATTTTGCCGGTGGGGCCGTGTCTTCTGACCGACACACCGGGACTTGATGATGAAGGTGAGCTCGGAAGAAAACGTGTGGAGAAGACCAAGGAAGTGTTGCGGCGTGCAGACGTTGCAGTGCTTGTAGTAAATATTGCACAACTGGCAGAGAAGGAAGAATTTTCCGGGCAGATGCCACGGTTAGAGCAGGATATGCTCACTTGGTTGGAAGAACGTAAGGTGCCGGTAATTATTGTGCTGCATCAGGCAGATCAATTACCTGTACAGGAAGCAGAGCAGATCAGACATCAGACACAGGGAAAGTATCCCGGTCATGCTGTTGTATTGACAAGTGTGGTAAAGAAGCAGGGAATCGAAGAGTTGAAAGATCAATTGGTCGCTGCAGCTCCACAGAAAGACGATGAAATGCATATCGTCAGCGACTTGGTACAGACCGGTGATATGGTGGTATTAGTCGTGCCGATTGATTCTGCGGCACCGAAGGGACGTCTGATCATGCCGCAGCAGCAGACAATACGTGATCTTTTGGATCACCATGCCATTCCGATCGTTACGCAGGTGGAAGAACTTGCCGGTGTGTTGTCTGCGTTAGCAGATAAAGTAAAGCTGGTGATCACAGATTCACAGGCTTTCAAGGAAGTGAATCAGATCGTACCGGCTGATATACCGTTGACATCTTTCTCAATTTTGTTTGCCAGACACAAGGGGAATCTGCAGCAGCTGATGGAGGGCGTCCGGATGATAGAACAGTTACGGGATGGCGATAAAGTGTTAATTGCGGAAGGGTGCACGCATAGACGTCAGTGCGATGATATTGGTACGGTCAAAATACCGAATTGGTTGAGAACACATACAGGGTGTAAGCTCGATATTGAGACTTGCAGTGGCACCAGCTTTCCGGCGGACTTATCTCCATATGCCATGGTGATCCATTGCGGAGGCTGTACGCTTCATGAAAAAGAGATGAAACATCGTATTTTTATGGCAAAGGAACAAAAGGTGCCGATTGTGAACTATGGAATATTTATTGCTTATATTAACGGCATTGTGCAGCGTTCCACAGAGCTTTTTCGTGATAAGTAAGGTGAGGATCCTTCCTAAAAAGTGGGTTATAAGGTTATCAATGATAAAGTGAGGGATATATGCAAAAAAAGACAAAATTAATCGGAAACATTATATTTATGCTGTTGTTGCTGGGAGCAACCATGTATTTGCTGTTAAAAGATCAGGATCTTCCGGAGATCCGACGACTGCTGCAGGGGGCATCGGGAAGCATGATATTATTTGCTGTGTTGTGTGCGGTCATGTATTTGATCTTGGAATCCACGTCCTTGATCGTTATATTGCGCTCGCTTGGAGAGCGTATGCATTTTTTCCCGTCGCTGCGGTATTCTTTTATCGGCTTTTTGTTTAATGCATTGACACCGTCAGCCAGCGGTGGGCAGCCCATGATGGTATTGTATATGAAAGCTGACGGCATCAATATGGGCGCATCTTCGGTGGCAATGTTATTTTGGACGATTATTTACAAGATCGCATTGGTGATCGTGGAAGCGATCGTGGTGCTGTTTTACCATCCGTTTATGGTAAAGACACTGGGACATTATCAATGGTTGTTCTGGGTTGGGATGGCAGTTAATGTTGTTTCGATCGTATTGTATGGAATTATTGTATTTTCCAAAAATGGAGCACGCTATATTGTTCGGTTTGCAACGTGGCTGCTTCATAAAGTGCGTTTGGTAAAACGCAGAGAACGCTTGGAAAAGAAATTGGATCATATGCTGGAAGCCTATGAAGAGGGCGCCCTATATATGCGTACTCATTGGGGAACTGCCGGGATCGTGTTAGTGATCACATTAGCACAGCGTTTGGTCTACTTTTTGGTCACATGGTTTATTTATCTGGCACTTGGACTATCCGGAAGCACGGTGATCGAAGTGATCATTCTGCAGAGTTTTATCTCTGTGTGTATTGATATTCTGCCGGTTCCGGGTGGCGTTGGAGCGAATGAGGGATTTAGCGTGGTGATGTTTCGAACGATCATGCAGAATCAATACGTTTATCCGGCAATGCTGTTAAGCCGTGGCGTCAGTTTTTATGCATTGGTGATCATAAGTGCCCTGATCACGATCGGTACGCAGATTTCCTTGGTATACCGGAGTCACAAGCAAAAGTAGGCACGTGGGATCATTGTTGTTACGATGGAGGAACGAATGGATATTTCAACAAATCGGATTGGATGTGTTGTGCTCGAAGGTGGCACGGATGAGATCATAGAAAAAAAATCGAGATTTATTGCACAGGTATTTCCCGTTCAGACAGAACAGGAGGCGATGCAGATCATTGAGCAGACCAAAAAGAAATATTGGGATGCCAGACATAATTGCTATGCTTTCATACTTGGCGAACATGGGGAAGTCAGCCGTTGTACAGATGATGGCGAACCGTCAGGAACTGCGGGCAGACCTATTTTGGAGGTGTTACATGGAGCGGGCGTGCATGATATTTTAGTGATCGTGACACGCTATTTTGGCGGTACGCTGCTCGGTACCGGTGGACTGGTGCGTGCCTATTCACAGGCGGCGCAGGCGGGGCTTGCGGCGAGTACGATCATAGATAAACTGATGGGATATCGGTTGGAGATCCGCACAGATTATAATGGGATTGGGAAATTACAGTATATTTTTGGGCAGATGGGATTACCGCTGATGGATACGGTTTATGCGGAAGATGTAGTTGTAACAGTTGCTGTGCCGGATAGTGACAAAGACAGTTTGATTAATAAAGTGACAGAAGCGACTGCCGGGCAGGCACAGATCAGCGGACAAGAAGAACATATTTATTTTGGCGTGCGTGACGGCGAGGTGCTGCTATTTGATTAGAATGTGACAGATAGCCTTTGATAGGAATTATATTTCTGTCCGATCAGGGCAGGAATGGTTTCGGGATAGCAATATCGTTATGTAGGCGCTTGGAGGAAGAACATGGATTTATTTGAATATATGAGAGAACAGACAAAGGAACAGGAATCCCCACTTGCCTCTCGTCTTCGTCCAACGACTTTGGAGGAAGTTGTCGGACAGGAGCATATTATCGGTAAGGGAAAGCTGTTATATCGTGCGATCAAGGCAGACAAACTGAGTTCTATTATATTTTATGGACCGCCGGGTACCGGGAAGACAACACTTGCCAAGGTGATCGCCAATACGACGAGTGCAGAATTTTTGCAGATCAATGCAACATCCGCTGGCAAAAAAGATATGGAACAAGTTGTAAAACAGGCACAGGATAATGCAGGAATGTATCAAAAGCGCACGATTTTGTTTGTAGACGAGATTCATCGTTTTAATAAGAGTCAGCAGGACTATCTGCTCCCTTTTGTGGAGGATGGGACGATCATCTTGATCGGAGCTACGACAGAAAATCCGTATTTCGAAGTAAACGGCGCTTTGCTGTCGCGGTCGATCATTTTTGAGCTGCATTCGCTGCAGACGGATGACATAAAGCGGCTTTTACGGCGTGCGGTAGAGGATACGGAGCGTGGTATGGGCAGTTATAAGGTTCGATTGACAGAAGATGCACTGGACTTTTTAGCAGATATGGCAGATGGAGATGCCAGAGCTGCACTGAATGCGATAGAGCTGGCTGTGTTGACAACAGAGCGTGGAGAAGACGGCCTTATTACGATCACACTTGACGTGGCGCAGGAATGTATTCAGAAGCGTGTGGTGCGATATGATAAATCCGGTGATAACCATTATGATACGATCTCAGCGTTTATTAAAAGTATGCGTGGTTCTGATCCGGATGCGGCGGTTTATTATCTCGCAAGAATGTTAAATGCAGGGGAAGATATCAAATTTATTGCCCGACGCATTATGATCTGTGCAGCAGAAGATGTTTCTAATGCAGATCCCATGGCTTTGGTAGTTGCTGTAAGTGCTTCGCAGGCGGTAGAACGGATCGGAATGCCGGAGGCGCAGATCATTTTAGCGCAGGCAGCGACATATGTAGCAAGTGCGCCAAAGAGCAATTCTGCAGTAACGGCGATCAGTGAGGCAATGGATTGTGTTCAGCATACGAAAATTTCCGGAATCCCACCCTATTTGCAGGATGCACATTATGGCGGTGCCGGTAAATTAGGACACGGAATCGGATATCAGTATGCACATGATTATCCAAAACATTATGCAAAACAGCAGTATTTGCCGGATGAGATAGCGGATCGAACCTTTTACCATCCGGTCGATCATGGGTATGAGCTCAAGATCCGGCAGTATTTTGCATGGATTCATGGAGAGGAGACCAAAGAATGAAACGTGAAAAGGTATTTCGAACAATAAAAAGAGTAATGGCGATCCTTGGAATTATATTGATCGTGCTTATGTATGCGGCGACATTTATTGCGGCTGTCTTTGTGAAAAAATATACAGTTCGTTTGTTTTTGGCAAGCATGATCATGACGATGGTCGTGCCGCTGCTTCTGTATGCATATCAGATGACAATGAAAATTTTTCTGCATTTGAACGATCCGGATCCGGAACTGCCGTCGGACAATCAAAAGGGCTTTGCAGAGGCAGCAGATATAAATCATTCTCATTCTTCACAGTCAAAATAATAACGATTTCTGACGATATTATGACAATGACCCTGAATGCGTTCTTTTTGGCGGCAAATTGTGTTATTATAATAGCTGCGCATAATTTTAGCGCACAATGAAGTTTCGAAGAATCACCGAAGCTGATAGAGGAAGGAATAGGACAATGAGCAATCGACCTGTAAGGACTGCTTCCAACCGTAAAAAGATTAGAAGAGAACGTTATGACAAAAGTATCGGGAAATGGATCCCGAGATATGCGATATTTAGCGTTATTTTTTGTTTTGTGTTTAATTCACTGATCTATTCCGGAACGCAGTTTTTGATGCGCAATGCAAAACATTATGATCTGACATTATGGATTGATAGGCAGATTCCATATGAACCGGACTGGATCTGGATTTATTTGGGGTGCTTTGCATTTTGGGCGATCAATTACGTATTGATCACCGGTCTTGGCAAAGAGGAGTGGTATCGCTTTGCAGTGGGAGATTATCTGTCGCGTATTATTTGCGGTGTTTTTTTCGTTATTTTACCGACAACGAATATCAGGCCTTCTGAGGTTGGAACCGGACTAAGCGGTGTCCTTATGTCGTTTATGCAGGGAATTGATGCGCCGACGAACCTTTTTCCATCAATTCATTGTCTTGTAAGTTGGTTTTGCTTTGCGGCAATTCGCGGTAATGATAAGATTCCAAAATGGTATCGCGTGCTTTCCGGTGTATTTGCAGTGCTTGTCTGTGCATCCACACAGTTTACCAAACAACATTATCTGATCGATGTGTTGGGGGCAGTGGTGATCAGTGAAGGTTGTTTGTATTTTGGAAGACACACGGAATGTTATCAATTGGTTCAGCATATTTTTGAACGCCTGGATCATAAAATATTTGGAGAAAGCGAGGTGATCACCGAAGATGACAGCTCTAAAAATTAATAAAAAGGTAGTCTTAGAAGCTGTGTTTCTGCTCGGGATCATTGCACTTACGTTATATTCTATCTTTCATGAGCAAGACCCGGCTGCGATATGGGCTTGCCTTAGAGGGGCAGATATACGTTACCTGATCGGCAGTATCTTTTTAGTGCTGGTGTTTGTATTAGGAGAATCCGTTATTTTATGGTGGCTGTTTCGAACGTCCGGACAAAAGGCGAAGGCATCCCATTGTTGTCTGTATTCTTTTGTCGGATTTTTCTTCAGTGCGATCACACCGTCGGCTTCCGGTGGGCAGCCGATGCAGTTATACTTTATGAAAAAAGATAAGCTGCCATTATCTGTTTCTACACTTATCCTGTTGATCGTAACGATCACCTATAAGATGGTGCTGGTAATTTTAGGATTGGCGGTGCTGGTGATCCGACCACCGGTAGTGATGCACTATTTGAATCCCATTTTGTTTTGGTGTTATTTAGGGATCATCTTAAATGTGATCTGTGTCTGGGTAATGTTAGCGTTAGTTTTTCATCCTGACTGGATGCATCGAATGGTGGCAGCGATGATCGACCTTGTTACCCGGATTTTTCATTGGAAACGGGGGATTAAACTACGAGAAAGACTGGATGGTGCGATGGAAAAATACAGCCAGGCAGCAGCATTTTTTAAGTCTCATAAGATTATTGTGCTACAGGTACTTGTTATCACATTCCTTCAACGTGGATGTTTGTTTTTGGTGACTGTAGCAGCGTGTCGAAGCTTAGGGGTAACGGCGGGAAGTATAGGACTCATCGTATTATTACAGGGAATGATATCGGTTGCGGTAGATATGCTTCCGTTTCCTGGAGGAGTAGGAATATCAGAGGCATTGTTCTTAAGAATATTTACTCCATTATGTGGAGGAACTTTGGCACTTCCGGTATTGATCGTTAGTCGAGGAATAAGTTATTATACGCAGCTTGCAATTTGTGGTATAATGTCAATATTCGCTTACATTAAAATTGGCCGATAGCTCTTTAGAGAGAAGACGGCAATGGCGGCTCAAACCATGTGGGCTGTCGATAACTTGGAGGATTAGAGTGTTATGAAAAAGATACGTTTGATAGGAGTATATGATTATACGGTTGTTTTGACCTATATTAGTTTGGTCATTACATTGGTTGGTATTTCACTTGCGATAGAAGGCAGTTTTCGCTCCGCAGTTTTTTGCCTGGCGTTGTCCGGCTTATGTGATATGTTCGATGGCAAGATTGCGCGAAGCAAAAAGAATCGTACAGACCGGGAAAAGATGTTTGGTGTGCAGATCGATTCTCTGTGCGACTGCGTCTGTTTTGGTGTGTTTCCGGCAATGATCTGTTATCTGATGGGAGTGCGTGGAGCACTTGGCTGGTTTTGTATCGGATATTATACAATTTGTGGAGTGATCCGACTGGCATTTTTTAATGTATTGGAAATTGAACGCCAGCAAAACGAGGACGGTGCCAACCATTATTATCATGGGCTGCCGATCACGACGGTTGCCATTGTACTTCCATTGATCTTTGTTGTACAGATGGTGTTAAACAATACGACCTTTTTGGTACTGTTACATGTAATGCTGTTGACAGTAGGTACGTTGTTTGTCGTAGATTTTAAGCTGCGCAAGCCGGGCAATCTGGTCTTGACAGGAATCGTTGTTGTCGTTGCAATTGCAGTGTTGTTGGTGATCTTTAATTCCAAGATGATGGTACCGAAAATGCATTTTCCACGTACTTCTTTTTGGAAATGGATAACAGAATATTTTATTATGGGCTGATCATAGTAAGGGAGGATTCGAGCGATGCGTTATAAAGACCGGACAGGCAAGGAAGTTTGTGCGAATGGGCAGCAGGATGTATTCCTGCAAAAATTGTATGGAACAGCACTGGGGCGCAAGCTGCTGTCAGTGTTAGTTCAGCCTGTTGTTTCAAGAATTGCAGGGCGATTTATGGACTCCGGCTTGTCTACTGTATTGGTTTCCCCATTTGTTCAGAAAAATCATATCGACTTGTCACAATATGAAAAACAGGAATTTACCAGTTATAATGATTTCTTTACACGGAAGATCCGTCCGAGCAGCAGACCGTTTGCAGAGGCGGCAGAGGCGTTTACAGCACCGTGTGACAGTAAGCTTTCGGTGTATCCGATCACAGAGGAGGCGCAGTTTTGCATCAAAGATACACAGTATACGATGGAAAGTCTGACGAGAAGTAAGCGGGTTGCCAAAGAATATGAGGGGGGTATACTGTGCGTATTTCGTTTGACGGTGGATGATTACCATCGATATGCGTTTGTAGATGATGGAGAGCTTTCCAGAGAGTTTCATATTCCGGGAGTATATCATACCGTGAATCCTGTGGCAGGAGAATATTATCCGATCTATAAAGAAAATACCAGAGAGTTTTGTATTCAAAAGAGCAGACATTTTGGCCGTTTATTGTTGATGGAAGTGGGGGCATTGCTTGTTGGTAGAATTGTGAATCATGACGTCGAGCAAACGGTATCTCGCGGGGAAGAAAAAGGATATTTTGAATTTGGCGGCTCCACGGTCATTGTAGCGGTACAAGCAGGTCAGGTACGCATAGATGAGGATATTTGGCAAAATAGTGCAGAAGGTATTGAGACGGTTGTTAAACAGGGAGAAAAGATTGGAACCGGTCTAAAAGCCTGAATTGGCAGGGGTTGTGTAATTTATCGGATGCGTAGAATTGCAACAGGGGTTGTGTAGTTTACCGGATGCGAAGGATGGCAATAGGATTAAGAGGAGAATATTGTTGAGAACACCGATTTGTGATTTTGTAGAAGATTATCAAAATAGGAAGTGCAGCAGATTACACATGCCCGGTCATAAAGGGCATGTGTTTTTGGGTTGCGAACCGAAAGATATTACAGAGGTACAGGGAGCAGATGTGTTACATGCAGCAGAAGGAATCATTCGAGAAAGTCAGCAGAATGCCGCAATGTTGTTTAACACAGGACACACTTTTTATTCGACGGAGGGATCTTCGCTGTGCATTAAAGTTATGATCGATGCGTTGCTGCAGAGGGCAAAACGCACCGGGCGCTGGCAGCGGACAATGCGGCCGACAATATTGGCGGCTCGTAATGTTCACCGGGCAATGATCGATGCGTGTGCATTGCTGGATGTGGATATTATATTTTTGCGGGGAGAAGATTCCCATCTATGTACGGCTGTCGTATCACCTCAAAGACTGCGGCAGACATTACAGGAACTATGTGGTAATGTGATAGGTGTGTATATAACCTCGCCGGATTATTTGGGAAATATTCAGGATATTAGCGGTCTGTCCGGAGTGTGCAGGGAATACGATCTGCCTTTGGCAGTCGATAATGCGCATGGTGCATATTTGAATTTTTTGCAGGAACCATTGCATCCTATGCAGCTTGGAGCTGATATATGCTGTGATTCAGCACACAAAACGCTTCCGGTGTTGACCGGGGGAGCATATTTACACATTGCGAAACAGGCGTCCGATTTTTCAATTGAACGGATACCGCGGGCGATGGCACTGTTTGGCTCGACCAGCCCATCGTATCTGATATTACAGTCTTTGGATTATTGTAATCATTACTTGGCAGACGATTATCCGGAGCGGCTACAGTCGTTTGTCAAACGTTTTCAGCAATGCGGGGAAACGCTGAGACAGTGTGGATTTGCGTTAACCGGGCAGGAGCCGCTTAAGCTGACCATTTGTGCAGCAGCTATGTGTTTGGATGGAGAAAGGCTTGCTGAGCAGATGAGAAAAGCGCAGATAGAGTGTGAATATGCAGATCATCAGTATGTGGTATTGATGGGGACACCGGAAAATACAGAACAAGATCTGGCGCGTATCGAACACTTTGCACGGACGTTTGATAGAATGCAGAAAGTCGAGTTGAGGCAGCAGATGCCAGAACATTTGGGACGGTATTTGCATCCACTATGTGAAGAAAACGCTAAGGAGACTGTGCCCGAGGCAGCGACAAGGATCAGCACTCCTGCATTACGAGCCTGTACAATACGAGAGGCGGTAATGGCAGAATGTGAAGAAATCGCAGTATCGCAGGCAGAAGGACGTATTTGCGGAGCAGAGACGGTGTCGTGTCCGCCGGCAGTACCGATTGCCGTGTGTGGAGAAATCATTACGCAGAACATGATTCAGCAGTTTGAAGAATACAACATTACAAAAGTGTCAGTGCTTGTCAAAGAATAATGCATTTGCTATACTCGAAATGGCACGGTAAACCGTGCTTAGAGATGAACTGCTGATAATGGGATGGATTGGAGGAAATTATGGGAATCGAAAAAGAAAATTATGGTGTAACAAAAGAGGGGAAACAGGTCACAAAATATACATTGACCAATGGACAGGGAGCCAGTGTTTCGTTTTTGGATTATGGTGCAGTGATCCAAAGCATTATTGTACCGGATAAGGATGGTAAATTAGAGGATGTAGTACTGGGCTATGATACATTAAGTGGCTATGAGAGCAATGTGCCGAGTTTTGGATCGCCGGTAGGACGTTGTGCAAACCGTATTTCAAATGCTTGCTTTGTATTAAACGGTAAAGAGTATCCATTGGATGATAATGATGGTACAAACTGTTTGCATGGCGGTTTTTTACGTTACAACTATTTGATGTATGATGCGGAATGTGCGACAAGTCAGGATGATGCAAGTGTATCATTTTCAAGAGTTAGTCCGGATGGCGAGCAGGGATTTCCGGGAAATCTGACACTTACGATCACATATACTTGGAATGATGCCAACGAGTTAATGATCGAATATAATGCGGTGAGTGATGCCGATACAATATTAAATATCACCAATCACAGTTATTTTAATATTGGTTGTGGTGGACAGGCTGCCGGAGATGTGTTGGGTGCACAGGTGCAGATTGCTTCAGCAAAATATACACCGATCAATGAAAAACGACTGCCAACAGGAGAAATTTGTGATGTTGCAGGAACAGCAATGGATTTTAGAGAGTTTCATGACATTGGTTCCAGAATCGGTGAAGATGATGCAAATGCTCAGACAGTATCCGGATATGATCACAATTATATTTTACCGGGCAATCCGGGCGAGATCTGCTATGCAGCTGCTGTGAGAGATCCGGAAAGTAGACGTATTGTGGAAGTGTTTACAGATATGCCGGGTGTACAGTTGTATACGGCGAAAGAGCTTGTAGAACAAGGTGGAAAAGGTGGCATTACCTATGGAAATTTCGGTGGTTTATGCTTTGAAACACAGCAGTACCCAAATGGAATTAATGAGCCGAAATTCCCATCACCGATCCTTAAAGCAGGGGAAACCTTTGAATCAACGACAGTGTTCCGATTTGGAATTTATTAGTTGAAGCACGTATTTTTGGAATTTATTCATTGATTTGAGCTTTTTTGGAAGCTACCGGTTGAAGTGTACATTTTTAGCATTTATTAGATGAATTGCGCATTTTTAGAAATCTGTTTGTTGGGTGTGCATTAAATATGTGTTTAAAATGGGAGGGGGACTTGGCGGAGGGAGATCTGCCAAGTCCCGTTAATGAAAATGATTATGAAAAAAGTAAGTAATGTAATCAACTTACAAGTAATAAGTTACCGAAAAACTGTGTGCGTCTTGTGGTAAAAGTATGAACATTTTGTGAAAACGTTCATATAAATAATTAAAACTTTCCATACTGGAAATCACTGTCGAAACCACATATTGCTTATTATGTCGGAAAATAATAGCTATTTTGCAGCCGACAAAGTGAATTGTCCTACCATCAAGAAAACTAAGACAATTGCCGCAGAATGCAGAGTTTTTACGTGATTTCTTATTTTGTTAAGTCTCTGATGAATACATGCCTGAAGGAGTGTCTGAGATGTCCCGGTTTAGCAAGGTATCATCCATTTTTGGACGGGACGCTTTCGCTACGATGCGCTACGTCACGTTACTTAATGTCTCTGAAATACGAGACATAAGTAACGACGAGCGCAAAGTCCCTTTCAAAAATGATGAATACCTTGCTTCCGGGACTTCGAGTTTCCGAAAGGCATGTAAATCAA